>JAUXWR010000031.1 GCA_030680075.1 Legionella sp.
GCTCCTGGCCCGCGGCGCCGATGCCGCGCTCACCACCAAAGTGATCGACATCCCCAAGTTCAGCGCCCTGGATCGCGCCGCCGCGGACCGTCAGCGCAAGGTGCTCGCCACCTTCGTCGGCAAGGATCAGGAAGGCAACGCCTCGCCAAGCCAGGTGCAGTCCGCCATCCAGGCCGGGCGTGAGATCATGCGCTCGGGCAAGATTCCGCCGCCCGATCCAAACGAACCGCCCAACCCGCGCGCCAACTTCAATCCCGACGAGATCAACCCGCCGGTCGCCACCAAGGGTGGCATGACCGCACTGCTGCACGCCGCGCGACAGGGTTACGTCGAGGCCGCCGAGGCGCTGCTCGACGGCGGCGCCAATATCGATCAGCAAAACGCCGGCGACGGCACCACGCCGCTGCTGACCGCGATTATCAACGGCCAGTTCGACACCGCCATGATGCTGGTCAAGCGCGGCGCCAACACCAATCTCGTGGCCAAGAACAACGGCGTCTCGCCGCTGTGGGCCGTCGCCAACACCCCGTGGCAGCCTCGCACCCGCTTTCCGCAGCCGCAGGAAATGGAACTGCAGAAGCACACCTACCTCGAGGTGATGCAGGCGCTGCTCGACAAGGGCGCTGACCCCAATCATCGGATTGGTTCGCACCCGTGGTACCTCGTCTACACCGGCTGCGGCAACCGCAACTGCGGCCTCGCCGACACGTCGGGGTCGACCGCGTTCTGGCGCGCCGCCTACGGCGTTGACGTCATGGCCATGAAACTGTTGGCGGCCTACGGCGCCGACCCGAACATCCCGACCACCGCGCCGCGCCAGCAGGTTCGTCGTGGTGGTGATGCCCCGGGCGCGCAGCCCCAGGGCGCGGGCGGCGCGATCATGCCGACCGCCGAGAAGGACATGGAGAAATACGACGCGCCGGTGATCCCCTACGGCGGTCCCGGAGCGTTCGCCATTCACGCCGCCACCGGCGTGGAGTACGGCGAAGGCTTTGCCGGCAACGCCCATCGTCATGCGCCCGAGTCGTGGATGGCCGCGGTCAAGTACCTCGTCGAGGAGCTGGGCGCCGACGTCAATCACCGCGACAACGACGGCTACACGCCGCTCCATCACGCGGCGGCCCGCGGCGACAACGAGATGATCCTGTATCTGGTCAGCAAGGGCGCCGACGTGAAAGCCGTGGCGCGCAGCGGTCAGACCACCGTCGACATGGCGAACGGGCCGGTGCAGCGCCTGTCGGCCATTCCGGAAACCATCGAGCTGCTGACCAAACTCGGCGCCAAGAACAACAACCGCTGCGTCACTTGCTGATTCAGCCGGGAGTCGGGAACCGGGAATCGGGAGTCGGAAAACACAAGGAGCTGTCGTGGCTGAAATGAACCGTCGTGACGTGATGAAGACCGGGCTGGCCGTGGCGGCCCTGGGCGCGGCGGGCAGTTTCGACTGGATCCTGCCGGCGCTGGCGCAGGGGGAGACGGTGGTGCCGTTCACCGAGTTTCCGCCCGCCTTCAACCCGGCTCCGGCGGTCGACCGCCGCTTGTTCGATACGCGGACGCTGAGCGGCGCCTTCACGCCGAAGGATCAGTTCTTCACGACGCAGCACTACGGCCATCCCGAGATCGATGCGGCTGCCTACCGGCTGAAAGTCAGCGGCCTGGTCACCACGCCCAAGGTGTTCACCATCGACGAGCTGCGCAAGATGGGCAGCACCGAGCTCATTGCCGGCTTTGAATGCTCGGGCAATCGTCGCCCGGTGCAGGGGCTGATCGGCAACGGCCGCTGGACTGGTGTGCCGCTCAAGACCGTCCTCGACGCGGCGGGCCTCACGGCCGACGCGCAGGAGATCGTCTTCTTCGGCGCCGATCGTGGCAAGGAGACCGTGGCGTTTCGCGGCACCAACTTCGACGTCGAACAGCAGTACGGCCGCAGCATGCCCCGCGCCCGGGCGCTGGCCTCGGAGCCGGCGCCGTTCCTGGCCTATGCCCTGAACGGCGAGCCCCTGACCAAGCATCAGGGCGCACCGCTCCGCCTGGTCGTGCCGGGTTGGTACGGCGCGCCCAACGTCAAGTGGTTGTCAGAGATCGTCGTCCAGCAGGACCCGTACATGGGTAA
>JAUXWR010000032.1 GCA_030680075.1 Legionella sp.
AGGGCCGACGTCACTTTTGCAGGGTCGAAAGACTTGGCCGCCTCGAAGCCGCGGAACATTTCCATGAAGGCGGTATAGGCGATCACCGCATATGAATCCGGCGGCGCATTGAATTTTGCACGGTAGAGATCGGTGAATTCCTTGGCGCTCCTCACCAGGTCTTGGTCCGGAAAGCCGGTCAGGTCGTAGTAGAAATAGTGCATGGCATAGACGCCATCGAGTGCTTCCGGGGAAATGCCTTTAGCAACCACGTTCGTCATGAATGCACTGAAGATAGTCATTTCCTTTTTGAGTCCCATTTGCTGTACCTGCTTCAACAGGGCTACGGCATCGCCGCCGAATTGAGCCGCGATGAAAACATCCGGCTTTGCCGAGCGGACCTTCTGCAAGGTGGTCGTGTAATCGCTCGTACCGAGCGAAAGCTCGTCATAGCCGACGATCTCGGCGCCGAATTCTTTGGCTGCAGCGGTAGCGCCGTCTCTCATGTCCCAGCCCCAGCTATCGGCGCGGGCCAGAAAGAAGATGCGCTTCTTTCCGAGATCCTTGATGGCGGCTTTGCCGGCCATGTACCCGACCGTCCAGGGGCTGTATGCAGCCGAGAATGTCGACCCTGCGAGCTTGCCCTTCATGAAGGCGTCTTTGGCCATGACGCATGTTGGGAAATACGGCATCGGCTCTTTGGCGACCACGGAGTTGACTGCATACGCAAGTGGCGCCCAAGTTTGCCCGCCAACACCCTTGACGCCTTGGGACGCCAGGTACCGGTAACGTCGAACACCGACGTCCAATTTCGCTTCATCGTCCTCGACGACGCCTTCCACCTTTACTTTGCCCCAGGGCATGCTGAGACCGCCCCTCTTGTTGATGGTCTCAACTGCCAACAGCGCGCCGTCCCGCTGGGTTTCGGCAACTGCAGCAAAAGTCCCGGTCAGCGGGAGCAGAATTCCCACCTTGATTTTTGAGGGCTCGTCCGCACGAGCTGCGGACTGGCCGAAGATGCCACAAGATACGAGCATCGCGACCAAAGCGAATGACTTCTTCATCTTCATTGTCTCCTCCAGTTCATTTTTCTTTCGCCTCCTTGAGCCAGGTGGCTTTCATTTTGGAATGAGGCGTACAGCTTCCAATTGATTGACTCGCAACTTGAGTAGGCCAGCGCACGATTTAGAAATGATCAATTGATCACTATAAGACTTCGCGCATTAATGCAAGTGCATTCAGCAAGGGAATTTCGACATGCCAGTCCATTTGCCGCTGGGCGCGGGTGCTTCAAGGCTGCGGTCGAGCACTTTCGGAGCGACGGTGGAGGCCTGCCGCTCACCCAGATCCGGCGGCAGGCGACGCCGTCGCGGGCGTGCTTCAAGGGCTTGTAGCCACGCCAAACGCTCGATCCGATGCAGCCCGCACGACACTCCATCCGCCGCAGATCATGCCGCACGTACCTGGCGCCATAGGTCCGGTCGCTGGTGAGGAAGCTTTAGCGAGCGTGTTCAGCACTTCACCAAGAATCGAAGGCGTTCAAGGGGAACAGGCCAGCCTGCCATCCGACCGCTGGAAATTTATTGTGCGACTTGATATAAGTCTGCCAACTCAACGTAAGGATTTTAGAAATTGCGCTTAGTAACTTCGCACGAGACTGCGGCCAAGAAAAAGACGGTCGCCCTCAAGGTGCGCGC
>JAUXWR010000211.1 GCA_030680075.1 Legionella sp.
CCAGCCCCTCATCCAGCAGAGTCAAGCCATCATCCAGTTGCTCTTCCGTAATGACCAGCGGCGGGACGACGAAGAGGATATTCTTGAAATTGAAGACATACACGCCGTTCGAGATCAGGAAATTCTTAAGCGCGGTGATATCAAGCGGCTCTTTGGTCTCACGGTTCTTCACCAACTCCAGCGCAGAGAACATGCCGATGTAGCGTACATCGCCCACAGACGAATGTTTGTCCTTCAATTCCTCCAGCCGCTTACCAAGATATTTACCAACCTTTTTGGCGTTGTCGAATATTTTTTCCTCTTCGTAGGCTTCGATGGTTGCAAGCGCAGCCGCACAGGCAAGCGCATGTCCGTTATAGGTCAATCCAGCGGAGAGCATGTGACTGTCGAAATGTTTGGCGATGTGTTCACGCACAATGACCGCGCCGAGCGGAACGTAGCCCGATGTTATTCCCTTCGCGGTGGTGATGATATCCGGCGTGACGTTCCAGTGATCCACAGCAAACCATTCGCCCGTGCGACCCCAACCGCTCATGACTTCATCGGAAATCAAGAGGATGCCGTACTTGTCGCAAATTTCGCGCATGCGGGGCCAGTATTCATCGGGCGGAATGATGAGACCGTTCGTGCCGGTCACACCTTCGAGGATGATCGCCGCGATCTGGTCGGGACCTTCGTGCTGGATGACCTCTTCCACGTGGCTGATGCACTCGCGGTGACAGGTATCCTTGGTCCAGCCAAAGGGACAGCGATAGCAATACGGGTCAAGGAAGTGAACTACGCCCGAAATGGCGGGTTCGGCGGGCAGACGGCGGTAATCTCCTGTCAGCGCGATCGCGCCGTGCGTCGCACCGTGATAGGAGCGGTAGCGCGCCAGAATTTTGTGTCTGCCAGTGTACTGGCGGGCAATCTTGATGGCGTTCTCGTTTGCTTCCGCACCGCCCAGGGCAAAGAAGGTCTTTTTAAGGTCGCCGGGGGTAATCTCGGCGAGTTTCTTGCCGAGCAAACCGCGCGGTTCGGTGGCGGCGCCAGG
>JAUXWR010000213.1 GCA_030680075.1 Legionella sp.
CGAGGAGTTCCGCGCCAACGGCGGCAAGGTCGGCGAGCAGTTCGAGGGCAAGCCGATGGCCATCATCACGACCACCGGCGCGAAGAGCGGCGCGAAGCGGGAGAACCCGCTGATCCGCCTCGACGACGGCGAAAAGACCTACATCATCGCCTCGAAGGGCGGCGCTCCGGACAGCCCGGACTGGTACTACAACCTCCTGGCCAACCCCGAGCTCACCGTCGAGACCGGGACGGAGACCTTCACGGCCCGCGCCGAGGTCGTCGAGGACGAGGCCGAGCGGCGACGCCTGTACGACAAGATGATCACCGTGATGGACAGCTTCGCAGAGTACGAGAAGACCACGACCCGGCGGATTCCGGTGGTCGAGCTGGTGCGCGTCTAGCGCTCGTTGCGGATCGCCGCACCGAGCGGCGGCGGGGACGGGCCCTGGCCGTCCCCGCCGCCGTCGCTCACGGCTGGGTGGCCAGCGGACCCTCGCCGCCGGGGTAGCAGAAGGACGCCTTGGGCGAGTAGAAGCCCCAGGTCACCTCCAGCGGGTCGGCCGGGCGGAGTGCGTAGACCGGGTGGCTCGGCTCGAGGAACTCGAAGGTGAGGACCTCCCAGGGCTGGGCGAGCGGCGCGTTGAAGGGGTAGAGGCCGCTGGTCAGCGTGCCGTCGACCTCGGTGACGTAGCGCAGCTGGCCCTTGCCGATGATCGACAGATCGCCGCCCACGCGCGCGGTGGTGCGGATGACCGGCGTGCCGTCGGACGAGGTGGTCGCCGTGAGGACGCCGTCCTTCATGTCCAGGACGGTCTCGCCGGCACCGGCAGGCACGCCGCGCTTGGCCGCGTAGGCGCGCATGTCGGCGTTGGAGTTGAAGTAGTGGGTCCACCAGCGGCCGGGGATCCCGTCCTGGGGCGTGTCGTGACCCGACAGGTCCGCTCCGCAGTAGGTCAGCGAGTAGGCCTCGAAGCCCGAGGTCTGATCGTCGGCGTCGACGACGTACTGGTTGATGAAGCACTGGTTGTTGTCAGCCATCGCCAGCTCCGACGGCACCAGGGCGCGTACCGCCTCGGGGTCGGCGGGCACCCACGTGAAGTAGAGCATGCGGCTGTCGGTCACCAGCTGTGGGGCTTCGAGCATCGGTCGCCTCCCGGGATCTAAACGTTTAGTACGGTCAGGGGGCTGA
>JAUXWR010000054.1 GCA_030680075.1 Legionella sp.
TTCCCCACGTACAACTTCCGACCCATCGTCTTCTCCTCGTCTCGCTACGCGAGAACGCTTGCCACAGCCCTCGCGGACTGCCGGCCGCTGGCAGTGACCCGCGGTCCAAAACTGACCCGTCGGGGCGGCACGTTACTGAAGGCTGTCGTCAAAACCGTGACAAGTGAGGCCCAAGGCCCGTTAGCCCTGAAAACACGGAAGGCCGCCCTGGGCGGCCCTCCCCTACAGCACCTTCCAGTCTACCAGAAATCGCCAGGGCGACGGCCGAGGCGGCAGCCGCCGTCGATCAGTTGGGCTGGGACGAATTGCATCGTCAATAATGAAGCCTTCGTGTTCTTACCCACCACGCTTCAGGCAGCTTTTCTGCTGATCGCGACCGGTCTGTCGATCTGGGCGTTCGTGATCTCGCGCACGCGCCGCGACGTGCCCGGCAGCGGGTGGTTCGGCTGGCTGCTGATGGCCGTGGCGATCTGGACCTTCACGAGCGCGCTGCACACTTTAGCGGCCGACACCGCCATCCGCATCATCATTGCCAAGGTGCAGTACCTGGGCGTGGCGCCGATCGGCGCCCTCTGGGTGCTGTTTGCCAGTCACTACAGCCGCGCGACCTGGCCGGCCGATCGCTGGCTGCGCCTGGCGGTGTGGCTCGTGCCCATCCTCACGCTGGCCTTCGCCGTGACCAACGAGTACCACCACCTGCTGTGGCGCGCGATCACGGAAATCGATACGACGATGGGCAGCCGGCTGATTTACTCGGGCGGCCCGTGGTACTGGGTGCACGTCGCCTACAGCTACATCCTGATCGCGCTCGGCACGCTGATTCTCGTCCGCGGGCTGCGGCGGTTCCCGCCGCCGTACCGGCGGCAGTCGGTGATGATGATCGCCGGGGCGCTGGCGCCGTGGGCCGGTAACGTCCTCTACCTGACGGGCGCCCTCCCGCCCGGGGGTCCCGACCTCACGCCGATCGCATTCACGATCTCGGGGGCCTGCTTCACCTGGGCGCTCTATCGCTACCAGTTGTTCGGCCTGGTGCCGGTCGCCCGCGACATGGTGGTCGACAGCCTGGAGGACGGCGTGCTGGTGCTCGACGCCCAGCGCCGCCTCGTCGATATCAACGCCGCGGCTGAACGCTATACCGGCTGCACCACTGCCAGCCTGGGCCGCCCCATCGATGAGGTGGTGTCGTGGTGGGCCGGAGCGGTGGCGGAAGAGCGGTCGATGGCCGAGGGCCAGCCGGCCATCGTCAAGGTTGAACCCGGGCCGCGCTACTTCGAGGTCAAGGTCACCGCGGTACGCGATGCCAGGCGCCGGTTCGCCGGCTGGCTGGTCACCGTGCACGACATCTCGGCCCGCCGCCGCAACGAAGCCGAGCGCTACGCCTTCGAGCGCCGCGTGCAGGAGCAACAGAAATCGGAAAGCCTGATGGTGCTGGCCGGCGGCGTCGCCCACGACTTCAACAACCTGCTCACCGGCATGCTCGGCAATGCCGAACTGCTGGCCCTCCAGGCGCCGGCCGATTCAGAACGACGGCGCACCGCCGAGGCCATTCTGATCGGCGGGCAGCGCGCCGCCGACCTGGTGTCGAAAATGCTGGCCTATGCCGGCGGCGGGCGGGTGGTGGCCGAGCGCGTCGAACTTGATGAGCTGGTGCGCGGCATGGTCGAGTTGCTGGAGGCGTCGGTCGGGCGGCACTGCACGCTGACCTACAAGAGTGCGGGGCCGCTGCCGCTGGTCGAAACCGACCCGACGCAGATCCGCCAGGTCGTG
>JAUXWR010000055.1 GCA_030680075.1 Legionella sp.
CGTTTGCACATAGATCTCGAAAAGGCATTGGCGCACAGCCGCGCGGCTCGTGCCGTTGAGGATGAAAGTGCAAAACAAGCCGCTACGAGAGGCGAGGAGGA
The DNA here is from genome assembly GCA_030680075.1 of Legionella sp. GTDB lineage: Bacteria > Pseudomonadota > Gammaproteobacteria > Legionellales > Legionellaceae > Legionella_C. The sequence continues at coordinate 102 of JAUXWR010000055.1, forward strand.
TGATGACACTATAGAGGCACCCAGCGTCGCAACTCACGATGATATCAGGACAACCGACGTTAATCCGGCGCTCGCCCAGGTGAAGGAATATCCGCGTCTTGCCTCATCTGTGACCGTCAGCACTCCAAGCCCAGCCGACGACGCCAACAAAGTGCAACGCGTCTTTTCCCCAACGGACCTTTCCGCGTTTCCGGCGAACTCCGATTCCTTCTTTGATTTTTCCTATCGATCGACGCTCAAAGCGATGGTCGATGCCGTGATCGAACACGAAGCGCCGCTGCGTGAAGATGTTCTTGGCCAGCGGATAGCGAGGGCCCACGGATGGCTGCGTACCGGCGCCCGTATCCGAGATCAGATTGCAAATCATCTGCGCCGGTTGGAACGGACTCACGAGACGTCAGGCGTTTTTCTTTGGAAACCGGGCACAGTTTCTTCACGTGTCCCGTTTAGACAGCCCCTAAATGAAGCGCATCGGCGTGCCCTCTCCGATATTTGCCTAGCCGAGCTGGTCGACTTTATCCTCTCGTATCCGGCAGCCCTTGATGAAACCGATGCACCACTGGTTTATGCGCGCCTGCTGCAACTCGAACGCCTCGCTGCCTCGTCGCGCGAGCGATTAGAGGAGGCGATTACTACCGCCTTAGCATTGGCACCCAAATAATCCCGTAAGGGTGACAGGTCACAATAGAATGGTGTGGAATGCTGCGCACAGCATTCTCATTTGAGCGAACGCCGATTGCGCGTTGAGCGCCTTCGCTAAAAGAAGCCAGAAGCAAGCCCATTAACCAAGCGCGCAGCCTAGCGGAAAGGTTACTAGCACCGCCTGAACTGCCGCGAGTCACACTCGATCTCCGGCTGTTGCCGCCGCCACTGCTTACGGCTCTTGACGCCGCCGGCCTCGGCATCGCTGACATGCTGCCGTCCGCGCTGTTCACGACGTTGGCGGCCGTGGGCGCCTTCGCGGGCTCCAATGTCCAATGTCACACCGACGACATTCTCGGTGTGGCTGATGGCAACCTTTCACTACGCGTCGCCTTACTGACATCAAGCCGCCGTTCGCCACTTTTGCCCACGGCGATATTGGCCGGTGTCTATGCCGCTGAGAACGCTTCGCTGGATGAGTATAACGAAACTGTCCGGTGCCAGGCTGAACCGCGTCGGGCCGCCGAACAGCGGCGCCGTCTGCATGAACAGGCTGTCCGCGCCGCCGCGCTCTTAGGCCATCCTGTCATGCCGCCAATGGCCGACGCGGCCCCGCCTAGCCCAGGCTCGCGACCTCGCATCGTTGAGGCCGACGGTGCCGGAAGCGCCATCCGTGCAGCCGCCGCCGGCCGCTGCCACTGGTTGAGATCACGTCAATCCGCCGAGTATATTACTTTTATGCATTAGACTGTTCTTGCAACCACTGGTGCTGATCGGATTTTTGGGGTTATCTACGCAAATGGCAACGCCGCAACCATCCGAAGAAATACTTGCGTGGGCTAAAGGACAACCTGACTGGCGGCAAGACGCATTGCGCCGCCTATTGACGAAGCCATTTGCGAAAGCCGACGAGGACGAGTGTCTTGAGCTGCTCAAAGCTGCCCAAGACATTGTTCAATCGAAGCTGAAGGTCGATCCACTCGACAAGAAACATCTCCCCGTCCGGTCAAGCTCAGCAACAAACCTTCGGCTTGTCGAACTTGACGCAATAACGAACGTAAATCGTCTTTCCAAGGACGCGGCTCTTTCGTTGTCAGCGGATGGGCTGACACTGATTTATGGCG
>JAUXWR010000066.1 GCA_030680075.1 Legionella sp.
AATTTCATACTGAATCCTTTCTCAGTTAACTTTTGTCCGGAAACAAGCCGGGCATCCAGCACGATGCGAGCGTTGCCGGAAACGCCAACCGCAACGGCGCGGCGCATCCCCGACGATAACCCAAAACGCGTTCGACACAGGACACGCCCGGGACGATCCATGTGCAGCAGGGGCGCGACTGTATGTCCGTGAAAATGTCCGGATGAGTGTCTCCTGCAAGACAAACTTAATTAATTGATTTTATTGTGGTATTTAACGTCGTCTTGCTCTCTGAAGCGGTAAGAATGTCTGCTTGAATGTCCGCTTCATATCGAGTCGGCCTTCGCTGACTGCACACGCAGCCCATGGCCGTCATGGTTGCCGGGAATCTGCGGCAGGCGCAGCGAACCGCTTGGCCATCGCCAAATATCGCAAAATGCGATATTCTCCGGCAATGCGCCTGATCAGCAACAAAGCCTTGCGCGACTTTGCCCAAAAGCACCCCGCCGCGCACGGGCCGCTGCAGGGCTGGCGACGCATCATCGAGCAGGGCCGGTTCCGCAATTTCGCCGAACTGAAGAAGGTATTCAACGCGGTCGACAAGGCCGGGGATTATTTTGTGTTCAACATCGCAGGCAACCGCTACCGGCTGATCTCAGCCGTTCATTTCAACACGCAGATTCTTTACGTCCGCGCGGTCATGTCCCACGCCGACTACAACCACTGGAGGCCCTGATGGGCGCCCTTGATATCGACGCTGTGACCAATCATTACCAGGCCCTTGCGAAGCTGGTGCCGCTCAAGGCCATCACCCGCGAAAACGACTACCGCAAGGCGGTGGCAACGCTCGAAGCCCTGCTCGACGCCGGCGGCGCCGACGAACGCCACCCACTGGCCGGCCTGGTCGAAGCCTTGGGCGAAGTCATCGAAAGCTATGAAGCGCGGGCGCACAAACTGCCGGCATCAACACCCAATGAAGCGCTGGCTTTCCTGATGGAGCAGCACGGACTCAAACAAGCCGATCTCACCAACTTGGCGCCGCAGAGCACGATCAGCGCCGTGCTCGCCGGCAAACGCGCCATTAGCAAACAACTGGCGACAAAACTCGCGGCGCGTTTTGGGGTGTCCACGGCAGTTTTTGTCTGAGCGCACGCCTGGCGCGTACGCCCGGCAGGGCGGCGCGCCAGAAGGGTTACTGCAGCACGTACCCCTTGCCACCCTCAACCGGGCGCACCCGGCCAACAGCGATCAGCGTGTCAATGATTTGCGGCAGGCGTTTTTTCCACGGGCCGCGGCCCTGGAAGCGCGCGGCGATGGCGTCTTCGGTCAGCGGTGCGCGCGCATCGGCCAGTGCCTGTGCCACCAGCCGCACCTGCTCCGGCAGTTCTTTCGGCCACGCCACGCGCGCCGCGGGAACGGCGACCACGGCGGATTCTTCTTTCTCGGTACCGGCCAGCGTGGTCTGCACCGGTTTTTTCTCCGGGGTGGCG
>JAUXWR010000067.1 GCA_030680075.1 Legionella sp.
GCATCTCAAAGTTGTCGCAGTATTGAATCATCGTTTTGGAAAAGTACTGAAACACTTTTTGAGAATCTTTCGGTGCACAGTTCTCCTTGAGACTAATAAGTTGCAATAGCGATTTTAATTCTCTTGACTCAATATTAATGCCATTGCACTTTTCTGCAGCAGAGCTCTTATAATAGTTTAAATACTCTGCATACTGCAAATATGGGTTGATTCCAGCTTCAAAAATAGTAAAAGCAGTTCGTAATAGCAAAGTGCTGTATTCTCCTGTTTCCAATGATTCTTCGTGACCTTCTGTTGCCACTAATAAACGTATTTCCTGTTGAATTTTAGAAACAGACTCTTCGGTATTTTGAACAGTGGAAAGGCTTATTAAAAGTTCTTCTACAATTCGAAGGAAGAGCCTGTATTCTTCATCGCTTGGAAAGGTGCCATGACTTCGCCAGTGTCTAATGGCTAAAGCCTTCTGGGATAGTTTTTGTAACTGAAGGCAAATCAACCGAAGTCTATTCGTATCGTTTTCAATAAGAGTTGCGAGGCATGAATATTTTTCTTGAAAATCAAATGAAGCCAACAGCATTAGTGCAGCCATAAAATCGACACTCTTTTCATTTTGTAAAGCGGAAATGAAGTGTTCTTTACAGTTCTTATCATCCGTGAAATTTCCTGCACATAGATTAATCCAGTCTATATTATGACTCTTTTTTGAGATTGATTAGATATAACCAAACGGAAATAATCTGGTACGGTAAATATGACTAACTGTTATACTTACAAATAATTTACGAATCAATATTGTCAAGTCCTTACTCAAAATTTGGATTACTCTATTCAAGTGAATAACGCGAAAATCCCAGTAATCATTATATCTGTCCATGATAAGGATAAGGCAAACCATAAAAGTCCCAAACTGAGTAGTTTGTTGCTTTGGCCCTTTGTTTGGTTTTGTCTCTTGGGTTAGCAGTGCGGGTATTATTAGCAGTGCGGGTAGAGCCTATTTCCTTTGAGGAGGTATATTTCCTTTACAGGAAATACATCTTCAAAAGGAAG
>JAUXWR010000217.1 GCA_030680075.1 Legionella sp.
GCCTGGGCGCCGCCGCGCTGCTGGAGATCACCCCGGGCCGCATCCGCGCGGAGATCGTCGCCCTCGGCCACTCCGACCACGGCGTGAACCCCACCGTGCCGAGGCACCTCGAGATCATCGAGCGGCGCGTGGTGGCGGCCTCCCTGAACGGCGAGACACTGCCGCTGGAGGGCGCGGCGGGCTAGGTCAGCCGCGCGCGTCCCACCGCGCGATCACCTCGTACGTGCGGCCCTGCAACTCGCGGTACTCCACCGCCCCGACCTCGATCGTCAGGTCGAAGTCGAGCCCGGCTCGCGCCTCTTCGATCAGGTCAAAGGGGGCGAGTGCGGCGTTCCTCAGGCAGGACACGTGCCAGGGCCACGGCCGAAGCGGCGGGAACGCGAGGTGCGTCCCATCGAACAGGCGGGTGCGGGCTTCGTCCAGCGCCTCGGTCTCCAGCGCGCGCACATAGAGCGTGCGGTGGCCGTCCCCGAACTGCGCCACCCCGCTGAGGCGGATCACGACCGGTGAGGGGAAGGCGTGCCGGACCTGCCGCCCGAGCATCGCGAGCGCGTCGGATGTGTCGGTGATTGGTGGGTCGTAGCAGAGGGTCAGGTGGGGCGGGTAGCGCTTCGCCTGCTCCGGGTCGTGCGCCAGTCGCCACGCCTGGATCCGGTCGCCCGGCTCACCCTCGACCGGCGTGATGAGGATCCGGCGTCCCTGTTCGCTCATTCAGCGTCCCCCGGCGCATCGACCAACGGTGGCACGAGCATGCCTGGTGCATGATCACGTCGTGTTTAGGCTGCCGCCAGGGGCACACTACTCCGCCTCCAGGCCGGTCTTCGCACCGACGGTAATGCTGCCGTCCACGCTCAGGCCTCGGCTCGCGGCGTCGCCTCGGTGCCCGGCCGGAGCACGAGGACCGCGACCAGCGCGCCGGCGACGGCGATCGCGACGCCGGTGGCCAGCGCGCGGGCGCTTGGCGCGACCAGCGCGCCGTAGGCGATGTTGAAGGAGGAGGCGACCAGCATCTGCGTGAAGCCCAGGAGCGCGGAGGCGAGCCCCGCGATCTGCGGGAACGGCACGAGCGCCCCCGCCATCGCGGAGGGGCGGGTCAGGCCCAGGCCGATGGCCGTCAGGAACATTGGCACGAGGACCGCGGCGACGTGGTGCACGCCGCCCCACGCGAGCGCCGCCATCACGGCGGCCCCGGCCGCAGCGACGAAGACGCCCAGGCGGACGACGCGGTGCGCCGGGACGCGGCCGGCTAGCCGGCTGGACCAGGTGGCGCCGGCCATGATCCCCAGCGCCACGAAGCCGAACGAGAACCCGTACACCTGCGGCCCCAGCCCCAGTTCGTCGATGAGGACGAAGGACGAGGTCGAGATGAAGACGAGTTGCCCGCTGAACATGAGCCCCATCACCAGCGCATACGCGACGTAGGTGCGGCTCGCGAGCACCGTCCGGTAGTCCGCCAGCAGTCCGCGCAGCCCTTGGGCGGTGCCGGCCCGGCGGCGGTTCGTCTCCGGGAGGAGCAGGCGGTAGCCGGTGGCGAGCAGCGCGCCGGCCACGCTGAGCGTGACGAACACGGAGCGCCACCCGAAGGCGTCATGCAGGAAGCCGCCCGCGATGGGGGCGAGCGCTGGTGCGAGGGGCAGCGCGATCGCCATGTAGGAGAGCACCCGCGCCGCGCGGTCGCGCCCGTACACGTCCAGCACGATTGCCTGCGCCAGCGCCGGCCCGGCGCCCCCGCCCAGCCCCTGCAGGATCCGGCCTGCGATCAGCATCTCCGCCGACTGCGCGCTCAGGGCGACCAGCCCGCCGGCCGTGAACAGTGCGAGCCCGATGAACATGAGGGGCCGCCGGCCGTAACGGTCGGACATCGGCCCGTAAAAGATCTGCGACCCGGCGAACGAGATGATGAACAGCGTCACCGCCAGTTGCATCGTGGACTCGCGGACGCCGAACTCGACCGCCATCGAGGGCATCGAGGGCAGGAACATATCCACCGTGAGCGGGGCGACGGCGCTGAGCGCGACCAGCAGGATCGCGGCCGGTAACGCCTCCGCGCGACGACGGTCGTGTTCGGCGGTGGGCTGA
>JAUXWR010000072.1 GCA_030680075.1 Legionella sp.
ACTCCGCCATTTTTCCTTGTCGGCAAATATCTTGATTCCCGCCTTGACCGCACTCGCCAAAGACATGTGATGAGCCTTCTCGAAAACAAACCCGGTTTCTTTGTGCTTGACCGTGTCATTCAGACCGCCGGCAGCACGCACGACAGGCACACATCCATACCGCATGGCGATCATTTGCGAAAGACCGCACGGCTCGTAGCGCGAGGGCATCAAGAGCATATCCGCAGCGGCGTAGATCTGGCGGGCAAGCCCGGCATCGTACCGCAGTTCAATTTTTATCTTATCAGGGAATAATTCATGCAGATTACGTGCCGCCTCTTCGAGCTTCGGATCACCTGTCCCCAAAATCACCGCCTGAAAATTGATCTTCTTCATACTTTTCAAGGCAGTGAAGGCAAGGTCGACGCCTTTTTGCACGTCCATGCGTGAAACAACCGCAAGCAGGGGAATCCCAGGATCATGCGACAAGCCAAGCCTTTTCTGCAACAATCCCTTGTTTGCGGCACGTTTTTGGAGCGAGTCAATGTCAAAATTTACACCCAGGGCGGAATCATCCGCAGGGTTGAAGGAGGCAACATCGATCCCATTCAACACGCCGCTGATCGTTTCGCGTCGGGTCTGTAAAAATTCATCCAAGCCGCATCCAAATTCAGGCGTGAGGATCTCACGTCCATAGGTCGGCGAAACCGCCACGATTGCATCCGAGGCCCACAAGCCCAACGGCAGGGGCATCACTCGCGCCCAATCAGGCAGGTCGGTCTGCGCGAGTGTTACTCCGTAGCTCTCAAGGATCGCACTGACATCGGGACCCATGAACGGCAGGTTGTGCAGCGTGATCACACCGGCCACATGGCGCGCACCCTCCTCCCAGCGTTTGGTCAGAGAGCCATAAAGGCTTGCGGCGGTGTGCCAATCATTCGCGTGGACAACGTCCGGGAGCCAGTTGACCTGCCTTGCCAATTCCAGTGCGGCAAGCGAGAAGAACGTATATTTTTCAGCATCCAGGGTTGCATCGAGGGAGTAAACGGAACCTTCGTGCGGATCGGGTCGCCGTTGATGATATAAACGGGCATGCCGTCTAAAACGGATTCGAACGCCTCCACTGCGACCTCGGAATCGCCGCGCGAAATCGAGAACATTCCCAACGGCTTGAGATTATCCGCCTTTACGACCGGGTGATATGGCAGTACCAGCCGCACATCCAGTTTCA
>JAUXWR010000075.1 GCA_030680075.1 Legionella sp.
TCGGCAGGATGCTGGACTCATTGACCCCGCGTTTGACCACCATGTTGACCTTGATCGGAGTCAGCCCGACTGCGGCGGCGGCGTCCATTCCCTCCAACACTTTCTCCACCGGGAAATCCGCATCATTCATTGACTTGAAAACCTCATTGTCAAGCGAATCCAAACTGACAGTCACCCGCTTCAACCCGGCCTCCTTGAGCGCCGGCGCAAATTTCGGGAGCAGGGCGCCGTTGGTCGTCATGGTCAGGTCGAGACCCCGGATTTGTGCCAGCATCGAGATCAAGGCAGGGAAATCCTTGCGGACGAGCGGCTCGCCGCCGGTCAGCCGAATCTTCTTAACCCCATGCAGGACGAAAATTCGCGCCAGCCGCGTGATCTCTTCGAAGGTCAGGATCTGGTCACGCTGCAGGAACTGATAATCGGGACCAAATATCTCCTTTGGCATACAATAAACACACCGAAAGTTACAGCGGTCAGTGACGGAAATTCGCAGGTCGCGCAGGGGGCGGTTAAGGGTATCAATAAGGGTCATTTCGCTCGTTTCCTCATCAAGGCACACAAACAGCAAGAACGATGGAAGCGGATTATAACAACAATATTTGATTAAGGATTATTCGAATTGACGGGGGGTGTCACCCGTGCTATCATCATATGATTATATTGTAATTCCATTTATTTTGAAGGAGCATTGATGAGTTTTGAATTCATTCTTCGTATTATTGGAATGATCGTCCTGGCGGTTGCCGGGGGATATTGGGGATTTGACCTCTCAAGGTTCACACCGGATGACGTGTATCGCACCACCATTGTCCTTGGGCTGGTCGGCGCGCTGGCGGGCTTGATCCTCACCCCGTATGTCACCACACGCCCCGCACAGGCATTCCGTTCCCTGCTGGGACGGCTGGCGGCGGAAAGCCTCTTCGCCGGGTTGACCGGCCTGGTGGTGGGCCTGCTCATCGCTGCACTGCTGGCGTTCCCGCTTTCATTGCTCCCCGCCCCGCTCAGCCAGATCCTGCCCT
>JAUXWR010000080.1 GCA_030680075.1 Legionella sp.
GTTCCTGCTCGGTCACGCCGTGCCGAATTTCTATTTTCACGTGACCACCGCCTACGCCATCCTGCGTCATAACGGCGTGGAGATCGGCAAGCGCGACTTTTTGGGAAATCCTTAAGGCTGGCGGTCCGCTCTCGTTCTGCCGCCGCACGAACACGCGCCTAGGTTCGTTGCTGGAGAACCCGTTGTTCCAGGTAAAAGGAGTGGCTCATGAGTGTTCCCTATCGCGTCAAATATGCAGATGGAAAACCCCGGGTGATCGATGAAGGCGGCCAGGAAGTGGCCGGTGCCCTGGTCCTCAAGATTTCGTTCGGGCATGAGCCGCTCACGGCGAGTGAAGGACCTACAGTCGTTTTGAACGGGCACGATACCGCCACCATCGTGGTCAACCGTCAGAAGCTTTACGATGTCCCCTTCGTGCCATAGCCGCACCGAAATCGGCCGCCGCTCGGGCACGCGCGGTCCGTAGCGCCGGGCAGCGCCCTGGGCTATAACGGCGTCTGCAGGGGTGGGGGATTGTTGTGCGCGTAAACTGGGGAGTTGCGGTTGCTGTTGCCGCAGGTGTGATCGCGGGCACCGCGACCACGGCACGGGCGCAACGCGCGACCGAAAATGCAGTGACCAAAGCCGAAGACGCCTTTGGCACGCAGGTCGGCAACGAAAACGTCGGCCTTTACGGCATCCAAAGCGCCCGCGGCTTCAGCCCCGAACAGGCGGGCAACCTGCGTATCGAGGGCCTCTACTTCGATCAGCAGGCCCGCTTCGGCAATCGCATCTCCAAGGGAACGGTGATGCGCGTCGGTCTCAGCGCGCTGTCCTATCCGTTCCCCGCGCCTACAGGCATTGGTGATATCCAGCTGCGCATTCCCGGCGACGAGACCCAGTCCAGTGCTTCCATGAGCTACAGCCATCCGACCGGACACCCCCAGGCCTCCGTGTCGAACGACACCGAGTTCGTTCTCACGCCGGGCAAACTGGCCGCCGGCGTCGGGCTCAGCGCCTACCGGCGCGTCGCAGAGTGGCGCGGCGCCAACGTCGGAATCAATGCCGGTGCGACGCTGCGCTGGACTCCGACCGACAGCGTCGAAATCATTCCGCTCCTGACGTGGAGCATCCCGGTGGACGACGAGGAGACCCAGCCGCTGATCCTTCCGGCGGGCGCCTATCTTCCACCACGCATCGATCGCGACGTCTTCATCAGTCAGGAATGGGCCGACCACTCGACCAAGGACTCCAACCTCGGGCTTATTGCCCGGGCATTTCTGCCGGGCGCGTGGCGCCTGCAGGTCGGCATGTTCCGGTCGGCGCGCAAGGAGCCGTCGAACGTCACCGTGTTCTACCGCAATGTGCAGCAAAACGGCGCCGCCACGCTCGATGCCTTCGCCGACCCTGCCACCAGCCGCCGCTCCTACTCAGGTGAAATCCGCCTTACGCGCGCGTTCCCCGAAGGCGACCGCCTGCACACCGTGCATTTTTCGGCCAAGGGCCGCGACGTCGCGCGCGTCTTCGGCGGCGGCACGGGCGTTGGTCTGGGGCCGACCACGTTCGGCGTGGAAACGCCGCTGCCCGAACCCACATTCGCCTTCGGTCCCACCAGCCACGATCATGCGCGCCAGATTTCGCCGGGCATTTCATACATCGGCTATTGGCGGGATGTGGGCGATATCAGCTTCGGCGTGCAAAAGTCATTCTACACGCGGGATGTGACTCAGCCGAACCTGCCGCTCGCAAGCACCACCAGCAGCCCGTGGCTCTATAACGCCACCATCACGCTCTTTGCGACGAATAAACTCGCGCTCTACAGTAGCTTCACGCGGGGGCTCGAGGAGTCCGGGATCGCGCCGGAGAATGCCGTCAACCGCGGCGAGGCGCTGCCCGCGAGCCTGACGAAACAAGTCGACGGCGGCATCCGCTACCGCCTCACGCCGGGGCTAACCTTGCTCGCCGGCGTGTTCGAAGTCAGCAAACCTTATTTCGATCGCGATCCGGCAAATCTTTTCACCGCCGTCGGCGATATCCGCCACCGCGGCATCGAGATTTCACTCGCCGGTCAGCCGGTGCCTAACCTCACGGTCGTGGCCGGTGCGATGTTGCTGCAGCCACGCATTTCCGGCTCCACGGTAGACCGCGGCCTCATCGGCGCGGTGCCGCCCGGCCGCACCCCGCAGTTGATCCGCTTCAACGCCGACTACGCTCCACCCTCATGGGGCGGTCTGTCGCTCGAATCCCAGATTGAACATCGCGGCGCAAGCTTCGCCAACCGCGTGAACACGTTCAAGGTGGACGCGGCCACGCTGGTCGACGTGGGCACGCGCTATAAGTTCACAGCGTTCGGCGCGTCCTCGTCCTTGCGCTTGCAAGTCCAGAACCTCACCAATGCCTACGGCTGGCAGGTGACCGGTTCTTCCGGCTCCTTCGCCTACGAAGGCGCGCG
>JAUXWR010000081.1 GCA_030680075.1 Legionella sp.
GGTGCGCGGCGTCATGGATGGCGCGGCGCAACCCGCCAACCAGACGGTGCCGCCGGGTTTCATCGGCTATTTCGATACTCTGCCGGCGTCGAAATTCGATCTCAACGAAGCCAAGCAGCTGCTGGCGAGCGCGGGCTACCCGAAGGGGTTCCAGCTCACCATCCACTGCACGAACGATCGCTATGTGAACGACGCGCGCATGTGTCAGGCCGTGGGCCAGATGCTGTCCCGCCTCGGCCTGAAGATGAACGTGGTCACGCAGCCCAAGTCGGTCTTCTTCACGCAGATGACCAATCACTCGGGCGATCGCGGCAGCCTGCTGCTGCTGGCATGGGGGAGTGCCTGGACAGGCGATGCGTCGGGCATCCTGAACCAGACGCTGCACAGCTACGACAAGGCCAAGGGCATGGGCACCTGGAACCTCGGCCACTACAGCAATGCCGAGGTCGACAAGATGGTGCAGGAGGCCAACGTCGCGATCGACCGGGACAAAAAGGGCGGCTTCCAAGGAGCGGCATTGAAAGCCGCGATGGAGGACTACGCGCAGATCCCATTGATCATCTTGCGCGTCATCAATGCCAGCAAGCGGGAGGTGGCCTTCACGCCGTTTGCCGACGAAGCGACGCCCGCGACCGCGGCACGACCCGCGGATGCTTCGGCTGCCACGCCGAAGAAGTAGCGTCCATTGCTACGCTTGCTGGTCCGGCGCGCCATCGAAGGGGTTGTGGTCGTAGCCGCAACCTCCTTCGTGGTGTTCCTGGCCATCTACATGCTCGGTAATCCCATTCAGGTCCTGGCCAGTCCCGACTCGCCGCCGGAAGTCATCCAGAGAGTGACGGCGTCCCTCGGGCTGGACCGGCCCTGGCACGAGCAATACTGGCGCTTCGTGGTCAACGCGCTTCACGGCGACCTGGGTGTCTCGTTCGTGCACGCCCAGCCGTCGCTGGCGCTGATCTTCGGACGGCTGCCGGCCACCCTGGAACTGGTGGTGTTCGCCATGATCGTCGCGGTGGTCGTCGGGCTGCCGCTTGGGTTGGTGGCGGGCTACTGGCCGCGCCATTGGAGCTCGCAGGCGATCTCTTCGCTGTCCGTGCTGGGAATCAGCGTGCCCGCGTTCTGGGTCGGGCTGATGCTCATCATCTTCTTCTCGCTGGAATGGCGTCTCTTGCCGACCGGCGGACGCGGCGCGACGGTGGAGGTGGCGGGGATCGAGACATCTCTCTTTACCCTCGACGGTCTGCGCCATCTCGTGCTTCCCGGCCTCACCCTCGCGACCTTGCCGCTGGCCGTGATCGTGCGGCTGGTCAGGACGGGCGTACGCGAGCAGCGCAGGGCCGACTACGTGCGCTTCGGACGCGCCATGGGCCTTTCGCCGGGGCTGCTGCTCGGCCGCTACATCCTGCGGAACGTGATGGTGCCGGTGGTCACCGTCATGGGCCTTCTGTTCGGGACACTCGTGGCCTTCGCGGTGGTCACGGAAACCGTCTTCGCCTGGCC
>JAUXWR010000082.1 GCA_030680075.1 Legionella sp.
GCGGGCAAGTGGCGAACGATGGCTCCACGCTTCGCGAGGCGCTGCGTCCCGAGGGCGAGGGTGATCGTTGTGATCGCGGGAAGCCCTTCGGGAATCGCGGCCACCGCCAAGCTGACCGCCGCGAGCAAGAGGAGATGCCAAGGTTGTGCGACCGAACCCGAGAAGATCCACGGCCGAGCGAGCCCCCAGAGAAAGAGCAAGAGCGACAGGGCCAGGCAAACCACGAGCACGCGCCGTCCGAACTTCTCGAGCATCGCCTCGAGCGGCGTCGTCTCCTTGGTTGCGGACGTGATCAGCGTGCCGATCCGACCAAGCTCCGTCCGGGCGCCCGTCGCGGTGACCACGGCCGTGGCGCGCCCCCCAACCACCGCGGTGCCGAGAAAGACCATGTTCAGACGATCGGCGAGCGGCGTCTCGCCGGCGAAGACGGGCCCCGCGTCCTTCTCGACCGGCAGGCTCTCCCCGGTCAGCGAGGCTTCCTGGACTTGCAGCTCCGTCATCTCGAGGAGTCGCGCGTCCGCGGGAATCGCGTCGCCCGCCTCGAGCTCCAAGATGTCCCCCGGCACGAGCTCTTCCGCCGAGAGCGTGACGGTGCGCCCTTCGCGCCGCACGCGTGCGCGAGGGACCGACAGCTTCCCGAGCGCGCTCACCGCGGACTCGGCCTTCGATTCCTGCACGAACCCGAGAGCGGCGTTGAGCAGCACGATCAGAAGGATCGCTATCGCATCCCCGTATCGGGTAAAGAGGCCGTCTGCGGCGGAGCCCCTCGCTCCCACCACGACGCTGATCACGGCGGCGCCCAGGAGCGTGAGCACGATGGGGCTCGAGATCTGAGACACAATTCGACGCCAGAGCGGCGCGCGCTTCGGCGGCGGGAGCGAGTTCGGCCCAACGCTCGCGCGCAGCGTCGCGCTCTCGGCGTCCGAGAGTCCATTCTGCGGGTCCACACCCAGCTCGGCGGCGACTGCATCGCCGCTCTTGGCGTGAGGGCTATCGGCCTTCACCGCGTCGGTTCCGGACACCGGCGCGGCAGCAGCAGCGTCTGGAGCTGATTTCTCCGTGGCGGCCGCAGGCGCGGCCGGCGCGGAACCCGGCCGGCCTGGCG
>JAUXWR010000083.1 GCA_030680075.1 Legionella sp.
TGCCAGGCCATGCGGATGAAGAACGGGCCATAGTGGCCGTAGTCCGCGGGCCACCAGTCCTGCGAATCCGTCATCAGGGCATGGAGGTCCTTGATCACGGCATTCAGGTCGAGGCTCTTGAACGCCTCGGCATAGTTGGACGCCTCGCCCATGGGATCAGACTTGGAGGAGTTCTGGTGCAGAATGCCCAGCCTCAATTGTTCGGGCCACCACGCGGCATTGCTCCGGGCCGCGACAACAGCGTGCCTGGGGAACGGACACTTTGCTTCGGTTGACAAGGTCGTCTCCTTTGATTGCTTGGCGTCGGACATCGTATTGTCTCCTATGGGTGCTGTATGTGCGCTGCGTGTAGGAGGGTAGAAGGCCGCGCCGGGAGCGTCCAAGACGATGTATTGATGGCCGCAATAGCCTGGACCTATTGCTCCTGCCTAGCGCAGGGCCTGTTCGCGGCAAGGTAGATCAGCGCCCGGTGCAGAAATCCGTGGTCCGGCATGGAACGCTCCGTCGATGGCTCATGCTGGCCTGTAGAATCCTTGCATGGATCAGCCCGCAGGCGCCGCCCAGTTCAAGCTCGGCATGCGCGCGCTGGCGGGCGCGGTGAGCATCGTCACCTGCAGCCACTCCGGCCGCCGCTACGGCATGACCGCGACCGCGGTGTGCTCGGCCACTGCCGATCCGCCCACGGTGCTCGCCTGCATCAACCGCGGCACCACCACGCACGGCGTGATCGCGGAGAGCGGCGTGTTCTGCGTCAACGTGCTGCGCTTCGAGGACCGCGAGCTGTCGGGCCTGTTCAGCGGCACGCAGAAGGGAGAGGGCCGCTTCCGCGAGGGCGACTGGATGCGGCTCGCCACCGGCTCGCCGGTGCTGTCGAACGCGCTGGTGGCCTTCGATTGCCGGGTCGCGAACCGGCTGGAGCACGGCACCCATACCGTGTTCCTGGGCGAGGTCGAGGCGCTGCACCTCGGGAAGAAGGGCAAGGCGCTGCTGTACGCGGACGGCCAGTACGCCAAGCTGGCCTCGCTTGCGCACGGCGAGCCGCTGCCTGAAGGACTGGACTACTGGGGCGAATAGTTGGACGACACTGACTACCGCGCTCCGCGCTCGCTGTGGGCGCTCTACCTCGGATTCCTGTCCATCGGCGCGCGCTCCTTCGGCGGCGTGCTGCCCTGGGCGCACCGGGTGCTGGTGGAGGAGAAGCGCTGGATCGCGCCGGCGGACTTCGCCGAAGTGCTGGCGCTGTGCCAGTTCCTGC
>JAUXWR010000220.1 GCA_030680075.1 Legionella sp.
GGTGCAGATGCTGGTGATCGTCGGCGAGTCGAATCCGGTGCTGAGCGCCCCGGCCGACTTCAAGTTTGCCGAAGCCATGGGCAAGGTTGCCCTGCGGGTCCACTCCGGGCTGTTCTTTGACGAGACGGCGACCGTCTGTCACTGGCACGTGCCGGCGGCCCACTATCTTGAGGCGTGGGGCGACGCCCGCAGCTTCGACGGCACCGTCTCCATCGTGCAGCCGCTGATTCAGCCGCTCTACGGCGGCAAGTCGGCGCACGAGATCATTGCCACGATGTCGGAGCGGCCCGAACGCAGCGGTTACGACGTCGTCCGGGAGTACTGGCAGGGCGTGAAGGTGCCTGCGGTGCCTGCGGTGCCGGTGCCGGCTGCGGTGCCGGGTGCCAGTGCGACGCCAGGTGCCGGTGCCGCGACCGCAGTCGCTGGGCCGGTCCCGCCGACGGCCGCGTCGGAATTCGAGAAGAGCTGGCGCAAGTGGCTCCACGACGGCTTCATTGCCGGTTCCGCGTTTGCGCCGGCCGCGCCGGTGCTGGCGCCTGATGTGGCGACCCGGATTACGACCGCGACCCCAATCGAGGGCGTGGAGATCAATTTCCGCCGTGACGAGACGGTCTACGACGGCCGCTTTGCCAACAACGGCTGGCTGCAGGAGTTGCCCAAGCCAGTCACCAAGCTGACGTGGGACAACGCGGCGTTGATGGCGCCGTCTACCGCCGAAGCCAATCACTTGCAGACCGGCGACCTGATCGCCATCAGCCACGATGGCCGCACGCTGAACGTGCCGGTGTGGATTACGCCGGGTCACGCCAGGGACGCGATCACCGTGTCGGTCGGTTACGGCCGCACCCGGGCCGGCCGGGTTGGCAATGGCGCCGGCTTCAATACCTACGCCCTGCGCGGTTCGGCCGCTCCATGGTTCGGCGCTGCGACCATCACCAAGACCGGCGACACCTACGACCTGGTCGGTACCCAGGATCACTGGTCGATCGAGGGGCGCAACATCATTCGCTCCGCGACGCTCGAGGACTTCAAGGCCAAGCCCACCTTCGTCCGGGAGATGGAGCACCTGATCCTCGACAAGCGGATCTCGCTCTACGCCGACAAGGAATACAAGGGCGACCAGTGGGGCATGGCGATCGACATGAACGCCTGCACGGGCTGTTCGGCCTGCATCATTGCCTGCGTCGCCGAGAACAACATCCCGGTGGTCGGCAAGGCCCAGGTCAAGCGCAACCGCGAGATGCACTGGCTGCGCATCGATCGCTATTTCGCCGGCAATCTCGACACCCCCGATACCTATTACCAGCCGATGCCCTGCCAGCAGTGCGAGAACGCGCCCTGCGAAGTGGTGTGCCCCGTGTCGGCCACCGTGCACAGCGACGAAGGCCTGAACGACATGGTCTACAACCGCTGCGTCGGCACGCGCTACTGCTCGAACAACTGCCCGTGGAAGGTGCGGCGGTTCAACTTCCTGCTGTTCCAGGACTGGAACACGCCACAGTTCAAGTTGCAGCGCAACCCGGACGTCACCGTCCGCAGCCGCGGCATCATGGAGAA
>JAUXWR010000120.1 GCA_030680075.1 Legionella sp.
TCTCCCAGCTCAAGGCGGCCGCGACTCCCGCCCTGCTCGAGGCCCTGCGCGCACCCGGCGCCGACACGGTGCGCTTCGCCGCCTACACCCTCGGGGAGATCCGCGCGACGCAAGCCGTCCCGGCGCTCGTTCCGCTGCTCACCCACCCGGACGCTGAAATCCGGCAGCACGTCGCCTACGCACTCGGCATGATCCGCGACAAGACAGCCACCGACGCGCTCATCGGCGCTCTCAAGGACACCGACCCGGTCGTCCGCGGGTACGCCGCGACGGCGCTCGGAGAGATCGGCGACCAGCGCGCCAAGCAAGCGCTTCTCAATGCGCTGCGCACCGAGGACGCCTCCGTCGTCAACATGGCGACCTCGCTCTACAACCTCGGCAGTTCGGAGGTCGTCGAGATCCTCATCGGGAAATTGCGCGACCCGAACCAGGACAACCGTCTCTACGCCATCTATGCGCTCGGCAAAATCTCCGACCCGGAGATGGTGCGCCCGCTCATCGCCGTGCTCGACAGCGAGGAGATCGGCTGGCTCGCGGCAAAGGTGCTCGTCAACGTCGGTCAACCGGCGCTGCAGCCGCTGCTCGAATCGCTGTTCTCCGAGATCCGCAACGCGCGACTCTACGCCACGTACGCACTCGGGCAGATGGGCGACCCCAAAGCCGCCCGCGGGGTGCTGCGGCTGCTCCAGGACCAGGATCCTCTCGTCATGGATACCGCCGCCGAAGCGTTGATCGCCATCGGCGAGCGCTCGGTGATCCCCGCCGTCACCCAGTTGCTGAGAAGCCCTCGGCCGCGCCTGCGCCGGCGGGCGCTCGACGTGCTCGGGGGGCTGGGCGATCCTTCGCTCGCCGCGACCATCACCTCGCTGATCAACGACCCGGACCGCGATGTCGTCAAGAGCGCCATCACCGCGCTCGGCAGCATCCAGGCCGTCACCTCGTGCACGTTGGCCGCGCGGCTTCTCGCCTTGCCCGGCGAAGACCTCCAGGACTCCGTGCGCGTGGCCTTCCTGATCATGGGCGAGCCGGCCGTGGCTAGCCTGTCGGGGGTGCTTGAGACCACCACCGGCGAACCGCTCTCCCGTGCCATCTACCTGCTCGGCAAGCTCAAGGCGACCAGTGCCGTCGACGCCATCATCCCGAAGCTGCACGACCCGGACCCGGCGGTGCGGCGTTTCGCCGCGATCGCGCTGACCGAGATCGGCGACCCGCGCGCGGAAGAGTATCTCGTGGCCCTGCTGCGGGACAAGGACCCGGCGCTGCGCACCTAC
>JAUXWR010000124.1 GCA_030680075.1 Legionella sp.
TGGAGGGGTGATGATTGGAGAAGCATTGGGGATCAATTCCACTCTCACTGAGTTGGATCTCTCCTTTAACCTAATGGATGACGATGCAGGAGTGAAGCTCGCAGACTCTCTGACTGTCAACTCCGCCCTAACTTTTTTGAATCTCTCATGTAATTTTATTGGAGAACGTGGGGGAGTGAAGCTCGCAGAAGCACTGGCTCTCAACTCCAAACTAACTTCTTTGAATCTTGACGAAAACCAGATTGGAGAAGCCGGAGGAGTGAAGTTTGGTCAGGCCCTGGCGGTCAACTCCACCCTCACTCGGTTGGACCTCTCGTTCAACGAGATTGGGAAAGGTATCCTCAAAGGGCTGGCTGTCAACTCCACTCTCACTCGGTTGGAGGTTGGTGATGACGACATTGACGATTGGGAGCTGATGAATGACTATCTTCAACGCAACATACACAACTCACAGCTCAAGATGGGGTCGTTGTTTCATTTGCTGCTTCCCCATGCGTTCAGCGACGAAGAAGATTGTGGTTGCATCTCGAGCTCCTCATCGCGGAAGAGAGAATCTCCATCATACGGAGGATCTCTTCTCCTTGAACCTCCTGCCAAGAGACACAACTGAATTCATGTTGCTGAGCTCACTGTCAACCAGACCCCTTCCTATTACGGCAAGGTTTGTATGTATACTATTTTTTTTGGAAGGCTAGGCAAAATTGACAATCTGGTAACTTAGGGCACTGTTGATAGTCATTCACGGTGATTAAACAACCCGATGAGGAGTTACTCGATCCGCACCCACAGTCAATCTGGGGGACGTATGAGGAAGAATCGATCGTGCATGAAGACGGGTTGCACGCGCAGGTGATTGGCCCATACATAAATCGGGAGTTGGTGATCGATATGTTGGAAGAGTCCAAGTAGAGTAGAGAAGCGCAGTTTGGCTGTGCAATGATCGAATTTGAAATTTCTGCTACGGACTGAGCAAGATCGATAATCTTCAAGGACATTCCTTGATTGTTCGTGATATTCATTGTACATGCAAACAACGTACCCTGTTGGATTGAAAGCAGCGTCGCACCAGGGAGAAGAGAATTCTCAGTGATTGAAACTTGGGAGA
>JAUXWR010000127.1 GCA_030680075.1 Legionella sp.
AGCACCGTTTCGACCAGCATCGCCCAGGTCACCACACGGCCGCCGCCGAGCACCGCCGGCGTGACATAGAAGCCCAACGCCAGGACGAAAACTGTGACAGCCGCGGCGGCTATACCGGGCAGCACGAGAGGCAATGTAACCGTTCGGAAGACACGAGCCGGCGAAGCCCCCAATGTTGCCGCGGCGGCGACGAGGTTGCGGTCGAGCGTTCGCAGTGACGCCATCATTGGCAACAGTGCCAATGGCAGCAGAACGTGCAACATGCCAATGACGGTGCCCGTCTCATTGTACATGAGGCGAAGCGGCTGATCGATCACGCCAGTATCGACCAGCAGATTGTTGACCAGGCCGCGCCGCTGAAGCAGCAGCATCCACGAATAGGTGCGCACCAGGATCGAGGTGAAAAACGGCATCAGGACCAGCAGCATACAAAATTTTTCCAGCCGTGGCGGCATCAGATACATGCCATAGGCGGCCGGGAAGCCGATCACGAGCGAAAGTACTGTCACGATCGTCGCGATGCGAAATGTGTCAGTCAGATATCCAATATTATTGGGATCGGCGATCTGGCCGTAGTGCGCCAGGGTCAGACCCGCCTGGTCGCGGAACGACATCCACACCATCCACAGGATCGGCACGTAAAGCACGGCTGCAATTACCGCCACCGCCGGGATCGCTAACAGCAGCACGCTGTGCTGTTGGCGAAACCTGCCAAAGAGCCCGGCGAAGACCGGCTGGCCTGGTGCAGCACCGCTCATGCGGGAACCAAAATGACGTCGGCACGCCGCAGGACGAGGGGCAATTTTTCTCCGGCGCGGATGACTTTATCGTCCATACCAATGGGACGCCTGAGACTCAGTTCTGAGCCGTCCGGCAACGAAACGACCACTAGCATCGCGTCGCCCCGGAACGCCACGTCCTTGACCATGCTGTCAAACACGATCGCATCGGCTGGCGCCGCGTTCGCTGAAGCGAGGAGCAAGCGTTCGGGCCGGATCAGCAGGAAGGCATCGTCGATTTTGACAGGATGCTGGGTCGGGATCGCATTGCCGGCCAGGTAGGCCTCGCCGTCCTTGACCGCTATCGGGAGCAGGTGGGATTGACCGACAAAGCTCGCAACGAATTTCGTAGCGGGCCGATCATAGATATCGCGCGGCGCACCGACCTGGACGAGCTTGCCATTGTTCATGACCGCGACGCGATCCGAAAGCGTGAGGGCTTCTTCCTGATCGTGCGTGACCATGATCATGGTCGTGCCAATGGTGCGATGCAGCCGGCGCAGTTCGACCTGCATCTCCTCGCGCAGGTTGCGGTCGAGCGCGGACAGCGGCTCGTCCAGCAACAGAACCTTCGGTTGGAAGACAAGCGCCCGCGCAAGCGCTATGCGCTGGCGCTGGCC
>JAUXWR010000131.1 GCA_030680075.1 Legionella sp.
CATATAACCTGAATTACTTTCAAGTTATGGGAAGTGAGCAATAGACATACTTAATAAATAATGAGCTTGTGTTACCCAATCAATCTTTACCAGCCTGTGGCAGGTGCTGTGATTAATTTCACCGCAATACCACAGGATACCAGTTTTCCTGGCGACCATAGCGGTCTGGAACCACCTGACTCCATCTCGAACTCAGAAGTGAAACAGACATGCGCCAATGATAGTGTGGGGTTTCCCCATGTGAAAGTAGGTCATCGCCAGGGCTTTATTACCAAATTGCATGAGTTTAGTGCAACAGCAGACAACAAGAAGTCTGCGACATGAGAAGTGTAAAACAAAAATGCTGGCGTAGCTCAGTTGGTAGAGCAACTGACTTGTAATCAGTAGGTCCTGGGTTCGATTCCTAGTGCCAGCACCATAAAAAATAAGTCCTCGTATTATCGAACTTGACATTAGTCTTGTCCTGAAAGAAAATAGCGTTCTTTTGGAGGGGTTCCCGAGCGGTCAAAGGGATCAGACTGTAAATCTGACGGCTCTGCCTTCGAAGGTTCGAATCCTTCCCCCTCCACCAGTTATAAAGAAGATGTAATAAATTAGCGGGTGTAGTTCAATGGTAGAACTTCAGCCTTCCAAGCTGATAGCGTGGGTTCGATTCCCACCACCCGCTCCATAATTACAGATTTTGTATTAGTTGAATTCAGTCTGTAGCTTAAGGCCCACATAGCTCAGGCGGTAGAGCACTTCCTTGGTAAGGAAGAGGTCACTGGTTCGAGTCCAGTTGTGGGCACCATACTATTATCAACTTTCTATAAGGGGAGATTTTCCAATGGCAAAGGAAAAGTTTGAACGAAAAAAACCACATATTAATGTCGGCACAATTGGTCATGTTGACCACGGTAAAACAACGCTGACTGCTGCTATTACAACAATTATGGCAAAGAAATTCGGTGGTACAGCGAAAGCGTACGACCAAATTGATGCGGCTCCTGAAGAACGTGAGCGCGGTATTACTATTTCTACTGCACACGTTGAATACGAATCAGCTAACCGTCACTATGCACACGTAGATTGCCCAGGACACGCCGATTATGTAAAAAACATGATCACTGGTGCTGCGCAAATGGACGGAGCAATTTTAGTAGTATCAGCTGCTGATGGTCCTATGCCGCAAACACGTGAACACATTTTGTTGTCACGTCAGGTTGGTGTTCCATATATCGTTGTATTCTTAAATAAAGCCGATATGGTAGATGATGCTGAGCTGCTTGAGCTAGTTGAAATGGAAGTTCGTGACTTATTGAGTAGTTATGATTTCCCTGGCGATGATATTCCAATCGTTGTTGGTTCAGCCTTGAAAGCTCTTGAAGGTGATACAAGTGATATCGGTGTCGCTGCTATTGAAAAGCTAGTTGAAACGATGGACTCATATTTTCCAGAGCCAGTTAGAAACATTGATAAAGCGTTCTTGTTACCAATTGAAGACGTTTTCTCAATTTCAGGACGTGGAACAGTAGTAACTGGCCGTGTTGAATGTGGAATTGTGAAAGTGGGTGAGGAAGTTGAGATTGTCGGAATTCACGACACTCTTAAAACAACTTGCACAGGCGTTGAAATGTTCCGCAAACTTCTTGACGAAGGACGTGCTGGCGATAACGTAGGTGTGTTGTTACGAGGAACGAAGCGTGATGAAGTAGAGCGCGGACAAGTTCTTGCCAAACCAGGTAGCATTAAGCCACATACCAAATTTGAGGCAGAAGTGTATGTTCTGTCAAAAGATGAGGGTGGTCGACATACTCCATTTTTCAACGGATACCGTCCACAGTTCTATTTCAGAACAACAGACGTGACTGGTTCATGCGATCTTCCTGAAGGTATAGAAATGGTTATGCCTGGAGATAACGTGAATTTAATAGTAAATCTGCATTCACCAATTGCAATGGACGAAGGTTTAAGATTTGCAATCCGTGAAGGTGGTCGAACAGTAGGTGCAGGGGTTGTTGCTAAGATCCTCGCCTAAAAGGTACGGATGTGAGGTTTAGGCCTCACATCCATATGTGTTAAGATTAGGCCAGTAGCTCAATTGGCAGAGTGGCGGTCTCCAAAACCGCAGGTTGGGGGTTCGATTCCCTCCTGGCCTGCCAAATACCAGAGAATTATGAAAAGTTCAGTGAGTTCAAAAATTAATCTTAAAGAAATAGCATTATGGCTCGGAATAGTACTGGTTACTATTGCAGCCTTTTTTTGTACTTATTATTTCAGTTTTTCATCACCGATTAAGGTAATTATCTGGATTGGCTGGTTTCTATTTACTGGATTACTTGGCTATTTCACCACTAAAGGGCAGCAAGTATTTGCTTTTGGTATCGAAGCCAAAGCTGAGCTGTTAAAAGTAGTGTGGCCAACTCGCCAGGAAACTATTCAAACAACATCCATTGTTATGATCATGGTTGCAGTAACAGGTTTCATTCTCTGGGGTATTGATTCTGGAATGATGTGGGTCATCGCTAAAATAACACATTTGGGCTGATAAACGTGGAAGAGCAGAAATCAAAACAATGGTATGTAGTACATGCCTACTCGGGTTATGAAAATTTCGTTATGCGCGAAATTACAACCCGTGCAGAACATCATGGAATGCAAGATAAAATTGGTGAGGTAGTAGTACCCTCCGAAGAAGTAGTTGAAATGCGTGCAGGCCAAAAGAGAAAGAGCACGCGTAAATTTTTCCCAGGCTATGTTCTGGTTAACATGATCATGGACGATAAAACCTGGCACATGATACGTAAAATTCCTCGCGTGCTCGGTTTTATTGGTGGAACGAGCCAAACACCTACTCCAATTTCTGATAAAGAAGCACAGGCAATTTTGCAACGTGTTGAAGATGGAGTTACTAAGCCGAGGCCAAAAATCCTGTTTGAACCAGGTGAAGTTGTACGTGTTAAAGAAGGGCCATTTGTTGATTTCAACGGCGTAGTAGAAGAAGTCAATTACGAGAAAAATCGACTTCGCGTTGCTGTTCTTATATTTGGTCGTTCAACACCTGTTGAATTAGAATTCAGTCAGGTTGAAAAATCATAGTTTTATTAACGGGAAGCTTAAGATAGTTTATTTATCCAAGGCGTTATACCCATAAGGAGTCGATATGGCTAAAAAAGTAGAAGCATACATAAAATTGCAAATACCAGCAGGAAAAGCAAACCCAAGCCCACCAGTTGGTCCTGCACTAGGTCAGCGTGGTGTCAATATTATGGAATTCTGTAAAGCTTTCAATGCAGCTACGCAGAATATCGAACAAGGCTTGGCAACACCTGTAGTAATTACCGTTTATAGTGATCGTAGCTTTACATTTATTACTAAAACACCTCCTGCATCTGTTTTACTTAAAAAAGCTGCTGGTATACAAAGTGGTAGCGGTAATCCAAATACTAAAAAAGTTGCAAAACTGAATCGTTCAGATCTTGAAACCATTGCTAAAACAAAAGAACCTGACTTGACAGCAGGTAGCTTGGCGGCCGCAGTGCGTAGCATAGCAGGAACTGCACGTAGCATGGGTATTGAGGTTGAAGGTTTGGAATAAGGGGTTACCATGACTAATTTAAGTAAGAAACAAAAGAAAATACGTGAGAAAGTCAAACCGGCTCATCTCTATAACGTAGTAGAAGCAATTGGAATACTAAAAGAATTTTCCAGTAAAAATTTTAAAGAAGCTGTAGACGTGAGCATTAACCTGGGTGTTGACCCTCGTAAGTCTGATCAGGTTGTACGTTCATCTACCAACTTACCCAAAGGAACAGGTAAAGTGGTGCGAGTAGCCGTATTTGCTCAAGGCGATAATGCTGAAAAAGCAAAGAAAGCTGGTGCGGATATTGTGGGTTTCGAAGACCTGGCTGAGCAAATCAAAGCGGGTGAAATGAATTTCGATGTTGTTATCGCTACACCCGACGCAATGCGTATTGTAGGTCAATTAGGGCAAATATTGGGCCCACGTGGTTTAATGCCCAATCCTAAAGTAGGCACTGTAACAATGAATGTTGAAGCTGCAGTAACAGACGCAAAAGCTGGTCAAGTACGTTATCGAACTGATAAAAATGGTATTATTCACTGTACAGTCGGTAAAGTAGATTTTCTGGAAGCCGACATTGTTGAAAATCTTTCAGCATTAATTGTTGATCTGCGTAAAGCAAAACCAACAGCTTCCAAGGGTGTCTATTTTAAGAAGATTACTCTTTCCTCTACTATGGGACCAGGATTGCCTATTGATATAGCGTCAATACCTGTGTAACATATACGACCCTTAAATCCGATTTCACGGCATAGACTTGGTTCGATGCCGTCGAAGACCGCAGGTGTTTAAAAACTTAATTTCCTGCGCAGACGGTGAACCGACTCCGATTTATAATCTGAGACGGCCACCATAACTGTCAAATCAATTTGATTTGAACAACTAAGGAGGTCATTAACGTGACGATAACTTTAGCTGCAAAAAAAGCCGTTGTTGAAGAAGTGACAGCAGTCGCTTCAAAAGCAATATCGGCAGTAGTTGCTGATTATCGTGGTTTGACTGTAAATCAAATGACTCAATTGCGTAGTCAGGCAAGAAAGTCCGGTGTTTATCTACGGGTTGTGCGAAATACATTAACTCGCAGAGCCTTTCAAGACACTGAGTTTTCCTGTTTAAGTGAGCAATTGGTAGGTCCATTGTTTGTGGCATTATCTCTTAATGCACCAAGCGATGCAGCACGTTTGCTGAAAGACTTTGTAAAATCATTTGAAAAGCTTGAAATCAAAGCATTAGCTGTGGGTGGTAAAGTATATGGTGCCGATCAACTCGATATGGTTGCCAGCTTGCCAACACGTGATGAAGCATTAGCCAAGCTAATGTATGTGATGAAAGCACCAGTTGAAAAATTTGTTCGAACTCTTGCAGAACCTCATGCCAAATTGGTTAGAACGATTGCTGCAATTAAAGATCAAAAAGAACAACAAACCGCTTAATCAAATTTTAAATTATAACTTAGGAGCTAGTAATGGCTGTATCAAATAATGAGATTCTTGAGTCAATCTCTAACATGACTGTAATGCAAGTTGTCGAGCTTATTGAAGCTATGGAAGAAAAATTTAACGTATCTGCTGCTGCTGCCGCGGTTTCAGTAGCTGCTCCAGCTGCCGCTGCTGCTGCCGTTGAAGAAAAAACAGAGTTTGATGTTGTAATGAAAAGCTTTGGCGCAAACAAAGTTGGCGTAATTAAAGTGATTCGTACATTAACTGGTTTAGGCTTGAAAGAAGCGAAAGACTTGGTTGAAGGCTCACCCTCTGTTGTTAAAGAAGGCGTTTCTAAAGACGAAGCTGCAGCTATCAAGAAAGAACTCGAAGAAGCAGGCGCGGAAGTAGAAGTTAAGTAATACTGCTTATACCCTTTAAGACCCGGCCATGGACACATGGCTGGGTTTATGTGTTTGATGTCAACAACTATTTACAGAGGAACTACCATGGCCATTGCAAAAGCTAACCCTCAACAATATTCCCATGCTGAGAAAAAACGATTTCGCAAAAGCTTTGGTAGGCAGGCCGACAAAATGGCCATCCCCAATTTGCTTGATATTCAGTTAAAGTCTTATGCTGATTTTCTTAAAGCAGATTCAAAAGCAAATATTAATCAAAATACCGGACTACATGCCGCTTTTTCATCTGTATTTCCCATTCAAAGCTTCTCTGGAAATGCACGGCTGGAATACGTCAGTTATAAACTAGGCGAGCCTGGTTTTGATGTGCGTGAGTGCAAATTGCGCGGACTTACATACTCCGCACCACTCAGAGTTAAAATTAGACTGGTCGTTCTTGATAAAGATGCGCCTGGTGAGCCTAAGCCCATTAAAGACATACGTGAGCAAGACGTATTCATGGGCGAAATACCGCTTATGACGGATGTGGGAACATTTGTTGTTAATGGAACTGAGCGTGTAGTTGTATCTCAGTTACACCGCTCTCCTGGTGTTATATTTGAACATGATCGAGGCAAGACCCACTCATCTGGAAAATTATTATATTCAGCACGGATAATTCCTTACCGTGGTTCATGGTTGGATTTTGAATTTGACCCTAAGGATTGCGTTTTTGTCAGAATTGACAGACGCCGTAAATTACCAGTCAGTATTCTTTTACGTTCACTCGGCTATGAAACTGAAGGTATTTTGTCAGAGTTTTTCGAATCAACAGTTTGCCAGCTAAGAAATGGTGAGTTTCATATAAATCTTATTCCAGCACGTCTCCGTGGTGAAATTGCTTCCTTTGATATTGTCGTGCCTGAAACGGGCGAGCTTATCGTTGAACAGGGTAGACGTATTACAGCACGACACATCAAGCTGATGGAAAAGAGCAACATGCAGGATTTGGTTGTTCCGCGTGACTACCTCATTGGAAAAACATTGGCTAAACATGTTGTCAATGAATCTACAGGTGAAGTGCTAGCTCAGGCAAACGATGAAGTTTCAGCTGATTTACTGGATCAGCTTTCTGAGCAAGGGATTTTGTCTTTTGAATTAATCTATACCAATGATTTAGACCACGGTTCATATATTTCAGATACGCTAAAAATTGATCCAACGGCCAGCCAACTTGAAGCACTGGTAGAAATCTACCGAATGATGCGTCCTGGTGAGCCACCAACAAAAGAGGCTGCCGAAGCGTTGTTTAAAAACTTGTTTTTTGCAGAAGAACGCTATGATTTGTCGGCAGTAGGTAGAATGAAGTTCAACCGTCGTGTTGGACGCAAGGACGATACAGGCCCAGGTACGCTCACAAAAGAAGATATTCTGGCAGTTATAAAAACGTTGATTGATATCCGTAATGGTATTGGTATCGTTGATGATATTGACCATCTTGGTAATCGACGTGTTCGCAGTGTCGGTGAAATGGCTGAAAATCAGTTCCGAGTAGGATTGGTCAGAGTAGAGCGCGCCGTTAAAGAGCGATTAAGTCTGGTTGAGTCTGAAAACCTGATGCCACAGGATCTCATCAATGCCAAACCAGTTTCGGCCGCGATCAAAGAATTTTTCGGTTCGAGCCAGTTGTCTCAGTTTATGGATCAGGTTAATCCTCTTTCAGGTGTTACTCACAAACGAAGAGTATCTGCATTAGGCCCAGGTGGATTGACAAGAGAACGCGCAGGTTTTGAAGTTCGTGACGTTCATACTACGCATTATGGCCGTGTATGTCCTATTGAAACACCAGAAGGTCCGAATATCGGATTAATAAATTCTCTTTCTGTTTATGCTCGTACAAATGAATACGGCTTTATCGAAACACCATGCCGTAAAATTGTAGATGGTCGTGTTACAGATGAAATTGAATACTTATCTGCAATTGAAGAAGTAGATCAGTATATCGCGCAGTCAAACGTAGCATTGGATGAAGCAGGTAATATTACTGCTGACCTCGTTCCTTGCCGTCATCAAAATGAATTTTCATTAACTACTCCCGATAAAATTAACTATATGGATGTTTCGCCAAAGCAGATCGTATCCGTGGCGGCATCACTTATACCATTTCTTGAGCATGACGATGCTAACCGGGCTCTAATGGGTTCCAACATGCAACGTCAGGCCGTACCTACTTTGCGATCTGAAAAACCGCTGGTTGGAACAGGTATGGAGCGTACAGTAGCATCTGACTCTGGTGTTTCAGTCGTAGCGAAACGTAGTGGTATTATTGATCTGGTAGATGCGTCTCGAATAGTTGTCCGAGTGAATGATGATGAAACCAATGCCGGGGAAACAGGGGTAGATATTTATAATCTTACCAAGTATTTCCGCTCTAACCAGGATACCTGTATTAACCAACGTCCGATTGTCTCTACAGGCGATCGAATTCAACGTGGTGATGTTCTTGCAGACGGGCCTTGTACTGATATGGGTGAGCTGGCTTTAGGTCAGAATTTGCTTGTAGCCTTTATGCCATGGAATGGATATAACTTTGAGGATTCTATCTTAATATCTGAGCGCATTGTTCAGGAAGACAGATTTACAACTATTCATATAGAAGAACTCACTTGTATCGCTCGTGATACCAAGCTTGGCACTGAAGAGATCACCGGGGATATTCCTAATGTCGGTGAATCAGCCTTGGCAAGTCTTGATCAGTCAGGCGTTGTGTACATTGGTGCTGAGGTAAGTGCCGGTGATATTCTCGTTGGGAAAGTAACTCCTAAAGGGGAAACACAATTGACACCGGAAGAGAAATTACTTCGTGCAATTTTCGGTGAAAAAGCGTCCGATGTAAAAGATTCTTCATTACGCGTACCATCAGGAATGAATGGAACGGTTATAGATGTTCAAGTATTTACACGCGATGGTCTGGAGAAAGATGATCGAGCAAAAAGTATCGAAGAAGAGCACTTGGCTCGTGTGCGTAAAGACTTAATTGATGAGCGTCGAATCAGAGAAGAAGATATTTACCACCGTGTATCAAACTTATTATTAAATAAGATTGCAACTGGTGGACCTGACAATATTAAACCAGGTACAAAAATCAGCGATTCTTACCTGGATTCAATAGCCAGAGAAAAATGGTTCGATGTTCGTGTTGATGATGACGTTTCCAGTCAACAATTAGAGCAAT
The DNA here is from genome assembly GCA_030680075.1 of Legionella sp. Taxonomy (GTDB): domain Bacteria; phylum Pseudomonadota; class Gammaproteobacteria; order Legionellales; family Legionellaceae; genus Legionella_C. The sequence continues at coordinate 8,617 of JAUXWR010000131.1, forward strand.
TATCCAAGCAGTTGGAACTGCTCGGTAAAGAAATGGAAAAACGATTCAATGATAATCGTAAAAAAATCATACAGGGTGATGATTTGGCACCTGGCGTTTTAAAAATCGTTAAAGTGTATCTCGCTGTAAAACGTCGCATACAACCTGGTGATAAAATGGCAGGCCGTCATGGAAACAAAGGGGTAATCTCTATTGTAGTTCCAGTCGAGGACATGCCCTATATGGAAGATGGTACTGCAGTCGACATCGTTCTAAACCCACTGGGTGTACCGTCACGTATGAACATTGGACAGGTACTTGAAACGCATTTAGGTCTCGCTGCAAAAGGTTTGGGACACAGAATTGCAGAGCTTCTTGATAGCAGCAAACCCTTACAGGAAGTTCGAACATTTCTGGATAAAATTTACAATCATGACGATCAGGCGCGTGTGCAACTTGATTTACTTGATGATAATGAACTAAAACTGCTGGCCAATAATTTAAGAGCGGGCGTGCCAATGGCAACACCAGTTTTTGATGGTGCCAGTGAAGCTGAAATTAAAGCAATGCTGGAACTCGCCGGTTTAAGAGCAGATGGCAAAACCACTTTGATTGATGGCAGGACCGGACGGCAATTTGATAATCCCGTTACAGTAGGATACATGTACATGCTTAAGTTAAATCACCTGGTTGATGATAAAATGCATGCACGTTCCACGGGTTCTTATAGCTTGGTTACTCAGCAACCGCTAGGTGGTAAAGCACAGTTTGGGGGACAACGTTTTGGTGAAATGGAAGTGTGGGCGCTTGAAGCATATGGTGCTGCTTATACGCTGCAAGAAATGTTGACCGTAAAATCAGATGATGTCGGAGGACGAACTAAGATTTATAAAAATATAGTTGACGGTGATCACCGTATGGATCCCGGTATGCCCGAATCATTTAACGTATTGTTAAAAGAAATTCGTGCATTAGGTATTGATATTGAGCTGGATCACGACTAACTCATAAACGATGTATTCTGACTAATTAATTTTTGGAGGCATAGACTTGGCTAATCTAAGCGGCAATCCTATACGAAAAGCACCAGTAATGAGTGATTTACTTGGTATTCTTAAACAACAAGGGCAAACAGAAGAATTTGATGCAATTAAAATTGCCTTAGCCTCACCGGATTTAATTCGATCATGGTCATATGGCGAGGTTAAAAAACCTGAAACTATCAATTATCGTACATTTAAACCTGAGCGAGATGGTTTGTTTTGCGCCAAAACTTTCGGCCCTGTAAAAGACTATGAGTGTTTATGCGGGAAGTACAAGCGTTTAAAACACCGAGGCGTAATCTGCGAAAAATGCGGTGTTGAATTAGCACTTGCAAAAGTCAGACGTGAACGAATGGGTCATATTGAGCTAGCAAGTCCTGTTGCTCATATTTGGTTCTTGAAGTCATTACCATCCAGAATTGGTTTATTGCTGGATATGACCTTACGAGATATCGAACGCGTACTCTATTTTGAAGCGTTTGTCGTTGTTGATCCTGGTATGACTGAGCTTGAGCGTGGTCAATTACTAAATGACGAAGTTTATTTAGAAGCTATGGAACAATACGGAGATGAATTCGATGCTCGTATGGGTGCTGAAGCAATCCGCGATCTACTCCGCCAGATTGATTTGGAAGAAGAAATAAAATCATTGCGTGAAGAGTTGCCGACTACTAACTCTGAAACGAAAATCAAAAAAATTACCAAACGACTCAAGTTAATTGAAGCATTCTATGAGTCAGGAAATAAACCTGAGTGGATGATTATGGACGTACTACCAGTCCTTCCACCAGACTTACGACCACTGGTACCTCTTGATGGCGGACGTTTTGCGACATCCGATCTTAACGATCTTTATCGCCGTGTTATCAATAGAAATAATCGATTAAAGCGCCTGCTCGATCTTAGCGCTCCTGACATTATTGTTAGAAACGAGAAGCGGATGCTTCAGGAATCAGTCGACGCATTACTTGATAATGGCCGTCGTGGTCGTGCAATTACCGGAACAAACAAGCGTCCTCTAAAGTCGCTTGCTGATATGATTAAAGGTAAGCAGGGTCGTTTTCGTCAAAATCTCCTCGGTAAGCGAGTTGACTATTCAGGCCGTTCAGTAATCGTCGTAGGCCCAACATTGCGTTTACACCAATGTGGACTGCCTAAAAAAATGGCATTAGAGCTCTTTAAACCATTCATTTTCAGCAAACTGGAATTTAGAGGATTAGCGACAACCATTAAAGCAGCTAAAAAAATGGTTGAGCGTGAAGAGCCGGTTGTATGGGATATTTTAGAAGATGTCATACGTGAACATCCTATTTTATTAAACCGTGCTCCAACTCTGCACAGATTGGGTATCCAGGCATTTGAACCGGTTTTAATTGAAGGTAAAGCTATTCAGCTGCATCCATTAGTTTGTACGGCATATAATGCAGACTTCGACGGCGACCAGATGGCAGTACATGTTCCTTTAACACTGGAAGCTCAGCTAGAAGCACGTTCCCTGATGATGTCGACCAATAACATATTATCTCCTGCAAGTGGTGAACCCATTATTGTTCCCAGTCAGGACGTAGTATTAGGTCTTTACTATTTAACCCGTGAGCGTATCAATGCACTGGGTGAAGGTAAATCCTTCGCTAGCCCACAAGAAGCACAGAACTTCTATGAGGCTGGTTTGGTAGATATTCACGCCAAAGTTAAAGTTCGTATGCCTGTCGATGATGAAGGCGCTGAAGGTTTCCACAGAGTAGAAACGACAGTTGGTCGTGCGATTATGTCTGAGATTCTTCCAAAAGGAATGCCATTCTCACAAATTAATCGTGCAATGACCAAAAAAGCAATCTCCAAGGTCGTTGACTCTTGTTATCGTAAATTTGGCCTTAAAGAAACAGTAATTTTTGCCGATCAATTAATGTATATGGGTTTTAAATATGCTACTAGAGCTGGTGCTTCTATTGGTATTGAAGATATGGAAATCCCTGAAGATAAACCTGCAATTATTGAACAGGCAGACAACGAAGTACGTGAAATTGAATCGCAATTCCGTTCAGGCCTTGTAACAAATGGCGAGCGATATAATAAAGTAATTGACATCTGGTCGCGCACAAATGAAATGGTTGCCAAGTCAATGATGACACGTATTGCTACTGAAGAGGTAGTTGATCGGGATGGCAATACGACCCGACAAGCTTCATTTAATCCAATTTTCATGATGGCAGACTCTGGAGCGCGAGGTTCGGCTGCACAGATTAGACAGTTAGCTGGTATGCGCGGATTAATGGCTGCACCAGATGGCTCCATTATTGAAACACCTATTACGGCGAATTTCCGGGAAGGCTTGAACGTATTCCAATACTTTATTTCAACTCACGGAGCACGAAAAGGTCTCGCAGATACGGCATTAAAAACAGCGAACTCAGGTTATCTGACCAGACGACTCGTTGACGTTGCTCAGGATGTTGTAATCACCGAAGATGATTGCGGAACCGATAAGGGCATACTAATGCAGCCACTCATCGAGGGTGGAGACATCGTTGAGCCATTGCATGAGCGAGTCCTTGGCCGAGTTGTGGCAACAGATGTGTTTATTCCTAATCACAGTGAGCCTATTGTTACTGCTGGAACGTTGCTTGATGAAGATCTGGTAGAAAAACTTGAGAAACATAGTGTCGATCAAGTACTTGTTCGCTCACCAATCGAATGTAATACGCGTTTTGGTTTATGTGCCAAGTGTTACGGACGTGATTTAGCACGTGGCCATTTGGTTAACACGGGTGAAGCAGTTGGTATTATCGCGGCTCAGTCCATTGGCGAGCCTGGTACACAGTTGACAATGAGAACCTTCCATATTGGAGGTGCGGCATCTCGTGCGACTGCTGCTAACAATATTCAAATTAAAAATACCGGTCTCATTAGACTTCACAATATTAAAACTGTAACACATGAGAATGGTAATCTGGTTGCGGTTTCTCGCTCTGGAGAGGTCTCTATCGTTGATGATTTTGGCAGAGAGCGCGAGCGTTATAAATTACCATACGGTTCAGTACTTACCGTCCATGATAACGTAATTGCAGATGCAGGTCAGATTATCGCAAGCTGGGATCCTCATACCCACCCAGTTATCTCTGAGGTGAGCGGGAAGCTTAAGTTCATCGATTTGATTGAAGGTTTGACCATGAATCGTCAGACAGATGAGTTAACCGGTCTTAGTAATATTGTAGTAATAGATGCCAAGCAGCGCAGTTCGCTAGGTAGAGATTTACGCCCGATGGTTAAGCTCGTCTCTGACGATGGTGAGGAAATTTTCCTCGCTGGAACCAACGTTCCTGCTCAATATTATCTCCCAGTTGACGCTATTATCAACTTTGAAGATGGTAACGTGGTAGGTGTGGGTGACGTAATTGCCCGTATTCCACAAGAGCGTTCCAAGACACGGGATATTACAGGGGGTCTGCCAAGAGTAGCCGACCTGTTTGAAGCGCGTAAGCCTAAAGATTCAGCGGTTATGGCTGAAGTATCCGGTATCGTGAATTTTGGTAAGGAAACAAAAGGTAAACGTCGTCTGATTATTACTGAATCAGAGAACCAGGCTCATGAAGAGCTCATTCCTAAATGGAGACATATATCAGTATTTGAAGGGGAGCACGTGGAGCGTGGTGAGCTTATTGCCGAAGGTCCGCTCAATCCTCACGATATATTGCGTCTATTGGGTGTTGGTGCTCTGGCAAATTACATTGTAAACGAAGTACAGGATGTCTATCGATTACAGGGTGTAAAGATAAATGATAAGCATATTGAAACAATTGTTCGCCAGATGTTACGCAAACGTGTAATTACTTATTCCGGGGATTCTAAATTCCTGGTGGGTGAGCAAGTTGAAGAAAGTATGATGCTCCAGGAAAATGACAAGCTTGCCGCTGAAGATAAACAATTAGCGCGCGGTACACCTATTTTATTAGGTATTACAAAAGCGTCATTAGCGACGGAATCATTCATCTCTGCTGCATCCTTCCAGGAAACAACCCGTGTGTTAACTGAAGCGGCAGTGAGTGGAAAAGTTGATGATTTGCGTGGACTAAAAGAAAATGTGATGGTAGGTCGTTTAATACCTGCTGGAACAGGATACACGTATCATCAAAAACGTAAGGCAAAACGTGCAAGGGCTGCAAGTAATGAGCATAACACGCATACGGTGACAGCAAGTGATGTGGAGCACGCATTAAGTGAAGCGCTTAATGCCGACAACCATGATCATTAATCCGGATCTAAAGTCAGCAGATTTGAACTTGACAAATCTGCTGGACCTATATAGAATCCGGCCTCCTTATGCATTCGAAATTAATATAAGAGAAAGTTCGGAGTTAAGAATAAATGGCTACTATTAATCAGCTAGTAAGAAAGCCTCGTGTGGACGCCAAGAAGAAAAGTAACGTCCCTGCTTTGGAGTCTTGTCCACAGCGTAGAGGGGTATGTACTCGTGTTTACACAACAACACCTAAAAAGCCTAACTCGGCTATGCGTAAGGTAGCTCGTGTTCGTCTAACCAATGGCTTTGAAGTATCATCTTATATCGGTGGTGAAGGCCACAATCTGCAAGAGCATTCTGTAGTATTGATTCGTGGTGGTCGTGTAAAAGATTTGCCAGGGGTGCGTTATCACACTGTTCGTGGAAGTCTTGATACCTCCGGTGTTAGCGATCGTAAGCAAGGACGATCAAAATATGGTACTAAAAAACCAAAAGACAAGAAATAATCTGATTGTAGGAATCTGACATGCCAAGAAGAAGAGAAGTACCCAAACGAGAGATTTTACCTGATCCCAAACATCATAGTGAGTTGTTGGCCAAGTTTATCAACGTTCTAATGATTAGTGGAAAAAAATCAACTGCTGAAAAAATTATTTACGGTGCATTATCCGTTATGGCAGACAAGGTTAAGAAATCAAAGAAAGCAGATGAAGAAGCTGGCGAAAGTAGCGGTAATTCTTCATCTGATAACGTGTTACGTTATTTTGAGCAAGCGCTTGATAACGTAAGACCAAGTGTTGAGGTGCGTTCACGCCGTGTAGGTGGTGCAACATACCAGGTTCCAGTAGAAGTTCGTACGGATCGCAGCATTGCCCTCGGTATGCGCTGGATTGTACAAGCTGCACGTTCACGCGGCGAAAAAGGTATGATGTTGCGACTGGCGGGTGAATTAATGGATGCTTTTGAAAGCAAAGGCTCTGCTGCCAAGAAACGCGAAGATACGCATAAAATGGCAAAAGCTAACCAGGCGTTTGCACATTTTAGATGGAATTAACAGAGAGGTAAGTAGTGTCTACTCCATTGGAACTATACCGAAATATAGGAATTGCTGCGCACGTAGATGCCGGTAAGACAACCACCACAGAACGGGTGCTGTTTTACACAGGTATGTCGCACAAGATCGGTGAAGTGCATGACGGTGCAGCTACAATGGACTGGATGGTTCAGGAGCAAGAGCGCGGAATTACAATTACCTCCGCTGCTACTACCTGTTACTGGGAAGGTATGGATAAACAGTATGCACGGCATCGTGTAAACATTATCGATACACCTGGACACGTAGACTTTATGATTGAAGTTGAGCGCTCCCTGCGAGTTCTTGATGGAGCTGTAGTTGTATTTGATGCCGTATCGGGCGTTGAGCCACAATCTGAAACAGTGTGGCGACAAGCTGATAAATATGGCGTCCCGCGTATCGTTTTTGTAAACAAAATGGATCGCATGGGTGCCAATTTCTTAAGAGTAGTTACACAGATTAAAAACCGTTTAGGTTCTAATCCAGTAGTAGTGCAACTGCCCTTAGGTGCTGAAGAAGATTTTGTAGGTGTTGTCGATCTTATCAAGATGAAAGCGATACATTGGGATGAAGAAAGCAAGGGCATGTCTTTTGAATATAAAGATATTCCTGCTGATATGATTCCTCAATGTAAAGAATACCTTGCCAAGATTTATGAAGCCGCTGCAGAAGCATCTGAAGAGTTAATGGAAAAATATCTCGAAGGTGAAGCGTTTACTGAAGAAGAGATCAAGAAAGCATTTCGTCACCTGACCGTAACCAATAAAATGGTGCCGGTATTCTGCGGTTCGGCTTTTAAAAATAAAGGCGTACAGGCAGTACTTGACGGTGTGGTTGATTACTTACCATCACCTATCGATATTCCTGCAATTAAAGGACTCGATGAAGATGGCGAAGTAGCCTACCGAAAAACGGCATATGATGAGCCTTTCTCAGCACTTGCTTTTAAAATTGCTACGGATTCATTCGTTGGCACACTAACATATTTCAGAGTTTACTCAGGTGTTCTGAAATGTGGAGATACAATTTATAACTCTGTAAAGGGTAAAAAAGAGCGTATTGGTCGATTATTGCAGATGCATGCTAATTCGCGTGAAGAAATTAAAGAAGTCAGAGCAGGCGATATAGCAGCAGCAGTTGGCTTAAAGACTGTAACGACGGGAGATACTTTAAGTGATCTCAACAAGGTAGTAATCCTTGAGCGTATGGACTTTCCTGATCCTGTTATCGCGGTTGCTGTCGAACCAAGAACGAAAGCGGACCAGGAAAAAATGTCCGTAGCTTTAGGCAAGCTTGCTCAAGAAGATCCATCTTTTCGTGTTCACACTGATGAAGAATCAGGACAGACAATTATCGAAGGTATGGGTGAGTTACACCTGGAAATTATTGTTGACCGCATGAAGCGAGAGTTTAGCGTAGAAGCTAATGTTGGCAAGCCTCAAGTTGCATACAGGGAAACATTAAAAGCAACAGTTGAACAAGAAGGTAAATTTGTTCGACAATCCGGTGGTCGCGGACAATATGGACATGTCTGGTTGAAGATTGAACCGCAGGAAGCAGGAAAAGGGTATGAATTTGTAAATGCGATTGTTGGTGGTGTTATTCCCAAAGAATATATCCCAGCTGTTGATAAGGGCGTACAAGAGCAATTGCAAAATGGCGTTATTGCCGGATATCCCGTAGTAGACGTAAAAGTCACTTTATTTGACGGCTCATTCCATGAGGTGGATTCAAGTGAAATGGCATTTAAGATTGCTGGTTCTCAGTGCTTTAGACAAGGTGCATTGAAAGCTAAACCAGTTCTTCTTGAACCTATTATGAGTGTAGAAGTTGTTACTCCAGAAGATTATATGGGCGATGTAATGGGTGACCTAAATCGTCGTAGGGGTATGGTACAAGGTATGGAAGATTCACCTGCTGGTAAAGTTATTCGAGCAGAGGTGCCTCTTTCAGAAATGTTTGGATATGCGACAGACGTTCGGTCAGCAACGCAAGGACGAGCAACATATACGATGGAATTTGCCCATTATGCTGAAGCGCCGATGAATATAGCTGAAGCAATTATTAAGAAACAATAAAGTTAAAGAGGTATTGAAATGGCTAAGGAAAAATTTGAGCGTAAAAAGCCGCATGTCAACGTTGGTACGATTGGGCATGTTGATCATGGCAAAACTACGCTAACTGCTGCAATTACAACGATTATGGCTAAAAAATATGGTGGTACGGCGAAAGCGTATGACCAGATTGATGCTGCCCCAGAAGAACGTGAACGCGGAATTACCATTTCAACAGCACATGTTGAGTATGAGTCTGCTAATCGCCACTATGCTCATGTTGACTGTCCAGGACATGCGGACTACGTAAAGAACATGATTACAGGTGCTGCTCAGATGGACGGTGGTATACTTGTCGTTTCCGCTGCCGATGGCCCTATGCCTCAAACGCGTGAACATATTCTGTTATCTCGACAAGTTGGTGTTCCGTATATTGTTGTCTTCCTCAATAAGGCAGACATGGTGGACGATGCTGAATTGTTAGAACTGGTTGAGATGGAAGTTCGCGATTTGTTAACAAGCTATGAATTTCCTGGTGATGATATTCCAATCGTCGTTGGATCTGCATTAAAAGCCCTGGAAGGCGATACTAGCGAAATTGGTGTACCAGCCATTGAAAAATTGGTTGAAACAATGGATAGCTATTTCCCTGAGCCAGAGCGAATTATTGATAAGCCTTTCTTGCTCCCAATAGAAGACGTATTCTCTATTTCAGGCCGAGGTACAGTAGTAACCGGTCGTGTAGAGTGCGGAATTGTCAAGGTAGGCGAAGAAGTAGAGATTGTTGGAATACGTGATACACAGAAAACAATTTGTACTGGCGTTGAAATGTTCCGAAAATTACTCGATGAGGGTAGAGCTGGAGACAACGTTGGTGTATTATTGCGCGGTACAAAGCGAGATGATGTACAACGTGGTCAGGTACTTGCTAAACCAGGTTCAATTAAACCTCATACAAAATTTGAAGCAGAGGTTTATGTATTGTCTAAAGATGAAGGTGGACGTCATACCCCATTTTTTAATGGATACCGCCCACAATTCTATTTTAGAACAACTGACGTGACCGGCAGCTGTGATTTACCAGAAGGTATTGAAATGGTTATGCCTGGTGATAACGTACAGATGATTGTTAACCTTCACTCACCCATTGCTATGGATGAAGGACTGCGATTTGCAATCCGTGAAGGTGGTCGCACCGTTGGTGCTGGTGTTGTTGCAAAAATTATCGAGTGAGCAAAATGAGTAACAATCAAAATATAAAAATTCGTCTAAAATCGTTTGATCATCGCTTGATTGATACTTCAACACGCGAAATTGTTGAAACGGCTAAACGAACTGGTGCACAAATTCGTGGCCCAATACCATTACCTATTAGAAAAGAGAAATTTACTGTATTGACCTCACCGCACGTTAATAAAGATGCAAGAGATCAATACGAGTTACGTACCCACAAACGCTTGGTTGTTATTGTTCATCCTACTGAGAAAACAGTTGATGCACTAATGAAACTCGATCTGGCTGCCGGGGTTGATGTTCAGATTAGCCTTGATGATGAGTAATCATTTACAGGCAAAGGATACTAACGAGGTATTACAATGATAGGGTTAATTGGCAGAAAGGTAGGTATGACGCGTGTCTTTACAGAAGATGGAGTGTCAGTACCGGTGTCTGTGGTTGAGGTGCTACCAAATCGTATTTCTCAACTGAAATCTATAGAAACTGATGGTTACATAGCTGTACAGCTTACAGGTGGTGAAAAGAAATCTAGCCACGTAAACAAACCATTAACAGGTCACTTTGCCAAGTCGCAAATTATGGCCGGTGACATGCTTTGTGAGTTCAGTGTTGACTCATTAGAAGGGTATTCAGCTGGGCAAACGCTATCAGTTGCAGATGTATTTGCAAACGGCCAGTTTGTAGATGTTGCAGGAACTTCAAAGGGTAAAGGCTTTGCAGGAACAGTAAAACGTCACAACTTCCGTACTCAAGATGCAACACATGGTAACTCTCGTTCGCATAGAGTACCTGGTTCAATTGGTCAAAACCAAACTCCGGGACGTGTGTTTAAAGGCAAGAAAATGGCTGGTCACATGGGTAATGTACGCTGTACAACTCAGACTCTTGAATTGGTTCGTGTCGATGCTGAACGTAACCTCCTTCTAATCAAAGGGGCTATTCCTGGTTTTCCAGGCGCAAGAGTAGAAATTAGACCTGCTGTTAAAAAAGCAAGGGGAGCATAATGGAACTTATAACAAAAGATACCAACACTTCCTTGAATGTTAGTGAACATGTATTCGATTACAACTATAATGAAGGCCTTATTCATCAAGCCGTTGTGACTTATATGAATAATGCCAGAAGTGGTAATAGTGCTCAGAAAACCCGCTCCGAAGTTAGAGGCGGTGGAAGAAAGCCCTGGAATCAAAAAGGCACTGGCAGAGCAAGAGCCGGAACAATTCGAAGCCCTATATGGCGTTCAGGTGGTGTTACATTTGCTTCCAAAAAGCGTGACTATAGCCAGAAATTGAATAAAAAGATGTACAAAAGAGCACTCCGAAGCATTATCTCCGAATTGCATCGTAATGAGACTCTCATCGTAGTTAGTGATTTTCAGTGTAAATCACATAAAACGAAAGATTTCCTTGCTAAAATGAGCGAGCTAAATCTTACAAATGCTTTAATTGTTATGAATGAGATTGGTGAGCAAGAATATCTGGGTTCACGCAATGTATATGGTTTTGATGTATGTGACGTCGCTTCCCTCGATCCAGTTAATTTGCTTCGATTTGAAAAGGTATTAATTACTAGCGATGCCGTTAAAAGTCTTGAGGAGCAGTTACAATGAATGCTGAACGTTTATTAATGGTTCTCCGCGAGCCACATACCTCTGAAAAAGCCACTGTTTTGGCTGAGAAGTTTAAGCAGTTTACATTTAAAGTGTTAAATACGGCTACAAAACCTGAAATTAAACAAGCTGTAGAGCAAATGTTTAACGTCAAGGTAAAAAATGTATCAGTCATGAATGTCAAGGGTAAAAACAAGCGTTTTAAGCAGTTGTCTGGAAAGCGCAGCGACTGGAAAAAAGCTTTTGTTACTCTACATGAAAGTTATGACATTGACTTTACCGTGACAGAATAAGGCAGATTAAGATGGCACTATTAAAATCAAAACCAACGTCACCAGGGAAACGCGGTGAGTTAAAGGTTGTTCATCACAATATTCATAAAGGACAACCGCATCCTGCTTTAGTTGAGAAACTAAACAAGACTGGTGGTAGAAATAACCAAGGTAGAATTACCGTACGTCATATTGGTGGTGGAGCTCGTTCCAAATACCGAATAATTGACTTCAAACGAAATAAAGACGGCATTGAAGCTACCGTTGAACGTATTGAATATGATCCGAATAGATCAGCATTAATTGCGCTAGTTGTTTACAAAGACGGTGAACGGCGCTACATTATTGCTCCTTCTGCGTTAGAGGCAGGTGATACGATTGTAAGTGGAGAAGATTCGCCTATCAGTAATGGCAATTGTCTTCCTTTACGTAATATTCCTGTAGGTACAACAATTCATTGCGTAGAGCTTAAGCCTGGAAAAGGCGCTCAAATGTTACGTAGTGCTGGTTGTAGCGGACAGATCGTTGCTAAAGAAGGTGCTTATGCAACTTTAAAATTGCGATCTGGTGAAATGAGAAAAGTGCTGACTTCATGCAAAGCAGTAATTGGTGAAGTTAGTAACAGCGAACATAGTCTGCGTTCTCTCGGGAAAGCAGGTGCAAAACGCTGGAGAGGTATCAGACCGACAGTACGTGGAGTTGCTATGAACCCAGTTGACCATCCACATGGTGGAGGCGAGGGTAGAACTTCCGGTGGACGCCATCCTGTTACACCATGGGGTGTTCCAACTAAAGGTTATAAGACGCGTAGCAATAAGCGTACCGATCGCTTTATTGTACGAAGACGCAAAAAGAAATAATTAGTTAAGAGGATATCAATGTGGCACGTTCCATAAGAAAAGGTCCATTCATCGATCATCACTTATTAAAAAAAGTAGAAGTGGCGGTCGAAACAAAATCAAAAAAACCAATTAAGACTTGGTCTAGACGTTCAACTATAGTTCCTGACATGATCGAGCTGACAATAGCCGTTCACAATGGTAAAGACCATGTGCCGGTATTTATTACCGATAACATGGTAGGTCACAAACTAGGTGAGTTTGCCATGACTCGAACATTCAAAGGCCATTCTGGTGACAGAAAAGCTAAAGGTAAGTAAGAGGCGATGATGGAAGTTACAGCAAAATTAAAAAATGCACCCTTATCTGCTCAAAAGGGCAGACTGGTTGCTGACATGATTCGTAGAATGAACGTTTCTTCTGCGTTAGATGTCCTGCGTTTTACACCTAAGAAAGGTGCGACACTCATGCTCAAACTCTTGGAATCAGCCATAGCAAATGCCGAGAATAATAACGGCGCTGATATTGAAGAATTGAAGGTAGGGGTTGTCTGTGTTGATGAAGCAACTACGTTGAAAAGAATTAGTCCTCGAGCAAAAGGACGCGCAAACAGGATTTGCAAACGTACTTGCCATATTACAATCATTGTTTCTGACGGGGTATAGAATAATGGGACAGAAAGTAAACCCAATTGGTATTCGCTTAGGTATTACAAAAGACTGGAACTCAAAATGGTTTGCCGGTAAAAACTACGCGAAATTACTAAATGAAGATATTAACTTAAGAAAAGATCTTAAGAAAAAGCTTATGTCTGCAGCGGTTAGCCGCATACAGATTGAGCGGCCAGCGAATAACGCAGTTGTTACAATTCATACAGCACGCCCAGGAGTATTAATTGGGAAAAAAGGTGGTGGTATTGAAGGATTGCGAAAAGAAATAGCTGCCAAGTTAGGTGTTCCAGTACACCTTAATATCGAAGAAGTAAGAAAGCCCGAACTTGATTCAACATTAGTTGGTGAAAGTATTGCGCAACAGTTAGAGCAACGTGTCATGTTTAGACGTGCCATGAAAAGAGCTGTAACATCAGCAATGAAATCAGGTGCCAAGGGAATAAAAATATGCGTTAGTGGTCGTCTAGGCGGTGCTGAAATAGCACGTAGTGAATGGTATCGTGAAGGACGTGTTCCATTACATACTTTTCGTGCTGACGTTGATTATGGTACTGCAGAAGCAAAGACTACCTACGGCATTATTGGTGTCAAGGTATGGATTTTTAAAGGAGAAATTCTCCCACAAAAAATTCGTATTGCTGAAAGCAGTAAATGAGTGAGGATTTTTGATCATGTTACAGCCTAAACGTACTAAATATAGAAAACAAATGAAAGGTCGTAATCGCGGTCTTGCCCAAAGAGGTAGTAATATCAGCTTTGGTGAGTTTGGATTAAAAGCAGTTGAACGCGGTCGCTTGACTGCAAGGCAAATTGAAGCTGCTCGACGCGCTATGACACGTCACATTAAACGTGGCGGTAAAATTTGGATTCGTGTGTTCCCTGATAAGCCAATTACTCAAAAGCCACTCGAAGTACGGCAGGGTAAAGGTAAGGGTAGTGTTGAATATTGGGTTGCTCAAATTCAACCTGGCAAAGTGTTATTTGAAATGGAAGGTGTCACCAGAGAACTTGCTATGGAAGCTTTTGATCTTGCTAAAGCAAAACTCCCTTTCAAAGTAATGTTTGAAGAACGTAAGGTGATGTAATGAAAAACAGTAGCGAGTTAAGAAATTTAACAATCGATGAGCTTAATGAAGAGCTTCTGAACCTGAGAAAAACGCAGTTTAAGTTAAGAATGAAAAAGGCTAGCGGGACTCTTGATACGCCACATGACGTTAAAAAAGTCAGAAGAGCTATAGCTCAAGTGAAAACAATTACGACTGAAAAGGTTGGAAAGAGTCATGCCGAATAGTGAAGCAAATGCCAGAACAATGGTAGGAAAAATAGTCAGTGATAAAATGCAAAAAACCATTGTTGTTATGGTTGAAAGAACAGTTAAGCATCCCAAGTATGGAAAAATCATGAAGCGACGAACTAAACTACACGCTCATGATGAAAACCAGGTAGGTAAAATTGGAGATATGGTAAAAATTAGTGAATCAAGACCTCTCTCTAAAACGAAATGTTGGGTTTTAGTCGAAGTTATTTCCTAAATTACTTCAATTGACTTTTAAAATGCCATAAGGGTTGATATAATCAGCAACCTTTTTCTGGTCGAATTTAGAGCTGGAGATTAGAATGATACAAATGCAGACGGTGCTCGATGTTGCCGACAACAGCGGAGCGCGCAAAGTGATGTGTATCAAAGTGCTTGGTGGATCACACAGACGTTATGCCCGTGTAGGTGATGTAATTAAAGTAAGCATTAAAGATGCCATACCACGAAGTAAAGTGAAAAAAGGCGCAGTTATGAAAGCAGTAGTTGTTAGAACTGCTCAAGGTGTAAGACGGGACGATGGGTCTCTTATTCGTTTTGATGGAAATGCTGCTGTCCTTTTAAATAATCAGAACGAGCCAATAGGTACTCGTATATTTGGCCCAGTAACTCGTGAGTTAAGAGAACGATTTATGAAAATCATTTCTCTTGCTGCTGAAGTATTGTAGGAAGGTAAACTATGAAGCGCATTCGTTCAGGCGATACAGTAATTGTAATCGCTGGTAAAAGCAGGGGTCATATTGGGAAAGTCACACGTGTGTTTGGTGAGCAGGTTGTAGTCGATGGCGCAAACCTTATCAAAAAGCATACCAAACCAAATCCCCAGTTAAATGAAAAAGGTGGCATTTTATCTCGTGAAGCACCGCTGAATGTTTCTAATGTTGCCATGTATAATTCAGTCAGTAAAAAAGCAGACAAAGTAGGCTTTAAATTTATTGAAAAAGATGGAAATAAACATAAAGTCAGATACTTTAAATCAAACAATGAAATGATTGATTTAGTTTAATTAGGTGATCGAGATGGCAAGACTTAAAGAGTATTATAATACCGAAATCGTCAATATGATGATGAAGAAATTCGGTTATAAAAGTGTAATGCAAGTACCTCGCATTCTGAAGATCACTCTTAATATGGGTGTCGGCGAGGCAGTAGGCGATAAGAAAGTGATGAATCATGCTGTAGATGACATGACCTTGATCGCTGGACAAAAGCCTGTTATTACAAAAGCTAAAAAATCATTAGCGGGTTTCAAAATTCGTGAAGGTTGGCCAATTGGTTGTAAGGTAACGCTTAGAAAAAATCAAATGTATGAGTTCCTGGACAGATTGATTACTATAACATTACCTCGAGTACGTGATTTTCGCGGTTTAAACCCAAAATCATTTGATGGTACTGGAAATTACAGCATGGGTTTGAGTGAACAAATCGTATTTCCTGAAATTGACTTTGATAAAACGGATGGAATACGTGGTCTTGATATTTGTATCACGACTACTGCTAAAACAAATGAAGAGGCAAAAGCTTTACTTGAAGCATTTAACCTGCCTTTGAAAGATAGAGAAAAACACTAAAGAAGGGTACTTATTGTGGCTAAGAGATCAATGCTCGAACGAACAAGTAAGCGTTCCAAGCTTATTGAAAAATACAAAGAACGACGAACAGAGTTAAAGGTAATTATCAAATCGTCTCAAGATTTTGATACTATTATGGATGCTCAAGCAAAATTGGCTAAGCTTCCACTTAATTCTAATCCGGTTCGTCAATGTACCCGCTGCCAGCAGTGTGGACGCCCACATGCTGTATATCGTAAATTTGGGCTATGCCGAATTTGCCTGCGGCAGCAATTAATGACTGGTAATGTTACTGGTGGCCGTAAGTCTAGCTGGTAACCATTTATTCTATGGAGAAAAAGCGTGAGTATGCATGATCCTGTTGCTGATATGTTGACCCGAATTAGAAATGGTCAGCAAGCCAAGCACCGAAGCGTAACACTCAACTCATCGAAGTTGAAAGAAGAAATCGCTCGTGTATTAAAAGAAGAGGGCTACATACTAGATTATAGTATCGAGCTTTCAGACAATAATTTAAAGATGATGACCATCGATCTTAAATACTATCAAGGTACGCCTGTAATTGACCGTATTGCTCGTATTAGTCGCCCTGGTCTGCGTGTTTATAAATCATTTAAAGAACTGCCTTCAATTCCTGGTTTCGGTGTTGCTATATTGTCTACCTCCAAAGGAGTTATGACACATGTTGCTGCTAAAACAAGTTGTGTTGGCGGGGAAGTGCTCTGTGAAGTAGCTTAAAACGTTGCGAGGAATAATATGTCAAGAGTAGCTAAAGCCCCGGTCGTATTGCCTGCTAACGTCGAGTTAACTATACATAAAGACGCTATCACAGTAAAAGGACCTAAAGGGGAATTAACCCAACATTTTAATAAGTTGGTAAAAATATCCAGAGAAGATAACTCATCTAATACTATTATATTTGAGCCTGCAAATACTGATCCCGATGGTTGGGCACATGCAGGAACTGCACGTTCTAACGTGAGTAACATGGTTAAAGGTGTTACTGAAGGTTATACACGTGTTTTAGAGTTAGTTGGAGTTGGTTATCGTGCGCAGGCGTCAAGTAATACTGTTAACTTGTCACTGGGATTCTCTCATCCAATTGAGTACGCACTGCCTAAAGGTATTTCTGCGGAGACACCAAATAACACTACAGTGAAACTCACTGGTATTGATAAACAGTTATTAGGCCAGGTTGCTTCTGAAATCCGTGCGTTTCGACCACCAGAGCCTTATAAGGGTAAAGGTGTGAAATATGCTGGTGAAAATATTGCACGTAAAGAAGCCAAAAAGAAATAAGGTTTAAATCATGAATAAAGTAAAAAGACGTATTAGAAGAAGTTTGAAAGCTAAAGCTATTCAACGCCATTCGAATCGTCCTCGCTTGGTTGTTTATAGAAGTGCTTGTAACATTTATTCACAAATCATTGTACGTGGTGAGAAAGGAGATACCGTAATAGTATCTTGTTCTACCGTTGATAAAGAGTTGAAAACTGCACTTAAGGGCACAAAAGTAGAGCAGGCCCAGCAGGTTGGAAATCTTTTGGCCAAACGTGCTAAAGCGAAGAAGATTCAGGATGTAGCGTTTGATCGTGCTGGTTATAAATATCATGGCCGCATAAAGGCACTTGCTGATGCTGCACGCGAAGCTGGTTTGAATTTTTAAGGAACGGTAATGGCATTTGAAGATAATAAAATGAGTGATGGGTACCAGGAAAAATTGGTATCAGTAACTCGAACAGCAAAGGTTGTTAAAGGCGGACGAGTCTTTGGATTTGCAGTTCTTGTTGTAATTGGCGATGGTAAAGGTAAAGTAGGTTATGGCCGAGGTAAGGCTCGTGAAGTTCCAGTTGCTATTCAAAAAGCGATGGAACAAGCTCGTAAAAATATGACCTATATTCCTCTTGCAGGAACTACGATTCATCACGAAATTACCTGGAATTACGGCGCATCTAAAGTATTCATGAAACCAGCAAGTGAAGGTACAGGAATCATCGCTGGTGGTGCTATGCGTGCAGTGCTCGAAGTGCTCGGAGTACAGAATATTCTGGCAAAAAGCATTGGTTCAACTAATCCTAGTAATATTGTCAGAGCAACCATTGGGGCTCTTACCAATATCGGCACACCGGATTATGTGGCTGCGAAACGCGGTAAGACAGTAGAACAAATTATGGCGGATCAACATGAGTAAGAATATTAAAATTACGTTGGTTAAAAGCACGATAGGCCGTAAACCCAAGCACGTAATGATTGTTAAACAGCTTGGTTTAGGTAAATTGAACAGTACTGTTGTACATTTGGACAACCCCTCAATTCGTGGTTTGATTAACACTGTATATTATATGTTACAAGTTGAGGAGTGTGCCTGATGTATTTAAATTTACTATCTCCAGATCCTGGTTCAAAGCCAAGTAAAAGACGACTGGGTCGTGGAATTGGTTCAGGTCTGGGTAAGACAAGTGGTAAAGGTCACAAAGGCCAAAAAGCTCGTGCTGGCGGATACCATAAAATTAACTTTGAGGGCGGTCAAATGCCTATTCAACGTCGATTGCCTAAAATGGGTTTTAAATCCCGTGTTAATAAGACAATTGATGAAATTACTTTATCAGAATTAGCCTCCATTGAAGCGGATGTTATTGATCTTGATGTATTAAAAGCACATGGATTGATTAACCATGCTATAAGGGAAGTGAAAGTTATCCTTTCAGGTGAAATTAATTCTGCAATTAAGCTTAAAGGGCTTCGAATCACTAAAGGTGCTCGTAGTGCTATTGAGCAATCAGGTGGAAGCATAGAAGAATAATATGAATAACCCAAAGCAATTAGCTAGCCAATCAAAGGGCGGATTGGCTGAATTAAAGTCAAGACTTTTTTTTGTTGTCTTAGGTATTCTTATTTATAGGTTAGGGGCACATATCCCTGTCCCAGGACTTGATCCTCAGAAATTGGCTAATTTTTTCGGTGAACAGCAGAACACTATTTTTGGACTGTTTAACATGTTCTCTGGAGGAGCTCTGTCGCGAGTTACCGTTTTTGCGATAGGAATAATGCCGTATATTTCAGCTTCTATTATAATTCAGCTATTTTCGGTGGTTTCACCAAAGCTTGAACAATTGAAGAAGGAAGGAGAGTCAGGAAGACGTAAGATCAATCAGTATACACGCTATCTGACATTGATTCTCTCCATTTTTCAATCGCTTGGTATGGCAAAATGGCTTGCAGGTCAACATATCGCTATACATGCTGATCTCGTGTTTTACTTTACTGCGGTTGTTACATTGGTCACAGGTACGATGTTTCTCATGTGGTTAGGTGAGCAGATCACTGAAAAGGGTGTGGGTAATGGTATATCCTTGATTATATTCTCCGGAATCGTTTCAAGTATGCCAAATGCTATAGCATCAGTATTTCAGCAAGTTAAAGAAGGTCAGATGCAGGCACTTACGCTAATATTAATTGCTATTATCGTAGTGGTTGTTACAGGATTTGTTGTATTCATGGAGCGAGCGCAAAGACGCATTCGGGTTAACTACGCGCAGAGAACACATGGGCGTAAAGTCTATGCGGCTCAAACCAGTCATTTGCCCTTGAAGATTAATATGTCGGGAGTAATACCTCCTATATTCGCATCCAGTATAATTTTACTGCCTGCTACCCTTGCACAATTTTTTGCTAAAGGGAAAGGTATGGATTGGATGGCTGATATAGGTATGGCACTTTCCCCAGGACAGCCTTTATATTTAATAGTATATGCAGCTGCTATATTATTCTTCGCTTTCTTTTATGCAGCATTGGTCTTTAACCCAAAAGATACCGCTGACAACTTGAAGAAATCTGGAGCTTATATACCTGGAATTCGCCCTGGTGAGCAAACAACACGTTACATCGATTCTGTAATGACTCGGCTGACATTGATCGGAGCGATATATCTGGTTTTGGTGTGTTTATTACCTCAAATTTTAATGTACACCTGGCATGTACCTTTTTATTTTGGCGGAACGTCTTTGTTAATTATCGTTGTGGTAATTATGGACTTTGTAGCGCAAGTACAGGCCCATTTGATGACACAGCAATATGATTCATTGATGAAAAAGGCCAACTTTAAAGGGACCAAATTGCCCGGTCTTTTATGATTATTATCGGAGTTAGGAATGAAAGTTAGAGCATCAGTAAAACGCCTTTGCCGTAACTGTAAAGTTATTAAGCGAAATGGTATAATTCGCGTAATTTGCAAAGACGCAAGACATAAGCAGAAGCAGGGTTAATCCTTGCTTGATTTTAGTTCAATATAATAGTATTCTTCTGTCCCTTTCTGGCAGAGCAAAATAACATACGGAGAGATTAATGGCTCGTATTGCAGGTGTAAATATACCAGATAATAAGCATATAGTGATTGCATTGACGTCGATTTACGGAATTGGTAGAACAACATCAATAAAATTATGTAAGACTGTTGGAATTGACACGTCAACTAAAGTTTCTCAAGTTTCTGAAGAGTTGTTAGAAGCCTTACGTACTGAGATTACTAAAATGACCGTAGAGGGTGATTTACGTCGTGTAGTTACGATGAATATTAAACGCCTTATGGATTTGGGTTGCTATCGTGGTTTACGTCACCGACGTGGATTACCGCTGCGAGGACAACGAACTAAAACAAATGCACGTACTCGTAAAGGTCGTCGTAAGGGCGTAAATAAATAATTATAGTGGGATAGTAAGATGGCTAAAGCAAAGCAACAAAAAGCTAGAAAGAAAATTAAGCGTGTAGTATCTGACGGTATCGTCCATGTTCATGCTTCTTTTAACAATACGATAGTAACTTTTACTGATCGACAAGGAAATGCACTTTGTTGGGCTACATCCGGAGGCTCAGGCTTTCGTGGCTCACGAAAAAGTACACCTTATGCTGCACAGATAGCTACAGAACGTGCTTCAGTAGTTGCTAAAGAGTACGGCATGAAATCAGTGGCTGTATTAGTACATGGTCCTGGACCAGGTCGTGAGTCTACAATTCGTGAGTTAATCTCTCAAGATTTTAAGATTGTTGAAATTACAGATGTTACAGGCATACCACATAATGGTTGTAAGCCTCCCAAAAAACGTCGTGTTTAAGAGTCAGGAGTAATTAATGGCTAGATATCTTGGTCCAAAGTGTAAGTTATCGCGTAGAGAAGGTTTTGATCTGGATTTGAAAAGTGGTGTACGTGATCATAAATCAAAATGTAAATCTGAAAAGCAACCCGGCCAGCATGAAAAAAAGGGTAGGTTGACTGATTATGGTGTCCAGTTACGGGAGAAGCAAAAAATTAGACGTTATTACGGCGTTCTTGAGAAACAATTCCGTAATTACTATAAAAAAGCGTCAAGTCAGAAAGGCTCTACCGGTGAAAACCTTATGGTATTGCTGGAACGTCGTCTTGACAACGTTGTATATCGTCTGGGATTTGCTAGTACACGTGCAGAAGCCAGACAGTTAGTTGCTCATAAGGCAATACTGGTTAATGACCAAATAGTAAATATTGCTTCTTTCCTGGTGAGTAATGGCGATGTCATTTCTGTCAGACAAAAAGCTAAAGAGCAAGGAAGAGTTAAGGCTGCAATTGCATTGTCCGAACAACGTGCTCCTTGTGATTGGTTAACAGTTGATACCAATTTACTAAAAGGTTCATTTGCCTCTGCTCCTACTTTAAATGACTTACCATCTGTCTTTAACGTCAATTTGGTTGTAGAACATTACTCTAAGTAAGCTCGGAGACTTGCCAAATGAATGAAATGTATAATGAAATTAATGAAATGCTGACCCCGTCAGTACTAAAGGTTCAAAGTGATTCTAGTCATCATTCCAGAATAGTCCTTGAGCCTTTGGAGCGTGGGTATGGTCATACGCTAGGGAATGCGCTAAGACGCATTCTTTTATCTTCTATGCCAGGATGGGCTGTAACTGAAGTTTCAATCGCTGGCGTACTTCATGAGTACAGCACGATTGAAGGAGTGCAAGAAGATGTGGTGGATTTGATTTTAAACTTGAAACAAGTTGCTATCAAAATCATGGCAGGTACTGAAGCTACTCTTTCACTAAATAAAGTTGGTCCTTGCGTTGTCACTGCAGGCGATATTGAATTATCTCTAGGACAGGAAATCATTAATCCTGATCTGGTTATTGCCACGTTAAATGAAAATGGCAAGTTGAATATGACCTTGAAGGTAGAAAGAGGTGTTGGCTTTCACTCTACTGATACTTATACCACTGCTTTTGATGAAGAGATCAAACAGAAATCTGTGGGTAAATTGAAAGTTGATAACAGTTTCTCACCAGTAGTAAAAGTTGCCTACTTTGTTGATAGTGCTCGTGTTGAAAATCGTACGGATCTTGACAAGCTGACTATCGACTTACAAACCAATGGTACTTTAGATCCGGAAGAGGCTATCCGTATTTCTGCTTCTATATTACAACGTCAGTTACATGCTTTTGTTGATATGAAGTTTGAAGAATCACGAGCTGATAACAAAGAGCGTAATGATTTTGATCCGGTCTTACTACGACCTGTTGATGATCTAGAGCTTACTGTTCGTTCAGCCAATTGCTTGAAAGCAGAAAACATTTATTTTATTGGTGATTTGGTTCAAAAATCTGAAAATGAATTGTTAAAAACCCCCAATTTGGGTAAAAAATCCCTTACTGAGATTAAAGACGTTCTTGCGTCTCGTTCACTATCTCTAGGGATGAAACTTGAGAATTGGCCGCCTGCTAATTTAGGCGATTAATATTAGGAGTCTTATAAATGCGTCACCGTAATTCAGGCAGAAGTTTTAGCCGTACAAGTAGTCACCGTAAAGCTATGTTTTCAAACATGTGTTGTTCTTTGATTGAACATGAGCAAATTAAGACTACGCTGCCAAAAGCTAAAGAACTGCGTCGCTATATTGAACCCCTTATTACTGTGAGTAAAGTGGATTCAGTAGCTACACGTCGCCATGTATTCAATACATTACGTTCTAAAGTGGCTGTAGGTAAACTATTTACTAACATTGGTCCACGTTTTGTTGAACGTCCAGGTGGTTATGTTCGCGTATTAAAATGTGGATTCCGACCAGGTGATAATGCACCAATGGCTATTATTCAATTGGTTGACAAGGCTTCGGCCGTTGTTGCTGACGAAGAGTAGTTTATTCGTTTTATTAAAAAGCCTACGTAAGTAGGTTTTTTTGTTTCTGAGGGATTAAATGGAGTTTCCTGGTCGTGTTTAGTATATCGGTATCGTACTTTTTAGATGAAGCAGGAATTCTTTTTTTTAATACCTGGTTTGAAAAAGTTTCCGCGCTTGTTAGTTTGCAAGAGGGCTATGTTAGTATTGCTTCAGAAGTTGACTTTATTGCTAATCCTAAAGTCTACCTATCCTTTATCAATAAAGATAAGCTTACTGCATGGGCGAATACCAAGTCTCATGATGAGTTGGTTCTTGAATTGCAAAAATACTACATTAAGCCTCATCAGGTAGAGTTTCTCTAGACTAAATCCATGGCTGCTGTTTTACTAGTAAGTCACTCTTAATACCACCTGTTTGCTCTGTTGATTTTGGTTCTAACAATATCACATGTGCTTCTTCAGGTGCGACAGGCTTATGTTCTACACCTTTTGGTACAATATAAAATTCACCTTCGTTTAATGTGATTGAACCTTTTATAAACTCAATCCTGAGACTACCCTTTACCACTAAAAATAATTCGTCTTCATGGGTGTGGCTATGCCACATAAATTCCCCTTTGAATTTGGCAAGTTTTATATACTGCCCGTTTAGCTCTCCTACAACATGAGGCGACCAATATTCATTAACAAGATTAAATTTTTCAGTTAAATTTACTTTTTTCATTAGAAACTCCTATGAATGTTTATTAATAGTATATGTATAAAAACCAGTCTAGGCTTGATGATTTTCCATTAACTAAAGTTCTGCTGCGGTCTTCATCATATCTTGTTCCATTAATTGATAAGTAGATGGGGTAGGATGGATAAAATTGTAAAACAGATAGTGTGATGGATTTCGGTCGGCATTTTTTGCAGTGTTACCACAATAAGTAATTTGCGATGTTAGATAACGCCTATCTTGTATTTTAGTATGTGGTGTATTAAATAATAACCGCGGGGGATATCCATAGTCTGAAGGATTTTCACTCATATCAGCCAATAGCATTGTAGGATTCCAAGTGTAAATATGGCTATCGGTGTTATTTTTTTTGAATAATTTAAGCGCATGAGGGAGAAAATGGTTATTCCAGTCAACACACACCTGTTGTAATTTTATTTTATCCTCTTTAGGAAATACTCCTAAAAGAAGCGATGGATCGGGATGAGGATAGCTGGACATAGGTGTTTGTGACAGATCCATCAAACCAATAACTAAAAAATTACGGGCGCCCACTTCATATAAATTTGTAATGCTCGCAGTGATATTATGTGTGCCATCAATTAATGCCTGTTTCACATCCACATCAGACCAATGATTCCCAAGCGCATGGAGAACATCATTAGTGCCAGCCCAAATAATATAAAGTGTATCAGGATTAGCTTGATGGTGTATTTTGTAATTCTTAACTGATGTTAAAATTTGTGCAGTGGTATATCCTGCTACTGCATAATTATCACCCCCCTCATTAGAGGCCATAATGTTTTTTAGTCGCCCAGCATTAGCCCATGTAGAGTTTTTTTGTTTGGTTTTGCCATTTTCAACAGGGTTTGTAATCGGTGCATTAAAATAAATGCAATTATTTGAATTGGTTGTGTAGTTGCCAACATCTGAAAGACTATCTCCAAAAATGACGTAGTTTTTAAAGGCCGGTACCTTCGCATATCCATTTAACCCAATTACAAACAGTATAAAAGATCTCGCAATCAATTCTTTTAGCATAAACGATCCTTATCATTATTACGCATTATTTTTTTCGAGATTAAGAAGCCATTGTTTACGCGTTATACCCCCTCCATATCCACCTAACTCACCACTGGTGTTGATTATGCGATGACATGGAATAATAATGGCTAATTGATTTGCGCCATTGGCTTGAGCTACAGCGCGAAAGGCAGTTGGTCTTTGCATTATTTTTGCGATATCTAAATAGGAGCGAGTTTCACCGAAAGGGATTTTTTTTAATTCATCCCAGACTTGTTTTTGAAATGGTGAACCAAGTAAAAATACTGGGGTATGGAATTCCTTGAGATTGCCCTCAAAATAGGCGGCAAGCTCTTTTTCAATTGAACTAATAGGTGGTGTTGTGCCCGGTATTATAGCTGATTTTGTTCTCTGCCTGAGGCGCTCAACTTCGCGCTCCAGGCCCCGCCGGTCAACAAACTCGAGCAGGTATAAGGCATCATCAGAGGCAATTGCTACCATGGGACCGAGTTTTGTATCTAACCAAGAGGCTTTTAAAATAGATTTGACGCCTAACTTTGTTGGTGCCGCGCCCATAATGCGAGAAAAGGCGTCTCTAAAACCACTGCTGGACTCATATCCAGTGTAGAGCTGCGCCGCTATTACCGGGTCGCCCTGTCTTATGTGCTTCATGGCAAGTCCCATACGACGAGCTCTTGCATATTCGACAAAAGTCATCCCAAATCGTTTTTTAAATTGCCGACGTGCGGTGGTTGCATCAATTGATAGTTGTTGAAAATCGCTATCTTTCCACCGCTTTTCGGGGTTTTCTTCAACGGCTTGTACTAATATTTGAACCAACTCAGATACCTGGCTTGGATGTGAGAGGGGTTTGCAACGTTTACAAGGTCTAAATGAGGCAAGAAGTGCCGCTTGAGCTGTTTCAAAAAACTCACAATGCTCAAACTTGGGCTTTCTTGCCGGGCAGGTTGGGCGACAAAATATGCCTGTGGTGGTAACGCCTACAAAAAATACTCCTTCATATTCTGTGTTTTTTTCTATCAATGCCTGATAAAACTTTATTTTATTTTCAGTTAACATTTGTTCTTTCTCAACCAAAGGTATTTCAAGTTTCTATTTTTATTATTATAGGGTGTTGATAAAAAGACGCCGCCGAAATTCAGACATCAATATTTTTGATATTAAAATAGTCTTAAAGAGGGTGCAAAATTAGTTACTTAATACAAAATACTATGGGTACAATTTGATGTTAAAGCGTTTTTCAATGCCGGATGCGCACTTATCGTTGATTGCTTACTGGATCTTGATGTATTGTCCTTGCACAATAAAGAGATGGCTAAATTGATTCTCAAGGATAAAAACAATGATACGCAAAAATAATTCAAATGGTTTTTTTGGCAGTATTGAGCCAGTAGTACCACAGGCTGCGTCTGATTTGAATAACAGTAGCCAGATAATGCAGCAGTCACTATTAGAAGAATTGCAGATAGGAAGAGAGAGTAGCAATTTTGATGCAATTAATAATCAAACACAAAGTGATAGTGATGAAAGTGAAGATGAAGCTCAAATTGTTACGCAGATTAGAGAGTTAGAAGAAGATATTCAACAGAAGACTGCTCAGTGGCATAAGCGATTTTCTCTCCAAGAGCTTATCTTCCTATATACTGTGCTAAATGATTCACTACCAGAGCAAGAAGAGTCACGCGAAGTGTGTTCACCTCCATAATAGCCAGCGATAAGCGTGTATGGGTTGTATCTTTGCGAGCGGTAGGCGATGCAATTTTGGTTTGAAGTGCTAATGAATACATCTATTACTCTAACTGACTTCTCAATTTGCACAAATATTATCTATCCTAAATGGCGTCAGATCTTCAATCAGGCGGCCAATGCCTGACTCGCGAATCTTCTTCCCGTCCCAAGTCTTACTACATTCCGGGACGACACCCATTAGAGCGTGCTTCAATCATGATAAGGTTAAAAAGTTAGTACCATACGTTTGCTGGATTCATATAAAGGCTCGCAATGACGAGATATTTTTATCTGTCTCAATGATAGAGTACTTTACTACTAAGCCCAATTACTTGGGTTTAGTAGTAGTGCATTTAGAACGGTATATCATCGTCCAGCTCATCAAATGCATCTTGCGCGGCTTGGGCCGTTTGAGCTGCTGGTTGAGGTTTACGGGCTTGTTGTTGGGCTGGAGGAGGGGATTGCATGTCGTCATATCCTCCTGGGCCACCTTTGCTGTCGAGCATTTGTATATCACTGGCTACAATTTCGGTTGTATACCGATCTTGTCCTTGCGGATCTTGCCATTTACGGGTGCGAAGACTGCCTTCCACGTATAATTTGGAACCTTTGCGTATGTATTCGCCGGCAATTTCACCTAAGCGATTAAAGCAGACAACACGGTGCCATTCTGTGCGTTCTTGTTTGTCGCCGGTTTGTTTATCTTTCCAGGTTTCACTGGTAGCAACGGATAAGGTAGTTACAGCGTTGCCGTTTGGCATATAGCGGACATCAGGATCGACGCCAACGTTACCTACCAGGATAACTTTATTAATTCCACGAGCCATTTTTTTCTCCTGCATGCGATAGTTAGAGCGGTATTATAGCCAATCCATTGCTATTTTCGAAGTTGTTTTGCAAGTGTAACAAATTTCAGGCGATTTGAATATTTCTGATTAGGAAGATCGTTCGTGACACACCAGCATTATACAGGGAAATCAGAGACCGTGGTGAAACGTTTATGCCAGGCACGCGAAACCATCCATGCGCTTAGTGAAGGCCATCCATGGCCTTCAATAGCCTGGATAAACGTTTCACCACGGTCTCTGATTTCCAAAAAGATCGAAAGTAATTTTGTTTTCCTGCAAAGTGGCACAAATCTCTCGGAAGTCATGGAGGAAGGGGATCAGTTTAGGCAAAACGTTAAAGGCCATGGATGGCCTTTTCGAGCTACATGGATGTCTTATGCGTTTTTGACTAAACAGATCCCCTTCCTCCATGGCTTCCAGGTGTGTCGCCTGTGTGTCACGAAAAATACTGCATGCTAACATCAGAACATGATTAGTTAAACGATCTTGGCTGTCTTAGCCTAAGAAGAGGGTTTTTCTGATAAATTAACAATGTCATAATTTATATCAGCACGTGTGTGGTATAAATTTGATTTCATAGGTAGGGCAATAATAACCCATAATAAACTTACAAGAGCATTACTGATAAAAATGCTGCCAATACCGGCATGTTGAAAAAGAATTCCCGCCATTAATCCGCCAACAAAAATCCCAAGAAACTGACTGCTTGAGTAAACGCCCATTGCTGTGCCTTTCATGGCAGGCTTGGCTGTTTTGGAAATGAGAGAAGGGAGGCTTGCTTCAAGAATATTGAAAGCCGCAAAATACCCTAACATTAATACACATAAGCTCCACCAATGATTACAAGTCACCGATAATAGTAGTTGAGTAGTGCCTGTGATAAGAATCGCTAAAATAAAGACAGGCTTCATTTGCTTTTTTTTCTCAGCAAAGAAAATAAAAGGAATCATTATTAAGAAAGCGACTACCATCATGGGCAAATAAAAATGCCATTGTTGCGTTAAGTGGCCTTGTTTAAGTTGTTGTTGTAATAACAGCGGAATAGCGAAAAAAGTTGACGTTAAAATAAGGTGCTGAAAGAAAATCCCGGCGTTTAAGCGTTGTAACTGCTTATCGAAAATTACTGTTTTAATCAATGATGACTTTGCTTCACTATCGACATGAAAACTTTCGCGTTTAGGGGTTGGTATCACCCAATGCAGTAAGAAAAGGCCGCCTATTGCAAGAAGCGTGGTGAAATAAAAAATACCCGAAAGCCCAAAGTGGTGAGTAATGGCGGGGCTTATGACCATGGCTAAGCTAAATGAAATGCCAATGGTCATTCCAATAACCGCCATGGATTTTGTCCGTTCGTCGTCAGTCGTTAAATCAGCGAGCAATGCAATTAAAACACTGCCAATAGCCCCTGTGCCCTGCAAGGTGCGAGCTAAAATCATTCCATAAATAGAATGAGTGACGGCACCTAATAAACTGCCTGCAATAAAGAGAACGAGCCCTGCTGTTATTACCTTTTTTCTACCATAGCGGTCTGATAAAATGCCGAAAGGGATTTGCAAGATACCCTGGCTTAGCCCATAACTTCCCAATGCTATACCGATGAGAGCTGGTGTGGCGCCTTCCAGTTGAGGGGCAAATACCGTAAAAACAGGTATTAACATAAACAATCCCAACATACGGAAGGAAAAAATGGCGGCGATTGGAAAGACACTTTGTGTCCAGGAATATTTCATTAGAACACTATTACTTAAGAGAACCCTGTATATGGTACAAAGTTGAGGCCGTCTACACAAGGAATTCTTGATATTTGTTCTAATTTAGCGCATTTTTATGCGCAATTTATAGACTATTGAGATGCATAATAGAACACTTGAGATACTCGGCTGACATTGACAACCCCGTTTATTCACGGTAATTTCATGCCCATTTTGCGCCTCTCTTTGAGAGAGGTAACCGCGGGGTGAATAATGAGTTCGGTTTTTACAGGTAAAGTGGCATTAATTACTGGTGGAGCACGGGGCATCGGACGTGCCACTGCTCTGAAGTTGGCGCATTCAGGGTGTGATGTCGCGATTGTTTACTATAATAGTTCCGACGAAGCCGAGCGGCTTGTTGAAGAAATTAAGCAATTGGGGCGGGTCGCCGTTGCCATACAAGCAAATGTAGCTGATCATCAGTCGGTTAAAGAAATGTTTGCCAAATTTCGTGAGTCTTTTACACAATTGAATTTTTTGGTGAGTAATGCCGCGAGCGGTGTGTTAAAGCCTGCCTTAAAAATGTCTACCAAGCATTGGCGTTGGTGTATGGAAACCAATGCTTTGGCACTTAATCATTTGGTTTCAGAAGGTAAAGACTTAATGTCTGCCGGAGGTCGTGTTATTGCGCTATCAAGCCTCGGCGCCCATCGTGCTATTCCTAATTATGCCTTTATCGGTGCATCCAAAGCGGCACTGGAAGCACTGGTGCGTTCACTAAGCCTTGAGATGGCGGAATTTGGTGTAACGGTTAACACAGTTTCGGCTGGTGTCGTTGACACGGATGCTTTGAAGCATTTCCCCAATAGAGAACAGTTATTGGATGAATACCAGGCTCATTCATTATCAGCAAGACCATTAACACCGTCCGATGTTGCTAACACTGTTTATTTATTATGTTTACCAGAAGCTGAGATGATTAATGGCCATACATTGTTTGTTGATGCAGGTTATAGCCAGATGGGATAGTGTTTGTTAGCAGTAGAGAGCGATGACTATAATTGCTGCATAGTGGGGCCAACTGCACAACTGGCATCGGCTTCCAACTCTTGATTCTGTATTCCCTTTTTAAAGGAATTAAAACGATGATAGCAACTGAATTTGATCAAAAATATAATGATTCAGTTGAGTTTAATAATGAGACGCATGAGCGTATCCAGGTTTATCCCATATATTTTAAATTGGGGTTTGGTGCTGTTCCAACAATTTTTGGTCGATATCTGGTACTCGAGAGATTAATAAAAGCGCTCGATCTCCTACCACCAGAATATGGTCTTCTTATCTGGGATATCTATCGCCCTCGCTCGGTACAGGCAAAAATTTTTAATTGGATGCGAGAGGAAATTAGAAAAAAATTTCCTCAATTAACTGAACAAGAAAATTTTGATAAGACCAAAAAATATGCGTCATTACCATCAGTAATTGGCGATGACTATTGTCCGCCTCACCTTAGTGGCGGGGCAATAGATTTAACATTGTATGAGACGGCAAGCGGTAATGAGCTCGAAATGGGCACGCCATTTGATGATTGTACGGAGCGTGCACATCGTGATTTTTTCAATATAAAAGGCACACTATCAATAGAAGAGGAAAAGATTCAATATCGCAGAAATCTTTTGTGCTCAACAATGGAGCAAGTGGGTTTTACTTCTTACCAATATGAATGGTGGCATTTTGATATAGGAAATATATTGTGGAGTAAAGCGGTACAACAACCGGCTTTTTTTACGCCCTTATTTGGCGATAAAGAATGGCCAGATATGTAAATGAGTAATTTCCCTAAAAAAATCATCCAGGACGACATGTGTATCGTGTCGAGTATAGCCAGGCATCTTTCTTCGGCTCGCGAGATCCTTCGCGCAAAAAGACGCGCTCAGGATGACATGTATGCCGTGCCGAGTATAGCGAGACATCTCCCCACCTCTGGGGATTTGGCAGAATGAAGTATCCAAGGGGTTGAGTAAGTAAGATTCATTATCCAAAAAGAAGGTTTATTAATTGTTAATCTCAAAAATTATTTTTATTGGTTTGCCTGGCGCTGGTAAATCAAGTGTCTCAGCCCAGCTCGCTGAAAAGCACACATTATTTAGTTGTTCCTCCGATGCAATAATAAAGAAAGTCCTCAATGACTACACAAATAATACATTAAGCCCGGAATCAATTTACTTTAAAAAGTTAACCGAACTGAAAGCTACTTTTATCAATAATGGTTTTGATGCAGAAAAAGTCGAGAGTGCATTTCAACGTCAAGGTTATGAAAAACATAGTAGCGCCTTTATGACGCTACTCAATGAACCTTGTTGGCGCGAAGTAGAGGCTACAATTACCGCTTCTCTTATTAATGAACATCCGGATTATATGTTCGATTTGGGCGCAAGCCAGATCTTAAACGATTTGGTCAAAGAAGCCATTCGCGATAATGACTTTCACCTCGTGTATTTGGATGCCGATGAAATAGCCATTGAGCACCATCTATTAACGCCACAAATTGATGGAAAACCGCGCTGGCAATCAATTTCCAATTATCAAAAAGCTGGTGATGGTTGGCTTTCTCTGGCACAAGAACATCGCCAAACTCGAGGACCACAATATGCAGATATTGCAGATGAAGCGATTTTAGTTCATGAAAATACGTCTATTGATGAATTAGTTGAGGCGGTAGAACAATTGGTTAATTCAAAAACTCCACGTCCATACTGATTAAACTCAGTAGGCTATTTGAACGATAATTTAATCTCCGGGTTAATCGTGGCGATAACGTAGCTGATTGCGAAATGTTTGTGATATACTCGTAAAATTTGTTCTCAAGTTCAAGGATTATTAGCATGAATGTAGATAGCGTTTACCCAAAAGTAAGGGAAATTATCGCTGATGTTTTGGTTATTGATGAAGATGATGTAGCGCTTAACAGTCGTCTGATTGCCGATTTAGGCGCTGAATCCATTGATTTTCTGGATTTGGTTTTCCAATTGGAAAAAGAATTCAGCATTAAAATTCCACGTGGCCAGCTTGAAAAAAATGCACGTGGTGATTTAGCCGAAGATGAGTTTGAAAAAGGCGGTGTATTGACTGCTAAAGGTATGGATGCTTTGAAGAGCTATTTATGCGAAGTTCCTGCTGATCATTTCAAAGCCAATTTGAAAGTCAATGAAATTCCTATGTTGTTTACTGTTGAAACGTTTTGCAAACTGATTGTTAACGCAGTAAATGAAAAAAAAGTCAGTGAACTTGTTGCCTGATGCGGTTTTTATTTGTAGACCGGATTGTTGAGCTGGTTCCTGGCGAACTGGTGCGGGGTATTAAACACATTACACGTGATGATCCTTATCTTTGTAAAGATGAGGATGGTCAGTATTGCTTTATCTCCTCCTTAATTGGCGAATCACTCGGGCAGCTCGCTGCCTGGAATGTTATGGCCACTAATAATTTTAGCCAAAGACCTGTAGCAGGTGTTGTCGCCAGTGCTTGCCTTCATCGGGGGGCTTATGTCGGTGAAACGCTTTTACTGGAATCATTCATTGATTGTCTGGATGAAAGTGCGGTGCAATACCATAGTATTGCGCGCGTGGGTCACGAGACCGTATTTACTGTTGAAGGTGCCTTAGGCCCGTTACTTCCCATGTCGCAGTTTATTAGCGATGAGGACGTGCGGTGTCAATTCGTGGAGATTAATAGACCTGGTGACTGGTCTCTTGTAAGTCAAAGAGAACAGGCCGGCGCGCCAATTTCCAGTACGCAATTCTCATTTTCTCCCGTACCCATGCTATTTGATCGCATCCTCCATCAGGAGCCTGGCGTATCAATGACCGCAGAAAAATTAATTTCACGAAGTGCGCCTTTTTTCCCCGATCACTTTCCTAATAATCCTGTGCTTCCTATGACGGTATTATTAGAATGCAAACTTAATTTAGCGCGTTTATTTTTAGAAAGAGCTGCTTTTCCAGTTGCTTATCACGTTAAAGAATTGCGCAAAATCAAGATGAATGGCTTTGTTCACCCGGGCGATATACTGCAATGCCATGTCAATGTTTTAGAACAGACCAGTGAGCAATTAATTTTAAGATATCGTAGTGAAGTGGACGGAAAAAGAGTCTGTGTTGTAGATATCGTTATGATGAGGAAAAGTTAATACCATGAGCAAGAGACGCGTCGCAATAACGGGATTAGGGGTAGTCTCGCCTTTAGGCCATGATGTAAAATCCACGTGGCAAAACTTGCTGGCTGGTCAATCGGGAATTGCCGAGATTAAGCAATTTGATGCGTCAGCTTTCCCAACTCATATTGCGGCTGAAGTGAAAGCGTTTCAACCCTCTGTTAAGCCTGTAGGCAAGCATAATCGTTTCGCCATGTCCTTTACCAACTACGCATTGGACGCTGCTCATCAGGCATTTGCTGATGCCGGTATTTTACCGGAAAAACATAATGCCGAGCGGTGGGGTGTGGTTGCTGGTAGTGGTATGATGACCGCTGAATTTGATTATCTTAAGCGTTTTCAAAAAATCTGCGCTAAAGACGGGACGATAGACTGGAACGTCTTACATGAAAAATCACAAGAATTTTACAAACTGGTTGATTTTGGTAAAACCACGTCTAACTCTGGCCTGTCATTGTTGATTCAGCAATTTGGTATTCAAGGCTATGCAACTTCTGTGCATACCGCCTGTGCTTCCGGTGGTCAGGCCTTAGGCTTAGCCATGCAAGTAATACGCCGCGGCGAAGCAGATTTTATGCTCGCGGGCGGCTTTGATTCAATGATTAACCCTTTGGGATTATCGAGCTTTTGTCTTTTAGGTGCGCTATCAAGTTACAACGACACGCCCACAACGGCGAGCAGGCCATTTGATAAAACAAGAAATGGTTTTGTTTTAGGAGAGGGAGCCGCTTTTCTAATCCTTGAAGAATGGGAGAAAGCAAAAGCACGAGGTGCAAAAATTTACGCAGAGCTCGCTGGTGAAGGGAATTCTTTAAGCTCTTATCGCATTACTGACTCGCACCCTAATGGTGATGGCGCAACACAGGCTATCGAGCGGGCGTTAAAAGATGCCGGCATTCGGGCGTCTGATGTTGATTATATTAATGCTCACGGCACCTCAACTAAAATGAATGATTTAAGCGAAACCAATGCTATCAAAGCAGTATTTGCCGAACGCGCTCAGCGCTTGCCAACCAGCTCTACCAAAGGCCAAACTGGTCATCTAATCGCCGCAGCCGGCGCTCTTGAAGCAGTCTTGTCAGTCTTATCGATACAACATGCACAAATTCCACCTACCGCAAATTTGACAACACCCGATCCGGATTGTGATCTGGATTATGTGGTTGATGGGCCACGCGAAAAATCAGTCGGTGTTGTATTGTCCAATTCATTTGGTTTTGGCGGCTCTAATAGCTGTTTGTTATTTAAACATCCTGAATTTGAAGGAGCACGTTAATGAGCACTGACAACCGTGTATTTATTACAGGATTAAGCGCATTAACCGCTTGTGGTGAAACCGCAGATGACACCTGGGACGCCGTTTTATCCGCTAAAAGCGGTATTGACGAAATCAGTCAATCGGATATATCGTCTTGGTCATCCCGTTTGGGCGGCGAGCTTAAAAATTTTCAACCGGCCAAAATGTTGCCGGACAGAAAGCTATTAAAAGTCATTTCGCGCCAGGATGTGATGGGAATAAATGCGGCCATGCAGGCAGTGAATCATAGCGGCATGATAGCTTATCGGGATAGTCTCAATTGTCATCAGTCGTTTGATGAAAATACCGCCGTTTATGTAGGCTCACCGGGTAATAAATATTTTCAACAGTATGATTTTTTGCCGCTGCTTGCTAAATCAAAAGGCGATATGAAGCCTTTTGCCGAAGAGCTCTTTAATGAAGTTCATCCCATGTGGTTACTTCGTATTTTGCCCAATAATGTTCTTGCTTACACGGGCATTACGTATGGCTTTAAAGGCCCTAATCATAACGTGACTAATCATGCGGTTGGCGGCACGCAAGCTATCCTTGAGGCCTACCATGCCATAAGACTTGGACAGGCAGATAGAGCCGTTGTCGTGGCCTACGATGCAGGAACCGAACCACAGGCACTTTTTTATTATGATAAATTAGGGGTAATCAGTTCACGTCATTTAAAACCATTTGATAAAGCACATGATGGCACCTTGCTCGCTGAAGGTGCAGCAGCTCTTGTTTTAGAAAGTGAAGCCAGCGCACGTGCGCGTTCTGCCACCTGTTACGGGGAAATTGCCGGCGGGTTTTCAGCTACCGAAGCAACCGGATTATTCTCATTAGATGGTAGTGGAGACCCTTTGGCAAAATTGCTGCAAAAGACACTTGATGAACTGAACATAGCTCCAAGTGACATCGATATGATTGTGGCTCATGGTAATGGCAATAAAAAATCTGATGAAAGCGAGGCACAAGCTATTAATGCGGTTTTTTCACCCGATTCAGTCCCGGTTACAGCATTTAAATGGGCAATGGGGCATACGCTTTGCGCGTCTGGTGTTTTGGATACAGTTTTAACCACTTATGCTCTACGAAATCAATGCATTCCAGGTATTGCGACTCTGGATGAAATGGCCGCTAACTGTGCTGGATTAAATGTGGCGGCTCAGCACCGCTCTTTAGAAAAGAGCCAATGCGCTGTCATGATTAATCGTGGTTTTGCCAGTATGAACGCGTGTTTGGTGATCAAATCCTGTGAATGATATTGTTGAGAAAATTAAATCGCTGCCGGTGTCTTTTGCCGGGCGCTTTATTTATAACATCCTGCCCTATAGACGACCGATAATTCTTGATAATATCAAGCAAGTTTTTGGCAATACCCTTAATGACGCCCAGAAAAAGCATTTGGCCAAAGCGTTTTATTCTCATTTGGCAACCTCCATCAAAGAGGCCTTGCAATTGCGTTTTATGAGTGAAAAAACATTGCGTGCACGGGTCGAAGTCAGGGGGCATGAGCGTATGCTCGATGTAGTTGCTCAAAATAAAGGTGTTTTAGTCCTTACCGGGCATTTTGGTAATTGGGAATTTGCCCCATTAGGCGGCGTATTAAACTTCAAGGAATTTCAAGGGCAGTTTCATTTTATTCGGCGCACTTTAGGGTTTAAGTTTATTGAGCGCATTCTTTTTAGTCGTTATTATCGCGCAGGCCTTAATGTAATTCCTAAAAAAAATTCGCTACAGCAGGTTTGTGACGCTCTGGATCAAAACCATGCTGTTATTTTTGTTCTTGATCAACATGCGTCTCTTGCTAATCGTGATGGCATTGCTGTTGAGTTTTTTGGTAAAAAAGCGGGCACCTATAGAAGTCTTGCCAGTTTTTCACGTCACACAGGCGTGCCAGTTGTTCCTGCAGCAGGATATCGCCTACCTGACGGCCGGCACGTACTTGAATTTCATGAGCCTTTGGTGTGGGAAGACTTTGAAAGCACGCAGGAGTCCATCTATCGCAATACATTGCGTTATAATCAGGCATTGGAGCGCCTCATTTTGGCGCATCCTGAGCAATGGATGTGGCTTCATAAGCGCTGGAAATTAAAAGAGCCCGAATCCCCACCCTTGTAACCAATTTTTTGATGGCTCAGAAGCCTCCCCCTGTATGGGCTCCGGGCTCGTCCATAGAGATGTGACGGCATTAATAATACCGCTGACTACTCCGCCATCAGCCGGGGCTTGTGGT
This sequence comes from Legionella sp., assembly GCA_030680075.1. Taxonomy (GTDB): domain Bacteria; phylum Pseudomonadota; class Gammaproteobacteria; order Legionellales; family Legionellaceae; genus Legionella_C. The sequence goes on from JAUXWR010000131.1 coordinate 45,437, forward strand.
GGTGCAGCATTTAATTTAATTCGCTCAGGCTTTCTGGTCTCTCTTATTTCGTTAACCACGGGATAAAACCCTCCCGGTCCATTATTCGCTTTTTCCAATAGCAGGTTTAACTCTGCACTATATTCATGACGGCAATGAAGAGCGATTAACAAATAGCGATTATTAATAAATAATTGTTGATGCTGAAGTAACCATACTTCCAGATCGGGTTCAGAATGAGAGCGCCTTAGGAATGCCTCATACAATGCATCTACAGTTGTGCGGATAGCACACTCATATTCATCATGAGGTTCCCATTCGTAGAGGGTGAGCGCTTCATATAAAGGCGTAATTTCCGCTAATGATGCATTCCCATCGATCTCTTTTAAGAGAGCCTCCAGTTTCACTACCTTGAAGGCTTTATTCTTTAAAGCCTCTACTACGATATCCGTTGAAGGCCGCTTCCTCGGGGAAATGTTCTGACCAATGGTGATAAAACGAGGCGGCTTTGGAGAAAACCACCCGTTCCAGCCATAAAACCAACAACGCTTTAACCGAATGCGCAAACTGGCAAGGAAACCTGAGATTTGAGAGATTTTTGATTCAAATTCCACTTCTGCTTTGGCGGTTTTTACCTGAGTAGTAATCTTGTCTTCCTTACCCAATAGGGACAAGGCTTCATCGCAGAGGGTCAATAAGCGCTCATGGCTATGATTCTTGCCAAAATGCAGAAGTACTTTTTCGGCATCAAATTTAAGTAAATGAACAATGATTTTTCCGTGAACTAGTTTGCTGTGATTTAAAAAACAATTAAAGAGCATCTCCCTTGTTTTTGAGTCGATTTCGCCCATGGTCATTAATCTGCTCGTATCGCGAAGTTGCTGTGTTCGCTGCTTGCTTTGTTCAATACAGGTTAAGTAATCATCCATACACGTCTTAAGTTTTTTCAAATCACCTTTATAATGAATTAAAAAATAATTGATGGTTTTAATACTCTTATAACGTTTTTCGAGAACAGCAATTAATGGGTTTTCCGGGGATAATGGTTCACCTTCAGGCGCGTTCGCAGAATTGGCCCGTACCAGGTTAAAACTTTGCCATAGATTATGGATAAATCCACTTGAGGATGCTTCCGGTTTTTGTTCTCGAGATAATGGAATCAGTTCCTGCATGCGTTTTATATTAATTCCGTTAACATCATAAAAAATGGAACAATCAGACAGTGCCGGGCTTCTTAAATAATCGCCGGCGGCCTTACCAATATAGTCCTGAACATCATTAAATGCCGGCTCTTTATTTAAACGAACCAACAGTTGAATAGTTGATGAGGATAATAACGGCGCGTTCGCAAGAAAAGATTTTATTAATACAATGATCAAGCTTTCCAAGGACTCATTTTTCCAGCCATGCAAATAGAGTTGGATGGCATAGATTAAATGTGATTCATTACAAAGACTCACCAGCTCAAGTAACTCAGACGCAGGTAATTGATTTATCCGATGAATGTGCTGAATGAGATTAAAAAGAACGGGACGGCATTGCTCAGGACTCATGGTTTTAAGGGTTGATAACACTATTGTTGGAAATTTTTCAGTAAGAACGATTAACGGCTCGTGGCTATTCGGCATGATTGCGTAATAATATAGCCAATATCGGATAAGTGAATTGCGGGCACTCCCCAAGCGCTTCATTAATGGCATAACACGCTCTTCATTCAAAAGATGAAAATGAGGTACTGAACAAAATAAACTGGCGGCGGCTTCTGGCGATAATTGCTCTAATAAAGAGACAGGAAGCCCCTTTAGCTTTATGTGATGAGTAAGCGGTTTTAGGCGTCGCTCTACTCTTAAAGCAGCATTTTCAATGTCTGCCAAAAAATTGCTACCGTTAATATTTTGCAAGTAATCGTTGCGGGTTAATAAATGAAAAGCAATGAGAGAGCGTGGTGCTTTATCAGGAATACTATAAAGAAGATCAATAAGCTCATCAGTTGAGAAGCGGGTCAATAACGTCATGAAATCGAGAAGACTTTGCTCCGTAAGAAATATAGCCTGATATTGTGACCCTTCTTTAAGGGCCGCCATTAACAATGGCAAACGGTTTTCCGAGCTCTCTATCTGGAGCGCGAGCCAACTCCATGGGCAGGCCGTGACGATAGTGTTAATTAGGAAATCACTCTTGGGTTGATGCGCCATGATGGAGGTAAAAAGCCACGCGGACTTGGCTTCTTCAAGAAGAGGGGGTTGTTGTAAAAGCTCACAAAGTTCAGCGAGTAAATTTTTATCAAGAATAAGCTCAAGCAACCTGGTGAGAAAATGTTGATTGCTTACCTGCGATATATCGGCTGCTCGTAACCAATTTATAAATTGGGTTGATAGACAAACAAGATCAGGCGACAGAAAATGTAACAAGCATTGCCAATGATAATAAACGGCGGGTTCTTCGCTCGTTAAAGAGTAGCACTTGGCATAATAAGAGGAAATAAAGGTGTTTTTCTGCAAAAATTTAAACCAATAGGCCAAACGACGTTTGCTTTCAAGCAGGCTATCCTCATTTTCACTGGCAGGTGAGCCCCTCTTTTCCAAAAGCCTTAAAGTGGCCAGCATACTTGCCTCAGCGACAAATAATTCGCGCGTTTTTGCAGGCATATTGTCAGCATTTTTTTGCCATTCGGCGAGATCTTCAACCGGCTCTATCTGAAAAAATAGCCGCTGGACGATAAAAAGAGGTTTCATTTCGTCAAGAGGTAACCGACTTAATTGCGCTGGGGAAAGCTCACCTATAGCTCGAACAGAATTGCCATTGGTAGATAGAACCTGTTGTAAATGGGCACTTAACAATTCTCTGCATTCTTCTTTACATCCGGCCTGAATAATTTGCTGTAATAAAAACTCATTTTCCGCAGGATTTTGCAGTGCAGCATCAATGATTCGTTTTATAAACGAGGAGTGGAGATGTTGGGCTAATTTGCTAGCAACGGATGATTCTGTAAGCAGCCGTGACAAGGTCTGTAATACCACGGTTGTTACTTCATCTTGCCGGTCAAAAGCGACCTCGTAACTATTTAAGCAGTGGGCTAATTCTTCAATATGTTTCTTTTTAAGAAAAGAATCGGCCAAGGCGAGCAGTCGATGACTATCTTTTTCATCATGATGGTATTTATAGCCTATGACGGCCAGCCTTGTGCTCTGAGAAGACAGTTGTAGTGCACGGGTATTCAGATTTTTTAGCTCATTATGAATCCAGTCCAATTCAAAGCCATTGGTAAATTGCTGGGGTGGAAGTAACGCTTGCAGGTGCTCAGCATTCATATCCACACGCTTTGCCTGCAAAACCAACTCCAGAAGTGCTGATAAATAAGTGCCGGATGCAAAATTTGTAGCTTTTAAAAACAAGCTTAACTCTTCGGGGGAGTAAGTTAATAAGTCTGCTACCATGTCCTTAAGACTCGAAATTTGCAAAAGTCGGCCTAAATCATCCCAGGGCTTTTCATAAGCGCTAATGTTTGAGTGAGTTTGCTCTATTTGTCTTGCAAATGTATCAGGATTCAATAAAGCGATGATTTGTTGCAATACCGGCGCGCTTGTTCTGTCGGTCACTGGGGAAAATAGAGAAGCTAGTAACCACCTTTGTAATGACAGGTCTTGCAATAAGTGGGGATTTTTTAACAAGAACGCCATTAGTTCATTAAATCGTTGTGCTGGTAAATGCTTTCGCTCGGTAAGCCACTGACGATGGTGTTCAGGGGCATTTGCCAAAAGACTAATTTCCTCCGGCTGCAACGTGCTTACGCTGTTTTTCTTGATTCGTGCAAACCAGGATGAAGGATTAAAAAGGCTAAATAGTCGGGGTGGGGAGAAGTGCTCTATAACGGCTATTTGTTGAGTATATTCCTGATGCACCGCTGGAAGAGGAGGTGCTGGATTCACTTCTGCCGTGCAATCCAGATAATCGGTTAATAACTCCCGGAAATCCTGTCCAAGAATTGCTATCGAACACTGTAAATGGTTCTCTGCTAATAAAGGCGCGAGTAGTAAAGAATAGATTTTACTTTGCTCAATAGCCGCTTTTTTTTCTTTATCTTGAGTAGTGCCATAAGTGTGCAAAATTTCGAGTAGGCCATCGCTTAACAGCGGGAAACGTAAAATCCAGCGCGCGGCTAAAAGGTATTCGCGAGCCGTTTCCTGGCAAATTCCCAGGGGTTCATAAAATGTCTCCAGATGATGTATCTGGCTTAAACATTTAACCTGCGCTTTTAATCCTGTTTTTGCCGTCGTCTTATCAAGGGCGTTTAATAATTGAGGATGACAATGCCAGCCTGACCAAGGGTTCACCCACGCATGCTCGAGGAATTGATAAAGTAACCCTTCTCGATTGATAACCATATCAAGATCCGGATTTTGCAAATAATACTGAATATCCCTTTTTCGATAATCATCACTGGTGATGACATCGTTGAGTTGTTGTTGATGTTTTGGTGTTGCCGTAAAATTTGCCAAAGCTGCGAGTGTCTGTGCATCCACATGCAGGTGAAGAAGCCATGTTAATAAGGGGGTTTCAGTTTGATCGAGGTAGTTAAAAATAGCGTCAACAAAAGCAAATTTGATAGCGACAGGACTTTGACTGTCTAAAATCCGCAAGACCTGTTTGGCAGAATTTATACTATCAAGCAGGGTATTTTTGGCGCCGTTTTGTAATTGCTGAACACCAAGAGGGTGGCGAAAGAGTAAGTCCACAACAACGAACGGCGTGTTACTTTGTTCATAAATTTCATATAACTCAGTGGGCTCGAGTACTTGCGATAAAACAATAAGGGATGACCATTGCACATCATCCAGTGTTGGGCGCTGTAAAAGCCGTAGCGCCAGCGATTTTTGATTGGCAGGATTAAGGGTCATAAATAACATCCTGAACTGATCATTAGTCATCAACATGGGCGGATGAGTTAGTAAGGACTGGATGAAGCCTTGATAAACATCGTTATTAACCAGGTCAAGGTGGATTTTTTGATGCGCATTATCCATTAATATCTGAGTAAAAGGATGCTGAGGAATAGATTTTTCATCGATATTTTTTAGCCAAACCAATGCGGATTGTGCAAAATACTTACTGTTTAGGAGTGTTTCTGTCCAGGCCTCATCATTGGAGGATAACAGTGCAAAAATATTTAAAACAAGCTGCTGGAGACTTCGTGTAAATTGGGGTAGCTGAGTGGCATCAATAGAGGGATTAACCGCCAGTCGTGTAAAAAAATGGAGTTGATTATCGATAAGTTTTCTGTCAGCAAGTCTTGCGGCTTTTAAGTCGGATAAACTCAAGAGCAACATATTTAGAATGGGGGCGGCGACCATCGTCATGTATTTTGGCTCTATCTCTTGTTGAGCGCGGGTCATAAAAAGACGTTTTTCTTCTTCTGATTGCCTGCTTATCGGTTGAAATAATGCCAGCAAATGATTAGTACACTGATCGCGACAGGAAAATTGAATAAATAATGAATGAAGCTCAGGGATGAGTTGGGGGTGCTGGTACAATGATTTGAGAAAAGCTGAATCTGAAGGTATTAAAGCCAGTAATGCAACTAAATCAAGCATATTGCGGGATGGATTGGCAAGAAGAATATCCAGCCACTCAGGAAAGTGTATTCTCAGCATAGCAGGCGGACATTCTTTAACCAGCCATTGCAGTTGTGTATTATCAAGCAAAGGCAGTATGGCCTTGAAATGCGCCAGTTTAATAATGAATAGCCGTGCTTTATCAGTTAACAAAGGGTTGTCTGGGCAGTTTTGGCATTGCGCAATCAAAGTCTTAACAAGACTCGTGGTTTTTTCAACGCCGGTGCTATTTAAATAGCTACTGACTTTTTGCCAGTTTTCTGCCGTGGTTTCTTGTACTGATTTAAGCAATATCGCCGCAAGCCTTTGTTCACTGATTTCTGCCAAAGCCTGGGCTTCTATTTGCAAAAGGTAATGGGCACTTTGGCCCGCGTCTTCATTTTTGGCAAGTCTTGCGAGAAGACTATCGAAGCGATGGGCCGCTCCAAGCTGTGTTGTTAAAACTGTTATCGAGGCTTCTTGATTAAACTCTTCATGAGCGTCGGGTTTTAGCAGCTTGAAGCAAGCTCTCAAAAAAAGGTTAACGTTACTTTTGCCTTGCGCATCGAAGGACAGCTCTGCTTGTATAAGGTTTATAAAAATGGTTTGTAGTTCTTTGTAGTTGTGATGAAAATGACTTAACAAACGAAGCGCTATATCCTCAGCTTTTGCTTCATCAATTGTCACCTGATTAAAAACACGCGCTGCTCGTAATTTAAGATCAGTGCTGACATCGTGGCTGACTATGCCTTGCAAAATAGAAGGTACTATATTTTGAAATGCTGAAGATCGTGAACACAAAGAATGAAAACAGTCGGGGCTTTCCAGCAGATGGTGTGCAATTGCCTGGCTCTTTTTGCACTTAACCCAATGATGAATGGCATTTTTTTCATCCAGGGAGAGTTGTAAACGAGCGCAAAAATGAAGAAGCGTTAGCTCAAGTTTGATGCTATAAGAGCTATCTTCCAGAGCTTTAATTATCAATTGTTTAATTAGGGTAATTAAATTTTTATCCTGAAGAAGGGGTAGTAATCTATTGAGAAGGAGTTGTTCGGTTATAGGGGTATTCAGTAAAAAATAAATTAATTCGGGTTGCTTTTCATGCTGTGCGAATAATGTCACGAAACAATTAAAATCTTGCTCTTGAGCATGACTTCGGCTCATAAAGAGGTAAAAATCCAGCAACTCTTCTTTTGAAAAATAAGACAGCAATTTTTCCTGATTCAGTATCGATAAATTTTTGAGGGTAGCTTTGCAATGAGAAAATAGCTTGCTTTTGTTGCCGAGCATAGTTAATAAAGCTTTCAGCCACATGAATTGAAATGGCTGTTTATCAAAATTGGCAAAAGCGGCAGTGACTAATTCATCCTGGATATCTTCAGGTAATTGGGTTATGGCGTTTGCCCATGCCAAAGCATGGGTATTTTCTTCGGGATGTTCACGTATTTTTTTGCACAATACTTGGCAGTAAATAATAAGAAGCGGGTCAGTTTCCTGTTGCAAAACCTGCTTCAATGCAACGATATGCCCGCACAAATTGATTAATAACACAATGTCCAGTCGTTGCAGTAAATACTCGGTCAGTTGAGCGGTGCGGTTATTACTTTGCGTGATAAAATTGATAGTAAGCGTGTGGTCATTGTCATCGTTCGCATTTATACATTGCAACAGGGTATCGTTATTGGTTTTTAAAAATAATAAGTCAAGAAAGTGGATTACGCCTCTTATATTTTTTTTGCTGTGATACTGAAAATAATCCTTAAATGCCAGGCTTAATTCTTTCATTGGCAGAGTGCTAAATGTTTCCAGAAGACGCTCAATCACCAGATTATTAAATTGAGAGTCCTCCCAATTAAATTGCTGGGGACGCGTCAGTATTTCACTGATGAGGGCTTGCTGATTTTTGAGTTCAGGTAATGTATTAAGCCGCTTGGTCATTAGCAAATTTGCTAACTCACTATTGCCTTCTACCATCTTCTGGTAGCCAGAAGGAGATAAGGTAGCGCGCACAGTGAGTGCTGTCAGTAGTGTTTCATAATGAGTTAAATAACGGTGCCTTTTTTCAGTAATACGCCGCGGCTCGTTTTCTTTATTTTCTGAGTAATAGGTGGCGGCTGTTGCACGTAGCTGAAAAGTAGCGGCAATAAGCTCATCGTTAGTGAGAATGAGGGATAGTTTTTTTATTTGGGTATCACTTAAAGATGCTAGTGACAATAGAATTGTGGACGCTAATTTTTGAAAATGTGGGGTACGGTGTTGACCCATCTGTTGTGAATGTACTACAAACTCAATAGCTGAATCCAGCCATAGAGGCTTCCCCTCTACCATTTCAAAGAGACGTTCAAAAAGTAGCTCGCGAGGATTTTCTGCCAGGTTTTGCAGCAGATATGAACAATCAATCGCATCATTTGCGCTATTGATACAGATGACGAGCGCCGATATAACCTCTGTCCAGCAGGCTTTCTCCTCAGGCAGCAATAAACCAAGCTCGCGCAGTAAACGAATGGCCTCTGGTTTATTCGCGTGTTTTAAGGCGTCTGTTAACAGCAGGATGTAAATACGCATTTGCAAGGGTAATGTTTCGCGTCCATCCTCTTTAAGCAGTGTTAGGAGGGTGTACAGAACGTCATAAACTTCCTGTGCGTCAAGTTTGGTTATCAGGGCATTGAGTTCATTTGCATCAGGGTTTTCATCGCGAAATAATAACTGCAGATCAGTAAGACTCATCTTTGATGACAGTGCATCAGCAAATCTGTTACCCATAACACAAACCTCCTTGTACCATTCGAATTTTAAAATAGTGCCCATTTTTTTATAAATGGTTAGCCAATTTTTACACCGAAGGAAGTTTTTGATCAATGATTAATAAAGATTAATCTGAATCCGAGACCGTCAGGAAGCGTTCACGGAATTAGCTGGCATAAAAGAGCTTCTTGTATTTTTAAATGCTCATTGTTTGCCACACTCCGTAACGCCTCCTGAAGCTCAAAGACTCAGTAAGCATCACCCCTATAATGAAGACGAGGAGCTCAGTAAAGAGGTTTCTTCTGAATAAATTTCTTCCAACTCATCGTCAGAGTCTTGAGAAATAGGGCCTTTTCCTTTTGAAAATAACCCGTATAAATTTTCGGAAGAGTTACTTTTTTTAATTTCAGCCCGAGGATTTTCCCCACCGCGAGAAGGCTCTTTCTTTTTTGCGGCCTCCTCTTGTGATTCAACAAAATTTTCACACATGTCTTTTATGATAGTGGTGGTTCCAAACGTTAGCTCTTCACTTTTAATTAACTGTCGGGTCAAGGGGCAAAATTCACTTTGATTAACTAAATAGTGGCGAATCAAGCACTTGCGATCATAAGTCTTGCCACTTGAGAGCGTAACCGGGTCATCCATTATTTCCAGAGAAATAGGGCAAATGAATTCCTCAGGTATATTGTCTTCACATCCAATGTTCTTCAGCCGTTGCTGCAAAGTTATTTTGGCGGGTTCGCCTAAATGACCACATGATTCTCCATGATGGAATCTCTTGGCCAATCCGAGAGCTGTATCACCATCATCATTTGTGATATCCAAATTTGCGCCCTTTTTCACCAAAAAGGCGACCACTTCGTCATTTCCTTCTTTACTCGCAGCCATGATGGCTGTGTTGCCATTTTCACCTTTAATGTCAAGCTCTGCTCCGTGCTCGCAAAGATACCTGACTACATCCAATCTGTTTAATTTAGCTGCAATAATGAGAGCTGTATTACCGAATTGGTTGGTATGATTGACGTTAGCACCTCGTGAGACAAGCAGTCTCACCACCTCGATGTTACCTCTCCAGCTTGCAACAAAGAGGGGTGTATTGTTTCGAAACCCTTTGCTATCGATATCCAGGCCTTGATCCAAAAAAAATTCAGCTCGTTTTGGATTATTTAAGTAAGCCGCGATAGTAAGTAACGAATTGCCTCTTTTGTCCCTCGCCCGAATGTTCGCGTTTTTTGTCAGAAGGAAATCAATGAGAGGCTCCTGTCCGTGCCACAGCGCCAGGCCTAAAGAGGTGAGTCCATCGGCATCTTTGGTCCGTGTTTCAATGTCCACTCCGGCGCTAATAAAATAATCAACGAGAGGTATGTTGCCTTCTTCCAGTGCTATATAAAACGAGTCGTAGTCAATGTTACTTAAAGAGGGGGTGCAAAATTTTGCTAAAGCTTTCAACATAATTGAGGTCACTAAAAAATATGCTTTTACAGCAATTAATATCCATATCAATCAGGACTCTTTGTCGCTATCAATAATTGATGGCTAGAATGAATCCTTATACCTTGATAACCGTTTTTACCTTTGAGGAAAACATACCAAATATAGTTCGTCGAGAGCTTCCAATGCTCCCGTCGTGCCGCAATTACCGCAACTTATCGTTATGCTTGAGAGAAAAACTATCAGAGTGATAGCTCCTTGACAAGGGGTTTGTGTATTTTTTACCTTTTTCGAAAGAGGGCAATCTATTAGCTCTATTTGAATAATTGAGCAATTTATATTATGTTGTTTTATTACAGTTCAGTTGCACGCCCACCTCATTAGCCATTTTTAAGGATTGAAAATGCTAAAAATACAGACACTCTCTTTATTAATAGGGAGTCTTTTTTTTTCGACAGTTTCGGCAGAAATTTATAAAGTACCGGCAACAAAAGATACCGTTACCCTGGGGCTTTTTACCCTCGATAAACAGCCGGCTATTAAAGTTCATTCAGGTGATACCGTATCGGTTGAAACGTGGAATAGTTGCTTGCAAGAAATGGTCTTTAACAAGACTACACCAGCAGAACTTGCAACCTTTTACACCAAATATGACATTCAAAAAAGACGGGGTATGCATAGTCTGACCGGGCCTGTTTATATAGAAGAAGCAGAGCCAGGAGATGTGCTGGAGATTCGTATAATTGACATTAAATTAAATGATTTTGGTTATAATTTTTTAAGCCCCACCGCAGGGATTTTATCCGAGTTTACCAAACCGAGAATTATGTATTTTAAATATGATAAAGAAAATAACACCACTGAATTCACCAAGGGCATCTGTTTACACTTACAGCCATTTCCTGGTGTTGTCGCGGTTGCCCCACCCAGCGACTGGCCTGACGGGTGGCCTGTTAATTTAGATAAGCCTATGGGCCAACCGGTTCCTGGGCAATTTAATTCAGTTCCCCCTGGTCCTTTTGGCGGGAACCTCGATCAACCTGCTCTTCAAGCGGGATCCATTCTTTATTTACCCGTTTTTCAAAAGGGTGCTTTAGTCTGGACGGGTGATTCACATGCCATGCAAAGTAATGGTGAAATTGATGTCACAGCTCTTGAGACCTCATACGAGGGAATCACATTCCAGTTTATTGTGAGAAAAGATCTAAAAGCAGAAGGGGTATTTGATAAAACCAAGCGAAACGGAAACAGTTTATTCACCTGGCCAATTGTCGAAAATTCGAAAGAATGGATTGTCATGGGGTTAAATGAAAATCTCTTTGAAGCGATGCAACTTGCCTCAAGGAATGCTATTAATTTTTTAGTGCAAACACAGGGATTATCGGCTCAGGAAAGTTACCAGTTTTTAAGCATGGTAGGCAATTTTGATATTCCGGAAGCCGTCAATGTGATTAAAAATGTCGCGGTTCATATTCCAAAACAAGCGCTCAAAAATCGCGGAAAAATGACCACACTTTGTGCTGAAGGCCAGTTCCCGCTGGTTACACCAACGCTTAATGAAAACGCAATGTGCGCGCCTCAAGAAGGCAAAGTCATTCAATAATTATGAGGTGAAATGATGAAGAAAATAATTCTCACTTGTTTATGCTTGTGCTTCAAGATTTCGATACTGTTTGCAGAAAACATAGTATTTAATAACGAGACGAATTATCCCGCCATAGATAAACCCGGCAAAATTGCAGTACAGTGGGCTCCCACGACAGAAGCTATTCAAAAAGCAAATAAGAGTATTACTGTGGGTTCCCCATTAGATGTAAATTCTTTAATGCTGCTATCGCAGAAAGGAAAAATCGAGCTTACTCCACCTGACGCTGCACATTATTTCAGAGTAGTGGTGTGGTCAACGGATAAAAAAGAGCCTGACTTCCTCACAAACTGGATAGATATTGTTGCTAATAAGTCTTACACCTTGAACCAGGACCAGCTCATACCTGCGGTACTTATGTCGGGTTCCGGTTGTTAAAACGAAAGGCCTTCCTAACCACAGGCAGGAGATGTCTGCAAAACGTCTTTTAAATCCCTATCAACAAACGCTTGGGCAATTGTTAAATAAGGCGGCGCGGAACCGCCAGGAATTGCCCAGCCGTTGTAAGTTCCAAGGGCATCAGAAATTATGTTGCTCAAAGGTGCTAATGTGGCTGGTGAAATCAGTAAGCTAAGTTTACTGTCAGCTTCACCCATCATCGCTTCAAGTGGTATCACCTTAAAATTACCAAAGGAACTGCTTACATTTATTTCTTTTTTAAATAAGCCTGCTTTTGTCGGCAAATTAAAGTCATTCAGTGAGGCATCAAAAGTAAACTCAGTACCTTCATGCTCGTATAATTTTGCAAGCATCCGAATAAATGACGGGTCATTATATTTTAAAAGAACGCCGTCTGGAGTTCGAAAATTGAAGCCATTAGCTAAAGGAATTTTTACCACTCGCGCTTTGTTGGAAAGGGGATTTTCTGCCGCACTAAAATGATCGTTTAAACATATTTCAGTACCCGCATGATTAATATGAAAGCGAGGTAAAGATTTTTTCAAAAACTCAAGTAACTCAGACGTACCATTTGCTTCTGAGAAGTAAATTGGAGCCTCATCCTGTGGAATGATTTTCTTTACTAAGGCACCAAAAAATGGTTGAGGCCTTTTCGTGCTGGCGTTAACAGTAATTTCCAAACGCAGCTGAACAATTAATGTAATTTTTTCAATGGTACGGGTAGATAACTGTTCTGGTGAAAATAGCGAGAAATTCCGTAATGCAAAACTGGAATTGGACGAACTCGAAATAGATAAACCAGAATTGGAAGCATCTTCCTCAGTTTGTAGATTGGGTAACTGACGATGCACTATTTTACGCGAAGCAAGCACCAAAGCATTTTTTGCCGCATCTCTGAATGGTGTAGTCAAATAAGGTTGCAAAGAGTTGCTGCCAACACTAATCTGATGAAGTTTAAATAAATAATCGACTATTTTATCTACGGTTAATACGGCAAGCATTTCATGTAGGCTGTGATAACCTTCTTTACAAGTGAAGAGAAGGAAAAATAAAACAATGTTATCAATATCCTTTTGTAACACGGGGTCTTCTTTACGTTCTTCAATATAGCAGAGCAATAAAGCCGCCAAATCGTAAGTTGTGCCTGAGACTGAATTCACAAAGGGCGTATATTTATTAGTTACTGAAAATCCATTTTCTATTTCTGTATTAATTTCAAATGCGTCAACTATAGAGTTCTGACGAAGCGCTGAAGTATGGAAGTCGTAGGGAGTTGGTGATGTATTTTTAATGATTCCCTGATGCATGGTGAGGGCATTATCCACTTTTTTTCTGCCGCGATCTTTCTGACCGGAGAGACTTTTTTGATGGCTTCTTAATGCAATGACAAACTCGGATGATGCATCAGGAACATAATCACGAATAGGCTTAAGAACTGTTTCTGCTTGTTCGAGATTAGCAATTTCCACGGGTAAATAAGCACAATTTTCATTATGATTTCTCATAAAAGAAGCTAATTTTTGCAGACTGGAAAAACGCTCACTCAGAAACTCGTGGCGCCATGCAGATATAACAAGCTTTGATTCAAAGTATCGTCGACTTTCATTTTTCCTGGAGTCATCTTTCCTGTCTATTTCACCTTCTGAAAGCTGGAAGAGCACTTCCGTTAAATCTTTTTTATATTCCTCAGGCAACATTGTATAAGTGGATTTGAGTAGATCTAATGCCAGAGCATAATCCTGATTGAGATAGGCAATAACTATATTGCTACGTTGAGTTTCATAGTCCAAATCAGAAAAAGGGATTCTAAAAAGAATCTCGGTACTTAATAGTATTACATCGGATGTATCCAATAAATGGATATTAGATGGCTTGAATGGCTCAATATAAGCTGAATAGGTCACTGTGCAATAATTCCCGAATATGGACTAATTGAAGGCAGTATATAGGTACATCAGTAATAATATCAATTGCTTATAACCACATTTTGAAAATATATCGAACGAGGTGAATGTATTTTGTCAACTAAATTATTTTTAATATAATCTCTTTAACTTTGTAACAAATTAGATATTATGGCCGCAGTATTAATAACATGGAGTAAACTATGAAAGTTACAGGCACAATTGAACTGGTTCAAACAGCAGGTCGTAAAGACCCATTTGTACAGAAAAAACTCGAGCGCGATTATTTTTTAGCACTTAAAATTACCGATATTGATGGTATGAAAATTACCACTGTGGGAAGTGTTTTCGACGCATTGCAGCCTAAATTTCCGTCAATAAAAATTGGAGAAGAAGAGGTAAGTAAGCTGTTTAACACATACACCCTGCTTGATGGAATGGAAGATGTCTGTCATCTGTCTCTAGGTTATTTTGGCGATTTTCGTATAGATAGAAATACTGCAAATGAGCTGGATATTAATAAGGTTGATGCGGCTATTGAGAATTTACATGGCAAGGAAATATCTTTTGAGATTAGCGGGAATCCTTTCCAGGTAGTTTCTACTACTAAAATGAATCAAGACCAGATCCATACAGAAGCTGATTTAGCGTTTGCACCAGCTGTGGGCGCAGGTAGAGATACTATTCTTAACTTATTACCTGATCAAGCGAGTCAAAAGTTTTTTGCCAAGACAGTTGAGAGTGTCTTTGGTGAGGGTTTTCAACTTTGGAATGCGCAGAAAAAACCTGTTCCTTTCCATATTACTATCGCACAAGCAGCTCAATTAAATACGAAATTTGCTAACATTCAAGTTGTTGAAAAAGCAAATGAAGCTGGTGCTTCTTGTAGCATGTAAGTAGTATTTAGATAGGTGTATTAGCTCTCTCGGATTAAAATTTGGGGGAGCTTTGCATGATTTCTGAAAGATGACATATGACTCCTCCCCATACTTCCGGTCACATTTTAGTAAAACACGGGAAATTGTTTTATCAAAGATATGGCTCAGGCCTCTTCCCAGGGATTGATTATATCAATAGGTGCATGAATAAAATCTTTTTTGTTTCGTGTCACAAGCTTAAGATTATAAACATGAGCGGTTGCAGCAAGAAGGCCATCTATGGCGGGTAAAGTATAACCTTTATTTTTGCTTTGTAATTGCCCCCATCTGTCAGCCACTTTTATATCAATTGCTAAAATGCGATCTTCAAAATAATCAGGCAACTCAATTTCTAGCCAATGAGAAATCTTTTCTTGTCTTTGACTATTTGAAATACCCGCTATTCCTTTTCTGATTTCACCTATGGTGATGACGCTAATGTATAATTTCTCGTCATCAATAGCATTAATCCATTTTAAAACATATTCATTAGGGACGGATTTTACAAGCTCTGATATAACATTTGTATCCAGCAAATAACTCATAGCTTGATGTCTCTCGCAAGGGTTTTATCGCGCTCCAGGTTAATATCTATCCCAACTAAGGGGGATTGTCTTAAAAATTTCACCAATTTTTGTTTGGGTATTTTTAGTTTCTCATACTGTTGAGTTGATAAAACAACCACCGCAGGTTTGCCCCTTAGTGTAATCTCTTGAGGAGCACCAGAGGATGCGTTTTTTACCAATTCACTCAAGTGTGCTTTAGCATCTTGTAATTGCCAAGTTTTCATGACTCACCATAAACTAGTCTGACTAGTCATATTATAGCTAATTTAAAAGAAAATGGTAACATTTTAGTTAACGTGTTTTACTATAATTTCAAGTCTTGTCTTGCCTTATTCTTAACCGTTTTCGTCGTCTCACAGCATCTACACAACTCTTCAATTCAAGTTAGGATCAGGGTTTTGGTTTTAAATATTCAGTCTTGCGATAATATCTCGCAGAATTAGATAGTAATTCTATTTGTTTATTTTCAATTACCTCTGTATAATTATCGCGCAGTCCAGGCGTCCTAACAATTTGAGGTTCTTATGCCAGTTCACCCACAGAAAACACAGCAAATTATTTTAATGCAATTGCTTGAGCAAGCTAAAAAACGCACTAAACATGAAAGTGTTATAACTGAGATTGATAAACTCATTATAAGAATTAGCAATCATAAAAATATGCAAGCTATAATTAAAGACGTTAATAGAAATCTTGCTGAATGGGAACAATCTTCTAACGCGAAATCTGTCGTCAACTTCCTTAAAGCTAAACATATTTACCGCATGTTATATAGACATCCTAAAATCCAGGGTGAAGAAATTGAAAATGATATTCTGCGTAAACTGCTGAAACAGGGATATATTGGCGTAGGCATTTCTTTGCTTATCATAGGAGCCTTTGTCGCAAGCATGTTGCTCGCTGCCCCTTTTTGGCTCACGGCAATTACCAGTGGATTATTCATCGGATCATCTATTTATTTGACCACGCTATTGTACGGCGTGCTTAACGATCTTTTTGCCACCCACTCTAATCTGCCTTATTTTTTACTAGGCCATCAACCCCAACAACGAAGCATGTTGAGAACCAATGATAAAATCGCACAAGGGTTTGCGTGGGGTGTCGCCGCAACTTATGGGCTTGGGTTAATTGGTGCCATAGCCGTAACAGTTGCGGCAACCATCACGGCTTTTTTTGTGCCAATGGCCACGTTTTTACTACCTGCAGTTGTAATTGGTATTGCGGTTGTTACGATAGGTGCAGATATTTTTGCGCGTATTGCGGCAAACAAGTTACAACGACGAAAGGGTGTTGTTGAAGTTGGCAGTAATTTTTACCAATTGGAAGGCTTATATTTTATGAGCCCAACGGTTAAAGACAAAGCGGCATGGTGGGGTAATAGCTTTAGGAACGGCTTTGGTTTTTTTGGTGTCCCTTTCATTTTTATTGGTTCAGTTGCTGCCATAATTGTGCTCAGTGGTGTGAGTATGTTTTTACCCGCCATACTATTCGCCTCCCCTATACTGGCCGTTATTACACCCGCAGCCGTTTTAGCATGCACCGCATTTTTCCTGTTGGCAGGTGGTCTTTATACCTATATCAATAGAGAAAGACATGTGGATGATCGCACAAATTTGAACTTTGAAAATACTGAAATCAATTATGATTTGTATTTGGATGAAGACCAGGAATATGCTGAGAAGTTAGTTTTTAAAGCATCCTCTAGCAACAATAATACCATCAGGTTTTTTGCTAAAGCTAAAGATGAGGTAGATGAAGAGGAAGAGCTTAAAATAGCGCCTGAAATTCATTTATAAAAAAGCTAGGGAAGAAGTGTTAACATTTCTTCCCTAGAGTTGCTAAATAATCTCACGTGTATTAAGCAGTATTATTAGGTTGTTTTAGGCGTAATAAAGCCAATAAATTTTCTCTTCCTTTTTGAATAAGTTTCTTCGCTGATCTGGAGCCAGCTGCTGCAAATAAGGTACTAATGCTTTATTGCGGTCTGTTTCATAAGGGGAGTTAAGAGCGTGATGAACAAATTAAGTTGCTTGCTAGTAAAAAATGCTTAACTTTCCTCATTACATATCTTACAAAACAAAGCGATAAGTTCTTCTGCAGAAGGGCCTACTTTCTGGGGGTTATGATGTACTAAATATAAGGGATATGTTCGCGTATTATCTTGTTTTAACTGAAGCGGTTTAATTGGTAAATTTCGTCCTTCAACTAAATTTCTGGGTAACCAGGAAAAACCAATACCATGGGCAACGCATTGAATTTTCATTTCAAGCGAACTTACTTTCCAATTAAATTCGGAACCTAACCAGCCTTCATTACGTTTATTATTTTTACCTGAATCCTGAACGATGATATATCGTTCATTGCAAAGATCATCCAGAGTAAGTTCTTTTTCATGTAATGGGCTATTTATATGAGCGTAGGGAAGGGATTGGCTATCGATCAACTTATCACCAAGATATCCTTCGGGAATTTTTGAAACAATGGCCAGTTCTGCTTCTCCATTTAATAACATATCACTAGGGCCTGAGAGAAGGCCATGAACAATAATTAAGCGTGTGTGATTATTATCAACGCTAAATTGTTGCAGTACTTTCATCAGTAGTGGCGTTGGGAATAGCTCATCAATAGCTAATCGCAATGATTTTTCATAATGCTCTTTAAGATTATGAGCTGCATTTTCCAAGTTTTTGGCAGTCCGGGTAAGTTGTCGCGATAAATTTAAAATCTTGATGCCATCTTCCGTTAATACCGCTTTGCGGCCTTCAATAGTTAATAATGTTATGCCAAGCATTTCCTGTAATTTAGCGATGATATAACTAATTGTTGATTGGCTTTTATGTAGCTTCAGCGCCGCTTTTGCAAAGCTACCTTCATCAATTACGGTCTGAAGGACATGCCATTGCTCTAAAGTTACTTTTGTCATAAGAAATATTCTCTCGATAATTAATCGAAAAATTCGATTAATTTAGTCAAAAAATTACACTGTTTTTTGAAATAAAGTTATTTATAATCGATTGTACTGAATTAATAAGGAGAAAAAAATGAAAAAACTGTTGTTATCTGTAATTGTTTGTGGATTATGTCTTTTTAACAGTTTAAGTTTCGCTAGTGAGAGTTCAGTAGAATTAAACAAGGAAGTTGTGACCCAATTTTATCAAAAGGCCATTAATGATAAAAATTTTGAGGCAGCTCATGAATATTTAGGGCCTTGGTATATTCAGCATAACCCCCTTGCCAAAGATGGAATTGATGGGTTTAAACTGTTTATAGATTATCTGAAATCTACTTATCCACAGTCTCATAGTGAAATTAAACGAGTAATGGCTGATGGAGATTATGTTATCCTCCATGTTCATTCAACCAAAATTCCTGGAACTCCTGGTCAGGCAATCGTTGACATTTTCCGTCTCGAAAATAATAAAATTGTGGAGCATTGGGATGTAATCCAAACTATTCCTGCTGAATCCGCAAATGATAATGGGATGTTTTAGGCGTATTTAAAAATCACTATAAGGATATACATGAAATACAAATTATTAATAAGCTTCATTCTTTCTATGGTGTCTTCATATGTTTTCGCATCTGGAGGCTATCAAAATGAATTTATAGTTCAGTTTGATACGGGTAATATTTACGGTGTATCCATAAAAGGCGACTCTCTAACATGGACGGGGATGGCTGGTGAAGACAAAGAAACAGAACAAATCGTTAACATCAAACATATCTCGCTTGCAAACAATATCGAGGTTTTCCAATGGAAAGAAAAAAGAGGCTATTTTGTAACCTTTATTGTAGATACCCTTAATAAAAAAGCGATTACTTCAACAAAAAGCGCTGGAAAAGAGGATTGGTTGGTAGCAGGAGAAATAACAAACTTTAAAAATGGCTAACATCCTATTTTGTCTCGCCAGTGACAGGTGAAAATACGAGGTATATTCAAACGAAATGAGCATAAAGCAACGTTATATCAAACCTAATTTCGTTGCTTTATAAACCAGGCTAGGTAATTTAGTACACTTAAATTTTTGTTTACAACGGGAAAGGTGGTCTTCTACTGTGCGTGAGGAAATACCAAGAAGGCAACTGATTTCGGCGCAAAGGCTAAAGAGGCGCAGAGCTTTCTTGCACAGCTACGTGCCGAGAAGAGGATGCCTTAAAGATTAAATTTTATAATGTAAGATAGTCTGATTTAATGTTCGGTATTGTTTATAAGGCTAGTTTTATCAACTAGCCATGATCTGGCGACAGGTGAAGTACTTTTATCTCACGAATTGTTTATTCAGTGATGAACACCTCCATCAAGCCTCTTTTTTAATCATTATGTGTCAGTAACTTTGCGTTAAAAAAACAGAGTGGTATACTCTGCGGGTTTTTGATGGTCGAGCTCTGTTTTTCCCCTCATTTTGCAGGCAGTTATGTTATATTTATATCATTTTCATTAAAGGATGATTTATACAGTGAATAAAAAAAGACCAATAAATCTTGATTTAAGCACGTTAAAATATCCCGCTATGGCAATTGCGTCTATTTTGCATCGCATTTCCGGGCTGGTGTTGTTTTTACTGCTTCCTCTGATGCTCTATTTTCTGCATCTCTCTCTCGGTGGGGCTGACGCTTTTGCGAATTTGCAGGTAACACTGGCCAGTCCGTATAGCAAATTGCTGCTTTGGGCTTTTGTGGCTGCATTAATTTATCATGTGATCGCGGGAATTCGTCATTTATTAATGGATTTAGGCTTTGGCGAGCATCTTGAAGAAGGTAGACGCAGTGCAGTATTTGTCATTGCGCTTTCTATTATTTTAACACTTTTACTCGGAGTCTGGATATGGTAACTGATGTCACCAGTTTAACGGGTAATGGATTGAAAGATTGGTTAATTCAACGTGTTACCTCTGTTTATTTTGCAGTTTACTCATTGTTTCTACTAGGGTTTTTAATTTTTCATCCTCACTTGCAATATAATGTATGGGCATCCTTGTTTGCATGCTACTGGTTTAAAGCCGCGAGTATTATTGCTTTGGTAGCTCTCTCCCTTCATGCCTGGGTGGGTGTTTGGACGGTAACTACAGATTACATGAAAAATACAGCAGTGCGTTTGACGGTGCAGATGATTGTTGTCATCTGGTTACTGAGTCAATTTATCTGGGGCTTAATAATTATGTGGGGGCAGTAAGCATGGCATTTCCACGGTATAAATTTGATGTGGTGGTGATTGGCGCCGGTGGGGCGGGGCTTAGAGCGGCATTACAACTCTCTAACGCGGGCTTGAAAGCCGCGGTATTGTCCAAAGTATTTCCCACGCGTTCACACACCGTTTCTGCTCAAGGGGGCATTACAGCGGCTCTCGGTAATGCGGATGTTGACGATGATTGGCGTTGGCACATGTACGATACCGTTAAGGGCGCTGACTATATTGGTGACCAGGATTGTATTGAATATTTATGTAAGACCGGCCCTGAAGCGGTTTATGAGCTTGAGCATATGGGTCTGCCTTTTTCCCGCATGGATAATGGCAAAATTTATCAACGCCAGTTTGGCGGGCAGTCTAAAAATTTTGGCGGCGCGCAGGCGGCTCGTACTTGTGCGGCAGCAGATAGAACAGGCCATGCACTGCTACATACCTTGTATCAACAAAACCTGAAAGCAAAAACGCATATATTCAGTGAATGGTTTGCGCTTGATTTCGTAAAAGACGCTCATGGTCGAATTTCCGGTGTTACGGCTATGTGTATCGAAACAGGCGAGGTGGTATTTTTTGAAACGCGCGTTTGTATACTAGCGACAGGTGGTGCTGGTCGCATTTACCAGTCCACCACTAACGCCTACATTAACACAGGCGATGGCTTCGGGATGGCGCTACGTGCAGGCATTCCATTACAAGATATGGAAATGTGGCAGTTTCACCCGACAGGTATTGCGGGTGCGGGGACTCTTGTCACCGAGGGTTGTCGCGGTGAGGGTGGATACCTTATTAATAAAGATGGTGAGCGCTTTATGGAGCGTTACGCACCGCGCGTTAAAGATTTGGCTTCTCGCGATGTGGTGGCGCGCTCAATGGCGTTGGAACTTCGCGCAGGCAAAGGATTTGATCCCACTGGAATTGATCATGTTAAATTAAAGCTTGATCACCTGGGCGCCGATCTTATTATGTCGCGATTACCGGGTATCCGTGAATTATCAATGAAATTTGCAGGGGTGGATCCGATTATTGAGCCAATACCTGTCGTTCCAACCTGCCATTACAGTATGGGTGGGATTCCCACTAACATGCATGGCCAGGTAATTAATCACAAAAATGGTCAGGATACTATTGTTGAAGGCTTGTATGCGGTTGGCGAGTGTGCCTGTGTTTCCGTTCATGGGGCTAATCGTTTAGGTGGAAATTCACTGCTTGATCTCGTGGTTTTCGGACGTGCCGCAGGGTTACACGTCGATGAGTTGTGGCAATCCAATGGGCTTCCTGATATGCCTTATATAAGTGACGATGATATTTTTGCGTCCATGGCGCGCTATAATCGTTGGGAAACATCAACGGATGGCGAAAGTCCGGCAGTCATTCGCGATGCGATGCAGCGTGTTATGCAAGAAGACTTTGGTGTGTTTAGAACTGGTGCAATAATGGAAGAGGGCCTGCGTCGCCTTGGTGCTCTTCGTGAGCGATTAGCGAATGCAACGCTCAGCGATAAAAGCCTTGTTTTCAATACTGAGCGAGTTAGCGCGTTGGAGTTGGATAACTTGATGGCTACTGCTTATGCCACGGCCCAATCAGCACTGGCTCGCACGGAAAGTCGTGGGGCTCATAGTCGGGAAGATTTCCCCGAGCGTGATGATGCCAATTGGATTAAGCACACGTTGTATTTAGAGGAAGAAGGTCGTATCGACTACCGTCCGGTGAATACAGCGCCTAAATATGTCGAGCCATTTGAGCCGAAAGAACGAGTCTATTAAGAGGGTAAGTCATGGCTGATATTAAAACTTTAAGCCTATCTATATATCGTTATAATCCTGAGGTTGATGAAAAACCTTACATGAAAGATTATGACATAACGATTCCGGTAAAAAGTGATCCAATGTTACTGACCT
This sequence comes from Legionella sp., assembly GCA_030680075.1. Classification (GTDB taxonomy): domain Bacteria; phylum Pseudomonadota; class Gammaproteobacteria; order Legionellales; family Legionellaceae; genus Legionella_C. The sequence continues at coordinate 67,697 of JAUXWR010000131.1, forward strand.
TGCTTGAGCGTTTAAAAGCCGAGCAAGATGTTACCATTACGTTTCGTCGATCCTGCCGTGAAGGCGTTTGTGGGTCTGATGGAATGAATATTAATGGTAAAAACGGCTTGGCCTGTATTACCTCTTTGTCCCAGCTAAACACCGAAAAAATTGTTATTCGACCCTTACCAGGGTTTCCTGTTGTTCGTGATCTGGTTGTTGATATGAGCCAATTTTATCAACAATATGAGCGGGTAGAGCCTTATTTGCAAAACGATCATCTGCCTCCTGCCCAAGAGCGCTTACAATCTCCTGAAGAGCGCGCGCAACTTGATGGGTTGTACGAGTGCATTCTTTGTGCTTGTTGTACCAGCTCATGTCCTTCTTTCTGGTGGAATCCGGATAAATTTATTGGCCCCGCGGGGTTGTTACAGGCACAACGTTTCTTATCTGACAGCCGTGATAAAGCAACAACGCATCGATTGGATAAATTACAAGATCCTTTCAGTGTATTTCGTTGTCGTTCCATCATGAACTGTGCGGACGTTTGCCCGAAGGGACTCAATCCGACGCAAGCGATTGGCAAGATTCGCAAGCAAATGTTGAATCGGGAAACTTAGTCTAAACTTTCCTGATTGCCCTTGTTGACTGGAGATATATGCTTCTATGGCGGCATATATCTCTTTTGGAGAAAATAAATGAGCAGTAGTGACCTGCAAAATCAATTGGCCTCTTCCTACCTCTCTGGTGGAAGCATGGCATATGTCGATGGCCTTTATGAGGATTTTTTAACCGATCCTGCTTCGGTGCCATCTGATTGGCGGCAAGCTTTCGAGGCACTGGCACAGAGTAACTCTTCAATTAAGGACACTCCTCATCGAGAGATACGGGCACATTTTCTGGAGAATGCTGACAAGAAGCGCGTTCAAACGATTACCTCTGAAGACAGTAAACAATATCAAGTTGCTCATTTGATGAGTGCTTACCGTGCTCATGGCCACCATGCCGCCAGACTCGATCCACTCGAGATGGCAGAGCGTATGCAAGTCCCAAGCCTTGATCTTGCTTATCACCAATTAACAGACGCAGATCTCGATCGCAGTTTTTATGCGGGTAAGAATTTTAAATCAACAGAAATGCCATTAAGAGAAATTTTACAAGCATTGCGCGATACATATAGCGGCAGTATCGGCATTGAGTACATGCATATCTCTGATAACGCCGAAACGGATTGGTTGCAAGAAAAAATGGAAACGGCGCGCGGCCGCCCAACGTTTGACGCGGCTAAAAAAAGAGAAATTCTCAACGATTTAATCGCTGCAGATGGTCTTGAGCGTTATTTGGGAACACGTTATGTGGGTCAAAAACGTTTTTCTCTCGAAGGCGGTGACGCCTTGATTCCCATGATGAAAGAAATTATTCGTCAGGGTGGTGCTAAAGGTGTTAAAGAAATTATTATTGGTATGGCGCACCGTGGCCGCTTGAATGTACTGGTTAATGTATTAGGAAAAGAGCCTGATCAACTGTTCCAGGAGTTTGAAGGCAAAATTAAATTAGAGCGCACCGGCGATGTGAAATATCACATGGGCTTTTCGTCTGATTTACGGACAGAAACCGGGGCTGTTGTGCATTTGGCTCTGGCGTTTAACCCATCTCATTTGGAAATCATTGGGCCTGTTGTTGAAGGGTCTGTGCGCACGCGTCTTGAACGACGAGACGATTTAGTCAAAAAAGATAAAGTAGTTCCGGTGGTTATTCATGGGGACGCTGCAATGGCCGGCCAGGGCGTGGTCATGGAAACCTTTAACTTTTCTCAGGCGCGTGGTTATTCCACGGGTGGTACCGTTCATATCGTTATCAATAACCAAATTGGTTTTACTACCAGCAATCCATTGGATTCGCGTTCTACCCTATATTGCACCGATGTCGCTAAAATGGTGCAGGCGCCCATTATTCATGTTAACGGTGATGATCCGGAAGCGGTGGTGTTTGCAACGCAAATTGCGGTCGACTTCCGAATGAAATTCAAACGAGATGTCGTTCTTGATTTGGTTTGCTACCGTCGTAATGGTCATAACGAAGCCGATGAGCCATCCGTTACCCAGCCAACAATGTATAAAAAAATCAAATCCATGCGTCCACTGCGTGAAATTTATGCGGATGAATTGATTAAAGAAGGTTTAGTCAGCAGTGACACCGTTGGGGAATTAATCGAAGCCTATCGCAATAAACTCGATAAAGGGCAAGCCATTGTGGATGTGGTTCATGGTGATTATGATGGAAAATTTTCCACCGACTGGACACCTTATATCAATGCTAAATGGACAGATAAAGTCGATACTACGATAAGCAGCGCTACTATCAAAGCGTTATCAAAAGACTTACATACGCTACCTGCTGGCTTTGAGCTGCATCCCGTGGTGCGAAAGCTCATAACTGATCGCGAGAAAATGAGTGCTGGCGAAATCCCCATGAACTGGGGTTATGCTGAGACAATGGCCTATGCCAGCTTGTTGAAAGAAGGTTATGGCGTAAGATTATCCGGTCAGGATTCTGGCCGTGGTACATTTGCACACCGTCATGCCGTACTTCATGATGTGCAAAACGGAAATATCTTTATACCTCTCGAAAAAACAGCAACGAACCCCTTAAAACCTTTCGTGGTAATTGATTCGGTTTTATCCGAAGAAGCCGTTCTTGCTTTTGAATACGGGTATGCCTCTTCTGCTCCTTCGTCATTAGTCCTTTGGGAAGCCCAATTTGGTGATTTTGCGAATGGTGCGCAAGTGGTTATCGATCAGTTCATTAGTTCTGGTGAGCAAAAATGGGGTCGTTTGTGCGGGTTGGTCATGCTGCTACCGCATGGTTATGAAGGGCAAGGGCCTGAGCATTCTTCAGCTCGACTTGAACGTTACATGCAGCTTTGTGCGCAGCATAATATGCAGGTTTGTACGCCAACAACGCCCGCGCAAATGTTTCATTTGCTTCGCCGTCAGATGATTCGCAATTTCCGCAAGCCCTTAATTGTGATGACGCCCAAAAGTTTACTGCGTCATAAGTTAGCGGTATCACCTCTTAAAGATCTGGAGCGTGGAAAATTTTATAATGTTATTCCAGAAATTGACCCAATCGATGCAGCGAAAGTCACAAGAGTAGTGTTATGTTGTGGAAAAGTTTATTATGATCTCCTGGAAAAGCGACGTGAGAAGCAACTCAATCATGTAGCCATCGTCCGGATAGAGCAATTATATCCTTTCCCGAAAAAAGCGCTGGAAGCTGAGCTTGCCAAATTCCCTCACGCTAAAGACGTTGTCTGGTGCCAGGAAGAGCCGCAAAATCAGGGCGTTTGGTTCTCGTCTCAACACAATATGAAAGATTGTTTGAAAGACCAGACACTGCGTTACGCGGGTCGTGGCTTTGCAGCCGCACCAGCTGTGGGAAGCCCATACCTGCATGCTCAAGAGCAGCAAGCATTGGTTAAAGAGGCACTTGAGAATTAATCATATCTAACATAAAGAAGGACTAACCATGTCTATTGAAGTTAAAGTACCAGCGCTGCCCGAATCAGTGGCGGATGCAACAGTCGCTACCTGGCATAAGAAAATTGGCGATACGGTAACCCGTGATGAAATTCTTCTCGAATTGGAAACGGATAAAGTTGTTCTGGAAGTGCCGGCTCCTGCTGATGGTACGCTTAGCGAAATCCTTTTCAAAGAAGGGGATACCGTTACCTCTAATCAGATTTTGGCAAAAATGGAAGCAGGTAGTGCCGCTGTTAAAGAAAAGACACCAGCAAAAGCGGATGAATCTACAGCGAAAGTCTCTGATGCGGCTTCTGAAGAAAAAGCAGCCGGTCCTGCCGTGAGACGCATGTTATCGGAAAATGATTTAAAAGCGTCGCAAGTTCCAGGCTCTGGCAAAGATGGTCGCCTGACCAAAGATGACGTTGTATCATTTATTGAATCCAATCGTGAAAAATCAGGAAAAACCACGGCCGCGCCAGCAGCATCTGCAGCCACCGCAATGGGTGCCCGCGAAGAGCGCCGTGTGCCCATGACTCGTTTACGCGCAAAAATTGCTGAGAGGTTAGTTCAGGCGCAGCACAATGCAGCGATGTTAACGACGTTTAATGAAGTAAATCTTAAAGCGGTGATGGATTTACGTGCTCAATACAAAGACACTTTTGAGAAAAAATATGGCGTTCGATTAGGTTTTATGTCTTTCTTCACCAAGGCCGTGGTTGAGTCGTTGAAACGTTTCCCTGCGGTAAATGCGTCTATTGATGGTCAGGATGTTGTTTATCATGGCTACTATGATATTGGTATTGCCGTTTCAACCGAGCGTGGTTTAGTCGTACCCGTGTTAAGAGACGCGGATCAATTGAGCATGGCTGATATTGAAAAAGGCATTAATGATTCAGCAACGCGCGCAAGACAAGGCAAGCTTGGTATTGAAGAAATGCAAGGCGGCACATTTACCATTACCAATGGCGGCGTCTTTGGTTCGTTACTCGCAACACCTATTATTAATCCCCCACAAACAGGCATTCTCGGTATGCATAAAATTGAGGACAGACCGATTGCTGAAAAAGGACAGGTAGTAATTCGTCCAATGATGTATGTGGCTTTATCCTACGATCACCGTTTGATCGATGGTAAAGAATCGGTGCAATTTCTGGTAAGCGTTAAAGAGCTTTTGGAAGATCCAGCTCGCTTATTATTGAATGTATAAAAAGCTTCACCCACACTAATTTTTTTAAAAAAGGTAGCAACAATGAATTTACATGAATACCAGGCCAAGCAATTATTTGCCAGCTATAATATACCGACAACAACAGGGCAAGTTGCTTACAATGTAGAAGATGCACTGCAAGTCGCCTCAATGCTCTCAACGTCAAAATGGGTTGTTAAAGCTCAGGTTCACGCGGGCGGAAGAGGGAAGGCTGGCGGTGTAAAAATTGTGTCTACCAAAGATGAATTAGCCGCTGTTGTTAAATCGTTACTCGGTACACGTCTTGTTACGTATCAAACAGATGAACATGGACAACCTGTAAATGCTGTATTAATAGAAGAAACTTGTGAGATAGACCGCGAGCTTTATCTCGGGGCGGTTGTTGACCGTGCAACACGCAGAATCATTATTATGGCGTCAACGGAAGGCGGGGTTGAAATTGAGAAAGTTGCTCATGAAACACCTGAAAAGATTTTTAAAGTTATCGTTGACCCACTAGTTGGTGTAATGCCTTTTCAATGCCGTGATACTGCCTTTAAATTAGGCCTTGAAGGTGAGCAAATCAAGCAATTTACCAATCTCATGATGAATGTTGGTAAAATGTTTGAAGAGTGCGATCTGAGCTTACTGGAAATTAATCCGTTGGTAGTGACCAAATCCGGCCAGTTGATTTGCCTTGATGGTAAAATTACAGTTGATGGCAATGCGTTATACAGACAACCCAAGTTGAAAGAAATGCGCGATGCGTCACAAGAAGATGAGCGTGAAAACAGAGCAACTGACTGGGAATTAAATTATATTCCTCTCGATGGTGAAATTGGTTGCATGGTTAATGGCGCAGGTCTTGCTATGGCAACGATGGACGTTATCAAATTACATGGTGGCGAGCCTGCTAACTTTCTTGACGTTGGTGGCGGTGCTACCAAAGAGCGCGTAAGTGAAGCGTTCAAAATTATTTTATCGGATGAAAAAGTTAAAGGTATTTTGGTTAATATTTTTGGTGGTATTGTCCGTTGCGATCTGATTGCCGATGGCATTATCGCGGCCGTTAAAGAAGTCGACGTTAAAATTCCGGTTGTTGTGCGTCTTGAAGGCAATAATGCTCAACTTGGTGCGGATATTTTAAATAAGAGCGATTTAAACGTAATTGCGGCAACAAGCTTAACTGATGCTGCGAAAAAAATCGTTGCGGCTGTCGCCTAAACCATCACTGAATTTTATTTTTTGAGGCAATAATGAGCGTATTAGTAAATAAACACACGAAAGTAATTTGTCAGGGCTTTACCGGCAAACAAGGTACTCTGCATACAGAACAAGCCATTGAATATGGTACCCGTATGGTTGGGGGAGTGACACCTGGTAAAGGCGGTCAACGTCATCTTGATTTACCTGTATTTAATACCGTTCGCGAAGCGGTAGAAGAGACTGGTGCTGAAGCGAGTGTTATATATGTACCTGCCGCTTTTTGTAAAGATTCAATTCTTGAAGCCGCTGATGCTGGCATTAAGTTAATTGTCTGTATTACTGAGGGTGTGCCTGTTCTCGATATGTTGCAGGTAAAAGTGTATCTTGAAAATAACACGGACTCTCTTCTGATTGGCCCTAACTGCCCTGGTATTATCACTCCTGGCGAATGCAAAATTGGCATTATGCCCGGTTCAATTCACTTGCCTGGTAAAGTCGGCATCGTTTCCAGATCCGGAACCCTCACTTATGAAGCAGTGAAGCAAACAACCGATGCGGGATTTGGTCAAAGTACTTGTATTGGTATTGGTGGCGACCCTATTCCTGGCATGAGCTTTATCGATGTGCTCGAAATGTTTGAGAAAGATACGCAAACCGAAGCCATTATTATGGTTGGTGAAATTGGCGGCTCTGCTGAAGAAGAAGCGGCTGAATACATTAAATCCAATGTTAGCAAACCGGTAGTTTCTTATATTGCGGGGGTGACTGCACCTGCGGGGAAACGCATGGGCCATGCGGGCGCTATTATTTCCGGCGGTAAAGGTACGGCTGCTGAGAAATTTGCAGCACTGGAAGCCGCAGGCGTTAAAACCGTTCGCTCACCTGCTGATTTAGGCAGTGCTATTGCTGAAGTAACGGGTTGGTAATGATTTAACGTTGGTTACGGATAAAGAGGGTGTGGAAGCCCCGTCTCGAAGTATGCGTCAGTACTAGAATCCTGTACTCATGCTTCGAGACGACTTAACTAACTTTAACTTACCTCCACTTCAAAAAAGGAGGTAAATAGTGTTTATATTGAAGGTAGTTTACGAAAGCTAACAGCCAAGCGATTCCAGCTGTTGATCATGATAATAGCCATGGTGAGATCAACCGTTTCTTTCTCACTAAAATGGGCGCGAACGTCTTGATATAATTCCTCAGGTGCGTGAGTTTCTGATAATAGAGTTATAGCTTCAGTCCAGGCCAGACCGGCCCGTTCCCTTGGTGTAAAAAAAGGTGTTTCATGCCATACGGCAACAGCATTTATGCGCCTTTGCGATTCGCCTGCTTTTAGAGCATCTCTGCAATGCAAATCGACACAGAATGCGCAGCCATTAATTTGTGATGCTCGGAGTTTTATGAGCTCGAGCAATAGCTTGTCTAAACCACAGTTAGTAATGTACCTATCGAGGCTCATCATCGATTTAACGGCTTCCGGCGATGTTTTATAATAGTCAATTCTTGAATTATTATTCATTTAAACTCCTTGTGATTTAATTAACCACCTGCCCCCCGACCTGCGAGTATAAGCACTGGTTGAGCTTCCTCGATTGCTGGCGGTGCAGAATTACATTTTGATCCCTGAAAGAACCTGTCTCGCCAGGTAGGTGGATTTATTTCCGGCTTATCGAGTGTTTCATCGGTTAGATGATTATAAAGTTTAATATGTTCTGGTGTGTATAAATGCAGGGCGGCTAAAAGTTTAAGTACACAACGTTGTAACCAGGCGAAGCTCAGGGTATTTAAATGACGATGAGCTTTCATATTGACGAGAAACTTGGTACTACTTACTTGCTCTGCCAGTTTTTCCAATCGAGTTGCGACAGGCTCTTCTGATTGGGCAATTTGCTCAAGCTTAACAAGTTGTTCGGTTTTTTTCCCTAAAGTTTTTTCATTTTCAAATAAGGAGTCAGACGAACCGGTAAGAATTTTCTGCTTTTCAAATGAGTGAATATAAAGCCTGAACTCTGCTACTGCCGAAAGTATATTATCAAGCTTTATGTAATCCTGGTGATTCTCTTCTTCAAAATTACGTACCTTTACTAATAATAAATTTTTTATTCGTTTTTCCATATCCTGAGATAACAGGGAGAGTGAGAGTTTGTCTAATAGTTGATTTATTTCGGCGCGCTTCAGGTTGGAAGACACGGTTCTCGATAGATTGCTTAATAGCCGACGCACTTCTTTTTTCAAATCACCTTCCGCTATCTCTGGGGTGAGACGGGATAAAAACACGGTGATTTTTTCCTTTTGCCACGTATATTCCGCCGGGAAAGTATCTGCCAGTACAGTTAATGCTTGGGTGATGTTCGATAATAAAACATTTTCCTGATTAACGGACTCTAATACCTCACTTATTTTAAGTTCAAGGTTACGTATCGTCTTAATCTGGTTTATTAAACGGGTCAGTTTATTTGCTTTAATAGCAATATCTTTGGCGGGCATGGATACGGCGAGAAGGCTTGATAGCTCATCGATTTTCCTTTTTAATGAGGCGTCTTCGGGAATCGCTTTCATCAGTGCTTCTAATGATTGTTTTACAATCGTGCGGTTTTCCTCAGATGGCAAAACCTTTGCAATAATTTCATTTTGAAACGTCAGCAAGTTCTCTTTGAGTTTAGTGTTATATTCCTTATGGATAAAAAGTAATGATTTTTGGCTGTTTAAAATTGTATCAACGCGTTTTTCATACATTTGAGCGGCGTATTTAGCAATAAACCCTTCATTGGTTTTATACTGTGCAATGCGCAATTTCTGAAGATAATCATTTTTTTCCAGAGCCGTATCCTGTTCTAATTGATAGCTGGAAATTACCCCCTGATAATAGCAACGAGCAATTTCAGCAAGCGCCGTTATATTATTCATCTTAGCCCAGTCTGCCGGGATGGCTTCTTGGATAATGGCATCAATTAATTCATTAGGCTCTCTATGAGGTGAAGGTTTTCCGAGATGCGGATGAATCTTTTCAAGTAATGGATAGGCTTTTTTATACGTATCAATAATACCTTTTTTAGCCTTGTTGATGAGTTGAGGTTCAGCCCGTGGCCCAAATCCTTCAGTAAAATTTTTATAGGAATTGATAGCGTGGATTAGTGTTACGAACACATCGTGCTCTGCTACAACCTCGGCTTGTTGGACTTTAGCGTCCTCTCTTTTTTTATCATTAGCGGCAATTCGCTTTTCGAAAGTCACCGTATTTGTTACATAATCAATATGTTTTGGTGATACCAAGCATAATGGCTCAATCAAGCCCTTATAAAATTCATCCAGGATTAATTTCATATGCCCTGATAACTGTCCGGGCTTTAATCCAAGCTGGTCTTCCCATAAATCTGTTTCTAACATAATGCGTGCAAATAATTCCGTGTTTAATTCTTTTAAATGACTTAATGCCGCCTCATGAGAGGTATTGGTAAACAAAGCCAGCTTCTGTTTTAACTCCATGAATAACCGGAACATAACGGGCGTTTTAAGAAAAAGTTTAAAATAGGAATTTGAGCTGGCAATTATCCCTTCAATATTAACAATTAATCGTTTGGTATTGGTTTGTATGGTAGAAAGCTCTTTCTCGGTAAGAGGTGAATCTTTATATAAGGCATGAATGTGCTCAGGAACCAGCATAAGCGCTTGTAAAGAATACCAAATTGCATTGTTCTTCACCTTACCTTTAACGCCGGCAACATTCGTGGCATCTTTTGTATACGGTTCGCTTTCTTTAAGGAAAATTTGTTGAATGGCCTGAGCTTTTATCAGTAGTTCTTTTGCCATTAATGATAAATAAGGGTCTTCATAACAAGCGATTACCAGACTCTTGAGATCATTGATATGACTATAGGCCTTAACCAAACAGGAAACATAAATACTCTGGGAGCTTTTATTATTTAACTGCTCTAGGTGAATACAGATCTGCTCCAGATGATAAAGAGAATTGAAAATACGCTTGATGTTGACCACTTGTTTGCACTGGGTTAATAGCTGCTCGGTATCTCTTATTTCGGGAAAAGGTAGGCCTGATTGTGCCGGTATTAACTTATTGTTTACCGATTGATTGAAAAAACCGGTTAATTGAAAAAGGGATTCTCTGAATTTATGCACGGCTTTGGAATATCGGGTGTGTTTTATAATATGATGCGCTCGATTTCCATAACTATAGTTAGGAATTAATTTACGCGCCTGGTTTTCTTCCCGAAATTTTTCACGTGCCAATTCTTCATAAAGGACTTTTCTTGCTTCACGTGATTGGATAGTGTTATCAAGAAAATCGTCAAATTTCTTTTGCAAATTGAGAAAATGCCCCTCCGTCATGGCGGGTTTGCTATTACTTTGATCCGGTTTTAAATTGGCAATAACACTTCTATCAAGCAATGTAATACCTGCATCATCTGCATAAAAACCGATGAAATAAGGCTGAAATAAAATGTATAAATTTCGTAGCTTTTCTTTTGTCGGGTTATCTAATTGAGGCAATGATTTTAGTTTATTTGCATCAAGAAGGGCTACAAATTCGATAAAAGCAGATTTTGCTCGCAAGTGTTTGCTAATGCTGTCTTCATAATATTCAAAGAGAATTAGTGCTTGCTCGCTGCTTAAGGCGAGAGGATTAGTCATGACCACATCGCTTTCCTTATTTATGACCCCTAGCACCTCGATTTCGTCTACATCAAGATTTAAAACACGCGCTTCATTTACTGTTAACTCACATAACTCAGGGTTTAAAGGACGAAGAGTCAAATCAGCGCGTTGGTAAACGCTGGAAATGATGTCATTATTAAGTGCAATGTGAAAATTCTGGGTAGCCAATTCACTGTCGACCAATTCAGTTAATTGGTTCTTATAGGCGATTATATTGGTAATACTGTCAGTGCTATTTGTACCCAAAGCTCTATAAAAAATATTACGGGTTTTATCCCACTTATCGCTTTCTTTTTCAAAATTGAGAATAATTTCATTATTCAAATCGATATCAAGTTTTTCAAAATAAGGTTGTAAATAGCGATAATAACGGGATAGAGCCAATTTTGTGGATTTTGGTAAATCAATAATACGTTTATCTCTATTTTTTGGTTTTTCAAGTATATAAAAAAAGCTTTTTAAAGCGGCTTTCAGGTACTCCGCTTTAAAGAGATTTTGTTTGGCTTTATTGATTCGATGTTGCGTAGATTCAAGTCGTTTATCGATAAATCTTGCATCTTCTATGGTTAGGAGTTCCTCCCCTTTAACAGAGAAATCCACAGGTTTTTTCGCTAAACGGATTAACTCATTATAAAGAGGAATGACAGCGTTCATCAGTGGCTTTGATAATGTTCCGGGAGCCATTAAAGTTTCGTCTTCAATTTTATCGGTAAGGGCAAATAGCTCGGTCAACAACTCATATTTAATTTTGGCAAGATTGCTGCGAATAGCATTCTGCGATGTCTCGGTCATCCGTCCCATTTGCTCAATGGTACTGGTAGACAAGGTAATAATATGGCGAATGATACGAATGTAATGAATCACTTTAAGGGACAGGATTGCACTGCTGTCTTGAATATTTTCAATAGCATGAAGCAAAAAAATTGCATTATCCTGTAGAGCTGCGATTTTTTGTTTATCGAGAGTTGATTCAAATTTGGGGATTTCAGCGGAGAATTTTTCTTGAATATAGGCGGTAAATTTTTCAATGTAACCAGGAAGTACAGCACTGAAATGCGTTAAAAAATTATAATCTATTTGGCCGGTATTGGGTTGCAGTTGCTCAAGACAAATACCACTGATAACTCCTGCCTGATGAGCATGATCACTAATAGGGGATTTTTTAAGGAGTTTGGCCATTTTAAAGGCTTCATCTTTATGTTTTTTTAAGGTTTTGTCTTTTTCCGCATAATTTTCAATGGCTGAAAATATGCTTACCAGCGTAGCAATTTCTTGACTAAAGGTTTCTCTTAAATCAAAGTCCAATTGAGTTAACAAACAGCACGCTTGGTAGCTGTGTAAAATAGTATTGTGATAAAGTCTCGATAAATCTTCACGACGGGATGTTCCTCGTCGCAAATCGACACGTTCCAGGTCTGTAAATGCCAGTTGCGCGTGATAGAGCGCATTATTTATTTCTTTAAGTTGCACGATTTGTTTGGGTTGGCTGGCAAAATCGGCGAAGGGTTGGATATGTCTAAACAGATTGGTGATAATATTTTTTTGTTCACGCGATAAATTTTCAATAAGCAGTTGCGAGCGTTGGCCAGGCTCTAGTATGGATTTTCCTTGCGACCATTTTTTTAATGGACTTTTAATATCGGCAACGGGAGGAGGCAATTTTTCAGTCTCCCCCAGTGACGTTAAAAATTGTTTAAATTTTACAGGACCGGCAGTATTGCCCATCACGACAATTTCGGCAGGTGAGAGCCGTTTTATCAGAAGTTTGGCGGTTTCTGTCTCATCAAGAACAATTTCATCTTGCTTTAATTCTTTTACTAACCGTTTTACCTCTTCGTCATTAGCCTCAACCCGTCGTAAGAGGCTATCGGTAGTGTTTATATTCTTTCTGTTGAAATAGTATAATTTGTTATCAGGCGTCACCGCAAAAGCAGTATTGATGTCATGAGGGAAATTTTCAATCGATAAAGGCGGCGCCATTAAAAAGAAAGCGCAATCTTTCATTATATCAAGTGCAATGAGTGAATCTTTTTCCTTCCTGTTGAAATAATAAAATGTATTATCCGGTGTGACTACATAAGCGGCATTAGTATCGGCGGGGAAGTCAGCAATGTCGAAAGGCTCGGCCATTAAAAATAAAGGACAGGTTTCCACGTCTTCAAAATATTCGTTTGCTCTGCTACTTGAATAGTCGCTTTGAATGGTGCTTAAAATTTTTTCACGAATAGTAAGCAATAGAGCGGAAATTTGATGTTCTTTAAAAGACTCCAATAATCGTAAATAACGGTCGATCATCTTTAACCAGTGCGAATAAGTACGGACGTCCATGATATAGGAGGTTTATTAAGCACACCTTAACTAAACGTATTTTTTGAATTAGAAAATTGTGCACAGGACAATTCTGTCTCGTAAAAAAGGCCGTTTTTGCGAACAACGTGAAACAATCAAGTAGCCTTGGAAAATCGAATTAGTGCATCTATTATTCACAAAGGTCGCTAGATTGCCTCACTTTGTTCGCAAAGACCTGTTATTTACCTACATTTAAAAATTGTCCTGTGCAAAGATTAGAAAAATAGTACAAGAAGGTATTTGCTGCCAAAGATTGGCTCACTAGTTGCATACGTTAATGTATACTATAGAAAAAACAATTATGTGATAAATGACATGAAAGATTGGCAAACTATTTCAAATATACGCAGAGATTATGGTGACTTGACTTTAAGTGAAGAGTCAATAGCCGAAAATCCCTTCAATCAGTTTAAAATCTGGTTTGAAGAAGTACTTGATTCTGAGAAAAGCGATCCCACGGCTATGGTTCTTTCTACGGTTGATGAGCAGGGTTGGCCTGATTCCAGGGTTGTGCTGCTTAAGGGAATTGAAAATGACTGTTTCATTTTTTATACGAATTATGACAGCAATAAAGCCATTCAATTACAACAAACCCCATACGTCGCATTAAATTTTTATTGGCCACAGATGGCGCGCCAGGTTCGGGTGAGGGGGCGCGTTAAGCGTACAACAGACGAGCAATCGGATGATTATTTTTCAAATCGACCTGTTGTAAGTCAGATTAGTGCAATGGCATCCCCACAAAGCCGTCCGATTGCAAGCAGGCAATCCCTTGAGGATGCTTTTAATAAACTCATTACCCAATATAGTCAAAAATCAATCATAAGGCCCAGGAATTGGGGCGGATATATTGTAATTCCCGATGAGTTTGAGTTTTGGCAAGGTCGCGATAATCGTTTGCATGACCGGTTTCATTATGTAAAACAGGAAGGAGAATGGGCGGCTAGACGATTAGCCCCATAACTATTTAGAAACAAAGAGTTACGTAGATCAAGGTAATTTTTGGAAAAATAATTGTCAAAATAGTGTAAAAAAAAACATCTTTAGGGCACGCGAAACTTTTCAGGCGTAAAATGTGAGTTAGTGAAGCATTTGTAGTTACCAGTTTTCAGGTTAATGCTTTCAGTTATGAAACGTTAATTAATAGAGAGGGTATCAACATGAATGATACAAAAGCTTTGTTACCACATATAAAATTGCTTTTAACGATTGATCATCCCGGTTATGAGGAGTGTTATTCCTTTGGTTATGAATGTGCCATAGCCGAAATGGCGGAAGAGGAAAATCCCTATAAAGAAGGAAGTGCGGCTTTTAATCAATGGCAAGAAGGATGGTGGGCCGGTTTTTATGGGGAAGAGCCACTATTCCAATCAGCCGAGAGCCTGGATGAGACGCCTGCCATTACCGCGGTGCATGCCGCAAATGATGAGGCCTATCATCATGACTATCGACATTTTATAGCAAATTTTCTGAAAATTACCGGAGCGATCACGGCAACTGCCCTGATTGGATATCAAATTATTGATATGGTTGCCTAGATGATTATACTTAAAGCAGGCGGGCCTTCCCGGCTCGCCGATGTCTTTATTTGAAAAACTTGATAACCATGCTTCGCATTCTCGCTAATTCAGCAGGGTTAAACTCCTTATAAATCGAGCTGCCAATATTTAAGCAAACAGTAACTTCCTCACCAATTCCTTTTAATAAGTCAACGCCAGAAAGCTTCAGAACATTAACCTCATCGCTTATTTCCAGAGCCCAGCGATCAAAATGAGTCATGTCCGTAAAAACAGGTAAAAAATGGTGATTGTTGTCGGTAAGATAAAGAACTTCAGGATCAGCCGGATCAGATTTTTTATCCACGGGGATGATGAAATTTGCCTTAATAAACTCCAGATAAGCTTTGTTGGCTTCTTGACTACTTCCTGATAAATCCAGTGCGTTTTTAATCGCCAGTTCGAGTGCGTTCATATCGATTACTCATGATAAATCCATATTATACCGAATTACCGAGTGGTTAATACTATAAATCAGAAAACACATTTGCAAAGCTTGTTTCAGAATTTTGCCCCTCTTTTAATCAAGATGTCTTTAGCAAAGTAAATAAAGTGCTTTTTCTTAATTTCAAAATGTGATAAATGGTATTTAAGTGAACTTATTCATAGGATTGCTGTGTCTCAAGGTAAAAAAACAAACCGTTTCAATCATATGGGCTTTGCATGGCTTGTATGGGGTTTGGCGGCAACATTTTATTTTTCTGACTATCTTGCGCGCGTCGCGCCTGGCGTAATGCATCGTAGTTTACAAATAGATTTCGGGATTAATGAAGCAGGTTTTGGGATTCTCACCGCGTCTTTCTATGTCCCATACATTCTCATGCAGATTCCGGTGGGCTTAACGGTGGACAGGTTAAGTATTCGCGGAATTTTAACGGTGATGTCTTTGGTAACAGCGCTTGGCTGTTGCGTATTTGGCTTGGCTGAGGGGCTGGCCATCGCATCCGTCGGGCGGATGCTTATAGGTTTTAGTGCCGCATTTGCTTTCGTGAGCTCTTTACGATTGGCGACGTCCTGGTTTCCGCCCACGATGTTGGGTTTACTGGCAGGATTAACGCAAGCTTTAGGAATGCTCGGTGCAGCAGCAGGCGAGGCACCGGTTTCTTTTCTGGTGGCAAATGTAGGCTGGCGCCATAGCATGCTTATCATTGCATTTTTATTCATTGCGCTGGCCGGTTTACTGTACCAATTCGTGCGCGACACGCCCGGGACTCAACGGCGTGACATTAAAGTCCAGGACACTCTTGGTATTTTCGAAAGCTTGCGGATTATTCTCTCACATCGTCAAACATGGCTTAACGCGCTTTATGCCGGGTTTTTATTTGGCCCAACCGCGGTAATTGGAGAAGCCATCGGCCCTGCGTACTTGCAATATGGACGAGGGCTAACCGCGCATGCGGCAGCTTTTGCGACCGGATTGATTTTTATTGGATGGGGAATTAGTGGGCCCATTTCAGGATGGTTATCCGATAGAATGGGGCGGCGTAAACCCCTAATGATTGTTTCAGCTTTATGTGGGGTAGTTTTAACCACGCTATTTGTTTTTTATCCGCACATGGATACTAAAATGGCCTATCTTCTCTTCTTTGCATTTGGGTTGACTAACACAGGGGTGGCGATTGCTTATGCTGTTTCAACAGAAATCCAAGACAGAAATGTAATAGGGACCTCTATTGCATTCACCAATATGATTTCAATTTTTATCGGTGCGTTGATGCAGCCTCTTGTTGGGCGGCTCGTCGACCTGGTGTCGGGTGCGCGTGCTTATAATGTCGAAACTTTATTGCTGTCAGATTTTCAGGCAGGATTACGCATATTGCCCATTTGCTCATTAATAGCACTTATTTTAGCGTTCACCGTTAAGGAAACCTATTGCAAACCCATAAATCAAGTACACTAATTTATATAAAAAAATAGAGCGTGGGTTTGGATTTGCCCGCGTTCTTCATAACGGTAGGTAAGCTTAGGAAAGGATACAAATTTTTCTTATTTCTTTGCTAGTTAGCCATTCTCGTGCTTTAATTACGACGGTACCTCTTGCGACACCCATTTCTGTTGCGCTGCAGAGGGATGAGACTAACACGGAGATAATAATGAAAAAATTAGTAGGATTAGTGGTTGTTTTGGCCGCTCTAGTCCTTGGCGGATATTATGGCATGGGGATTGCCACTGAGCGTACAGTGAAGCGCAACCTCGAAGCAGTTAATAAAACAAATGGCTTACACGTCAACATTCTTAAATATAAGCGTGGTTGGTTTACTTCTACAGCCAAGCTTGATTGGTTGATTCATGTTCCTGAGCATATTGTTAAATCCCCTGACGGGCAATCTCAGACGGTAGCCGCTGAAGATTATAAAATGCAAATGCCTCTTACTATTTATCATGGGCCTATAATTTTCGCAAATCGTACGGTTAAATTTGGTTTGGGTTATGCGAATACCGATATACACCTGCCTTCTCAGTACAATGAAAAATTCAATGCTCATTTTACCAGCGAGTCTACACAACCCGTACTGGATCTGAGTCTTTTTGTAAGCTATCTGAATAATTCGACAATTGAGATGGCCGTTCCTACGTTCAAATTGATAGCTAAAGATGGCGGTCAACTGGATTGGATGGGGATGAACAGCTCTGTTAATGTAACCTCCGATGCTAAGAAAATCGACGGCGATTTTACGGTTGATGGTTTACAATTTAGCAAAGATGATACCAAAGCTGTTCTCGGTGAAGTTACCAGTGAATATGAGTTGCACAAAACAGCCACCGGTTTATACCTTGGCGATGCAAGCATGTCTGTACCTTCCCTGGTGATTCATCAAAAAGAAGAGAAATTATTTGAACTTACCCAGTTTGATGTTCACTCTAGCAGTGACATCGAGGATGGATTGTTCAGCTCTCACTTTAAATCATCCCTTGAAAAAATTATGGGTCACGGCAAGACATATGGGCCTGGTAACCTCGAAATGGCTATCAGAAACCTTGATGCCGACGTATTGGGTCGAATTAACCAACAAGTCAACCATGCTCAACAAGGCACAGACGTTGAAAAGCAGCAAGCTTTGTTAGCAATTTTACCCGAGGTTCCAAAATTATTCAGTCGTGGAGCCGAGTTTGAAATTTCAGAGCTAAGCTTTACGATGCCACAAGGTACAATTGAAGGCACCATGTTAGTAACGCTGCCTAAAGGTGATAGCAGCAATCCTTTTGAATTGATTCAGAAAATTCAGGGCAAAAGCAAGTTAAGAGTTCCTGCTGAAGTCGTCAAGATGGTTCTAAATCAAGCCAACAAGCAGAAAATTGCCGCTCAAGCTGCGACCAGTCAGCAAGCTCCAGACGCAACAACTACTGTAGCGCCAGTAACGTCGACAACGACTACTACGGCTAATACAGCGACTACTACGGCGCCTGCAACCACTGCTGCAACGGATACACCTGTTGCAACTACAGCGACTCCTGATGTTGAGGTTCAAGCTGCTGCGATGACTGATCAACAAATAGCGTCTATAACGCAATCTGGTTTAGTGGTTAAAGATGGCGACTACTTTGTAATTGAAGTTGCTCTCGAACAAGGCAATTTGCAGGTTAATGGTAAACCCTTTAATCCTGCAATGGTTAAATTCTAATAAGTAAATCAACACCTTACCGAATTGCTTGGGGCTTTTCCCCAAGCTCGGTAATTCCTGATATTTGGGCGAAATTTTCCATGCCTTTACTTGTCAGGAATTGTTCAATTCGGTAAGATGCTGCTTTTTAAAGGAGGAGTAAAAAAGAATGACAACAATCAGTAATGAAGTCGGGGATACTACTGCATCACTGGCAGCGAGTGTTACTCAATCCGTGCAGAAATATTTTACCGAGCTGAAGGGAACTGATCCTGTCGATCTTTACCAGTTTGTTCTCGAAGAGATTGAAACACCTCTGTTTCGTGCGGTTATGGAGCATTGCAAATACAATCAATCACGAGCTGCAGTCATGCTCGGAATAAGCAGAGGCACGCTCAGAACCAAGCTGCGTCGTTATTTTGATGACAAGTATGTTGGTACACGCGATTAATCAAATTATTGATGTAAAAAAAGGGACGATTGAATCGTCCCTTTTTTATTCTGTCTGTTAACACTGAACGTCCAGCTGTCATGATAGCTTAAGTAGGTTGAGTTTTGCTTTGTACTGGATAATTTTTAAATTTAAAAAAGATGTGGTCCTTGCGAGCTTTTATATGAAATCCAGAAAACGTATAGCACTAACTTTTTAGCCTTACCATGACTGAAGTCCGCTCTAATGGATGTCGTCCCGGAATTTAGTAAGACTTGGTGAGCGTGCGAGCCTAGTCTTACTTAATGTCCGGGATCCATTCTACTCCGTGCACTTTGTAGTGCAGAAATCAAGAAGTTGACCACCAGTACATGTGCTTCGGAGACGGGATTTCCACCCCTCCTCAGCACGTACGGTTTCGTGAGTGCTACTTAAGGTCTTGACTCAACCTGCTCGTATCCAGACTATGAAGGCTTCATCTGTGAGCAGGGTAGTTCTTATTCCTCTTCAGCAAACATCGAGCTAACCGACTCTTCAACATTTACACGTTTGATAGCCTGAGCAAGCATATCAGCGAGGCTGACTACTCTGATTTTGGAACATTGTCTTGCTTTTTCTGATAAAGGAATGGTATCTGTTACAACGACTTCATCAAGCTCTGAGTGCATAATATTATCCACAGCAGGGCCTGAAAGGACTGGATGAGTAATATAGGCACGCACACTAATCGCGCCATTTTTCTTAAGTTGCTCGGCGGCGGAGCATAAAGTACCGGCCGTATCGACAATGTCATCAATAATGATGCAATTCCTGCCAGCAGGTTCACCGATAATATGCATCACTTCTGATTTATTGGGTCCACTGCGTCGTTTATCAATAATAGAAAGTTCTGCGTCGTTAAGGCGTTTAGCCATTGCTCGGGCACGAACGACACCACCCACATCTGGTGAAACCACCATAAGATGCGGCAGACTTTTAAGCCTGATGTCTTCAAATAAAATAGGGGTGGCATATACGTTATCTACGGGCATGTAAAAAAAGCCCTGTATTTGGTCTGCATGCAAATCGACGGTTAATACCCGACAAATACCTACAGAAGCCATCATATCTGCTACCACTTTTGCAGTAATGGGCACACGAGCAGAGCTTACTCGGCGGTCTTGCCTCGCATAGCCAAAATAAGGAACAACGGCGGTGATTCTGCCAGCAGAAGAGCGCCTTAGCGCATCTGACATCGTCAGTAATTCCATTAAATTATCATTAGTAGGCGCGCAAGTTGATTGGACCACAAACACATCTTTGCCCCGCACATTTTCGAGGATTTCAACCATGGTTTCTCCATCGCTGAAGGTTCCAACAGTTGCCTTGCCAATTGGGATTTGGAGGTGTGAAGCTATTTCGAGAGCAAGTTCAGGATTGGCATTGCCAGTAAAAATCATCATAGTTGACATGTGTAAAAAGCCTTCGATTGAGGTTAATCAGTTAACTTAAACACATAGCAGAAGACAGCTAGAAAGATATAATTATTATTTGAGCGATCAGATCAACGCATCCTTCCCAGATATCTTCTGCCGTCTGTTTACTTGAACCCGAATTCATAGTGAATCAGGGTGTATCAAACAAGAAATTGGCTGGGGTGCTAGGATTCGAACCTAGGTATGCAGGGATCAAAACCCTGTGCCTTACCGCTTGGCGACACCCCAATAAGTTATAGATTCTTTTTAATCATCCATGATAAAAACACCGCTGCCTCAGCTGCAATGTGCTGCGTATTTTGCAGAGAAATTAATCGGTTGTCAACTCAGGTTTAACATTTTTTGGCTTTGCAAGAATTCTAGTGGAGAGGAAATGTGCAACCCTATTAAATTAAGCACTATTTGACGTCCCGAGACTTGTTCTCGGGACGTCTGGACTCTCTCAGAGCAGTACCTAAACATTCCACCGTTTAATAACAAACTTGATGGATACCCCATTTCCTTGTAAGCGGATATTGCTGGGTAATACCATGTTGCCAACATTCTTATAACCTGCGTATTGAATAGTAAAGCCTGCCTGGCGAAGAACCATTATATGATTAGAGGCATCACGTTGGGCTGACTGTACCGCGCCAGGAGCGGGGATTCCGCGTACCCAGTAATAGAGATTATTTACTGGTAAACGAACGCCTGTTTGTTGTTTTAATAATTCATCCCCATTGCTGGATGAGGCTGATTTAGGTCCATCTTTATAGGTTACAGTGCTGCCTTGCTTTTGGATGAGAATTGTACCGCTGCCGAGTGGACCAAATAAACGGATTTGATAGGAGCCAGCCCCTCGTTGAACCCAGTTAACTGAAGCGCTCCAGGCTTTCTTTGGGCCACGAGCAGCCATAGCACCTGACAGTTCGAAGGATGAGGGTACTGCTGTTGAAGAGCTGACACGCGTGGCTTTTTGGCCAGGTGCTTGTTCTGTTACTTGCACTTGTTCCCCAGGTCGAACGGATGTATTTCCTGGAGCAACTTGCTCTTGCGCGGGCAGGTTTTGTTGAGTCGCATCAAGGGGTGCTGATGCTTTATGTTGTGCGCAAGCAGTTAAGAGAGCGAGAGATAAAAAACCAAGTCGTTTGAGCATAGTCATTTGCAAGATCCTTAATCCATTAAGTTCGGGTTTTACGTTGTAGAACAAAAAACATTGTTTACAGAATCAGCTGTTTTTTGTCCTGTAGTCTTTTTTATCACAATACGCTAGACTGGATGAATTTGCAATTAGCTAACCAAATGAAAAATCGTGCGATTTATCCTGGTACCTTTGATCCCGTAACGAATGGGCATATTGATATTATTAGTCGGGCGGCTAAAATCTTTCCTGAAATTATTGTGGCTGTCGCAAGCAATCATTCAAAAAATCCTTACTTTCCTTTGGAGCAGCGCATTGAATTGATTGAAAATGCGCTAGATGGGTTGCCCGGGGTCACCGTGATTGGCTTTGACAATTTATTAATTGATTTGGTACATGAACAAAAAGCAGGTATCATTCTGCGCGGTTTGCGAGCTGTTAATGATTTTGAATATGAATTTCAGCTTGCTGGTATGAATCGAAAGCTTTCCCCTGAAACAGAAACCGTCTTTCTGACCCCATCTGAGCATCTGATGTTTATTTCTTCAACGCTGGTGCGTGAAATTGCAAAATTAAAGGGTGATGTGTCGCAATTTGTACCTCCCGGGGTAGTTGAAGCGTTAAAAAACAAGGCCGTATAAATTCATGAACAGCTTTTTCATTCACTGTTTAATCAGTGTCGCATTTTTTTTGGGGTTCAATTCATCATTACAAGCGGGATCTTTAAGTGAGACGCCTCCCGGTTACGCTGTAGCCAGCGCTCATCCCTTGGCGACGAAAGCCGGTTTGGATATCCTTGCCGCCGGGGGAAACGCCTTTGATGCAGCTATTGCGGTTAGTGCGGCTCTCGCTGTTGTGGAACCTTATCATTCCGGTTTAGGGGGTGGCGGGTTCTGGCTATTATATGACGAAAAAACTAAAAAAAATTCATTTATCGATGCCCGTGAAGTAGCACCTATTCTGGCTCATAAAGATATGTTTATTGGGAAAGATGGTCAATTAATACCTGGGTTGTCGCTTAATGGGGGACTTGCTACCGCTATCCCCGGAGAGCCTGCGGCTCTAGCCTATATTGCGAAACACTATGGGCGATTATCACTCGCTGAAACCTTGGCTCCGGCTATTAAACTGGCAGAAGAAGGTTTTGAGGTGGATGCGCAGTTTGTTTATTTCTCAAACATGGATGACCGTTTGGAAAAATTGCAAAGTTATCCTGCAACAGCCGCTATATTTTTGAACAACGGTCAGCCATTTAAACGCGGCGAGCGCTTGAAACAACCTGACTTGGCTCATACTTTACGATTATTGGCGAGTGTGGGTCATGATGGATTTTATCGAGGAGAGGTTGCAAAAAAATTAGTAGAGGGTGTACGAGAGGCTGGTGGTATATGGACGCTTGAGGATTTAGCCCGTTATCAGATTAAAGAGCGCGTCCCTTTGCAAGGTGCTTATCATAATATGTTAATTATAACGGCACCTCCTCCATCACAGGGGGGCGTTATTTTATTGACGATGCTTAATATTCTGCAGGGTGTGGAGCTTGACAGTTTAACGAAAGGGCAGTGGGTTCATTATGCTGTTGAAGCAATGCGGTTAAGTTACTGGCAAGCTAATCATTCATTAGCTGATCCGGATTTTACAAAAATCCCGCTGGAGACGCTTCTTTCAGCTCGTAACGGACACTATTTACGTTCGTTAATTTCTGCAACCAAAGCCACCCCCAGTTCACAATTAGCCGGAGAAAAACCCGCTGAAAATCATCACAATACGACACATATCGTTATTTTGGATAAGGAAGGGAATCGGGTTTCGGCAACCATGACGATTAATTACATTTTTGGCTCAAGTGTAGTTGCCCGGGGAACAGGTGTTTTACTCAATGATGAAATGGATGATTTTACGACCAAGGCCGGTGCAAGCAATGTTTTTGGGCTTGTGGGGAATGAAGTTAATCGTATTGAGCCTGGCAAGAGACCTTTATCAAATATGACGCCCACTTTTCTGGAAATGCCAGGGCGACTAGCGCTTATAGGCACACCTGGTGGGAGTCGAATTCCAACAATGGTATTTTTAAGCTCATTATTATTTCATGATTTTAAAGGCGCAATCAGCATGGTTTCAGCCATGCGCTTTCATCACCAGTATTTACCTGATTGGCTGCAATTTGAGCCGGAGAGTTTTTCTCCCGCATTGCAGGCGGAATTAAAAGCGATGGGTTATCAATTAATGCCATTAAAGCAATATTATGGTGATATGCAGGCGATTACCTGGGATAAAGCGCTTAATATTATTACCGCAGCATCTGATCCACGGCACATTGGTTTAGCGCGTACTATTACCCCTGTTAATGGCAGTTATGGGGTTGGTCATTAAATGCGCATAATTTAATACGAGTGAGCCGTAAATTCAGCGTGCAGGATTATGAAGTTGACAGTTCACATTGGCAATTACAGAAATGTACGCGCCATAGCAGCTGCAAATATATTGTTGCGCTCAAACTCCTCAAGGTATATTAACTAAGTGAATTAACTCTTTTTTTACGTTATTATAACGATGTGATATGACTTAAAAAGGAGCAGAATGAAAGCAAAATATTTAGCATGTTCAATTTTATTATTGAGCATGAGTAATGTGGAAGCAGGACTTGATTGGACTACAGTTCATAGCAGAGCAAATTGCTTTAATAATGAATCAATAACCTGGTGGTACCTACATCCCTATAATTGGCGAGTGGTGAGTATCCATAATTATAAACGCAAGCCCCAACATCATATTGATACTGGTTATAATTATAATTGGCGTGTAGCCGCAATACACGTTGGAGAAAGTATGGGTGCGGATTGGGATGTCTCGGGTTATCATTACTTGTATGACTACTCAACTCAATTCCCTTTTGATACAACTTGGGCTAAGACGTGCAGTATTATTGATGGTTGGTAAATAAAATGAATAAAAAAAATAAAGTAATTATTTTAAGTTTATTGCCTTCGTTGTTGTTTGCAATGAATGATGAAAATGGGCCTTCGCAAGAAAGCCAGGATTATGCAAAAAAGGTTCTAACCGAATTAGGTTTACCACTTCCTGGATCGGGAATTCATATTATTCCTCGCTCGTTAATGAGTTTACCACCTGAAGCAATTGAAGAGCATAATAAAATTGATGCTCAAATGAAAACTCAAGGCTTTGTTAAGGAAAACACGACGCGCCCAACAGAATTGTTAAATTTTAAAGACCATGCAAAAACAGAATTTGCAATGTATAACCATAACGATTCTGACAGGGGAACTCATCTTAGACATTCCGTTTCTGAACTGAAAATGGCTTATATTTTTAAAGGGGTTCCTAAATCAGAAATGACGCATTACATTGGCATAGCACCCCAAGGAAGTTATCATAATGAAGGATGGTCTGGTGCTGGGCAGTTTTTTGATAATAAGCACGTTGGAAGTTGTGCTTATGGTGAAATGAGTGTGAAAGTGACTAATACCGCTGTTACTTTGGCAATGGAAGGTGTGTCTTATGAGGTAAATAACAAGCCCACCGTTATGTATGTCATTGGTAATAAAAACTCTGGTTATTTATATAAAATAAGATGGTTTGATGATGATTATTTTAGAGAGCTTGAATGTGCGAATATGAATTATTCTGCCAATATCACTAAAAAATTTATCGAACTGGCTCAACGAATTGATTCGAATTAATAAACAGTAATCAGGTGTAGGTGTGAGTGGATGATATCTGCTCACACCTACACCTTGTGTTGAATATTGCGCTACTGTATTCCTGCAGTCATTCAGGTAATCGGGCTTTTGGTAAATCGTCTGTTCACGCATTATTGTTATTTGCTTTACCCCCAATCTCCCTTGAACCTGACTTGACGGAATTGAGATTAAGACGATTCTGTTTGCTCACCAACCAATTCTTTCATTGACTGATAAATTCGCTCAATTAATTCCTCTTTATTTTCCAGCGTATATTCCGAGGCATCAACGGCTTTACCAATATGGACTTCAGCCGTTTGATTGAGGTTAAACTGTGTTGAGCGTGCTGGCAAAATATCAAAAGCCCCCCGAATCCCGATGGGGATAATAGTCGCCTTGGCTTCAATGGCGGTAACAAAAGCCCCTTTTTTAAACGGCGCGAGTTTTCCATCTGTAGAGCGGGTACCTTCTGGTGCAATCCATATAACAATGCCGCTTTCCATGAGTTCACGGACGTATTGCAAATCCTTCAATGCATTACTGCGATTTCTTCGGTCAATAAAGGGAAATTCGGCCGCCGCCATGCCCTTACCAAAAAGAGGAATCTTTGAGAGCTCCTTCTTGGCTAACATCCTGATGGAATGATTGGGAAAAACCTTATAGCTAATAGGAATATCATACACACTGGCATGGTTACACATAATAATAGTGGCTTTACCCGGTTGTGGTTCCACGTTATAAGGATTAATAACCGTGCATTTAACCCCTACAATATCGAGCAAACGATTAATCCAGCGATCAATGGTGGTATCGACCCAGGGGCGATTAATTTTTCCGAAGAGGCGCATGCTGACAGCACGAACAGAGGCATTAAGTGTATAGAGCATGGAAAGCAAAATTATCCATCGACTGCGAAGCTTGCTGATTTTCATAAATACTGACCTCTTTAAAACATGGGCTGATAATACTGTAAGTATAGGCGCTTGCAAATGCCCAACGAGCCTTAAGCTGATTAGGCGAGGATTTGGCAGCCAGGACAAAAAGCGGAACTTCGCCCCGCAATGCGCACTATTTCAATTAGGGTATCGCAGCGAAAGCAGGGTTGATTTTTTCGTCCATATACGAGCAATTCATTAGCAAAATACCCAGGCTTGCCATCGAGTGCATAAAAATCTTTTAATGTGGTGCCACCGGCCGTAATCGCCTGGCGCAGTACTTTTTTTATATAACTGATAAGTATTTCAAAGCGCTCGTAAGAAATTGAGCCGGCTGGTGTTTCTGGATGAATGCCTGCGAGAAAAAGGCTTTCTGTCGCATAAATATTGCCAACGCCAACCACTACTTCATTATTCATAATAAATGATTTGATGCTTTGCGTTTTTTTATGGGCACGATTAAATACATAGCTGCCGTTAAAAGTGTCATCCAGCGGCTCGACACCTAAGTGAGAGAGTAGAGGATGTTCGAGGGGATTTTGAGTAAGATAAAGCCAAAGCCCAAAACGGCGCGGATCTTGATAGCGAAGAATTAGGCCATTTACTAATTGAAGGTCAATATGATCATGTTTGCCTGCAAGGGCGCCTTTATTAGCAATCCGTAAATGACCCGACATGCCAAGATGAATTAAGAGGCAGCCTTTTGACAAGTGCAAAAGAAGATATTTGGCGCGGCGCTCAATAGCCCGTATTTTTTGACCAACAGAAAATTGCAGATCCGGTGAAACAGGTAATCGTAATTGCTGATGACGTGTCACCAGTTTATCAATAGTTTCGTCGAGTAAATAAGGGCTAATTGCCAATCGGGTTGTTTCTACCTCGGGTAATTCAGGCATTATTTACGATCATTGTGTTCTATGATGCGTCCCTCTGTTTTGGTTAATGCTTTGGTTGGGAACAGAAAATTTTTAATGACGGATATTATCCATAATACACCCCCAATGAGAATGCCCCAAAGGAGTACGTAAGAAAACATTATAACCAAGCCAACGATTAACGAAAGTGCTACCCCTATTAATAAAAAAGGGATTAAGGTCTGTAGCATTTGTTGGAATTTATTGTTCATTGGCGGCGTCCTGGTAATTAAACGGCTAAATTGTAATTTTTTTTGTCATAAATGTGACATAAGCAAACGTTAAAGGGCAAAATGTGATATTATTAAATATATAGTACTTTATTCAATCTGATTAGTCTTATTTGAAAAAAAATACCAGTATTTCTATTCAGTTTAGCATCTGTTGCGTAAGTTTGTATCTAATAGCATAATACTTGTGTTTCAGATTATATTTCCCAAGGGAGAAATCCATGATTTTCGGCGTTTTAAATCTTTCATTTTGGGGTTATGTAATAGCTACCGTAATATTAACCCAAATTACTATTGCGGCTGTTACTATTTACCTTCATCGTCATCAAACTCACAGAGCACTGACATTGCACCCCGTTGTCAGCCATTTTTTTCGCTTCTGGTTATGGGCAACTACTGGAATGGTCACTGCCCAATGGGTGGCAATTCATCGTAAACATCATGCGACAACGGATGTAGAGGGCGACCCTCATAGTCCAAAAGTCCTCGGCTTGAAAAAAGTATTCTGGCAGGGTGCTGAGCTTTATAAGATGGCATCAAAAGATAAAGAAATGGTCGCCAAATATTCGCATGGTACACCAGACGACTGGATAGAGCGCAATGTTTATTCGCGTCATTCTGCTCGTGGTATTATCCTGATGCTTCTGATTAATCTGATTTTCTTCGGTATTCCCGGGCTTACCATCTGGGCGATTCAAATGATGTGGATTCCTGTGCATGCAGCTGGTGTAATTAACGGCATAGGCCATCATTGGGGCTATCGCAATTTTGAGTGTCATGATGCGGCAACCAACATTATTCCCTGGGGATTTTGGATCGGTGGTGAAGAGTTACACAACAATCACCACACTTTCGCCTCCTCTGCCAAGTTTTCAGTAAAATGGTGGGAGTTTGATATCGGCTGGCTGTACATTCGTTGTTTATCGGCCCTTGGTTTGGCGCGTGTCAAGAAATTGCCGCCGAAGCTTGCTAAAGCGGAAGGTAAACTGCAGGTGGACTTGGAAACAGTAAGAGCAGTCGTCAGTAATCGTTTTCAGGTAATGTCTTATTATTATAAACGCGTGGTTCGCCCGACGCTTAAAACAGAAAAGCGTGTGGCGTCTACCGACAAATCAGAAAAAAAATTGTTTCAACGTGCGGGGCGTTTGTTGCGCTTGCAAGACAGTTTGTTATCGCCAAGAGCGAAAACGCGTCTCCAGGCTTTATTGGCCAGCCGTGAGCAATTGCGAGTAGTGTATACCTATCGTCAATCACTGCAAAACATCTGGTTGAAAACCGCGTCTTCACAAAAAGAGCTGGTTGAATCCTTGCAACAATGGTGTAAACAAGCAGAAGAATCTGGCTTGGATGTGTTACACCAATTTGCTCAGCAGGTGAAAAATTTTGTACCCAAACCTGTTAAAGCTTAATCCTCGCTGATTTACTTATTGCTATAACATATCTTGTGCAACACAGGGTAAGTTATAGCAACTCTTAAAAAAACTTCTATTACATTCTTATCTTTCAAAAAGCAGTTGCAAATGGCGTGAGAGCGACTAAGATAATGAAGACAGGGAGTGTTTTATTCGTTAAAAATGTATTAGACGCTCAAATATCTTGCGCCTGCTTCTTTCCACATTAATTAAAAATGCTAATAAAGCACCTGCTCAAATCACATGCTTGTCTTTGGTTGGAATTACCTACAGGGAGTGTTTTATGGAGAGAATGACTGCTGTCGTAACAGGTGGTACGGGGGGTATTGGTTCAGCAATTTGCAGACGTCTGGCAGCTGACTATCAAGTAATTGCCTGTTATTTTAAAGATGGAAAACACGAAGAAGCGAAGCGTTGGCAGGCCATACAACGAGAAGCGGGTTTTGAGATCGATATTGTTTATGCTGATATAGCCAATTTTGCCGATTGTGAAAAACTAACCTCTCTTGTTTCAGAACGTTATGGCCGTATTGATCTCCTCGTTAATAATGCCGGCATTACGGTCGATAGCAGCTTAAGAAAAATGACCAGCGAGCAGTGGCAACACGTTATTGATGCGAATCTGACAAGCGTATTTAATATGACCCGAAATATTCTCCCTGCCATGATTGAGAGAAATTATGGGCGTATTATCAATATTTCCTCCATTAATGGCCGTAAAGGTCAATTTGGGCAGTGCAATTATGCAGCAACCAAGGCCGCTCTGTTTGGTTTCACTAAAAGCCTCGCCCTTGAAGTCGCCAATAAAGGTATCACGGTTAATACTGTTTCTCCTGGCTATATTGATACAGCCATGCTTTCCGGTGTGAAGGATGACGTTTTAAAGAGTATTATTGCGGATATCCCTGTAGGTCGCTTGGGAAAACCAGAAGAAATTGCAGAGGCGGTGGCTTTTCTGGCCTCAACGGGTGCCGGATTTATCACCGGCGCGAATCTTGATGTAAATGGCGGTCAATACATGTAGTTAATTTTATAAAGAGAATCTTATGAATAAAGATAAAGTGGCATTAATTACAGGCGGTACGGGTGATATTGGGACGGCTATTGCCAAAGAGCTTAGTCCGTTCTTCGGGTTTGTTATAGCGCTTGACGTCGTTGCTGATAATCAGGGTGAAGTCTGGCAATCAGCCTTGAATCAACAAGGGTATGAGAATCTGCGCTTCATGCACATGGACGTTACCGATTTCAGTCAATGCGAGGAGGTTATAAACACCATCATTGCCAAGTTCGGTCACGTTGAGGCACTGATTAATAACGCCGGTATAACGCGAGACGCAGTCTTTCATAAAATGACCAAGCAACAATGGGATGAAGTATTACGAGTGAATCTTGATGGAATGTTTAATGTCACTCGGCAGGTTGTAGAGAATATGCGCACTCAAATGAGTGGGCGTATTATTAACATTTCTTCAGTAAATGCTCAGAAAGGCCAGTTTTCGCAAGCTAATTATGCGGCGTCCAAGGCCGGGATTTATGGGTTTACCAAAAGTTTGGCGCAAGAGTTAATGGCAAAAAATATTACCGTTAACAGTATCTCCCCAGGATATGTTAATACGCGCTTGATGAAAGGTATAAGGCCGGATATTTTGGCCTCAATTATTGACTTGATTCCGGCTAAACGCTTGGCTGAGCCCGAGGAGATTGCCTGGGTCGTGGAATTTTTAGTGAATGAAAGAAGCCGTTATATTACCGGCTCTAACCTGAGTATTAATGGTGGTTTGCATATGTATTAGGGTGCATTTATGGCTAGATTAATAAAGAAATATAAAAATCGCCGATTATATGATACTGAAATCAGTCAATATATTACGGTGGAAGAGTTGCAGCGTTATGTGCTGGATGGAATAATTTTTCGAGTAGAAGATTCTAAAACCGGGACTAATTTAACAGCTGCCACTCTTTTGCAAATATTTGTTGAAATGGAAAGCGGGGCGAGTCAGTTTTTATCGGCAGATATGTTGCGACAGCTCATAGTTGTCGCACATCACCCAATGAATCAGTCATTTAAAGGGATGTTAGAACAAGTGTTTGCCGCGCTTGAAAAACCGGCGCAAGCTAACCCTTATTTGAAAGACTATCAACAAATGACGGATGCATGGCAAGACAATGTCCAGCAAATGATGAAGCAATGGCAGGGGTTTTTTAAATCCTGATTTGTTGCAGTGCAAAATAAAACAAGGGGAATCCTTGACAATGGTTGATCCGTATTGCTATTATTAAATTGTGCAGTGCAACATACTGGAGAATCAGATGAACCAACCCAACTTTGAAAAATGGACCGAGCTTGCTAAAAAAGTGCAAGAACCCTTCCAGGCAATTGCTGAATTAAACGTCAAAACATTGCAAAGCCTTAGTTATTTAAAGCCTGAAGAAATGGCTCAATTAAAAAAACCGGAAGAATTGCTAGAAAAGCATATTAACCTGATTGTTGAAAATGGCCACAAGGCATTGGATTACATGCAAAAATCATTTCAAATTTTTGAATCAGCTATGCTTTCTGCTGTTCAAGAAGTGAAAGATAAAACTGAGATTAAATAGTTTTATGCAGTTCCAAGCCTTTTTCCAATTACTCACGTACCTAAACGTGAGTTCTACTCGAGGGGGTGAAAACCCCTGTCTCGAAGCATCTGCCCAGGCAAATCCTGAGCTACGAACGGTTTTTCGGAAAATGACTTCCTTACCTTAAGATTAGTTAGATAATAAAGTCAATTATCCCAATCAGTCATTTGGCTGATAATATCTTCTGTATTTCAGCTAAACCAAGCGTCTGTAAACACACCTTATTTTTTTCAGGAATTTCTTCCGTATTTCCATAAAAAGAAATCGCTTTTTCCACGCTCTCTTCTCGTAAAATATGAACCATGGGAAATGGAGAACGATTCGTATAATTGGTTACATCATCCGGTTCGGCATCGGCAAAACAATAATCAGGATGAAAGGTGGCTATTTGATAGACGCCTTCATAGCCACTTTGCTCAAGTAGTGATTCCGCGAGATAAACAAAATCCAGATAGTCAAAAAAATCTTGCAAGAATGCCGGGAAAACCAGGAGCGTTGTTTCAATGAGAGGAGAGGTGTCGAGCAACTCTATTTCGTCCATCAAATCGGTCAATGCATTTTCAATGGTTACATTGTCACTCACCTGAATACGAACCGCCTCTTTATCCATTTCTCTTTTGGCAAAAGGACAAAGGTTCAATGCGATGATAAAAGACTCAACCCACTGACGGGTTTGTTGAACTATTTTGTGGGTCATTGGGGTGTCCTTTGGGAATTTGAGCGTATTCTGATGGATCTGCTCCTTTAAAGAAACCAAATAATGTCGATGAAGCATTTTCTGGCGGTGATTCAGGTTGTTGGTTCGCCAAAACTAGTTGATGAATTTCCAAGAGACGTTCTCGCAGTTTGTTATCGATGGGTGATTGGAGTAATCCTGAAAATAACTGTTTGTTTAAGGTAAAGAGAGTTATTAAAAATTTACACCCGCCTTCTGTTTTAACCAGGCTTTCCAGTACGGTTTGATGTTCAATGATTACCTGTAATTGCTGCGTAAAATCATTAACAGTAAATTGTTGCGCCAAATCGGGATTTAACGTTAATAATGAACTAAGGAATTGACATCCTTCTTCATCTTGTGCCAGGAAATACAAATTCCTTACGTTGCAGCCTTCAATGCCGCATAAATCTTCATGCGTTATTTGGGGGGCAATGTCAGGATTTTCCTTAATTAGTCTGTTTAGCATTTGTCTGCCCGCCTTGTATTCCACTAAACAATACAATGGAGTGAGGCGTTTTTTTTGCTTATTATCTTCACTATTTATTACAGAGCGGGTTAAATCCTTGCCTGAAATTTGTTGAATTAGTTGAGGATTAAGATCCAGTAATTTATGTAAAAATAATATTCCGGAGTTGTCCATAACCAGTATGTATAAAGGGAATGCGGAATAGGCAGGATTGTTAACATCAATATGTTGGCGAGTTAAATCAGCACCCGATATCTGTTTGGGGATTTCGGGATTGGCATCAAATAATAGCGTCAGGATTTCTCGCCCATCCTCATAACCACCTAAACAATACAAGGGAGGCGTTACCAAATTTTCATTTATGATAAGAGCATCGCATAAATCTTTCGCTTGAATCTGCTTTGCAAGCAAAGGATTTAAGGTGAACAATTTCTTTAAAAAAGCTTTTCCTTCAGGATGAGCCACCATGTTAGTAAAAAAGGGAATATAATCTGGATGGTCAAATAAAATTCCCCTGTTGAATTCTTTGGCTAACTCAGGATTATACTCAAGAAGAAGATTTAGAACTTTTATTCCCTCTGGGTGAGCTGAGAGACGATATAAAGCGGAAGACACAAACCCTTGATTAGTTAGGGTCTGTGTTAAAGTCGCCATTGTAATTTTTGATGCAATAGCCGGATTTGACTTAAGTATTTCTCCCAATAATTGGCAACCAATAGCAGAAAAGGAAAGCCAGTACAAAGCAGAGGCATTGTCCTCTTTGCTGTAAGTCTCGCAAATAGTTGAGGCCGGTAAATCTTGGGCAAATTGTTTGGTGCGGAAGTTATCTTGTATTGGAGAGTCTGTATCAATGAACTTGGCTGCCTGATAAAATAAGGAAGTTTCCGCTCCTGTTGCAGTGATATATTTTGATTCAAAAAAACGAAGCATTCTTAATCGGTGAGGAGTTAGTATGATAGGCGCTTGATCATGAATCGTATCTTTAATTAAAGCTATAAATATACTGTCTTCTCCCTTAAAAGGGGCATTTATTATTAAATCTGCTGCACGTTTTTCATTTTTAAATAAAGGTCTAATGTTCTGCTCTGTAAAATTTTTGTCTAATTTTTTGAGGGCGGCTTTTTCTTCTTTTGTAGGTTCGAATTTAAGCTTGACAGGAACTGTTGCCGGCACGGGTTGTGTCTTGACTTGGGCTTTTCCTTTTCCTTTAGCTTTTCCTGTTCCCTTCGCTTTTTTTGAGGGTTGTGATTTTTTCACAGGTTGAGTCGATGCCTTTTTTACTTCAGCTCCAGGTGGACTTACGGGCTTTGACTGATATTCGTCTTCAATACTTTGGGCTTGTTCTATATTACCATTTTGTCGTAACTCGGCTGCGTGCTGTAGCAATTCGTCTCGAGTGGCGGCTATTATGGGCGCAGGCTCGGCGGGTGGCAGAGTATTGTCGAGCTGTTGAAGTTGCGATTGCACGGATTGAATCAGGGTTTGAGTTTTACGATTGGTTTTTTCGTAAATATAAAGGGAATGAGTGGCTCTTGTATAGGCGGTAAAGAGCTGGCTTAAATAGGGGGCGAAACTTCTGTCATCCGTTTGTTGCTTAGGTCGGTTGGAAGAAGTTCCCTCATCAAGGGAGGCGCCCTTGTCTAATCTATCGGCTAAAGTGCGATTGGCATCAAAGCCTGTTTTGGTATCAAATAATCTAAAAGCGAGAATGCTTTTATACTGCAATCCTTTTATTTCTTTGGGCGTAAATACCCGGGGTTTTTTTTCGCCCGCTCGCTTGAAAAGCGCTATTGCCTCGTCTAGATGCTCAGGGGGTGCTACTACGGCAAATTCCTTGCTGGTCATGGCGCGTTCACGAAGCATGAGCAGGTCGTCCTGGGATTTTTCAGTTAACCATTGGACGTATCCTTGCTCATTTTGTAATTTTTCCGAGAGTGAAATGGTTACGTATTCGCCTTTGTGCCCTGTTCCTTCCCGCAAAATATTTTTGATGGAAAGAATAGCATTGGCGGCTTTAATCACTCGCAGAGGACAGCGATGAGAAGAGGGTAAATCTATTTGATTAATTTTCCCATGATAATCTTGCACCAGCGATTGGAGGAAGGGAATTTTAGATTGGCTATCACGCAAACTTTGTTGGGAATCGGTGCAAAAAGCGATTTGGCGGTCTTTTGCCATTTTGGCAAGCAAGTCCAATTGCAATTGCGATAAATCTTGCGCTTCATCGACAACAATTACATCATAGAATGCCCCAATTTCCAGAGGATAAAAGGGCGGGTCAATAAGATTGCTCGTTTGTAAATGTTTCATGTAGGCTTGAAAAGCGGTTTCTAACCAAATCTTTTCAGATTTGTCATGAAATAATGATTGCCTTCCCCCAAGGCTCATATACTGAGAGCTGCTGCAAATAATTCTGAATTCTTCCTGCATTTCTTGTTGTTTAGTAAGGAAATCAGGCGTTACAGGGCTGCCTTTGGCAGGTGTTTTTCGGTAATGTCTAATATAATTTTCAAGCCATCCGCGGCAATAGGTCTCATCTACGATTTTTTTATCAGCTTCGTCAACATGAGCTTTCAGAAGGTCTTTATAAGACATGAAGTGCACGCAGTCGGGGTTTTCTCCTTCGCCTGCAGGAACTTCTTCCCACGTAGTTTTCATGGAGCTCGCGAGACCTTCGGAGGCCGTGACATAGAGGTAGAGCCCTTCAGGATTTTGTAGAGCGCGACACTGTTCCAGTAAAGCTTTCGCCACACAGGTTTTACCGGAGCCGGCCGCGCCTGTGATAATGACGGGCAATTCTGTTGTCCGTGCTTCTTCCTGATTTTCATTAAGGACAATAAATTTTTGGCTAAAATAATTCATGCGCACATACTGAAGCTTAAGCTCTTCACCTTCTTGTACCTCAAGCGGTTTTAGAAAATCAGCGGTTGTAACGATAAAATCGCCTGCAGTAATCTGCTCAAGTAAAGCCTCCTCTTTCGCTATCATAAAATTTTTTAAAACAGAGGGTGATCCAAGAAAACGGGATTTGGGATAATTGTGCTCTAATACTACATCCAATATGAGCAGATAAGATTTATCACCTACTTTGTGAGTGGTAAATAACAGGCGATCGGCCTTATTAAGACGAACACTATAAACATTATGATTGCGCAATTTTTCCAGATGAATGGATTTATGATCACCAATAAACAGTTTCTCAATTACGTCACCGTATTTGGCAATTATTTCTTTATCACCAATCGCGCCGTCCCAAAAAAATATAGTGTTGGGCATTTTATTCCAAATTAACTGCAAAAAGACTTGAAATTATACATCGTGGGCATAATAACTTCAAGCTTGCACCAGTGAGGTGCAAGCAGTCTATTGATTTATCAGGAGGGTGTTAAATCTTTACTGTCTTTGCTATCGGCGGGAACGACTGGGTTATTGTCCGAGTAGGTTTTGAGTACATAGCTGCCGGGGGCGTCCATAATCGGTTTAAAAGGCAACTTGGTGAAAACAGGGGCATCGATTAAGGAGCCTGATTGTTTTCTAAGCCACTTAGCCCACTCAGGCCACCAGGAACCTGTTTTTTTAGTAGCATTTTGTAACCATTCATCGGCGGTTTCCGTCATGCTGGTATTTACGTAATAATCATACTTCGAATAGTCAGGAGGGTTGATTATACCGGCAATGTGCCCGGAGCCGCCGAGTAAAAAGCGTTTCTTTCCCTGCACCAGTTGAAAACCAATATAGGTGGTTTTCCATGGAGCAATATGGTCTTTTTGGGTGGATACAAAAAAGGTGGGGATTTTTATCTTCCGGACATCAAGCGCTGTGCCATTCAAATGAATTTTATCCGGGATGACCAAATTATTATGCAAATACATCCAACGTAAATATTGAGAATGCATTTTAGCGGGCATGTTGGTTGTGTCGGCGTTCCAATAAAGAATATCAAAAGGAACAGGCGCTTTGCCCTGTAAATAATTTTTAATAAAAAAGGACCATACCAGATCATTAGCCCGTAATGAATTAAACGTACTGGCCATAAAGCGCCCATCCAGATACCCTTTTAACTTCATTTGTTCTTCAAGACGTGTAATCTGATGCTCATCAATAAAAACCGAGATATCGCCAGGGTCGCTAAAATCAATCATGGAAGCTAGAAAAGTTGCACTGCGCACGCACTTT
Source organism: Legionella sp. (assembly GCA_030680075.1). Taxonomy (GTDB): domain Bacteria; phylum Pseudomonadota; class Gammaproteobacteria; order Legionellales; family Legionellaceae; genus Legionella_C. Next base: position 103,966 of record JAUXWR010000131.1, read on the forward strand.
TGTTCGTGTGCCGCATGATAAGCGAGCAAGCACGCGAGTAACGTTCCCCCAATACAAAAGCCCAAGGTATTTACTTCTTTCACATTTAATTGCTGTTGGATAGTTTGAATGGCTATCATTGGGCCATCATGCAAGTAGTCGAAAAGCCCTTTTTTGGCATAACTTGCATCAGGATTTACCCAGGAAATAATAAAAACGGTAAAACCTTGATCGACCACCCAACGGATTAACGAGTTAGATTTACTTAAATCGAGAATGTAATATTTATTAATCCAGGGGGGGATCATCAGTAAGGGTACCGCGTGCACTTTTTCAGTTGTAGGCGTGTATTGAATTAACTCCATCATGTCATTGCGAAATACAACTTTACCGGGCGTTCCGGCAATATTTTCGCCAATCTTGAAGGCGTCCATATCGGTCATTTTAATAATCAGGCGAGAAGAACCTGCGTCCATATCAGTCAGAAGATTTTGCAAACCCCGCAGTAAATTTTTTCCATGGCTTTGCAGCGTTTCTGCCATCAATTGCGGATTGGTATGTAAAAAATTGGCAGGAGACAGGGCGTCAAGGTATTGTCGCGTAAAAAATTGAACGCGTTTGCCCATTTGTTTATCGCCATAATCCATATGCTCAAGGAGCGAATTCATGTGCTCACTGGCTAATAAATAGTGTTGACTTAATAAATTAAAAAAAGGATTATTCAGCCACTCATCACCACTGAAGCGCTTGTCTTCAATAGGCATGGGTTTGCCTTCCAGCCAATAGTTAAATTGGTCTTGGGCAAGGCTCATCGCATCTTGCCAATAGGCAATTTGCATTTGCCAGACTTGCTCCGGATTTTTAAGCATACTGCTTACCAGTGCCTGGAAATCGCTCGTCAAATCAATATAGCGCTGGATGAGCATGGGGAGCTGTGTGGGCTGGGTTTTAAAACTTTCAAGCATTTTTAAGCTTTTAGCCGCAACCGACTGCATAAGTTCGTTAAGTTCTGTATCCTGGGTCATCCTTTACTCCTTGGCACTTACAGAGCCTTTTTATTCTTAAGTGTTTTAGGTTAAATTAACAAGTAAACCATAACATAGGCAAGTGAATTGGATATAGCAAAGAAATATATAAAATTAAGACGATTTTTACAGTGGTTTGCAGGTGCTGCGCTTTTGGTTATCAGCTGTTATTTTTGGGCGATTTACCTGGAGCAATATTTTGGTACGTCTAATGCCGAAGAAGTCTTTTTACAGCAGTTTTTTATAAAAGCATGGCCCATATGGCTGTATCCTTTGGCTTTATGCTGGATAACCATGTTTGTCTGGAAAAAAAAACGAATTAAGGGTTTGCGCTCGCATGTTGCTTTAATTGAGCAGGAAAGAATCAACCAAAAAATGCAAGTGGCCAATTTGCAAGCAGAAATTCATCTTTTGAATGAACATATCAACAAGCAAGATACCGAATCGTATAAAAATGAAAATTATAAACTTTTGCAAGCAGACTATTCAGCGCTTACCGAAGACTATCATCAAAGTAAGGAGTTTATCGAGAAACTACTGGACAAAGTGAATTCAATCAAGTGAATATAGTTTTTCAAGGATTGTGAAATTTGAAGTTAACGTATAATCAGAATCGGAGAGTATAGGATGACTTATTTGGATGCTGTATTAGAGTTCACTAGTAAAATTGTCAATGAGTATGCGAGAAAAAAAAACCGCGGGCATGATTTATCCGAAGAGGCGAGATCTGATTGGAATAGTCATAAAATTGCCCTTGATAAACACTTCACTGACGTTAGCAAGCATTCTTCGAGTGAGCATAAAATAGCATGGTATGCCTTGGCCTTAAATAATGCTGCTACGTATTTGAGTGTAAAAACTGACAAAATGCCAGAGAACGAGAAGAAGAAGTGGTTAGTAGAAGAAATGGCTCTTCAGACACATATAAATAAAATCAATGAAAAGCTGCCTTCCAAGTATCGTAAGCTTAAGATAGAAGTGCCATTACACCCCGCTGCTATATTTGAGCCATCTGCCGAGAATAAAATTGAAGAAGAGGCGCCAACAATCTTGCGCAAATGCCCTGAAGTCCTCAGGTTTCTGAATAGTGAGCAATTTGGAGCATTGGAAAAATACCAGACTGACGTTTTAACCAACGACAAACGCTCTCATAAATACCTGTGTTATTTTGACTTAAGTGAGCGCCGAAAAGCAGATATCTTAAATGATTTGTTAACGAACTTGAGCCGTCAACAAACCATGAGCGGGATTAAAAAAGTGCTGGAGAATTTTTATGATGGAAAAAATCAGCAAATGCGTCATAAAGACAGTCCGGAATTTGACAAATCTCCCTATGAAATTTTGAATCTTGGCCAAAACATAACAACTCGTTTTTTTAATCGGCTTGGTATGCGCTCAACAACCATCACTTTACTGGATGATTTAGCTGCCACGGTAGGGATGGGGAATAAAGCTGTGGCAGTTAAAACACCATCTCTGGTATAAAACTAATATTTTCATACACTCGAATTCCCGCGGCTTGCCCCGCGGGATCCAAACTATTTCGCTCTAGTCTTTCTAGTCTTTGACCACATAAAGCGCCCTTATAAATAAGGTTTTGGGATGATTTACATCAGAACTTGATAGAATAAATCCTTGTCTTGTCAGGTGGGGAAAACCTTCTATCAACGCTCATTATTCTAAGGTATAATTTCCTTACTTTTACCAGTCCTGTCGCCCATGCATCTCAAGCAGTTGAAACTGTCTGGATTTAAATCCTTCGTTGACCCCACTATCGTGCCGCTACCTAGCCAATTAGTGGCGGTTGTTGGGCCAAACGGTTGTGGGAAATCGAATGTTATCGATGCGCTTCGCTGGGCTTTGGGGGAAAGCTCTGCCAAAAATTTACGCGGCGAATCCATGGTCGATGTAATTTTTAACGGGTCTTCCACTCGCAAAGCAGTGGGACAGGCATCGGTTGAGCTTATTTTTGACAATAGCATGGGGCGTTTGACAGGTCAGTACGCCAGCTATCAAGAAATCTCCGTAAAACGCCTGGTCACCCGCGACGGCACCTCCTCTTATTTTCTCAATGGTACACGCTGTTTGCGGCGAGATATTACCGATATTTTTTTAGGTACAGGTGCTGGCGCCCATGGTTACTCCATTATTGGGCAAGGGACAATTTCGCGCCTGGTGGAAGCACGACCCGAAGAATTAAGAGGCTTTCTGGAAGAAGCAGCCGGTATATCCAAATACAAAGAGCGCCGCCGCGATACACTCTCCCGAATACATCATACCCGTGAAAATCTCGCGCGCATTGCCGATATTCGCGCGGAATTAGACAAGCAACTCCAGCGACTAGAGCGACAAGCCCGCTCAGCTGAACGCTATCAGCTTTTAAAAGAAGAAGAGCGTTCGTTTAAGGCGGAAATTTTAGCCTTAAAATGCCAAGCTTTACGCAAAGAGCAAGCAACGATAGAAGAAGAGTTAACTCGCCACACACTGAGCTATGAAGCGCACCAGGCAAAAGCTACGGATGCTTATAAGCAATGCACAATTTTGCGTGAAAAAATTCAGGCCGAAAATGATGGCTTGCAAAATCTGCAAGCCAATTTTTATCAACTGGCAACCGATATTGCCTTGCTTGAAGAAAGTATCCAACAAAATCTGCGTGAAAAGCAGCGCCTGATTACTGATGAACAACAAGTACAAAACGACTGGCAAATAGTGTCTGCTCAAGTACAAGAAGAAACTCACCTTTTACAAAAGAGTGAAGCCAGTTTCAAAGAAACCACGGCTAAACTCGAGCTGATGCGCTTGGAGTTAGCCGAAAAACAACAATCATTTCAGGCAATACAACACCAACAGACCCGTTGGCAAGAGCAATGGAATGAAGTACAAAAACTACTCGCAAATGCGACAAAAGAGGCCGAGGTTGCCGAGCTGGGTTTAACGCATTCCAAGCAACGCCAGCAAGATACCCAGCTGCGAGTTGAAAAAATTCAACAAGAGCTGCAACAGCTAAATGAGCGTTTATTAAAAGATACGTCGATCGAGCTGCAAACAAATTTATCTCTTGTAGAAGTCGCGTTAGAGCAAGAAGAAGAAAATTGCGCAGCTCATCGGTCACTAATTGAGGACAGTCGCTCCCAACTTGCGGATACAGAAACGCGCCTGCATCAGGAGCAAGATGGTTTTCATCGCCTAAAGGCTGAAGAGGCTGCTCTCACTGCCATGTTAAATGCAGCCATGGACCAGATTGAAGAGGACAAGTCTCCTCAAGCGTCTGATTATCCTCGCCTTGTAGAAGTGATGGCCGTCGATGGTGAGTGGCAGCGGGCTTGTGAGTTTGTATTGGGAGCAAATCTTAAAGCGCGCGTTGTGGATTCCATCTCACCCCTCTGTTCGGATGCAGAGGTGCAGACTTTAGGTGGCGGCGTCTATACGGCTTGTCTGGATGCTAAGGATGACACGTCTCCCTACCCACGCCTATCGGATAAAATTCAAGGCGTTAAACCTTCATTTCACCCCACTTTTGATAAAATATTTGCAGCAAAAGACCTCAATGAGGCGTGCGCCTGGCTCCCCACAATAAAAGACGATGAGTCAATAATTACGCCAGAACGTTGCTGGATAGGCAAGCGCTGGATGCAGCTCGCCGGAAGTGATCGCAAGGAAGGCATTAGCTTATTGGCCACCCAACAACAACTACGCGTCTTAAAAGACGCGTTGCGCGCCGCTGATGCTTCGGTATCGCATTTAAAATTAAAACGTGATGAATTATTCACTGCAATGAAAACCAATGAGACTATTCTGGCAGGCGTTCAAAATAGTCTTAGTGAAAAACGTGAAAATGTTCGGATTTTTAAAGCGAGTATCAGTGAGCAAGAGCGATCATTACAGCAATTAACGGCGTCTAAACGGCGCTTTGCTGATGAGCTTGACACGCTGTATCTTCGACTGGAAGACCTGATTATCCAGATGGACAAAATTAACGAATCTTTATGTATGGCAAACGCTACTCAAGCAAAAGCCCAGGAAACGCAATCGGCCTTGCTTGCTGACAAAGCCCATTGGGAAACAGGCTTGTCTGCCAGCCGACAGTCAATGGACGACACCCACGCTGCTCTCTATCAGCTCGAGTTACAAGGTGAACGAGAGCATTTGCTTATCAAGCAAGCGAGCAATAACATTGTACGTGATGAGGTGCGACTGCTGACCTTGACAGACCGCCTGGAAGCCTTGGCCTTGCAAAGAATAGCATTAGAGACGCCAGACACTTCCCGTGATAGCCTTTTAAACGAGAAATTATCAGCGCACAGTGAGCTGGAAACTACATTAACAAAAAGGCGTGAGGCGCTAAGTCTCTTGACGCTCGAAATGAATGCAAGGGACGCCGAGGTCAAAACCGAGGAAAAACACGCTAAAACGGTAGGGGATACCCTCCAAAGCCAACAATTAGCGTTGCAAACATTAAAAGTACATGCCAATAATCTGTTAGAATCCTTAACAGAACTGGGTGCCCAGGTAGACGTTCTCCTGACCGAAATCCCCGGGGATGTGACTTTGCCGATGCGAGAGGCGTCACTTCTTGAAACGGTTGAGAAAATAAAACGCCTGGGTGCTATTAACCTGGCGGCTATTGAAGAGTTTGAAACGGAGTTCCAACGTAAGCAATATTTGGATGAGCAATATAACGATCTCACGGAGGCCTTAAATACGCTCGATATTGCTATTGAAAAAATGGACAAGGAAACAAGGCAGCGCCTTGAGCAAACCTTTGATGAAGTAAATCGCGCTTTTCAGTCACTTTTTCCTCGCCTTTTTGGTGGAGGACGTGCCATGCTGGAACTGACTTGTGATAATGTGTTAGAAGCTGGTATTTTAATAATGGCGCAACCGCCCGGCAAACGGAATAGTACGATACATTTACTTTCCGGTGGTGAGAAAGCAATGACGGCAGTTGCTTTGGTATTTGCCATTTTTCAGTTAAATCCGTCGCCTTTTTGTATGCTGGATGAGGTAGATGCACCGTTGGATGATGTAAATGTTGGGCGTTTTTGCACTTTAGTAAAAGAGATGTCACAATTTGTACAATTTCTATTTATTACCCATAACAAGGTAACGATGGAATTAGCTGATCATTTAATTGGAGTAACCATGCGCGAACCCGGTGTATCGCGAGTGGTTGCTGTTGATGTTGAGCAAGCCTTAGCAATGACTGAGTCTTGATTATTATGGGGATTAACAACATGCAGGCAAATTGGAGTCTGATACTCAATGTGTTTTTACTCATTGGTGTAGTAGTGGCTATTGGGCGCTTGATGAAAGCAAGGCGACAAAATTTTAATACCATTAGCTCAGCCCCTTATCAACCAACGTTAGGCACAGTTGAGAATAAATTTTTTGATGACATCATTGCCGTTCGCAAGATACAGCAGGATGACCTTCTTCTTGACATTGAAGAGGAGATGCCTGTTGTTGATGTAGTAGCGGCCAAAACACCTGCTCTTAATGTGGAAGTTGTGGACGAGATTGAGCCTGCAGAACCTGTTGAAAAAGGTGAAGCAGGTAAATCATTGATGATGTTTCTTTTAGCTAAAGAAAATCGCACTCTTGCGGGCTACGAATTATTACAAACATTACTGGCCGCAGGTCTTCGGTTTGGAGAAGGGCATTTATTTCACCGCCATCAGCATTCAAACGGGCAGGGGCCTGTTCTTTGCAGTTTAGCGGCGGCTACAGCTACGGGAGTTTTTGATTTACAAAATATTGGGGCCTTTAGCGTACGTGGTTTATGTTTATTCATGCAATCATCAGGTAATCCTACCATCGATGCTGAGCGATTAACGATAATGTTTGAGACAGCGCGCCAATTGAGTGATGACCTGGATACTCGATTACTTGATGAGAAGCAGCGCCCCTTTACGGATGAAAGTGTGCAGCGTTATTGCCGTCTTTTAAACATTAAAGATACGGCGGTTCCCTCACTACTTGCGGAACCTGCTTGAAGGCACGAAGCTTTCGCCCTGATAACTGGTGGGTTTGATGAATAACCCTTACAATAAACATTTAATGCATTGAAATTATGATGAATCTACAAATAATTGCACAACAACTTGAGTGTCAGATACGTGGCCAGGTAACTGATAGCGACTTCATTACGAGCATTTGTATTGATAGTCGCAAGGTTCAATCTGGCGCTTTATTTGTGGCTCTTCGTGGTGAGCATTTTGATGGGCATGATTTTATAGCGACAGCAGTGAGTCAAGGCGCTATTGCTGTTATTTGTGAACGCCCGGATAGTCAAATTGGCGCTATTCCTCAATTGATAGTGAGCGATACGCTTAAAGCGTTAACCAATCTCGCCGTTTTTCATCGCCAAAATATCACTTGCCCTGTTATCGCCTTAACGGGGAGTAATGGCAAAACCACGGTCAAGGAAATGATTGCCAGTATCTTACCGAAACCGTCTTTTGCGACATTTGGTAATTTGAATAATCATATTGGCGTGCCTTTGAGTGTATTGCAATTAAAGACGGATCACCGTTACGCCGTTTTTGAACTGGGGGCCAATCACCTGCATGAAATTGCCCACACAGTGGCTATTGTTCAACCGAAAATTGCCCTAATTAATAATATTGCGCCAGCACATATTGAAGGATTTGGTTCGCTGGAAGGCGTTGCGCGGGCGAAAGGTGAAATTTATGAAGGTTTAACCGCAAATGGTACGGCGATTATCAACGAAGATGATGATTTCGCGCATTTCTGGGACGATTTAGTTAAAAATAAGCAAGTAATTCGGTTTTCTCTGACCAAACCGGCAGACGTACACGCCCGCGATATTCACTTCAATGATAGAGGCTGCGCTTCTTTTCATCTAGTTTTACCCACAGGCACGGTAGAAATCCAGTTACAGGTCCCAGGCGAGCATTCAGTACGTAACGCACTTGCTGCAAGTAGTGCCTGTTTTGCCGCGGGTATTGCTCTTGGGGATATTGCCAAGGGGTTGAATGATTTTCAAGGAGTGGCCGGGCGGTTGACTTACCTGTCAGGAAAAAATCAATCGTTAGTTATTGATGATACATATAATGCGAATTTACGCTCAGTAGTAACGGCAGTTAATGTACTGGCCAAACGGCAAGGGCGGCGAATTCTCGTCTTGGGCGACATGGGGGAGTTGGGCGCCTGGACTAAGGAGCACCATGAGGAAATTGGCCGTTTTGCGCAGAGCCAGGGCATTGACCTGCTCATGACTTGTGGCAAGCATAGTGAATTTAGCAGCCAGGCTTTTGGAGACGCGGCGCACCACTTTGCCAGTCAGGAAGAATTGGCGCAAGATTTGCTTCCAAGGCTTAATAAAGATACGACCGTATTAGTAAAAGGATCACGGTCAGCACAGATGGAAAAAATTGTGCATCAATTAGTAGGATGAACCCTCTTGGGTATGATAAGCTTGCCGATTTTTTTTACAGCTTTAATATGTTGGTTTATCATGCGCGAAGATAATAAAGGCGCAAGCTGATATCTTCTGCATGGCAACGTATCTTACATAATTTTTGACAAGAGGAAGAGACATTATGCTCTATTGGTTAACGCAGCTAATACAAGGACAGTATCATGCGTTCAGAGTTTTTCAATATTTGACGTTTCGCTCTATTTTAGCGTCATTAACCGCCTTATTGGTGGGGCTCTTTTGCGGTCCCATCATGATTCGCTGGTTAAGGAATTTACAATTAGGTCAGGTAGTGCGTGATGATGGGCCGCAAAGCCATTTATCCAAAGCAGGTACACCTACCATGGGCGGAGTGCTTATTCTACTCGCTATTACTTCCAGCTGCTTACTATGGGGTGATCTGCGGCAACCTGCTTTATGGGCTGTTTTACTGGTGACCATAGGGTTTGGCCTGATTGGCTGGGTAGATGACTATCGCAAGGTCGTACGTAAAAACAGCAAAGGCTTGCCCGCGCGTTGGAAATATTTATGGCAATCAGTCATTGCTCTTATTGCTATTTTATTTCTCTATTACAGCGACACAATTCCTCTTCAGAGTCAATTAACGGTTCCTTTCTTTAAAAACTGGTTAATAACCCTGGGTCCTTTATTTCCTATTCTTGCCTATTTTGTGCTCGTTGGTAGCAGTAATGCCGTTAATTTAACGGATGGCCTTGATGGTCTTGCTATTATGCCTATTGTTATGGTCGCCGGGGCTTTAGGGATATTTGCCTATGCCAGTAGTAATGCACTTTTTGCTCATTACCTGGCTATTTCCTATGTTCCCAACACAGGCGAGCTCACTATTTTCTGCTCAGCCATTGTCGGTGCGGGTTTGGGCTTTCTTTGGTATAACACCTATCCTGCACAAGTATTCATGGGAGATGTTGGTTCGCTCGCGCTCGGTGCTGCATTGGGAATGGTTGCTATTATTGTAAGGCAAGAATTGGTATTGTTAATCATGGGCGGTTTATTTGTTATTGAAACAATGTCCGTTATTTTACAGGTAGGTTATTTTAAATACACGGGCGGTAAACGCTTATTTCGCATGGCCCCTTTGCATCACCATTTTGAGCTTAAAGGGTGGTCTGAGCCTAAGGTTATTGTGCGTTTTTGGATTATGACGGTTGTTTTTGTCCTTTGTGGTTTGGCTACTTTAAAATTACGTTAGGCGAAACTTATGAATCAATCCGTTTATTTAGTCGCAGGGATAGGCAAGACCGGGCGTTCAATAGCTGCTTTTCTACGCCGCCGTAATCTGCCGTTTGTGGTTTTTGATACCCGCACTGAGGTTGAAGGGCTGACTGAATTTACGCGTGATTTTCCGGGTGTTGATATTTTCCTCGGCGAATTGCCACCATCTGTTTATCCGGAATTGAAAGCTATTATTGCAAGTCCAGGTGTTGCAATGGATGATCCTGTCTTTGCAGAAGTACATCGTTTAAAAATACCGGTTATTGGAGACATAGAGTGCTTTGCACGTGAGGTGCGTGCGCCTGTTATCGCGATTACTGGCACCAATGGTAAATCCACCGTGACAACCTTGGTTGGTGAGATGGCGCGCGCGGCGGGGCTTGAGGTGGCAGTTGCAGGTAATATCGGTTTACCGGTACTTGATTTGATCGATAGCGGTAAGCACTACGATTTGTGGGTGTTGGAGTTATCCAGTTTTCAGCTGGATTTAATTGACTCTTTGGCGCCTGTCGCGGCTACTGTTTTAAATATATCTCCTGACCATCTGGACCGCCATCATAGCCTTGCGGCGTATAGCGCGGCCAAGCAGCGTATTTATCGGCAGGCAAAAGTATTGATTCATAGCCGTGATGATAACCAGACTTATCCTGTTTTACCGCAAGCTAATTTGAGCCCTGTTATCACGAGCTTTGGCCTTGATGAACCAACTGGGGAAAATTGGGGGATTATTCATAAAGACGGTAAGGATTATCTTTCCCACGGGGATAACGCATTACTGGCTGTTGATGAGTTACGCCTTAAGGGTAAACAAAATTGGCAGAATGTGCTCGCGGCTTGTGCACTTGCCCACGCAGCCGGTATAGAACCCCACCATATGCTTTCGGTGTTACGCACGTTTTCCGGCTTACCCCACCGTTGTCAATGGGTAAGAACACTTGATGGTGTTGATTGGATTAATGATTCAAAAGGGACCAACGTAGGCGCCACGATTTCTGCGATTTCAGGAATTGGAGGCAGCATTAAAGGGCAAATAGTCCTTATTGCGGGTGGATTGGGAAAAGGAGCGGATTTTAGCGAAATGCAAGCACCTGTAAATGAATTTGTTCGTGCGGTAGTGCTTATCGGCAAGGATGCGGACAGTATCGAAAAAGCGCTGGACGGCGTTGTTCCTGTTTTCCATGCAAACTCTCTGGAGGCGGCTATGTTACGGGCACGTTCAGAAGCAAAAAGCGGTGATGTGGTGCTTTTGTCCCCAGCCTGTGCGAGTCAGGATATGTTTCGTGATTTTAATCATCGCGGTGAGTCGTTTGCAAATCTAGCAGGTCTATTGTGAGTACTATGCAACCGCGCCATTACACCCAGCGCGGCAAACCCACCAATAAGCCCTTGGCGCTGTATGACAAGTGTTTAATGATTGCGGTGCTCGGTTTGATCCTCATTGGTTTAATGATGGTTGCATCAAGCTCTGTGATGATTTCAACCAAATATTACCATCAACCTTTTCATTTTCTGATTCGCCAGTTTTGTTATCTTTGTGCCGGATTGTTCTTCGCTCTTGTGGTGATGCGTGTGGATACCAGTGTTTGGGAAAAACTCAGTATGCCATTGCTTCTTGTCTGTTTGATAATGCTCCTGCTCGTTTTAGTACCAGGTGTTGGGCGTATAGTAAATGGCAGTAGGCGATGGCTGGCGTTGGGGCCCATTGGTATCCAGGTATCCGAATTGACTAAGCTCGTGATGATTTTTTATGTAGCGGGTTATTTGGTACGGCACCAGAAAGAGATCAGTCATTCAATTGTCGGTTTTATTAAACCGATGATTATTTTAGGCCTGGTTTCCGTTCTTTTGCTCATGGAGCCTGATTTTGGTGCGACTGTTGTCATAGCGGGCACGATTATGGCGATGTTATTTCTCGCCGGCGTGAGATTGCGTTATTATTTAGGATTATTGGTAATAGTTATTTGTGCGCTCGCAGCTCTTGCAGTGTCATCGCCCTATCGTGTGGCACGATTAACCGCCTTTTTAAATCCCTGGGCTGATCAATTTAACACTGGTTATCAATTGACACAGTCCTTGATTGCTTTCGGTCGAGGGGGATGGTTGGGTGTGGGGCTTGGCGATAGTGTGCAAAAATTATTTTATCTTCCCGAAGCGCACACGGATTTTCTTTTTGCCGTTCTTGCAGAAGAGCTTGGGTTATGTGGGGTTATTTTAGTATTAGCTTTATATAGTATACTGGTTTTTCGTGGCCTGATGATTGGTTACACGGCACATGGCCAAGAGCGATTGTTTGCGGCATTTACAGCTTATGGCCTGACCTTTTGGTTAGGATTGCAAGCCACTATTAATATGGGTGTGAATTCGGGTTTATTGCCTACAAAGGGGTTGACGTTGCCCATGTTAAGTTACGGCGGTGCAAGTATAATTGTTAATTGCGTGGTCATTGCATTATTACTTCGCATTGATCATGAAAATCGTTGGCAATCGCTGGGATTGCGCGCGCCAACCTCATCATAAAGGGGAATTTTGTGGATAGCACGGGAAACTTTCTTTCGCCAAGGATGCGGCGCGTAGAACATATACATTTTGTGGGAATCGGTGGCGCGGGTATGTGTGGCATTGCTGAAGTGTTGCACAATGAAGGCTATCGCATTACGGGTTCTGATCTGAGTGAAAATCGAACCGTACAAAGTTTGAAAGCATTGGGAATTGAGGTATTCATAGGCCACGATGTTAACAATATAGCAGGGGCTGATGTTGTTGTCCGATCGACTGCTGTTAACGGCGATAATCCTGAAATCGTAGCCGCTCGTGAGCAATTAATTCCGGTGATTCCCCGCGCTGCCATGTTGGCGGAGCTTATGCGTTTTCGCTACGGTATAGCGATTGCGGGCACGCATGGAAAAACCACGACAACAAGCCTTGTGAGCAGTATTCTCGGTGAAGGTGGCTTTGATCCAAGCTTTGTTATCGGTGGAAAATTAAATAGTTGTGGCAGTAATGCCCAGCTTGGGAAATCCGCCTATTTTGTTGCAGAAGCGGATGAAAGTGATGCATCCTTCTTATACCTTAAACCTATGATGGCAGTAGTTACCAATATTGATGCTGATCATATGGGTACTTATGATAATAGTTTTGATAAATTACGCTCAACGTTTATAGAATTTTTGCATCACCTGCCTTTTTATGGTCTTGCTGTTATGTGTATTGAAGATGAAGAGGTTCGCCGTATCCTCCCTTCAATCGAGCGGCCAACCATGACTTATGGTTTTCGTGAAGAAGCTCAATATCGCGCGATTAACTGGACGCAAAATGGTTTATTAAGCGAATTTACCGTGCAAAGACCTGCACCTCATAAACCCTTAACCATAAAGTTCCAGTGGCCTGGGCGTCATAATGTTTTAAATGCCTTGGCTTCTATTGTTATTGCGACCGAAATCGGGGTTGCCGATGAATCTATCATCGAGGCTTTGCAGAAATTTCAAGGGGTCGGTCGTCGATTCCAAATGTTGGGTGAAAGACGCTTTGAGCATGGCACTGCTATTGTGGTAGATGATTATGGCCATCACCCCCAGGAAATAATCTCCACTATTGATGCGTTTCGTCGTGTCTGGCCGGACAAGCGCCTTGTGCATGTATTCCAGCCTCATCGTTATAGCCGAACCCAGTCGCTATTTTCTCAATTTGTAAGTGCCTTAAGCCTGGCTGACGAGTTATTATTAATGGATATTTACTCAGCCGGTGAGCAAGCTATTCCTGGCATTTCGAGCCAGTCATTGTTGCAAGAAATTTGCGTGAACTTTCCGAATGCGAGACTTATTACGGAACAAAATATGGCCTCTACTTTGGATGAAGTAATATCAGATGGTGATGTAATTCTAATGCAAGGCGCCGGTAACGTTGGGCAATTGGCGCTTAATTTAATGAAAACATTACGAGAGCCAGCATGACCGAAAGAGAATCGATAACAGGAAGCGATGTATCTTATCAGGGCCAATTATTAAAAAATGAACCCTTGGCTGATTATACTACCTGGCGCGTGGGAGGCACGGCAAAGCAATTATACAAGCCCGCCAATATCGATGATCTGGCAATATTCCTTAAGAGTTTACCTGAAAATGAACCGTTGGTCTGGTTAGGACTGGGCAGCAATTCCCTCATTAGAGACAGAGGATTTAACGGCACAGTTGTGCTAACCCAGGGCTGCTTAATGGCGATACAAATGCTTGATGAGCAACATGTGCGCGTTGAAGCAGGGGTATCATGCGCCACTATGGCGCGATTTTGTGCGCGCAATAATCTTGCAGGCGGTGAGTTCTGGGCAGGAATCCCGGGTACTATGGGTGGTGCTTTACGCATGAACGCGGGTTGCTTTGGCGGCGAAACCTGGCAACAGGTGGTAGAAGTTGAAACCATGAATCGCGCGGGCGTGCAGACGACTCGAAAGGCCTCTGATTTTAGTGTGTCTTATCGTCATGTAGAGGGCCTTAACGACGATGAGTGGTTTACCGCCGCAACCTGTCGTCTTGAAAAAGGGGAAAAAGAAAAATCCCTGCAACTTATCAAGGAATTATTAGCGCATCGTGCGAATACTCAGCCAACCAGCGAGTATAATTGCGGCTCGGTATTCAGAAACCCCCCCGGCAATTTCGCAGCGCTTCTCATCGAATCCTGTGGCCTTAAGGGGCGGCAACTCGGGGGCGCTATTGTTTCCACCAAACATGCCAATTTTATCATTAATCAACAAGGCAGTGCGTCGGCCGACGATATTGAGTCGTTAATCGTGTTGGTACGTGATACAGTAAATCAAAAAACCCAAATAGAACTTATACGCGAAGTGCATATCATCGGAGACCAGTAATGTCTAAACCTATAAATCTCGTTTTACTTTACGGCGGTAAATCTGGTGAGCATGAGATTTCCTTACGGTCTGCGGCGTCAGTATTGACCCATTTGGATGCCACTAAATACACCATTATCCCCGTCGGAATGGATAAAGAAGGTCGATTTTATTTAAATGATTACCAGGAATTATTAAGCTTTAATACAAGCTTGCCTGTGATGACCTCGCGCTCCAGGCCATTACCCGGTTTATTGGCAGATGGCCGTCTTGCTATTGATGCCGACGTCGTTTTTCCGGTTGTCCACGGCCCTATGTATGAGGATGGTTGTTTACAAGGCTTGCTTGAGCTTGCCGGTGTGGCTTATGTTGGTTGTAATGTGTTGTCCTCAGCGATTGGCATGGATAAAGATATAGCAAGGCGTCTAGCTTGTACGGATACAATTCATGCAGCACGTTATCGTATGTTGTCATGGCATTCGACAGCCAATGAGCGCCAACAATTTTGCCAGCAAACAGTTACTGAGCTAAACTGGCCCCTGTTTGTAAAACCTTGCTCTCTTGGGTCAAGTGTGGGCATTCATAAAGTAAAAAATCTTACTGAGTTGAGTGCAGCAATTGAAGATGCATTGCGTTATGATGAGACTATTCTGGTCGAAGAGTTTTTGCCCGGTCGCGAAATTGAGTTAGCTGTTCTTGAAAATCCAATACCGTCAGCACCTCCTCTGGTTAGCATTCCAGGTGAGATAACGGTTAATCACCCTGATGGATTTTATTCATACACTGCTAAATACCTTGAAAGCAATGAGACACAATTATATGTGCCCGCCAAGCTCACCGCACCAGTGACGCTGCAATTGCAACAAATAGCCGGTGAAATTTTTACCCGGTTAAAGTGTAAAGGTATGGCGCGTGTGGATTTCTTTGTAAACGACGATACTGGTAATATTTATTTTAATGAGATTAATACCTTGCCCGGATTCACCTCCATTAGTATGTATCCCAAACTTTGGCAAGCAAGTGGCTTGGATTATCCGGCTCTTCTTGATAGTCTGGTTAATCTGGCAATGATTCATCGCCGTTGCAAGCTTCAATTAGTGACCAGTTACCAATGATCCCGGATTAAGTGTTGCAAAAGAATAAGAGGGTGATAAGACAGGATGGATGCGGATAAGGGGCAGTTACGCTATGCTAGCGCTTTAACAGGATTAATTATCTGTGCTATTTTTTTGGCGGCTCACTTAATTTATATATATATTGCCGACCCGCGCAGGTTTCCCATTAATACAGTTAAAATAGCGGCAACCTATCACCATATTACGCACAAGCAGTTGGAAACAATACTGGAAGGTTACCTTAACGCCAGTTTTTTTTCTTTGCCCATCGCGCGCTTGCAGAATGAACTGGAAAATCTGGATTGGACGGATAAGGTTCAAGTTGAGCGTATCTGGCCAGATGTGTTAAAAATAAGGTTGGTGGAGAAAACGCCGGTTGCGATTTGGAATAACGCTATGCTGACAGAAGATGGCGCAATATTCAATGAAGGTGGTAAGCTGACAGAAGATTCATTGCCGCGTTTGAGTGGTCCGCATAATCAAGCGCGAGAAGTCTTACAAGTTTATAAAAAAATGAGTAAGATATTAACAGAATATGGCTTGCATGTAGCGACCCTTGAATGGCGCGAAAATGAAGCCTGGGAATTAACCCTTTCTAATGGGGTGCGGCTGCGATTAGGTAAGCGCTCTCTGGAAACGAGAATTAATAGATTTTGTAAAGCGTATCCTGCCGTTTTCGCAGCGAAATCAGAGCAGTTGGTAAGTGTGGATTTACGTTATCCGCGGGGTATGGCGGTGCAATGGAAAAAAATTACGGGAAGATAATGGCTAAAAAATCAGAAAAAAATATCATAACCGGTTTGGATATAGGGACATCAAAAGTAGTCGCTCTGGTAGGAGAAGTGACCGCAGATGGTACTATTGAAATTATCGGCATAGGACGCCATCCCTCCCGGGGTTTAAAACGCGGCGTTGTCGTGGATATTGAAGCTACCGTTAACTCCATTCAGCGAGCGGTTCAGGAAGCTGAATTGATGGCAGGCACTGACGTGCGTACGGTTTATGCCGGTATTGCCGGCAGTCACATTCGTAGCTTGAATTCTCATGGTATTGTGGCTATACGCGATCAGGAAGTATCCCAAGCCGATGTTGACAGGGTTATTGAAGCGGCAAAAGCGGTCGTGATTCCTGCCGACCAGAAAATCCTGCATATTTTGCCACAAGAGTACATTATTGATAATCAGGGAAGCATCCGCGAGCCTGTAGGTATGGCAGGTATAAGGCTTGAAGCGCGCGTGCATATCGTAACAGGTGCTGTCAGTGCCGCCCAAAATATTGCAAAATGTGTGCGTCGTTGTGGTTTGGACGTTAACGACATTATTCTTGAGCAACTGGCTTCAAGTCATGCGGTTCTTACGGACGATGAGAAAGAATTAGGCGTTTGTGTTATTGATATTGGCGGCGGCACTACCGATATTGCGATATTTGCGGAAGGCGCAATTCAATACACGGCCGTTATCCCTATTGCGGGTGACCAGGTGACGAATGATATTGCCATGGCACTGCGTACGCCTACTAAAGCGGCGGAAGCGATAAAGGTGAAGCATGCCTGCGCTATGCCAGAACTTGCCAGTGCAAATGAAATGATTGAAGTAATGAGCGTTAACGAACGTCCGGGTCGCAAAATTTCTGCAAAAGCTTTGTCTGATGTCGTTTCAGCTCGATATGAAGAGCTATTTAATTTGGTAAGAAATGAACTACGTCGCAGTGGTTTCGAATACCGAGTTGCGGCAGGTATGGTGATGACAGGTGGTGGTTCTTGTGTACAAGGCGCCATTGAGTTGGCTGAAATGTGTTTTGAGATGCCTGTCCGTCACGGTTTTGCTCACCACGTCGCGGGCTTGGCTGAAGCATGCACGAACCCATCATTAGCAACAGGTGTCGGGTTATTGTTACATGGGTATCAGCAACAATACCAAGGTGGTTATAGCGTACCTGTATTGAGCGATACCAGCAAAGGTGTGTGGTCACGGATGCGGGAATGGTTTCAAGGTAATTTCTAATTTACGTATATTAATTGACAGAATTCGGGAGAGGCAGGAATGTTTGAATTGACGCAGCAAGCCCAGGAAAACAGTGCCGTTATTAAAGTTGTTGGTGTCGGTGGCGGTGGTGGTAATGCTCTTGAACACATGGTGGCGGAAAATATTGACGGTGTGGAATTTATTTGTGCAAACACAGATGCGCAAGCACTTAAAAATTCGAATGCGAAAATTCACCTGAAATTAGGCGATGAGCTGACTAAAGGATTAGGGGCAGGGGCTGATCCTCGTATAGGACGCCAGGCTGCTGAAGAAGACCGCGATAGAATTCGAGAAATTCTTGAGGGGTCTGATATGGTATTTATTACGGCAGGGATGGGTGGTGGTACAGGAACGGGTGCGGCGCCAGTATTTGCGGAAGTCGCCAAAGAGCTTAATATTCTCACCGTGGCGGTGGTAACCAAACCTTTTTCATTTGAAGGTAAGCAACGTGCATTAGCTGCTGAAGAGGGCATTCGCCGACTGGCTGAGCATGTTGATTCTCTTATTACGATACCAAACAATAAATTACTCAGTGTATTGGGCAAGAATATTAGTTTGTTAAATGCTTTTAAAGCGGCAAACAACGTATTGCTAGGCGCTGTAAAAGGAATCTCTGATCTGATTACACGTCCTGGATTAATCAACGTAGACTTTGCCGATGTGCGCACTGTTATGTCTGAAATGGGCATGGCGATGATGGGAACGGGAAGTGCCACAGGGGAGCAGCGCGCTCGCCAGGCAGCCGAAGCGGCTATTGCTTCGCCTTTACTTGAGGACGTAAATTTCTCCGGCGCTAAAGGAATATTGGTTAATATTACTGCGGGCATTAACATGTCTATCGGTGAGTTTGAAGAAGTAGGTGACGTAGTCAAAGAATTTATTTCTGATGATGCGACGGTTGTTGTAGGGACAGTTATTGATCCAGACATGACCGATGAAATGCGAGTGACAGTCATTGTTACAGGACTGGGCGGCGAGTCACGTGGTCGCCAACACCAAAAACCGGCGGCGAACACTAAATCACGCGTTGCTGAATCTTTACGCAGTGATGGTACATTCGATTATCAACAACTGGATAGACCTGCTGTAATGCGTAAGCAGGCTAGTAACACTCCTGCAGCACCGGTGTCTAAAAATACGTCTGAATCGGTACCGGATGTTGATTACCTCGATATTCCTGCTTTCTTACGACGTCAGGAAGAGCTTGTGGAATAACAATCTGCTCTCAAAGCATACGCACGCGAAATCTTGTGCGTATGCTTTGAAACGGCGCAAACGGTCGGCTTAAATGTAAGGCTTTATGTATCCAGGCACTTGGCTCTGCATTAAACATGCTGGCTTTTTGTGCTTTTTTCAAAAAAAAACTAAAAAATTAGACTAATCAATAAATTGTTGTTATCATTTGGTGGTTTGTTGCGCTAAAAATACCAGGGTATTCGAAAAGGTGATCACTGAATGATGAAACAAAGAACTCCTAAGAAAGTGATTCAGGCAACAGGTATTGGTTTACATTCCGGTAAAAAAGTTCTTCTCACCTTACGTCCGGCGCCTATTAACACCGGTATTATTTTTCGACGTATTGATTTAAATCCCGTTGTTGAAATTCACGCTTCTTATGATAATGTCGGTGACACCAGATTATGCACCTCTCTACATCGTGATGGTGTATGGGTCGCGACTGTTGAGCATCTGCTCTCGGCACTTGCGGGTCTTGGAATTGACAACGCTTATGTAGATGTAAATGCCCCTGAAATTCCTATTATGGATGGCAGTGCGGCGCCTTTTGTATTTTTAATCCAGTCAGCCGGGATTCGTGAACAAAGTGCAGCCAAGCGCTTTATACGAATTTTGAAGCCCATTCGGGTTGAGCACGGCGGAAAATACGTGCAGTTTTTACCTTACGATGGCTATAAGGTTTCCTTTACCATTGATTTTGATCATCCCGTATTTAATGACAGACCTCAGACAGCTCATTTTGATTTTTCCACCACCTCGTATGTGAAAGAAGTTTGTCGTGCCAGAACCTTTGGCTTCCTCTCTGATTATGAGAAATTGCGCGAGGCGGATCTTGCCAAAGGTGGCAGTCTTGATAACGCCATTGTCGTTGATGATTACCGTGTATTAAACGAGGATGGATTACGTTTCGAAAGCGAATTTGTCGCGCATAAGGTACTTGATGCAATTGGCGATCTTTACCTTCTCGGATGCGGTTTAATAGGTGCTTTTGAAGGGTATAAATCCGGACATGAATTAAACAATCGTTTATTACGAGAGTTAATGGTGCACCAGGATGCCTGGGAATATACTCATTTTGACGCTGACGACTATCACCCTGCTTTTAGTGGCTTAAATATCGTCCCATTAGAAGCCTAGATAAAAATACGTTTACTTAAGACCATAAAAACTATTTTTCCCCACATTTAGCCAAATTTAGTAAAGCATCTCTTAAGGGCAGATAAGAGCATAATTCACCTGCATTACGCACGCTATTTCGCGCAGAAGAGGATAACTCTGGCATGGATGATTTAGCGAGTTTGCCCGGATTTTCAGGGTATTGTTCAGCAAGGATTTGTACCTTGATTGAAATTAACCGATATAATCCCGCGTCTTTTCTCAAGATATCACGCAATGTCGGAAGATAATAACGAAGCTCAGTAGCCCAGGCAGGGTTCGCGGTTACAATCACTAAACACCCTTTGTTGAAACTACCGACATTACATTTTCCATGCAATGTTTCTGGTAAGTAGTGATCAAGCTTTAGATTTAAATCATCCAGCTCTACTGCCTGCTGACAAATATCAACTAATTGTTTATTAAGACAGCGATTAATACGACGCATGAAGGATTATTCAATGTATGACATGTTGTGAATATAACACAAGACAATCAGAATAAGCACATGACTCTTATAACTACCCACTCTCACGAAACACTCCCTAACGGTCGCGGCTCGGTTGGTGGTTCGATTGGTGGTTTATCCGAGCCGCGACCGTCAGGGAGTGTTGAAGGGCTCACATAAAACACAAGTCCCCAAATACCCATGACTTTTACAACTACTCACTCTCACGAAACACTCCCTAACGGTCGTGCCTCGGTTGGTGGCTCGGTTTTGAGAGCGCAGCGTGGTAATATATAATTTATTATATTTGCGTAAACTTAAGAGGATAAAAATGACGGATAAGAATGTGGTGTATGTTGCGAAGCTTCATTGGCTCCTGTTTTTTGGTCCAGTTGCGCTTGCCTGTCTTGCCCTTTTTATCGGCATACAATTTGAGCAATTAAAACAAGTCGCTTTATTTTTATTGATTTTCTCCGTTGTTTGGAGCGCCATTACATGGGTCAATTATCACTTTTCATCCCTCACCATTGAAAAAAAACGGGTAATTTTCCGAACAGGTATTCTGGTTCGTAAAACCACCGACATTCCTTACACAAAAATTGAAAGTATTGATATTCGTCAATCCATTATCGGAAGTCTCATGCGCTATGGCGCTCTGATGATTACCGGGACAGGTGGCACACGACATTTCATCAATTTTGTGAACAAACCGTTAACTTGCCGTCGTTATATAGAACAACTAATGCATGCCGAAGAGTCATAAACTTGTCTGGAATAAAACACTGGTCAGCCCCCTTTTTTACCAGCGATATTTTAGAAATATTACCGTTAAAAAAAGGGCTGCATCATCAGCTCGAATTGATTCATTTAGTGGATAACAGTTACTGGGTTGGTAAAAAATTTTCTGAACATAACTGGCTTGGCCCCACAAATTTTAATCAATTAGTGGCGACGGAAAATATGGCGACAGTAATTGCCGATAAACTTGCAATCACCTGCGCTGCCTTAAAAAAGGAAGGTAACAACGCGGTTTTGCAAATTGATGATCAATATGCAGTGATTAGACCTTATTATTACGGTCAAAGTTACTCCAGACTTTCCATCGTACAAGCTGAAATCCTCGGCACTTTGCTTGCAAAAATCCATTGCCTGAAATTACACCATTCGGCGCTTAAGCCTTTCCCCAAGATTACCGATATTACATGCCCTCCATGGCTAACAGATATTGCAATGCAATGTAATGCATCAATAACATACCGCACAGATTTATGGGTAGGCGCTCATCGTGATACGCATATGGATAACTTCATCTGGCAGGATAAAAAAAGCGTTCATCTGATAGATTGGGAGAGTGCCGGTATGATTCATCCTGGTGTAGAGTTAGCAGGATTAGCCAGTAATTGTGCAGGAATAGAGACGTGCCAATTTGATGAAAACTTGTTTGCTGCAACGCTTAGAGGCTATAAAGCACATACTTTGCACCTGCCTCCAATGGATGAAACGTTATGGGTACAAACGTGGCATAGCTGGCTTCTTTGGTATGCATTTCTTGAGCATCAAGAAGGCCTCCAGATTGATAAGACAAATACAATGAACATCCTTAAATTCAAACAGCAGATACAACCAAAAATACAACAACTCTATTTTTCTCAAATCACGGGTATTTGACATGAAACAAATTGATTTACGCAGTGATACAGTCACTCGACCTACTAAAGGCATGCTAAAAGCTATGATGAATGCCGAAGTAGGCGATGATGTGTATGGTGAGGATGTCAGCGTCAAAAAACTGGAAACGATAATTGCAGAGCGTGCCGGGAAAGAAGCTGCTATCTTCGCTCCATCAGGCACGCAATCCAATTTAATTGCACTTATGTCGCATTGCGAGCGCGGTGATGAATACATTGCAGGACAGACTGCTCATACCTATTTATGGGAAGGAGGAGGGGCTGCGGTTTTAGGCAGCATTCAGCCTCAACCCTTAGACTTTGAGGAAGATGGTAGTTTGTGCCTGAAAAAAGTGGCTTTAGCCATTAAAATCAAAGACGATCATCATGCACGCAGTAAACTTTTTTGCCTTGAAAATACCACACAAGGCAAAGTACTGCCGCTTGATTATTTAACGACCATTAAGCCTTTTTGCGACACTCATGAGCTGAGCAGTCATCTCGATGGAGCACGCTTGTTTAACGCTTCAGTAAAATTAAATGTACCCCTGCAAACTCTTTGCAGTCATTTTGACTCTATTTCGATTTGTTTATCTAAAGGGCTTGGCGCGCCCGTTGGATCACTATTATGCGGGAGTAAGGATTTTATCCAGAAAGCACGGCGCTGGCGAAAGATGCTAGGCGGTGGCATGCGTCAGGCGGGCATTCTCGCTGCAGCCGGTATTTATGCGCTTGAACACCAGGTGGAGCGCCTGCAGGAAGATCACGATAATGCAGCCTTTCTCGCCCAGGAGCTGGCACGTATGGATGAAATTACCATAGACAGGCGTTTTTTACACACCAATATTGTAAGTCTCCGTATTAATGACAATTATCAACAACTAAAAACACACATGAGTGGGCAAGGCATCCTATTTCCCCGTCAGCCTAATAAATTGGGCTTTATACGATTGGTCACTCATCTGGATGTGACGCGAAATGATTTGATAAAAGTGATTGAAGAGCTTAAAAATTTTTTCAGGCAGAAAAAAATTTGATAAAGCCTATAAACCTTGATTGCCAGGTGCTAACAAGGTTTAACTTATCTTTGCCGACATTTCTTCATTATGTTCTTGTATACCACCGATATTTAATTTCGACAGGTTGTTAAAAAAGATGAAATCTTTCCTTTTTTGTGCCGATATCGAAAATCGGGTTACTGTGGATTGATCACGTTGAAACGATAATTTCATCCGCTCATCAGCGTCCGCTTCTATACTAATTTTTTCGACAGTTTCGAGGTCTATGTCTTTAATTTTTAAGAGTTCACCTAAAGAATGATAAGTGCCCGGAGAGTTTAATTCAGGGAAGAACTGGCTTAAAATATCTCTTTTTATAAAGTAATAATAATTAATTTTGTCTTTGAACTGTGTTTTATTACCTACCAGTTCTCTTAACGCATCAGGGTTTGGTAATTCTATTTTTTGGGCATCACCAGCAAAATCCACATAAAAAAGGCTATTGGTGTTTTCTATAAAGAAAAAACTGTTTTTACAATTTTCCAACGTATAGGGAAGCTCGGAATGCGTAAAATATACCTTAAACTCCTCTGTTTTGACGGTATATGAGCGAATCTCATTTTTAAGATTGTCACCTTTAATTTTTGATAACACCTCTGCAATTCCCACAAAAGGCAGGCAAATGAGGGTTAGAAGCGCTGCAAAAATTAACCGCGGAATATTAATAAGTAAGAGAGTCGCCAAGCCCATGATTTTAATAACCGCAGGGAGTCTTATTTTTTTAAGGGCACGAAGCAAGAGTTCAGATAAAAGAAAATGCAGGCCTAATGTTAAATAATCAAAAACGCCACTATGAACTTGTTTATAGGGGTTTGGGTTTTTTTTATTATTTTTAATATGTTGGGGAATTAAATTGCCGGAGAACACTTTAAAAGTGTCCCAAACTTTACCCCAAAAAGTCGTTCTGAGCGTTCGTGCAAGAGGGTATTTTTTTGTTTCGAAGAGTTCGTGAAATGGGTTGATAAAGTTCATATTCAATTCCATTTGAATGAATGTGAACCATATTAGCATGCCCTGTCAGTTTACTCTACTGAAGAAATAATGACATGAGTTAATTATGTGCCTCATTTACTTTAGACAAGAAAACAGGTTAAGATTTTGCCACTATGTTTTGCACAATGACTTTATGATTATTCAGGGTGGAGGATAATCACCGTGCAAGATTTACGGCCAGGAAATAATGGATTAAGGAGTTTAAATGAAAAATGATCAATTAAAGAAATATTTATCCCAGGAAACATTAGTTTTCAGTAAGGCCATAGACCTGATTAAAGAGGGCGCAAGCCGTGATACTGTTAATAACAATGGTCAGACATTACTTCATCTCCTCGTACTTGCAAATGACTCTTCACTCATTCCCAAGCTCCTTAAGCAAAAAGGCGATATAAATACACTAAACAGTTCAGGTCACACGGCGTTTAAGTGTTTGTTGATGCAGCAGCCGATGAATTTTGAATCTGTTTTCCTGCTGATGAAGGCAGGCGCCGATGTTACTCCCGAGGTTGAGAGAGTTCTTTATAATACCCGTTTTTGCATCGATGTGAAGAAATTATATTTGGCGATTAAAAAGGGTCCTGATATCAAAAATAATCCTGATATCAAAAAGAATACAGTGCAAGTGCTACTGACTAGTCTTTTGCGACAGGAGTCCGTAAATTTTAATGCAGTGGCATTACTGGTTTTTGCAGGCGCAGGATTGTTAAAAAAGGGAAAACCTGTTCCGTCGGCGATTGGAAAAATCGCTATCATCGATACGGTAAACGCAACGGTGTTATCCACGCCCGTTATTGCGTCTAGCACTCTTCGTGCTTTAGCGAAAGGCGCTGGGGCTAAAGAGCAAGTTGTAGAATACATCGACTCCTTGCCCGTTACTATGCAGGAAGCTCTTCTTAAACAGGCACTAGGTAAAACACCCTTGAACTGGTTTTTTGGTGTTTCACGAGGCCTATTGCCGTGCACTAAATCATCAGGAACTTTTGATATACTTAGTAAAATGCTAGATAACCTTTACCCGGCAAGTTCCTATACTCGCGAAATTGTTTCAAGCTCTGAGTCATCATCATCTACCTATGTGCCGGCAGCCGCGCCACCGCCCTATAATCCCGCATTCTATAGCGGCGCTCCGCCGCCCTCAGTTCCTGTTGGTCAATCAACTTCCCCACAACCAAACCCTTAAATCGAAACGCGGTATCCGCCTCAGCGCCCGAATCTATGGATACCGCGATAATTTATCGTAACTCACCCATCTCATCTAATGAACTATTACTGATTTTGAGGTGGCGAAACCGCAGGTGCTGGAGTAACGACCGGCGTATTTGTCGTAGCGGGTGTATTTTGTGGATGGTGTTTATAAAAGAAATAAAAAAAGATAGCGGCCACCAGAATCATTATAATAATCGTGGCGCTAGTCATATTGTTATTATTACCTGCCATAAAGCTCTCCTGAGTCTTATCCGATTTTGAAAATATCAGAAATAATAAGCCAGTGCAATTTTTCCTAAAGGTCTTTGAACTGACCGAAAGATGTTGATTTACAGTACCTGACTTTACTCTGTAAAGTAGTGAGGAAAGTGTATAGTTGTTAATCTATAATTAGGTGAGTGGTGTCGTATTTGTCCAATAGCCAGGATGGCGTAAGTTAATATGAATCAAAATATAATTAACGTATTACTTATTAATAGCAACAAAAAGGAACAGGGTCTTCTTCGCGACCTGCTTTCTTTCGCAAAATATGTAAATCATCAATTAAATTGTTT
Organism: Legionella sp.; assembly: GCA_030680075.1. Classification (GTDB taxonomy): domain Bacteria; phylum Pseudomonadota; class Gammaproteobacteria; order Legionellales; family Legionellaceae; genus Legionella_C. The sequence continues at coordinate 129,940 of JAUXWR010000131.1, forward strand.
GAGTGACGCAAAAAATGGGGTGCATGAAATACTCTGCGGCGAGTATGATATTTGCTTGATTGATTACCATCTGGGTAACGATGAGGGCTTAAATTTAATTCATACGATTCGGGATAATGGGGTAGTTACGCCGCTGGTTTTATTGATGAATGAAGAAAATACCGAGATTGAAACTAAAGCGCTTAAAGCCGGTGCTGTAGATTATTTACATAAAAAAGAGATCAATAGCCAACTCCTGGAAAGAGTGATTCGTTATGCAATTGAGCGCAAACAAAATGAAGATGAAGTAATAAAAATCAACAAGCAATTAAAATATCTCGCGACCAATGATGTATTAACCGGTATTGGTAATCGCAATCAATTTATTCATACGCTACCCTTGGTTGTTGAGCATTGCATTCGCAACAAACAAACAATAGCGATTATTTCTCTCGATCTTGATCAATTTAAACAAGTAAATGATACATTCGGTCACAAATTCGGGGATCTTCTGCTTCAGCAGGCTGCAACGCGTTTGAAAGGAAATTTGCGCAAGATTGATAATATTTTTCGTTTAGGTGGTGATGAATTTATTATTATCATTGATGGTGATATTAATAAAACCAAAGTCACCCAATTAGTATTAAAAATCATTGCCATTTTTTCGACACCGTTCACTCTAAATGAGCAGAAATGTCAGATCTCTACCAGTATTGGTATTACTATGGCGCGCTATGATGAGATGCATTCACCAGAACAATTGACGAAAGAAGCGGATATTGCCCTGTATAGTGCCAAAAAAAAGGGCCGCAATAATTTTCAATTTTACCAACCTGCCTTTTTGGATGAATTTTTACAGTATTCACATTTAACCGTTGATCTGCAACAAGCTCTGGCAAATAAAGAATTGACGCTTAATTTTCAGCCCTTAGTAAGTTTTGTCACCAACAAGATTATTGGTGTCGAAGCCTTGCTTCGCTGGCAACATCCTACCTTAGGCAATATTCCTCCTGTGGTGTTTATTCCCATTTCTGAAAAAAACGGTTTAATCATTCCTATTGGAGAGTGGGCTTTACGGCAAGCGTGTTTGCAGAAGAAAATTTGGGAAGACATGGGGTATTCATCGTTATTAATGGCAGTCAATATCTCTATATTACAACTGCAACAGCCAAATTTTGTGGAGATGGTCACCCGAATTATGCAAGAGTCAGGTGTCGATTCCGCTGGCATGGAAATAGAAATCTCAGAATCGGCTATCACCACGAATTTTCAAGATTGTTCCAGTAAAATGGCTGCTTTAAAGACAAAAAATATTCGTTTTGTAATTGATGATTTTGGAACGGGCTATTCTAATTTAGGGTATTTGAAGCACTTTCCGTTTGATAAAATTAAAATAGATAAAATTTTTATTGATGAAATCACCACAGGCAATAATGAACAATATATTGTTGAAGCCATAATTAATATGGCTAAGAAAATGGGTTTGGAAGTAGTCGCAGAGGGGGTTGAAACAGCAGAACAAGTCAACTATTTACGCCTGCATCATAGCGATCAGGTTCAGGGTTTTTATTATAGTGAGCCATTAAGCGCCGAAGAATGCACACGGTTTCTGCAGAAAGGATTGGAAATAATAATTCCGGCGGCGTAATAAAATCGAGTATTTGTCCAAACCGGCCCCAACGAGCCGGTTAATATGACGTCTAATTAGAAACGTATCTTAACTTAATGGCAAGGAGCTACCCTCTGTTGGCGTATTCGCTGGAGGAGCGGTATTGGCGGATATTAGTATAGGGGTTGGAGATTTTACCAGGAAATATAAAAATAAGGCCGATAAAATAACCACGGTAATCATTGCTAGAATACCAAAGTGAGCATTACTTTGCTCCTGCTCTTGTCGAGACTTATTGTCCATTATGTTTCTCCCTTATTTCCGTATGGTTCGCTATTATAGTAGAAATGCCTTTATTTCGCAGTTATTTACACTCTCAAGAGTATATTTTTTCGCGCAAGCCACGTTAATACTTTATAAGAAATTAGTAAAAAAATCAGGCTAAATACAAGAGAGCCCAGCATCTGTCCAAAAAGAGGCGAGTAAATAGTAATATATAACCAGTCTCTTAATCGTAAATCTCCAACGGTTATAATCAAAATTACCCGGGCTAAAATACCTGAAAACATAAAAAAAGTAATAGCATGCTCACCGAAAATATTAAAAGGGTACGACCATCTTTTTATTTTTTTGTAGTCAATCAAATAGATACAGCCGCTTAAAAAGAGTAAGGCCATGCCTGCCATAAAAACTACGTAACTTGGCGACCAAATAGTTTTATTAATGGGAAAGCTATAATTCATCAGCTGGCCTGCTAACAAAAGAATTAGCCCCCAATAAAATAAGGTTAAAATCTGCTTAAGCAATGGTTGGTTTTTTTGCAAATATAATCCCGTGATGACGCCGCTCAGGCAGGTAGCAAGGGCCGGGATGGTCGAAAACAAGCCTTCCGGGTCGTAGGGGAATAGGACATTTTGGGTAAAATAGACATGTTTTGCGCCAATGATGACACTATCAACATAGGCCGCGAAATTTTTACCATGTTCAAGGGTGCCGGTTAAATCAATGGTTACCCCATTTATGCTGGTTGAAAAGGGAAAATAAAACATGGCTAACCAATAAAAAATTAATAGGGAGACTCCCGTCTTTATTAAAGCTGAGTGGTTTAGGTTTAAGAATAATAATGCCGTAATGGCATAAATGACTGCCAATCGTTGCAAAACGCCCATGATGCGCACATTAAACAACGTATCCTCTACCCAATGATGCTCAGGGGCAAATAGATGGATAGTAAACAAATTTAACAATACACCAAGCGCAAACAGCTTGAGGGTTCTAATGAATATTTCCCGATAAAGTTGAGATTTGTTTACCTTGTTTTCAATTTTCTTTGTGAGAGCTAAAACAATGGAAATACCCATGATGAAAATAAAAAAAGGGAAAATAAAATCCGTAGGCGTCCAACCGTTCCATTCGGCATGTTTCAAGGGCTTATACATATAAGCCCAACTCCCGGGATTATTGACCAAAATCATCATGGTTATAGTAATGCCTCTGAAGGCATCCAATGCATGCATTCTTTTTTCAGTTGGTTTATTAGTGCTTTCCTGCATAATTGCTTCCATCATATCGGTGCGGGTTCGATTCAGAGCCACACATTCATTAAGAAAATATAAAGCGCGGTTCCTGAAAATAAGCTGACCAAAGTATTTCTGAATCTGACATGAACGGCCGTCACAAGGCTTAAGGACAAAATAGCAGGTATAGCATAGGGTGGTCTTGTCACAGTAGAAAGATTAATTTCGTAAATTACTAATAGAAGCATAATATAGGAAGGCAGTAATTTGCCTATTTCAGTAAAGGTATCCGTCATGAATCTTGCAAAGAGAAAAGGCAAAATGCGGGTAATAATACTTAAGGTGCCAATTGCTATGACCACTTGCCAGTAATAACTTATCATTTTTCTACCCTCACCTTTAAATAAAGATAAAAAATGCAAATCAAAATGGCGATTAATAAATAATATTGGGGAAGAAGAAAATAACCGGTAAGCGACGCTAACACCGGAATTATCAGCGCATCGAGGGCTTTTTTTACCCAATAATATTCAATGACAAAAAGAAAGAAAAAACAGGTCAGGATAAAGTCCATTCCTTTTATTTCAGGAATAATGTCAGCATAGTAAGCCCCAATAAAAGTGCCAACTACCCAATAAAGATAAGGCAGAAGCGTTGTGTAAAAACAAAATAGGGTATCATTTTCATTGCTTCGGGGAGGACGGGCGGTAAAAATAGCGTAAGACGCATCAACCAGGCCAAATATCAAAAATGCACGTGTAAAAAAGGGTATTTTTTTGAAGCGCTCATTAACACTTAAACCGTAAAACGAATTACGCAAGGCGACAAATGAGGTTGCTAATAAAATCGCGGCGATACTACTGTGGTTAATCATCATGCTCAGTGCTACAAATTGTACCGCGCCCGCATACATAAGGGCGCTCATGACTGGGGCTAAATACCAGGTAAAATTCGCATGGGTAAACAATACACCAAATACCATGCCCAAAGGAAAATAGGCAAACAGTGTGGGGTTCGTTACATAAAACGCTTGTTTGAATTCAGTGCTTAAATAGTTCATCAACAGGGTAATTCACTAAAAATCTCATTTTAAGGACATTATACGGAAAGTTATATTTACTTTCACACTTTTTAAATGGCCTTGATTATTTATTTCTTCTCATAAGATTGAAGTGGGTTTAATCCCGATAAAAATTTATGTAGAATCAAACCCAAAGACAACAGAAGGGATAGCCTGTTTATGTCAAATCACTGCCATCGCCCAATTTTCCGCTTAGTGTCGTCGTTATGCTTATTGGCAAGCAGTATAGCTCTCACAAGTTGTATGGACCTTGCGTCCAATGAAAGCAAAAATAAAAAAGCTGCTCAAAAAAAAATAAGTTATCGTCAAGGCCAGGTTTATACCATGCGCGGCGTGGGCGGTATTTTTAGTAAGGGGATGAATCGCCTTGAAGATACTCTTGAGGATGATTACCATATCCGCACGGCAAGTACCATATGGTATAAAGCCAAGCCTTTAAGTGATTTTATTATTAAAAATTATAAGTCGAAAGAATTGCAAGGCCCAATTATCCTGATAGGCCACTCCCTGGGCGCGAATGAGCAAATAAAAGTGGCGAGAAATCTCGAACGCGAGCACATACCAGTGGCTCTCCTGATGACAATTGACGCGGTCTCACCCGTAACAGTACCTCCTAACGTCAAACACGCGTTTAATATCTACAAACCGGGCATTGTACCGATGTTCAGTGGTTTAGCGCTAAAGGCGATGGATCCAGAGTTTACCCATATCGACAATTTTAACGTGACACGACTTCACGGCGTCTATGTGAACCACTTTACCATTGATAAAAATAATAATATTCAGAAAATTATGTTGAATAAAGTATTGGCTACATTAAAAGAGAGCACTAAAAAACAGATTTCATAAACGGAATTTCATAATCGGAAGGAAGCCAGTTGTGATGAAAAAAATAGAGGCGTTAACCTATAACCTGTATGCTTTATTATGAGGCATATATTCAATAGCGCACCAAGGATTGGTGTAATAGGAGCGGGACCCTGTGGCATTACTGCCGCCAAAAATCTAATTCAACAGGGACAAACCAACTTTGTAGTATTTGAAAAAAATGACTGCCTGGGTGGGAATTGGGTTTATGACGAGGAGAATAATCATTCCAGCGTTTATGAAACCACTCATATCATCAGCTCCAAACGCTTGTCGGAGTTTGAAGATTTTCCAATGCCGCGTCATTATCCTGATTACCCGTCTCACCGTCAGTTGTTAAGCTATTTTAATAGCTATGCGGAGCGTTTTGGCGTTGATAAATATATTCGCTTTAATACCAGTGTTGAGCAGATAACGCAGACGCCCAGCAAACAATGGCTTATTGCTTATCAGGATGAGACGGGGACTCATGAGGATTTGTTTGATTATTTGCTGGTAGCTAATGGTCACCATTGGGATCCGTTGATGCCCACTTATCCTGGCAAATTTAATGGAGAGATTCTTCATTCGCATCAATATAAAAAAGCTGAGTCTTTTAAAAATAAACGCGTATTGGTGGTGGGTGGCGGCAACTCGGCCTGTGATGTGGCGGTTGAGGTTGCAAGGGTTGCCTCCAAAACCTGTATCAGTATACGTAAAGGGCAGCATGTCTTTCCCAAGTTTATTTTTGGCAAGCCCACCGATATTGCTTTCGCAAAAATTAACTGGATGCCCGCATGGGGCAAGCAGCTATTAACTACCGCTGTCATTCGTATTCTTCAGGGGCGCTATGCGAAATACCATTTAAAAAAGCCGGTTGGCAAGCCATTGGAAGTTCATCCCACTATTAATTCGGAACTCCTCTACTCTATAAGGCATGGCAAAATATTACCGAAAGAGGGTATTGATCAGTTTGATGGTGAGAGCGTTTGCTTCGTGGATGGCCATAGAGAAGCGTTTGATACCATAATTTTTGCGACCGGTTACAGAACCAGCTTTCCTTTTTTTAATAAAGAATTAATCGATTTCAGTACCTTAACGCAGATACCTCTTTATCGAAAAATGATGCACCCTCGTTTCGATAATTTGTATTTTATCGGATTGTTTCAGCCGCAAGGTTGTATCTGGCCTCTGGCTGATTACCAGGCTAAAATTGCAGCCTGCATCATTGCAGGGAGCTTAAAGCGCCCCACCGATTTACCGCGAAAAATCAAACAGGAAATGAAGAAAACAAGCCACCATTTCAGAGAAAATACGCGCCATGCTTTGGAAGTAAATTATCAAACATTTCGTCGGCAACTATTAAGAGAGTTGAAGAAAGAAAAATATGAAAAAAAACTCTTTTTAGATAATTTGCGAGCAAGTATCAAATCAAACTAATTGCGGTTCGGTGCGAATGTAGATTAACGTAGGGTGGTGGGCACGTCGCTACGCGCCTTTGCCCACCCTACGAGATTTAATTATTTAAACAAACCAAACATAATGGCTGATATTGCCACCATTCCAATAAAGGTAATAAAAATATTACTACTCAAATGAGCATGTTTTTTCATGGCCGGTATTTTTGCTATGGCATACATGGGCATCAAAAATAAAATGATGGCAATAACAGGACCACCCAATACCTCAATCATGCCTAAAATACTCGGATTAAGAGTAGCCACTATGCCGCAGGTAACTACCATGAAAACTTCAATTATACGATGGATTTTAACCTCACATACGGCTTTGCCACGCGCACGAAGAGATTTGGTCATCAGGCCATGCAACCCTTCTTTCGCACCGAGATAATGACCAAAAAACGATTTGGCAATGGCAATAAAAGCAATAAGAGGTGCTACATAAGCAATAACAGGCGTATGAAAGTGGTTTGCCAGATAAGATAAAATAGAAATGTTTTGGTGCTTAGCTTGCATCAAGTCCTGAGGAGACAAACTCAGTACGCAGCTGAATACAAAAAACATCACAGTAACAACCATCAGGATGTGACTGTATTTTAAAATGGAGGAGCATTTTTTATCGGCTTGATGGCCAAATCGCTGCTTTTGACTTACCGCGAACGAAGAAATGATGGGTGAATGGTTGAATGAAAATACCATCACCGGAACGATAAGCCAGAGGGTCATTAAAAAACCATGCCCGCTTACAGACGACTCCATCGCTCCACTCATCTGAAAAATAGAGCTATTCCAATAAGGAATTAGATACAATGACAATAGCATTAAAATGCAAACGAAAGGATAAACCAGAACGCTCATTGATTTTACAATAAGCTGCTGCCCAAAATGAACAACTACCATAAGCCCAACGATTAAACACATGGCTAAAAGCGCACGCGGTGGGGCGGCGACATGTAGCTGATGGGTAAGAAAGCTTTCGGTTGTATTGGTGATAGCAACGCTATACATCAATAAAATGGGGTAAATGGCAAAGAAATAAAGCCAGGTAATTATCTTACCTGCGAAGGTGCCAAAATGCTCATCGACAACCTCTGTAATATCGCTTTTTTTCGAACTGCCAGAAAGGACAAAACGGCAAAGTGCCTGGTGAGAAAAATAGGTCATGGGAAAGGCGACCAGCGCCATAATTAATAAAGGCAGAATGCCATTTAACCCGGCATTAATGGGAAGAAAAAGGGTGCCGGCGCCGATGGCTGTGCCATAAAGACTTAGCATCCAGATAGTATCTTGTTTATCCCAGTCTGATTGTTTAACCTCAGTGTTGGAAATTACCCCGGACATGTCATTTAAGGGCATAAAAAATCCTTGGTTGCTGTAATTAAAAAAGAATGCTTTAAAATAATCTGTTGAGCTATTTTAAAATGTGCTCATTTTTTTTACAAAACTGGTTTAGGATAACTGAAATTTTTAGATAAATCAATTGCTGTCATCCGCTAATGGGATTTTTTAGGACATGAAACAAGCATAAAAACCCTAATTTCTTTTTAATCACATAGACTTAAAAACATCCATGTTTAATATAATTAATACTAAAAAATTATGCTGAGGACGGGTAGAAACCCGGTCTCGAAGCATATGCACAAGGTCTCATTATCTATAAAGTATAATCAAATACAAGCGTAGAGTTCTCACCATCGGCCAATGCTGGACCAACATGTTTTTCAACTAACCCTATATGAAGCGGGTGCCGCAAGTATATTTCTCGTGCCTTATCATCAATAAACTCCATGCAAAACCCATGCGTGAATGCTTTGTTTAATTGCTCAGGGCTATTGCATTTCCCCCACGTGAAGGATTGAATTTGAGGAATGGCGTTTTTCATGTTTTCAAGGGCTAGGAAAATGGCTTCTATATCGCGTTCATTTAACTCTTTTTTGAATGCTAACAAAACAATATGCCTAATCATCATAACACCTGTCCGATTAAGAGAGATCTAAAGTATGACGGGTGAGGGTAAAAGGCGCAAGTATTGCGCCTTTACTCGAATTAAGCGAGGGGAGGAATAGATTGCTCCATTTTCTCAATAAAATTAAGGTGAGCTGTATTCTCCATGAAGAAAGAGCAGCGGCCACTGGAAATTTTGGAGTAGATAAGCTTAATTCCCAAGGCAATCCCGAGTGTAATAGCTGCTGCCAGAACATTTGCAAGAAGTGGCTTCCAGACGTTATGGTGGACACTCATGGCCGCATCTTGGCTATGTAATCGCGCTGTGAAATTTTCCCTAAATTGAGAGTAATTCGTATCACCAGACAATCCATCAGGGTGCGTGGTCACGAAATGATCGATATCGTATCTTAATTCTCTCGCCAATTTCTCCACAATGGGGGCACAGGTATCCTTTTTCTTTTGCAATTCAGTACCATATTTAGCCATCTTTTCCACTTGCTTATATAAATCAGTAATTTTGGCAAAGTATGCACTATTCGGATCAAGTGATGCTTTTGTCGCTTGATGATAGGCATCAAAATCAAAATCGATGGTGACAGGACTTACAATTTTGCGGTCCATATCATTAACAGCAACAAGGCACTGATTAAGCAGCGTTTTCAAATGAATCCCGGGGAACCGACTCATCCCCTCGCGAATACTTTGAAGTAGTTCACTGTTATCACCTGATTCCTGATAATTCTTCAAGTCTGTATTCAAAGCAGTAATAAAGTCTGCACGCGCCGTTTTATCCTTGGAGATGAAGAAATCTTTTGGTTTATATTTCCTGGCGCGTTCTTGTAAATAGGTATCCAGACTGAGTGATAAAGATTCAGTTACGGCTAGCCTTTCTTTGATACACTCACCGATAGCATTATTAGCTCGTTCAGCCTCGGTTAATTGATCTTCAGCGTTTTTTCTGGCAGCTTTAAGAGTTTCCAGTACTTTTCCTTTATTTTCATCTTCAAAAGACCACTCATCAATGTTTTGAGCGAGTGCTGTAAGTTGTTCAACATTAGGTAATTCTGAAAGGTTTTTGCGAATTTCGGCAAGCAGAGCCTTATTGGATTCTTGCAAGCGTTTACTTTTATTATTCCCAATGGCTTTTGCTTTTTCGGCTTGGTGCTCAAATTTAGTGACTAAATCTTTCACTAATTCAATCCCTGATTTTAATTTATCATCAATTGCTTGGTGAAATTTTTTATCATTCGCTGTAATAAGCGCTTGAACAACGTTTTTATCACCGGCAAAATTGTTCAGTTGTTCAACCATGGCGCCTTGCATATTTCTTAGAGAAATTGTTTCTGAAGGCGCGTATAAATTTTCCTCTTTGGCGAATAATTCAATTTGCGTTCTGAAATGGTCAATTTTAGGGATTAAGTCAATAATTTCGGTAAGGACGTTAATATTAATCGTTTGCTTTGTTTCTTCCTGTTCCAGGAGCTGCAGCTCGTTTTGCAGTTCTTCAATAGGCGCACCGAATTTTTGTAATTCAACAATTAGCTCGTTGTGTTTATCACTATTGGAAATGCAATTTTTTTTCTTGTCGTCCAATAGTGTTAATGTTTCATTAATGTTTTCATTAATGCTGTCAATCTGAATGAGTTTTGTATTAACCTCACCATATAAGTTCTTTAAGAAATCTGAAATATCTTGCTCGGAAGAAATAAACTCTTTCTTGCGGGACTCAAATTCATTTGTCAGCGATTTTTTATTAATCAATGCGAATAATAATGGAATACCATTTTTGTCTTTGGGTAATTCTTTTATCTTGGAAAAAGTGGGTTTTGGTTTTTCATTGCTATTTAAAATCGTGATTACTTCCTTTAAAGACGTTGGAATAGTCAGATTTTCTTGCAGAATCTTCAAGTCAATTATTTGATCTTGTATCAGCTTGAAAAGTGTTTCGTGCTCATTCAACTCATTTTCGTCAAGCAATAGGTGGTCTGGAAAATGGGACGCTGTCAGTCTTTGTGCTTCTTGAATAATTTCTGATTTATCGCGATTATGGAGTTCAAGTTCTTTCCTGGTCTGATGAGCGTTTTCTGTTAACGCCGTCAGTTGTTCGTGAATGGCAGAAATTTCATTCTGGTCTTGCTGAAGGCGTGCGCGTATTTCTGCTAGCTTACCTTGTACTTCCTCACGCTTTTTTTCTGTTTTTTCTAACATCTCAAGCAATTTTTGTGGGTTAGCATTGCTTAAATTTGCTTTATATTGGGCGTTTTCAAGGTGTGCCTGTAATCGTGATTTTTCTGTATTTTGTGCGTCGTTAATTTTTTGAAGCAGGAGATTTCCATGAGTAAAAACAGGTTGATATATTAAGAACATTTCTTCTTGTATGCTACCCGAATCATTCAATAAAGAAAGTTTGGGATCGGATAAAAAAGTCTGAATAGCTGTTAACACGTCCTCATTGAGGGTCTGTTTTATTGCGTCCATCGCGGACATTTTTTCAGGCAGGTTTTTTATAGCTTCTTCGAGAGCCACTATGTCATTAATGTTCAGGTCTTTATTTAAATCGTCAAGCTGCGTTTGGAGTTTATCTATCTCAGTTAATTGTATTTGGCAATTTTTATCACAAAGTGTTAACAGAAGTTTCCTCAAGTTATCTTCAGCCTTTACTTTAGCAAAAAACAAAGTAGCAATTTGCTCATTAACTAAGTCAGAGAGCTTGTCTTTGCAATCTAAAACAGCGTAGTTTGGCCGCTCTATGTTGCGCTCTTGTAGTGTTTCATGGAACTTCTGCAGTGTTAGCGAAAGATCTGCTTTCAATACATTGTTGTTTGTTATTAATGAAAAGTGTTGGGTAATCGCTTTAGTTAATGCCTTAATAGTATCCGCTAAATGAGCGTCTTTGAGCACTTTTGTATGATTTTTATTGAATTCATCCATCTTGGTATTAATCATCGTGGATGTAGTCTCTAAATGTTCATACAAGGGCCTTGTACGAGCAAGTTCATCCTGTGCGTGTTGGGTCTCGGCATGGTTGGAAAAATAATTTGCAAATTCAGTTTTAAACAATTGTATATAGTGTTGGCGATAGTTGTTGTAATATTCTTCGCCATCAATAAGGATTGTGTCGGAGGATTCTTTTGATTTGGGGGTATATTCATAAAGATACGAAGGACTGGCATCTTCATTTTTTTTATTCTTAACAATGATAGAGTTGATAGACGATAAATCAATAGATAGAGAATCGGGATTAAAAAAGGGAATTAACTGGTTTAGCTGTGGCGCTTCATTTATGAGAGGTATTAAAAAATCAGCTAATTCAAAGGTCATTGGGTGATGAATTTTCAGCGTTTCCGGATCGCCGAGTAGTTTGTTTTTCATCAGCTTGGCCTGTGCCATCATGTAAATAAAACGAGTGTTACTTGGCGTTTTTTGTTCATCAAAATAAGGCACAAAATCATTTTGAATTTTCAGAAGCAATTCTTCAATAAGAGTTACCAGCATACTTGCATGGGTATGTTCAACAGTAGGTTTTTCCTTAGAGGATTTTTTCTTGAGAGGGTATTTCTCTTTAAGCGCGCTTATTTTTTTTAATACTAAAGCAATTTTTTGACTCAAATGACTTTCTGCGTAATTTTTGGCCATGATAACTCTTAAAAATGATAAATTTAATGGCATATTTTATAGGGAAAAGCTTAAGTGAACATTAATAGTCCTTTCTGCGCTCAAAATTTTCTTCGCAAAGACGCCATTTTTTCCAAGATAAAAATTGTCCTGTTCTCTCTTTCCCTGTCGTCCCGGAATTTAGAGCGACTTAACGAGCGTGTGAGTTTAGTCTCTCTTAATGTCCGGGATCTATTTTCAGGCTGGTACGAGGTATTAATCCTGGGATTATGACAAATAATAGTGCCTGACAAGATGCACGGAGTGGAATGGATCCCGGACATTAAGTAAGACTAGGTTCGCACACTCACCAAGTCTTACTACATCCCGGGACGACATACATTAGAGCGTGCTTCAATCATGATAAGGCTAAAAAGTTAGTGCTATACGTTTTCTGGATTCATATAAAGGCTCGCAAAGACGCATCTTTTTCCTGGATTAAACTCTGAATAGTTTTCGCGGAAGTAGTGGATAGGGCAGGTTATTTGGTTAATTTTTTAATAGTGTCTTCTATTTGCTCTACCTCTCCGGAGTAATGGTAGTAAATTCGTTGGTGGGTGCAATCAATTATACAAAGCGGCTCTCGTGGTTGATTATCCAGTTGTTTGAATATCCAGAACACACCCTCTGTACAGTCTTTTTGAATATCTTTTAATAAATCAATCATTTTATCTTCTTCAAACTCGGAATGTGTGCATATAAGACCCGAGGTATTGTCCGTAATTTTGTAGGCCAAATGTCTTTCTTTCATGATAGATGTCCTAATATGAGCGCCCATTAAAGGGCGTCTTTTTTCGTGTAATAACTTATTTTGAATATAGTAGTACTATTACCTATTTGCAAAAGCTCCCCATGAGGGGGGTGATGTTTAGCAATGGGGCATTTCCCGGATTACGCTGGCGCTAATCCGGGCTACATTTTACATTCTGTCAGGGGGGAGGTTGTGGAGTTACAATCTTTCTTTGAACCGTATCAAATAATCAAGCGCTTGAAAGGCCTCTTCAACCCGTTCATTATTTTCAACGCGCGTGGTCATTGCCTCCATCGTAGGAGCAGAAATTATCCCGTTGCCAATCAGTAATCCTTCCATGGCAAATTTAATGAAACATTCTTTGACATGCTCCCAGATAAATTCATAATGATCAGTACTGCCTTTAAGTAACAAGGCAAGCGGAAGATAGCCGTCAAAGGGATTATTCTGATGATAATATTGAATGACAACAGGAATTTCATATGTTCCTGCCTCAACGTGCTCTACGGAATAATCATACGGTGAGTTGTCCAAGAGACGAATGCAGCTATCCAGCTGCTTTTTTGCAAGCTCTTTATAGTAATCAGACCATACAATAAGTATTTTTGCTTTTGACACGATAACTCCTGCAAGTAAATTAAGCGAGCTTGCGCGAGTTTAATACGGCTCATAATCCATTGTCCATCGCATTTATTTCTTTGGCTTTTTTGAAGGGTTAAACGCGTCTTTTTTATTTACCTTATCGCAAACTTTGTTCGTATCTTTATTACCTTTTTCGATAGTGCAAATGTTTTTAATATCCTTAATTTCAGGATGCTCATTGGCTTCTTCTCGTGATTCATTCTTCATGATAACCCCTTTGTAGATGCTCTTTTAGGTATAGCAAATTTACAGAAATTTGCTTTTAGTGCCGTTGAGGTTAAAAAATTTGGATTTAACAAAGAGCGCCGTTATCATAGCCATAAAAATGATAGTCAAGGGATGCGTCTGATGCCGTTGTTTTTAAAGCGAATTATACTGCTCTGCTGTTTTTTGTTATCGCAATCAGTTCATACGGCACCAGCTTTTCAAATCGTAGCGCTTGGGGTTAATGGGGGGCTTGTCGATGGGAATTTGTCTTCTTATTTACTTAAACCCATACACGAAGATAATTATGTTGCCCTGGATGCCGGTACTTTAGTGCAAGGGTTGCTTAAAGCTTTCGCGCCTTCAGTAAACATTGGTGACATTCTCGCTCACCATATCCCAGCTTATTTAATCTCGCATGCTCATTTGGACCACCTTATGGGTTTTGTGATGGCACAGCCTGAGCTTTGTAACAAACAAGTCTTAATGGCGCGCGAAGAAACCATGAGGGTGCTACAATCGAAAGTTTTTAATTGGGAAATTTGGGGTAATTTTGGTGATAAAGGCGTAAAACCGCAGTTAAACTGTCAGCATTATCAAACAATTCCGCTTCATCAATGGATACCCATTCCTGACACTAAACTGTCGGTTAAGGCATTTCCGTTAAGCCATGGTAACGGGTTTTTATCCACCGCATTTTTGATTAATTATAAAAAGGAATATTTATTATATTTTGGCGATACGGGGGCGGATACGTTGGAAAAAGGTCATGCACTGCAAGACATCTGGACAGAAATTGCCCCCATAATCCGTAAAAAGCAATTGCACGCCATTCTCTTGGAATGCTCGTACACGAATGCGCAACCTAAAGCCAGATTATTTGGGCATTTAAAACCTTCTTTATATATTGAGGCGCTTCACCAACTGGCCAATACGGTAAATCCCCGGACGCCAAAAGATGCATTAAAAGGTCTTACCGTATTTGTAACCCATGTAAAGCCCACTCTTAATACTATAAATAGTACTATTACCGCACAGACAGTAGTTACGGAAATACAAAAAGGAAATGACATGGGGGTTGATTTTATTTTGCCTAATCAAGGTAAAAAATATACTGTTTGAATTTAGACTTCGCTACCCGGCGCGATATATTTTTCGTCATCGGGCTTCTCACCTGGCTTTTGTCCCTGTTTCATAAAAAAAGAACAGGAGTGAGCCATTTTCTGATTTCTTATAGAGGGAAGCAAGTCTAGGATTTCTTGCCCGTTATCACTTTGTAAAAGTGATAGTTTTGCTGATCTACTTGTTGCTTTGCTGCCATCTAATGGGTCTATTACGTAAGTGACTCGTTCGAGCGCTTCTTTTGTAATTCCTTGGGCTAAGTCTGGTTTCTGTACCAGAAGGAATTTCAGGATTTCGCGGCCTTTAGCTGTTTTACAAAGGAGCAATAGGGGTGAATAATTTTCAGATTCACCCGCTTTTTCGTTTCTAAACGCGCACAGATCCTCAGGGGTTATCTTCTCAACGAGTTGAGGGTTGTCCCTTAATAAGGTCTCAAGAATAGCGAGTCCCGTATCACTCGACGTCAAATGGTAAAATACGGATAAATTTTGGTATTCTCCAGCCTCAGGTACTCTGCGGATATATAGGGTTTCTGCTGTAATTTCTTTGGACAAACCAGGATTTTTAGCGAGTAACTCGCTTAGGAATGCTCGTCCATTTTCACTGGCACTTAATCCGTAAAGAACCGAGGTGTTTTTATGCCTGCCCGCTTTGTCCGTTCTAAGACGGCAAAGTGCTTCACCCGTAATTCCTTCAGCTATTCCCGGATTAGTTAATAGCGTACGAAGGAATTTTATTCCGTTGTCATAAACTGATAGTGCTAAAAGTGGGCAGGTATTTGCACGAGAGCCTGCTTCATTGGTCAACGAGCGGCATAAGGCTTCAGCCGGTATTTGTTTTGCCAATTCCGGATTTGTTTCGAGTAATAAGTTAAGAACATCCCGACCAAGGTTATCTGCCGTTAGCCAATACAACGGGGAGGCGTTTTGATAGGATCCAGGAAAAGTTTTGAAACGACAGAGCTCCTCGGCTGTTATCGCTTTTGCGAGCACAGGATTATTTACCAATAATTGGTGAAGAATCTTTACTCCCGCAGAACTTGTGCTTAACCCGTATAATGGCGATACGTTTTCGCTCACGCCTGCTAGATGGCTCCTGGGATGACACAGGGCTTCGTGCGTTATTTCTTGGGCTAATGCCGGTTTTTTAGCTAATAAGGTCGCAAAAATTTCTTGTCCTTCATCCGTAGTTGTCAACCAGTGCAGAGGCGGAATAGTTTCCTCCCCATTAAAGAAGGTAAGATCCATGCGACATAGCGTGTTACCGGTTATTTCTTTTACTAATTCTTGATTATTTTTTAGTAAATAATTGATAATATTCCGCCCTTGCGGAAAACCTAACAAGTTATCAAAAGCAGATTTATTGGTATTGTTACTCCCATCCTTAGGCCGTATGCTATATAGGGCTTGGGCAGTTATGCCCTGTGCAAGTTTTGGATTGGCCTCCAAGAGCTTTTGGAGAATTTCTGTCCCCTCCAGAGTACCGGCTAACAAAAAGAGCACAGAACTACCTTCAGAAGCCCCGGCTTTTGCAGTTCGTTGCCTGCATAATGAATCAGCCGTTATTTCAATGGCTAAATCCGGATTCATGTCGATCAGATGCTGCAGAAGCATAAGGCCACAGGGGCTCTCTGCTAACCAGTAAAAAGGGGACGTATTTTCATCTGCTTCACCTTTTTCCGATCGGTAATGACAGAGGTCTTTTGCTGATATTTTAAGCGCGAGTTGGGGGTTGTTAGCTAAATACGTACTGAGTATTAATCGCCCAATCTCGGTTTTTGATAGCCAGAAAAGAGGAGAGGTAACTTCATGAATACCTGGATAATCTCTTAAATGACAGAGGTCCTTTTCTGAAATAGACGGTACTAATAGAGGATTGTCGTTCAACAACAGGGCTAACAATTGTTGTCCCGCTTCATTTAAGCAAAGCTTTGGAAAAAGAGGTAAAAGCTTGTCAGCAGATACTGTTAAGGCGCGTTCGTTATTACTTAAAAAATTCCATAGACGAGTGATTTTTTTCTCATCGTCCAGGATAGCCGATAGTAAGAAGGGGTGGTTTTGCACGGGCACGTCAAAGAACCATTTTTCAGGCCTTTTTATTTTTGGGGCAAATACCCCTTTTAAATTTGCCTCGTTGAAATTTTTAAGTAATTTTTCAACAAATTCAAGATCTTCTTTCTTTACTTGCGCGGTCTTAACGTGCTCTTTTGGAGCCGTTTTTGGTATAACCGGCATTTGTTGGGGAACTGGGAGTGTCTTTTTTTGGGGTGTTGAAGACGAAGAGGCTTCTTTATTGGGCTGTGCTTTGGGTGCTCCTTTTCCTCCTGCCGTGTTTTTGCCTCTCCTTCTCCTATTGCTCTCTTGTGCTTTAGGTTGCGCTTTAGTCTCTGCCAGGTGAGTTTCTTCAGATTTATTTTGAGGTGGGGTTGTTATTCCCCATCGCTCACGAATAGCATTTGCCTGCTCGACGTTTCCTGCTCTTTCCTGCTTTTCAGCCTCTTGTTCCCACTCAGCTTTGGAACTCGCTATAGGTGTTGGGGTGTTGCTCAAGTCAGCGAGGGCTGCTTGTTTGTTGACTTTTTGTTGTAAGGTATTGACGATGTGCTTATTGTCATGGGATGACTCTTGAAAAATAATTAGTTCATTTATTGCGCGCGTAAAAGCCGTGAAGGTTTTATTAAAAGGGGGGCCGAATTTGTCGTCGCGCTGGCCTTTTTTAGCACGATGCCCAGAGGATGAGCTTCCCTGGCTCTCGACTATAATTTGACGCTTGATCTTTTTGTCAAGTATGGCATTCGCTTCTTTAAAAATAGGGGTATCAAAAGGACGATAAGCAATAATTATTGGGTATTCCAGGCCTTTAATATCTTCCGGTGTTAGGATAAGGTCGGCGGTAGGAAACAGCTTACGAGCTTCTTCTATATGTTCCGCTGGTGTTACGATAGCGACAGCTGTTGAGCGTGTGGCATTAACGACGTAGGCTTTTTCTTCCTCGGAAATTTTATTATACCAGCGCACGCTACCTGCCTCCTCATGATGCGGGCTTGGTTGAATTTCAGGCACTTCATATTTATCAGTCAAGCCACCGGTCAAGTCGGTTTTAATTTTAATAACGCCATTGGCTATGTCAGTAATATTGGGTGGGCAGCGATAAGAAAATGGCAGTGTAATGTGATTACGAACCCAGCGGATTAATAATGAGCGTTGGGATAGTTCATCAAGGAGACTTTGATGGCTGTCCATTAAATAACAGATTTGTGAGTTGGTTGATAATTGCAGAAGATTTTGCAGCTGGCCGGTTGATAAATCCTGCGCCTCATCCACTACAATGGTGCTATAAAAACCGGTCTTGTTTAAGGGAAAAGAGGGGTGTAATTGTTTGTTTTTATTAAGGTAATCCTGATAGGTGCTATAAGCGTTGAGCAACCATTTTTTTTCAATTTTCGCCAGAAAGTGACATTGCTTTCCCCCTAACTTGCGATAATCCTCAGGGCTTAGCCCTGACATGAGGCGAAATTCCTGATAAATCAGGTCTTTTTGATTAAAGAAATCTGCTGCGGGGAAATCTTTTGGTTTGACTTTTCGCAGTGAATGCTGATTGCTGATGTGCTCTTGAAGCCAGATTTTAAAATCGGCGTCGTCTACCAATTTCCTCTTGTCGGCCGGGTCATTTGCTATTTCCTCCATGAGTTGTTGGAAGGTTTTAAATTGCACCTCTGGCAGGCCTTCGTCTTTGGCTAAATTAGTCCATATGCTTTGCATGCCCTTAACTAGTTCTTCTGATTGGGTGACATATAAAAGCGGGCGTAATTCTTCCGTTTTAGCCTGATTTTCCTGGCATTGCTCAAGAAGCGAAATTGCCACACAGGATTTACCAGAGCCTGGCGCGCCACTCACTACGACCGGTAAGGGTGCTGCTAATGCCTCTTGTTGCTCCGTATTTAAAACAATATATTGTTGGCCGTACTTAACCGGATAGTCAAAGTCACTTTCCTGGAACTCTTCAGTGTCCGACTCGGGATTGGCTTCTTTTTCAGTATCAGGCTCAGGATTGGATAATATAACCTTTTCTCCATTCCTGATTTTTTGAGTGATTTCGTCCTTGTGTAGCTCAAGATAATTTTGCAGTACACCTGGTTTTAAAAAACGTGATTTCTGGTAGTCATGATTTAAAATATCTTCAAGCAATAGTAAATAGGGCTTGCCATCCACGATAAAAGAGGTAAATAACAAGCGATCGCTATCGTTAATACGTACAGTGAAAGGACGGTCATTTTTCAAGTGCTTTGCGTCGAGACCCGCTGATTTATAATTGCAGGCTAATAATTTATCGAGGGTTTTATGATGTTTTTTTAATAGCTCTTCATCGCCATAAATGCCGTGCCAGTATTGGATGCTCATTGCTTATCGCTTATCTTTACATATTGAGTAATTTTAAGGCAAATAAGGGTGTAATGCAAATTTTGGCAATATTGTTTGAAAATGGAGCGGCTTTTGAGGGTTAATCCTCGTAATCACTCCGGTCAAGGCACCACCATTTGTTGGCTTGGGGTTGGTAGCTGACTTCCAGGGTATTCATGATACCGTCAACCTTTCTCGCACATACCCGCTCTTGACCGCTCTGTTCATCAATTTTGAAAATTTTAATAAAATCATGCCGGTAGAGCATCCAGTCATCGCTGTCTGCTTTGGAGTGAGCGTGGCATTTTTGTTGATTACCGAGAACAATACCGCTATGAAATTTTACTTTGGGTGCAGGATAGTAATTTTTATTTTCTATCTCATAATAGAGTGAGAACTCCGTTTCATTTTTTACGCAAATCGCCTGGGCTTTAAAAATAAAAAAACACAGAAGAGTGATTAAAGAAAAAATTTTATACGACACGTTATTCCTCAATGCTGATATGACTCGTTGGAAACGATACTTATTAATACAATAAATTGCAAGTTGGGTTAATTTTAAACGGTGCTCGATTAGTATTGCGTAATTTGAACGGTTGGTGTTCTGGGTTAGCATTTTCCCGGATTACGCGGTGCTAATCCGGGCTACATCGCTATGAGCTTGGCCACCGTTTTAGTTAAAGGCCGCATATGGTTAAAATATCATCGGGCTTTCTCGCAATATGAGCTGGATTGTATTGCAGGAGCGCTTTTTCAGAATTATATCCCCAAGTCACCGCTATGGCGCTAATGTTATTCTGGGTAGCTGCATCAATATCCCGCGTTTCATCCCCTATATATAAAACCTTGGATTTATCTGAGCGATAAGACTTAAGCGTTTTTTTTAGAACATATTTTTTTGAAAAATAGCAGGATTCAATGTGAGTAAAATCAAAAAAATGTTGAAGCTCGTGCTCGTTAAGCCATATGCGCACATTTTCCGCTGAATTAGACGTTAAAATCCCCATCGTAAACCCTGCATTGGAGAGCTTCTCTAAAACCTCGGGAATTTCTGGAATGGGGTTTAATTCCCGCATTTCCGAGTGCAGGTATTTTCTTATTTGATAAATAAGCTTCGGAATTTTGTACATGGGAATTTGTAAATACTTGATAATTTCTTTTGATGTCAAATCCCGCAGACTTTGGATTTCCTCAAGATCTAATTTGCGAAAGTTAAATTCATCAGCCAACAATAGCGATTTTTCCATCACGCAATTAAAACTGTCCACTAATGTTCCATCAAAATCAAAAATCAAGTGCACGGGCGCTCCTTGGGGGTTAATAATCTTTTAAAGGATAGCATGTCAGCAGGATTTGTTGTTCTTAAATAGAAATAGTCGCAATGAGCCATGGTGTTATTCCTTAAAGAATATCGCTATAGTATTTTGGAGTAGGCTTTTTTTTGGCATTTCACCGTTTGCAACACCATACTATTAATAAGGATGTGGCGGTTTCCAAACTAATATTTAAGCCGCTGAGTACGCCTCACTCAGAGTAATCATGCTTTTTCTCATGAGTAATTTTTATATTGCATTAAGTGATATACATCGACCAGGAGAGAAGTATGTTTAATAAAAATGAACCAAAATATCAGGGGCTTTTGCAGCGATTACAACAAATGGGCGATAGAAAAGTCCTTACTGTTTATGTCGCCGATACAGATGAATCAGCCGATAGCCGCCATTTTATGAAAGCTGCGGTGCAAGAGCTACAGGATTTGCTATTGCCCGTTGTTTTTTTACAGCAGCAGCCAGATGATAAAATTCTTCCTGTAAATGATGCTAATAGCCTGGCTGCAAAAATTAATCCAACCACGCACCGATTCTGGTCTTCTAATGCTGAAAAATCTAAAAACAGGTCGGCTTCCCCTCTACCGGGTGGTTTTATAGGTGAGATAATTTTAACCTCGGGAAGGAAAACCCATGTTGAACGCATGGAAAATTTATTAACGGCTCTTGCTGAGGATGGCGCAAAACCTGATGAGATTATATTGGTTGGCGATAGGCAAGGCGCTTTGATTTGTCATGAGATAGGCAATAAAGTGTACATTCAGTTTGGCCATGATATCCAGCTTCATTTTCTGGAGAGTATTGCACCTGAACCACGTCAAGACTATGAAATTTATGAAAAAATCATTCCACCTGCAACGGTTTCTTTTACGGTTTTTTATGCGTCTGCTGGGTGTGATTTATCCCATTTCAGTTTTAGTAATGCCTCCACTATGATTACCAAATTCAGCATGGACGAGAGGTTGGCATGTTCTTACATTATAAACGCGCTGTATGGTGCGCATGGAATGGAGAGAAGCTACCCGCCCTCCTTGATTTGCGCGATAAACGAAAAACCTGCGTCAGCAATTCCTAAAATACACCGTTTATTTACGGAAAATCAACAGTCGGAAGAAGTTGGTGAGAAGCTAGTATTTTTACGTTAATTTAATACATGGCAATTATTTAGATGAGTTTGTAACCGGAAAAAATATTTGTACTATAATGGTACATATATTCAATATCGACGAAAAAAAGAAGATTACTTTAAGGTAGCTTAAAAATACTATAAATTCTATAACAAATTGAACTCAATACGTTCTTATTATACAGGTGTTCTATGAAGTCAGCAGATGAAATTATAGCAGAGTGTATACCAAGAATTGACGACGCAATTGCTAATGACAGGCTTGTGAGCGCTCGTTATTGTGCTCAGCCTATTCAGTATGAAAAACACTCTGAATTCGATAAAATTACCGCTGCCACCGCTCAATATGCTTGCCCCAAAATTATTAAAAGAGTGACCGAGCTGTTAAACAATTTTCAAATGCTTCTCGAAAATGAGGAATCTTCGTCTCAGGATATTAATGTAGCATACCAAGACCTGCATAAAAAAATGTCAGAGCAATATGAAAAGGATTTTGCTTCACTTATAGCCCGAGTGCCAGACAATAAAGATTTAAAAACCCAATTTAGTAGCTTACAGGAAAGACTTAAGACTTTAAGTAAAGACTATACAAATAAAATCGGATCGCAATTGGGTTCAAAATATACCGATTTAAAAAAATCATTAAAACGCAAGTTTTCAGAAATAGATGCGCAGGAAATGCAAGTATCAGCACAACAAGAAGCAGTGCCCGCTCAATATAAAAGTAGAAATGTTAAATGGACCTTAGTTGGTGGTAAGCCATTTGTAACACATTACGACTATAAACCGGAATATGTACCTGGAGAAACTTCCTATTTTGAGTCTCTTAGTTTTGATATGAAATATGGAGGAGAATCTATGGAGTCGATCCTAATCAAATTTAATGATGTCGACTTTACTAATCATTTTGCTCAGAAACTGGGATTTGAAGTAGTACCGCCAAGTAAAAGAGCTTGGAACATAAAGCGTCTTCAACACCCCGAAGATACCAAAGTCATAGCGATACATGAGGTTGCAAAGTTCTGCAGAGTAGATGTTTTTTTAACAATACTTGAACAATATGCTCCTGGCTCTAAACGCTATTTTTCTGAGTATTTTAAATTATCTCCGCCGACAGACGAAGACGTAAAAAATACGCTAAGAGAACTCATGATCAAAAAAGTAGATGTACCAGACCTGGCCGCAATCCCCCCCCAAAAACGTTATACTCATTTTCCACAAGCTAGACAGTGGGATATAGATGACCTGCAAAAAAAATATGTTGCCAACCTCTTACAGCAAACTTTTCAAATAACAGAAGCTTTGGCGCAATTTAAAGTTTACGATGATAACAGCTTAACTAATTATTTTTGTGAAACCCTGGTGCAAGGGTCTGAAAGTTTAATACGCTTATATAAGCAAATTTGCGATGTTTCTCCTGCATATATAAGCGATGCAAACAGAGAATTGAAAAAAGTCGAGTGGCTAATTCAATTTGATCAATATACAGAGGTTTTTGATAGCGTAAAAGACCGATTAAATCCTGAAGATTCTGATATACAATTGTTAATTGACAAAATGGCCCTGATTAAATTAGAGAGATCTGAAATACGAGAAGTCTCAATGGAAAGAGAAGATGAAGAGATGAAAGAAGATGGAGAGCCACCTGCAAAAAAAACTCGGTTTTTTTAATGTGGGATCTATGTGCTGGGTAAATCAAGTGGCTTATGAACAAATCTTCGACTATCTTTCTGAATTTTAGGAATTATGCCGTTTAACCAATTAAGTTAGTTAAACGAAAAAAATTTACACCGATGAGCGTGAAAAGATCATCATTATACAATCCAGCCAATGTAAAGAATTTAGCACAATAAGTAAGGGCGTTTAATGAAACAAAAATATACAGTTCTTTTTTCTGGCGCGGACAACAAATCCTATTTCAAAGAAGAAACTCCTATGAGTGAAACAGAACAACCTTTAGGTAGTTATTCAAAAAAAATTCCTACCACAGGAATGATGTTTAGAATGTTTAAAGCGGGTTTAATATATGATTGGCATAATGCACCGCAACCACAATATATTGTATATCTTGAGGGGGAAGTTGAAGTTGAGGCTAGTGGTGGTGAAAAAAGAGTATTTAAACCCGGGGATGTATTATTTGCTACAGATCTTACTGGAAAGGGACATATATCTAAGACACTTACTGATGGAAGATCAATGATAATAACTACACTGGAATCTTCTGAAGAGTTTTCTCCAACTATAAGCTCAAAATTGTAAAGGTCTTTGGAATGATGGTAAATATTACTTTCTACATGTGAGCCTCAATTTAGAGTGGGGATGGTTATTCTTCACCCTACAAGCATTACGAAATTTATTTTCCAAGGTATTTTTATTCCCCGTAATTTCTAATATAGAATAAAACATAGTGGGTTCATTGATGTTTCTATATTTTTTGTAAGCAGCAACTACATCCAAAAGAAACTTCTCTTTATCTTTTGGGTGTGGTATCTCATCAACATGAGCAAGCCAGCAATTAATAGATGAAAGCATTTCGTCGTCATTTTTATAGCGACATTCTATTTCTTTTTTTTCAATTGAAATGTCCATGGGAATATTGCTAATAATATTATCTTGATATTGTTCTTCTGTAATAAAGGATCTGGGCATGGAATACCCTTTGAAAAAAGGCTGCCATTCGGGCTTTTTTATTACGGTATCAACAATATTATAAGCCTCATGTTTTAAAGGGTACATCAGGAAAAATTTTCCCTCACCATTCAAACTTCGAATGATATTTTTAAGCGCTTCCAGTTGATTTTCAATAGAGA
The DNA here is from genome assembly GCA_030680075.1 of Legionella sp. Taxonomy (GTDB): domain Bacteria; phylum Pseudomonadota; class Gammaproteobacteria; order Legionellales; family Legionellaceae; genus Legionella_C. Next base: position 154,416 of record JAUXWR010000131.1, read on the forward strand.
CCCATGACAGTGTCCAAAAAGACAGGGCTATGTCAAAACAACCCCCATGCCTCATGGTTAAAACATCATTATGTTCAAAGGACAAATTTGGTGCTTGATAGTGCTTACTGGCAAAGTTAATCATTTTGTGACTGATATCCAAACCTGTTAGTTTGCCTGTTGTTAGTCTTTGTGTTGCAACCTGATAAGAAATATTACCTGTACCACAACCAATATCCAGGACTTTTTCATTACCTTTAAAAGAGAAGGTATCAAGCATCGACATAGCTGTATTGTACTGAAGAACGCATTGTTTGTTGTACTCTTCTGGTTTCCAAATTTTAGGGGGCATTATTAATCTCAAAAACATAATTTGAATTATCGCATGGAAATTAATATTTCTCCTCGCAAAAAACAATGGTTTTATAAATAATTCGGATAATTTTATTTATTTAAATTACAAATATGCTATTATCCCGCCACCTAAAACCTACCTGAAAATATAATGTTACAGCAGTTAATGGAAGATATACCTGTAAATGAATTATCCAGCAAACAGTTGAAAAGCTTACAAGATGCTATTGTAGATTTTATAAAATTACAATTGCCCTCTGATGAAGAAGAATATGTCTGTAAAATGATGGTGGAATTATTCTATATATTATCTAAAAATCAGTTTTTCCTGAAGCTAAGACAATCTTTCTGGAAAAATAATTACGGGGTTCCCTCGCTTGATTTTCTGTTGTTCAGTAAAAAAATATTCATCGAATTGGTTGAAAAAATAAATGAGGAACCAGCTTTCAAGGATATAACAAAATCAATCCTCTCAAATCTTGAGAAATATAAAAGACACATTAAAGATAATGATAATAATCTTTATGACTTATATGAAAAGCCCAATCCTGATTCATCTGGTTCATTTATAGCTACTGTGAATAAACAAGGATTTATGACCACCGCCGCTAATGATTGTTTTTCTGTCCAATTTATTGAAAGAGCAGAGCAATCTTCTTCTCTTGTGGACGGAAGAGTATTAGAGATAGGGGCGGCTTATGGTGTCGCATCTCTGGCAGCACTAAAGCGAGGTGCAACAGTAGTATGCAATGATCTTGAGCCAGAGCATCTTGCCGTCGTTGTTAAAGAGCACTTAAAAATTGAAAAGGGTACGTTAACGCCCGTTGCAGGCTCATTCCCTGACGAACTAGTTTTTAATGATAATCAGTTTGATGCAATTTTAATTTCGCGAGTTCTTCATTTTTTTGATGGTAAGCAGCTCATAAATTCATTAAAAAAAGCGCGAAAGTGGTTGAAAATTGGCGGCAGCCTTTTCGTTGTAAATGAAACCCCGTATTTATTAAACTGGGGGTCTTTTCTGGATGAATATATCGCAAGAAAACATAGTGGTGAGAAATGGCCAGGTTTAATAAATAATACAAAAAAATATGAAAAGAATAGATCAGGGTCACTACCTCCTCTAGTCCATTGGCTTGATGAAGATACATTATTACAGGCTCTTAATGAAGCAGGATTTGCTAATGATGAAATACAAATTTCTTATATCAATAGAGAAGGGCAATTCCCCCCGGATATGCTTATGAAAGACATGCAGAAAGAAAGCGTGGGTTGCAGGGCAACAAGATTAGGATAAAATAGAAATGAAGCGGAATGAAAACTGGTTTTATTGTATTAAAAATTTATTTAACGAGTTTATTACAGAACAAAAATCTCGAAAAGTCTTCGAGATCGTTGGAATTGAACAATTTGAGAATAAAACGTTATTGATAGTGCGACTGGAAGGGCGTTTAATACAAAAAAAGACACCTCAACAAATTATATTAGATGATTCGCTTATCGAAGGGCTATCTTCAAAGGAAGTAAGGGCCATCACTTATTTAGCAGTGCTCGAAAAACTGGCGCCTGATTGCAAGCTAATATCTTGGGAATTAGATCAGATTATAAAAGAATATAAGGTAACACTACAGAATAAAGACAATTCAAAAATAGAAAAAATATCAGCTTCTGCAATATCTAAGGATAAGAATTTTATTAATAAAATGTCTGCAGAAGATGCGAATCGGATAGGTTATATGGCGGGCATAAATGATACTCTCAAAGACTTTAATACCAAGTGATGTAAGCGCAAATACACATTATAAATATCCTCTCTTAATGTTAGGAGTATATGTCACATTGTTATTAACAACAGTGATTTTAGCGAATCGCTTAACTCTTATAGGGAGTTTTTTGGAGCCAGGTGGTATATATTTCTTTCCATTAGCATTTCCAATACTGGATATCATGGGAGAAGTTTATGGTTATTCTTACCCTAGATTGTTTATATGGATTGGGGGAGTTTGTGAGCTGCTATTTTCAATATCAGTCACAGGAGTTGCGCATTTTCCACACCCGATTTATTTCGAAAATTCTGAAGCTTATAAGATAGTCCTTGATCCAACCATAAGATTTGTGTTTTCAAGTTTGCTGGGTACCATTATCGGAGAATTTTTAAATATTTATCTCCTCGCAAAATGGAAAATAAAACTACGCGGCAAATCGTTTATTATTCGTTCTATCGCGGCTACGGCAGTCGGGCAGGCCGCCTTGACAGTCATAGTGGATATCTTGGCCTATACAGGCAAGATCGATTTTAAACATTTACTATGGATGATGCTTTGTGGATATCTCTGTAAAATGCTTTATACAGTTTTATTAACATTTCCAGCATGGGTAATAGTAAAAAAATTACAACAAAAAGAGCAGGTGGATTTCTTTGATATTAATACTAACTTTAATCCCTTTAGTTTGGAGATAGAAAATAATGGTAACCGGTATCAAAAAATTAATGTACTAACTAAATAAAACGTTTTATTCGTAGAATCTTAAAATCTAATTCTCGCCTCCAGTAATGTTGCGATTATTTTATCTTCAGGTGAGACTTTGATGGTGGTGATGTCGTTTAGTTCGGGGTTTATTGATTTAACGTAAGCCGCGTTGCCGTCTAGTAGTATTCTTTTTACTGAAAATTGATGTTGTTCTTTCAAGTAAATAATTACGCAATCCCGATCCTGGGCTGTTTTATTGGCGTCAAATATCAAAAGGCAGCCGCTGGGGAATATAGGCTCCATGCTTGAGCCTATCATTTCAATAGCAAAGGTGTCGCTACTCTCGTTATTATCGAGGATGATTTCTTCCTTTTTGTCAAAATCAATTTTATCAGGCCAATTATATAAGTCATCCCACCTTAAAATAGGGGTAGTATGTATATTAAGCTGTTTTTTAATTTGGCGGGATAAGCCCTGAGGCAGGGGGGCCGCGCCTGTTAGTTGATTTACATGGACTGAAAAATAATCGGCCAAAATCTCCAATGTTTTCTTTCGTGGGTTTTCAGTGGTTCCGGAATAGAGCTGATGCAGGGTTGGTTGGGGCAGGCTCGTTGCTTTCGCCAAATCACTAACACTCATGTTGCCATGGCGTAGCATCAGTTTTTTAAGATTCTCTTTCAAAGACACGTTAAATGTACCTATAAAGCAATAAAATTATCGTAATAGCATTGACACAATAAATTTATTTGTTAATATCAGTAAACCAATTATTTTATTGGTTTATAAGGATTAGTCAATTATTTAATTCTTATAATAACAAACAAGCAATAGTAACACCATGGATTCAGGATGAAAATAAACGAGCTTAACTGAAAAATGGATTACATCGGTTAAGTTAATAATAAAAACTTGGAGAGTACAATGGAAAATCAAAATGAGCGAGTTCTGGCCTACACATTGGCTAAGCAAATCAGTCACGAGGAGTTGTCGGATGTTTCCGGGGGAAAGGCTTCGGGGTGGCAAATGACTCAATACCTGACGGGTGGTGCTTCCGGGGGTGGTGGTAGCTGGGATACCCGTTTGGATATAACAGTTGACTGGTAATGTAAGTTAAAGGGGCTTTGTTAAAAGCCCTTTAAATATCAACAGTTAAAATTATTTTTGAATCTATATAATGAGACAACAAATGAAGTTTTTGATTCCAACGGAACCGGATGACATTCATGCGGTATTGGTCAAACTGGCTCTTGAAAAAATGGGTCATCAGGTAAGACTATTATTTACGGCCGATCTACCCACCAAACAGAAGAACTCCGTTTATATTGATAATGTTAATTATCATTGGAAAAGTTCTGACAAATATGAGGTGGTATTTGATAATGATTACGATGTGGTGTGGTGGAGACGTGCACGCAAACCTTTCCTGCCAAAGGCAATAGCTCATCCCGATGATTATAAATTTGTTATGCGCGAAAATTCGCTCTTTTTTGAATCATTAATGAATAATCTGGCACCCGATGCCTGGTGGGTTAACAGTAAAGAATCAGCAATGAAAGCGAATTCCAAACTGTTGCAGCTCAAAGTAGCGACTCAATGCGGAATGACTATTCCCGTCACACTATGCTCCAATGATCCGAAAGATATTCGTTATTTTTTGTTGAAACATGAAAACGAGGGTGTTATTTATAAGACACTTTGTCCGGGATTTTGGTTTGAGGACAGGCATCTTAAAATGAGCTATACCTCTAAAATATCTTTTTTAGACCTTCCTAATAATAAATTATTGCAACTTTCCCCAGGTATATTCCAAAAAGAAATCAAAAAAAAATATGAGCTGCGAGTTACCTGTTTCGGTGAATACATTGTGGCGGCAAAAATTAATTCCCAACAGCATAAAGATGGGAAAACTGATTGGCGAGCTATCACTGACGGTACTCTAAATATTGAACCCTATAAACTGCCCGAAGATCTTGAAAACAAGATAAGAGATTTTATGGAGAGAATGGGGCTGGTGTTTGGATGTCTTGATTTTGTTGTTAACACCGATGATGAATATATATTTCTGGAGGTTAATGAGCAAGGTCAATTTTTATGGATAGAGGATTATAACCCGGGCTTTAAGATGTTGGATATATTTGTTAATTTTCTGATAAATAAATCGGTGAAATTCAAATGGGAACCGAAAAAATCAACACACAGTGTTCTGGATTTTCATGAGGAAATTAATAGCATAATAATGCAGAATATGCTCCGTCATGTTGAGCTTAATAGTGCGAAAGCACAAAATCAGTAAGGATTTTTAATGAAAAAAATAATTGGATTTATAACCTTTATAACGCTGTCAATGAATGTGGCAGCGCAAAGTATTGTGGATATATTTGGAACGAATGATAAGACCGCCCAAAAAATATTAAAAAAATATGGTAAAGAAGTTGGGCAACTTGAAGAGACATTAAATAAAGAGGCACTAGGTTCAAATGCCTCTGATGAAACTGAGAAAAGAATAAAAGACTTGTTTTTGAAAAGAATGGATTTGTTAGAAAGAATAAGAAAAGAAAATGCTTTTCTGGATGTGGATTTTCAAACGATACATTATCCTGGAAAGAAAAATTTATACACAACCATTGAAGTTATTGAAAGGGATGCCCCTGAACGGCTAAAATTTCTTACCCTGAAAAGTCATCAAGCGCCAGCAAAGCCGCGTAAAGATGTTATTGGAAAAATGCAAGAATATGTGAACACCAGCTTCTCATTAATAATTAACAATAAGATGGAAAAAGGACTAGTAAACTGCCCTGTTTATCACTGTTTCCTTGGTTTTGAAAACCCGGAACTAAAACCATTTTTATCGGTATTTAATACTGCTGCAAAAAATCAAAAAAAATTAATTATTGACACTTTAAACAAGGATAGGAGTCCACAAAGACGTGCTGCCGCAGTTCTGTTAATGGGGCATTTTAGTGATCCCAAAGAAATTATTTCTCTCTTACTTCCTCACGTGAATGATAAAAATGATGAGGTTAGGAATAATGTGAGTCGGGTCATTGGGGCAACGATGGAAAAAGCGAATATTCACGACATTGATGTTAAGCCATTTCTTGCCTTCTTAAATTCACCCTATACAACAGATAGAAATAAGGCCCTTTATGTTCTGTCAGCAGCTACATCGCCCGCTTCCAAACAGCAGATTATTGAGCACAGTAACAATCAATTAATTGCTCTTTTGAAATTAAAGCAACCTAATAACCATGATATTGCTTATCGTACGTTAAAGGAAATAAGTGGTAAGGATTTTGGTGAGCATAATGTAACAGCATGGCAGCAATGGTTGACCTCGGCGCAAAAGATGAAAGCTGGTAAGGCTCACACGGCGTAAATAAAAGGTGAGTATTCTTTTGTAAAACCGGGTCTTATCTCTGAACCGATTGCGCTGTCTCGAAGTATAAGCACTTTATGTCTTGGCGTATGCTTCGAGACGGTGTTACCACCCCTCCTCAGCATGAGTGGTTCAGAGCTTACCTTAATAGACACTGGGTTCAAGGAAGAAGTCTAAAGTTGGTTTAAAGGCAAAGGATAGCCTTGTAAGTCTCAGCCATAATGGAAAACACACATAGGTTATTACGCTTATCGATTAATGAGCGTGATTACCTTTATCAAGATGATTTATCACATGAAAGAAAATCTGTTTCGAAAGGAAGTTATTGAAAGCAAGAAAAATTTGAATTATGGCACGGTATCAATTAATACACCTGCCCATTATTTATTCGTAACTGTGGGTTTTTCTCTGCTCGTTACTCTTATAATTTTATTTTTAATTTTTGGGGAATATTCCGAAAAATTTATTGTGACAGGCTTTCTTAATTCCTCTAAAGGGATAGTGCGTGTTTATGCCAATAAAAGTGGCGTGATTACTCGAAGTCACGTTAATCAAGGGGCGCATGTTAAAAAGGGCGAACCTTTGTTTTTAATTGATACGTCTTATGATGGCCTTAAAGAAAATAACGCTCATGAAGTATTAGCTCAATTACAAAAAAGAATGAAAATTATTGAAAAAGAGATTTTATACAAAACTGCCGAACTTCACGCTTTAAAACCGTTGTTGCAGAAAAAATTTATACCTCTCACGGCCTATCACGAAAAGCACGAAGAAATAGTTGCACTTGAAAATAATAAAAACCTTATCGATATGGATATTATTAAATACAAACAGGAAAGTGCCTACCTCATCCGCTCCCCGGTAAATGGCATCGTTTCAAGCGTTAGCTACAAAGAAGGCCAGTATACCAATTTATCAAAGCCCTTGATAAAAATACTCCCGGATAACGCCAACCTTATTGCGGAGTTATTCGTTCCGGTGAATCATTCCGGTTTTTTGAATAAAGACAATAAAATTATCATTCGTTACGATGCCTATCCTTATGAGCGTTTTGGAACGTATAAGGCCGCTATTAAAACAATAAGTGAAAGTATTTTAACCGATGAAGAAGAGGAAAAACCTGTAACTATTGGCCAGCCCTATTATAAAGTAACAGCCCAATTAGATAGTCAATTTGTCACCCTGTATGGGGCGCCTAAAAAGGTACAACATGGTATGACAATAACGGCTGTGATTGTCGGCTCCAGGCGGAAAATCTGGCAATGGATCTTAGACCCGCTTTATAGTTTTTATGGAGGACTAGTTGTATGAACCTGGTAATGCCGAGCATATGGTTTAAAAAACGAGCTAAATTACCCCTTATCCTCCAGGATGAAATGGCTGAATGCGGGCATGCGTGTATTGCCATGATTAGCAATAGTTTAGGGCATGATATTGATTTATACACCATTAGAAAAATAGATAAACCGTCTAATCGTGGCGTTACCTTATTAGCTATTAGCCGCTTGTTTGAAAAGCTGGGCTTTCAAACAAGGGCATTGAGGGTACCAATAAATGAAATTAGTCATATTAAATGCCCGGCGATTCTTCATTGGAATATGAATCATTTTGTGGTTTTAAAACAGGTAAAAAAAAATTATATCGTCATTCATGATCCAGCCGTAGGCTTAAGAAAATGTAGCATGGAGGAAGTTTCAAAATCCTTCACAGGGATTGTACTTGAAGTTGAGAAAGCGTCTGATTTTGAAGAAATAAAAAGCAATAAAGCGCTGACATTATTTGATTTAGTAAAGTCGATAACGGGCGTCAACAAATTTATTATATTGTTGATTTTACTTTCGCTCTCTATTGAAGTTTTAAGTTTGCTAAGTCCCTTGTTCATGCAGTTTGTCACTGACGATGTAATTGGTGCAAGTGATAGCAATAATTTATACATTATTGCTAGTGGTTTTATACTCGTTGTATTGCTTCAGTGTTTTATAGAATATATTCGCGGCAATATGGTCATTTATGTCAGCACGAATCTCACGGAACAATTTTCATCAAATGTGGTTAAACACATTTTAAAATTACCTTTGGAATTTTTTGAAAAAAGACATAAAGGCGATATTCAATCGAAGTTTCAATCCATTGATCAGATTCAAAAAAAAATAAGTACGGATTTTATTAATACCGTATTGGATGGCCTGATGATAATTATTAATTTGGCCGTAATGTTAGTCTACAGCCAATTACTTTCTTTTCTTGTGGTGGTGGCGTTATCCTTGTTTTGGGCGCTTCGCTATTCGTCTTATCATTTTCTTAAAAAACAAACAGAATCATCTATATATCAACACGCCCGGGCAACGTCGGTATTTTTGGAAACATTACAAGGCATCATTCCTATTAAGGCATTTCTAAAAGAGCGTGTCAGATTTAATACGTGGAGGAATAGCTATATTAATGCCTTAAATGCCGATATTAAAGTGGCGAGGGTAAATGTCCTTTATACGATGGCTAATCAGTTATTATTCCATATTGAGCACATTGTTGTGGTTTGTATTGGTGCGTCTCTCGTGTTAGCCAATAAATTTTCAATAGGGATGTTAATTGCGTTTCTTTCTTATCGACTGTTATTAGTCAATAAAGCCTCGTCCTTTATTCATAATATTTTTGACTATAAGCTCATTTCGATTCAGTTAAATCGGTTAAGCGATATCTTGTTTCAACAGCCGGAAATAATGGCAAGTGGTTACGGAAATGGGGATGCCATGAAGGGAAATTTATCCTTGCAAAATATTTGCTTTAAATACAATTCAAATGACGCATATATTTTGAATAATATAAATTTGGAGATAAGAGCTGGTGAAAAAGTGGCGATTGTTGGCCCATCGGGGTGTGGTAAATCGACATTTTTAAAGGTCGTAATGGGTCTGCTTAATAAGTCTCATGGAGAAATTTTTATTGATGGCATCCGGTTGGAAGATTTTGGTTTAAAAAATTACCGGGAATTGACTGCATCGGTGATGCAGGAAGATAGCCTTTTGAGTGGTTCTATCATCGATAATATTACTTTTTTTGATGAAGAGATTAATATGGAGCGCTTATATCGGGTCGCCGTATTAACCTGCATTCACGATTCAATTAGTAAGCTGCCTATGGGTTATGAAACATTGGTAGGTGATATGGGCTCAACGCTCTCGGGCGGGCAAAAACAGCGAATACTTCTTGCGCGGGCGCTTTATAAAGAGCCTAAAATATTATTTTTAGATGAAGCGACGAGTCATTTGGATATGGCTAATGAAAAAAGTATCAATGAAGCATTACGAACATTACAAATTACGCAAATAATCATTGCTCATCGCGAAGAAACAATCCGCATGTCAGACAGGGTGATCAATTTCGAAGCCTTGTCGAATGGATCAATATGAGAGTAGGGTGGGCAAAGACGCATAGCGTTGTGCCCACCTGGTTAAATGCACGCGTTCTGATGTTGGTGGGCACGTCGCTGCTCGCTCCTTTGCCCACCTGGTTAATGCACGCGTTCTGCTGGTGGTGGGCACGTCGCTACTCGCTCCTTTGCCCACCCTACGCTTGGTATTTGAATTTTGGCGCACGTCGTAGGGTGGGCAAAGACGCGTAGCGTTGTGCCCACCTGGTTAAAAGCGCGAATTCTGCTGTTGGTGGGCACGTCGCTGCTCGCTCCTTTGCCCACCCTACGTTTGGTATTTGAATTTTGGTGCTCACCTGGTTAAATGCACGTGGTATTTGACATCCTAAAGTCGGTTTGTTTCGGTTGTAAAAATTGTTCTCTTAATAATCACTTAAGAAAATTACGGTAGAATGTTGTGAATTTTTGCAATCATTTCAAAAAAAGGGCTTCCTATGTATTCAGAAATATACCCAACGCTTAAGAGACAATCAGGTTTTGATAATTTTGAAATTCTCGTAGAAACATTGGATAAATATTTCCCCTCACTTTTTAATTTGGAAGCGCTGGAAGCCCAGGCAAAAAAAGGCATAAAAAAAGGAAGCTATGTTGAGTTTTTTGAACGTTGCTTAGCGCATATGGGCGCTCTTTATACACCCGATGAGATAATTGCCGAAATCTATACGTTGTTACTACAAAACAACGAAATTCGCGACTCTTTTCTTGAAAAGATGCTTTTTGTGCCACCCGTAGATGATCATGCATCCTCGCAGCTCGCTTTTATCGAAAAAATGGCGACCGGTGAATTAAAAATAGCGGAGCCTGTTACTTTTTTAGATATGTTACGCCTGAGCCATAATCTACACACCAGAGCAAGAAAAAAACAATCGGAGTTGCTCCCTGTTTCAGTCCTTAATTTAAACAGCATTCCCGTTGAAAAGGCTGATGAACTAAAAGATCAAAATAGCGCCTTGCTGGTTAATTTTAACCGCGATGCTAGAGGAATCGCTAAATGGGGTGTGGTTGACCTTCGCAATAAAGCAAATCCGCGAGTGTACTGTGAAACTCCCTTACTCGAAGCGGAGAAAAAAGAATTAGAAGACAAGCTTCAATTTCAATTTGAAGAAGTAAGCGCCGGTAAAGCGGATAGTCTTGCCTCCACCGGCTATACAGCCATTGCCTGGCTTGATCAAAACATAACGAAATCCTGGAATTTTGATACCACGGCTGACTTTAATGCCTTGTTTAAAGACTATGTCTTTGCGCAGTTTAGAGGAGATTTCAATGGAATTGCTTATGCTTCATCAGAAGGTGAGTTTAATAATTATGTTACAGAATTTGTCCGTCATGTAAGAAGATATAACCACTCTCTCCCGGAAACTATTGATGGCTATGTCTTCATCAGGTTAGCGTATTTTGCAATGCTTGGTAAAATTAAAAATGAAGCCATCCCTCTTAATGATTTATCAAGAGTTATTACCGTTATTGGAAGAGATTCATTTACAGCTATGGATTTTGAAGATTGTACGGCAGCATCTTTTCGTAGTGCTATCCCCCGTTTTGCCCATACGCTGAAGGCATTTGGTGTATTGAAGGAAATTGATGAGAAAGTTACATTAACAGTGCCTGGAAAAATTGCGACCAACTTGTTAAATGAACAGCATGAGTCCTCATGCAGAACAACCAATACCAACCCTATCCACATAGAATACGCCAGTCGTAATCATAACCTGGGTGACTCAAGTGACGAAGAAGACATGGCAGCCACCATGGTGCTTACGTTATTTCGTGCGCACGCCAAAAAACGTGAAATAACAATTAATTTGCCGCGACAATTCCAACTTAATCAAGAGGAGTGTCGATTCATCGTTGACGGGATGCAAGATAATGCTTACATCACGGAATTTACTATTAACGATGACAATGTTTCTTTAAAAAACCTTAAAGAGTCCATCTTGCCCGTTTTAGCGCGTAACCGTTGGCTCGCTGAGAGCGGCTATCTCCCTCCCATGGTTGATAATTATTGGCATCGCGCCGCTAAATATTGGTTGCTGCACTTAAGCCAGCAAACCACGCTGCTTGAGGATAAACATGAGCATGGTATTTTCAAGCGTTGTGTTAGTGAAATGGGCATTAAAGGTTTAAACGCCTTGTTACATCTTCTGAATGATGAAGCCCAACGTGAGTTTATTGAGGGTATTTTTGGTAAAAACAAACCGGCTTTTTATGCGGCCTGCCCTGTATCTGATGTTAATAATTACCTTGATATGCTGCTTCATCATTTACGACATAAAGCCCCTTTTCCTTTTGCAGAAATGGGTGTTGCTTATCAGCCCAACAGTAATGAAAAATATATTGAATTAATCAACCATATTAACCAATCAGAGCAATTTGAGCGAGTAGTCCTAACCGATTGTTTGCGAAATACTGATACATTCAGGGCTTTTTTAAGAGAATTGACGAGAGCCGCCGATCAACACAAATGGGTAGGATTAATTGTTATTCCCGAGCTTGAAAATAAAGACGCGGTTACAGAGACTCATCGTCATTTGCGTGTTCTTTATGATAACTTAAACAATGTCATCCTCCGTAATCGCCATCATCAGCATTCACAACTAACCGTGGCTAAAATCACAGCCGTTAGTAATTTTAACGATGAGGCACCACCACCTAAAGAAGAAGGGCGCATCGATAGGTATGAAACTGATAATATTTCAATTGCCGATGCATTTAAAAACATTGACCCCGATAAAAAATGGCCGTTAAAGCGAGGCGGAGTTGTCCAATTGCAACTCCAGCAACAGCAGGAAATTCAGCAAACTCGCCAAATTCAGCAGGAACAACAAAAAGTCCATATGCAGGTTTTGGAAGAGGCGATTGCTGGTGAGAGAGTAACCTATGACAATATTGACCGATTATTAGGTGATTTTTACCAAAAATTTGCGGCTGAAAATTACACGGATGAAAAAAACGCACCGCTTAGAGATAAAGAGACACTCTTACAGGGTTTTTTCCATACATGGATTAATGCAAATCCTTTAGTCAACGCCTCTCATGTGATTCGTTCAATGACACTTGATGCGGCTAAAATGTTAATACGCTATCAAGGGCGTTTTACCTCTGGGGTGAGCCTTGATAATTTACCCAAAGGTTTTTACACCCAGCGCGCCAAAGATGGCTCGTTAATTCTCTCTTTTAATCCGGAAATTGGTTTTATTAACGGCTCAAACCCCTTTACGGTCAATTTAACTATTAAAACCCCGGTAGCTGAAGCATGGGAAGGCGATTTTCGTCTTTTGGACGACAGCTATATTCATGAAACCCCTGAACTGGATGCAAAGCATTTTCGATACCTTGCCTTATTTGCAGGCCTGCAGCCTCATAAAGATTATCAGGCAGATTTTACAGCCTTTCGGAAGAAGAAAGATTCAATACTGGAAGACATGAATTTTTCCGAGAAGGAAAAAGTAAAAGCGCATTGGCTTGTGTTTTTGCAAGCATGGAAATATGAAGGTAGAGAGGGCGTTAGAAAATTTTTAGAAATGCCCCTTAAGGATTTGGTTTTAACCCCTGACGAAGCAAAACAACTGCTTTTCAAAGACCTGCCAGTTGATGTTAAAGCGTGGATAAGTACCGTTCATTTAACGAGCGAGCAACTGAAAGCCATTGGGCAAGTTTATTATCGTCACGGAAAGGAGGTAATGACCTTACTGTTGCGAAAATTCCGTCAAATTGATTGCCAACTGGGTGATGAATTTTTTGTGCGGTTTAATAATACGGTTCTTACTCATAGCGCCAATTATGATTGTTTTATCAGTGAGCGTTTTTTTGAAGCCATGGATGATATGATTGCAAGGCTTCGCTCACCCAGAGCTTCTGGAAACCGTAAAGCCTGGCTTGCCATCAGCACCCACCACATGAACACTGTGCAATGGGAAAATATTGAAACTTTATGGCGTGCTTTTGAGTATTTTATTGCCGAAATAACGGAGCTCGGGCTTGATTTGCAGGGGGATGAGTTTGATGAAATCACTCCTGAAAATATGCTTGTGTGCCTCGATAGAATTCTCGAAACCCTCAAACGCATTCCCGGGCAAGCGGAAAAATCACTTTTTTTACGCAAATTACACAAGTTGCAACTGACTCAAGGTGGTGTGCATTATGCTATTCAGCATGAAGGCTTTAAATATTTTGATGCTAATTTAAAATTAAAAGATTTTAGCCAAGGCCAGCCCACGTACTCACCAAACCTCACCCGTTTATATCACTGGAGTGAAGGCGAATCAAAACTTAATATCTTACGAACACTTGCGTCTCGCTCTCAGTTTAGCCATCAGGATTATCAATTTTTGGCAAAAAAATTAAGTGCTGCTGATGTCAATGCTAAAAATAAGTTAATTTTACTGCTGTTTACCCAATATGACGCCTGCAATGTGCCCTCGGTATTAAAAGATAATATAGAGAACATTCACCCAGACTTACTTGATGTACTGGCAAGGCATCTTCATAAAGTGGTCTTTACGGAAGGTAACTCCAATGTGCAGGTTTCGCTTGAAGCATTGATGGCTTTGGCCATAAACATGCAGGAAAACACTGAAACCGCTAAAAAGGTTGGCCGTTTATTATCGCAATATTCTCAAGGCACATTCCTTGAAGCAGTGAGCATATTATGGCAAACCAGGCGTTTCGAGCGCGATTTCGACAAATTGATCACCTTATTTGAGAAAAAGGTTGTTAAGTCGGATGATTGTCCGGAAGGTTTATTTCAGGATGGTTATAAATTAGCCGTTCTCTTTGGTAAAGAAGACCCGCGCCATCTTAAAGATTTTCACGATTTGGTAAAAAACGTAAGTCCAATTGTGAAAAATGAGCTACGTTTATTGATTAATCAGCTTCTGTCAATTGATTATGAAATCAGTCAGTTGGAAAATTTAAAGCCTCTTGGAAATTGGAGTAATTTACTCGCGTGCATTGGACAAATGCAAGCAAACCGTGCAAATACAGCGCATTACCGCATGGAGTTTATTGGGAAATTAACCCGAAAAGGTCTTCAGTTTAAGTATTCAAAATCAGGCGACTTTCGACCGCTTAAGGATACGCCAGAAGACAGGCCCGAGACTCTAGGCTTTTTTGTGGATCATCAAGCACGTCTTTGGCAGTTCATGCAAGACCATATCGCCGTTCCTTCCAATGGGGATGCCAAAGAAGCACTGCAACCTATCATGCAATTCTTTAAACGATTGCAAATGAATCGTACCTATTTAAATGAAATTGAGCCTTTACTCGCAATCCTTGAGAAAACTGAAAAAGGCAAATTGTGGACGGCCAGTTATTTCTACGATCTGCTAAAAACGTTGCAACCGAAAGATCAGCAAGCTTCGTTTCCAATTCCCTTGGTAAAAGTAGTCATCAATGATGAAGCCCTGGGGGCGAAGCCTATTGATGATGTAGAAAAAGATTTTCCACCAGTATTAGTTGCACCTCTCAAGGCAATTTTAAAAAATACTGTATTTAATAAAGAACAGCAATCGGTTCTTTGTGAGCTCGCTTTAAAAGAATATGGCTTTAACAAAAACAATGTTCTTTTAGGCAAAATTATTTCCCTCTTAAAGCCCGAAAACCGCGCATTAAGTCGTGATTATGCGCTTCGTATTCTTGCTACCAGTAAAAATATGACCGAATTGGAAAAGCGTGTTGATAAAACAAAATGTCTTCTCGAACATGAGCATAATCAAGCAGTTGTCAACGCTAACTGGACAAATACCACCGCACTATGGCTAAAAGCACTCGCGAACAGGGAGCTGGTCAATGAGCTTTTTACCCGCATTGAAAACGATGTGAGAGATAATGACACCCGCGCTTTGATTCTGCATATCATTGCCTGGAGCAGTTTAACCCCAGGACTTCGAGATACAGCGACTTTTGAGCATGAGCTTGATAAAAAAGCGCCTAAACTTGTTGAATTATTGACGGGAATGACCCCGGGCGATCTGGAATCCCTGGCGAATTGTTACCCTCATCAACCCTCTCCTGGTGCTGATGATATTGTTCGTTTGATTAATAAGCATAAAAACGGAATGCCTTGGGCCGTGTGCCTTGATGAGTATCAGCGTAATCCGCATACTGAGCCGCGCATGGACTACAAAAAGATGGCCAAAACGCGAGAAGCTGATTTACAACGGATGCTTGCCGAGACACGCGTTACACGTGGTGAAAATAAAGAGGCAATGACCACCGAGCAGGCGGCACGTTTAAGTCTTGTTTTTGCTGAATTAAAGCAATTACAGGCAGGCGAGGCCTTTATTCCCGGGTTCTCCATTCCAATAGACCGAATGAGGCGGGAAGATTTGGCTAAGGCGTTTAAAACGCTGTCAAATCAAGCGCAAAATGAGCCGGATAATGACCGTTTGCGTGCGCAAATTTGGGCCGTGTTATTCCAGGGTTTAAGTCATACTACCCGTAAATACCCTCATTTGGCCCAGCAATTTGCCTTGATTGCCAATGATATTTGTGTTGATGCCCATACCCGTGTGTTGCAATTGGCAACAGGCGAAGGGAAAAGCCACTTTGTTGCATTGAGAGCCGTGAAGCATGCGGGGATGGGTAAAGTTGTTGATATTTGTACGGCAAAACGTACTTTGGCACAGCGCGATCTTGAAGATTATCAAGCATTTTGCAACTTCTTTGAGATAACCTCTTCCTACATTCATCCACTGTCTCACCCGAAAAGCTATACCGACACGCAAGTGCATTATTCGACCGCGGGTGATCTGTCATTATTTTTAGATGAGCAAAGTTTTCATGGGCAGCCTATTCCTATTGAGAAAAATAATCGGGTTGGTCTTTTTGACGAATTTGATTTTATCCGCTTTGAAGAAGGTCGCAAAACAGAATACAACTATGCACGTCCGACGGGTAGAACGCCTAAACAGATGAATTGGTTTTATCAGGCGATCAATGAGTTTTATCAAAGAAATCGAATTTATCTTACTGGTCGTAATGCCAACGAAATCGATGTAAGAATTTTGACATTTCTCGCGCAAGAATTGCAAAATACCGCCGGTGAAGATGAAGAAAAACAAGGTCTTGTTAACTCATTATTGCGCGATCCTTTACAGTTAGTGCGCTGGTTACAATCAGCGCAAGAAGCCCATGATCTCACCTTTGGTATTGGTTTTACGGTACGCGAGCAAAATATCAAGGTAGGGGATACCAGCTACCCCATGCGGGAAATTATCCCTTTAACGTCTGACAACCAAAAAGTGGACGGGTCAACATTTAGTGCCGGTGTGCAGCAGCTTTTAGCCGTGCTATTAAATAGTGAAGCGCGTCGTAAAAATGAAGCGCAGAATTATCATATTCACCCTGAAAGTAACATTATCAGCTCACAGGTTGTCTCTCAGCGAATGAAGCAACTGTGGGGGCATTGGGAAGGATTTTCAGGCACCATTTCTGCGTCTCAAGCCAAAACTTTGCATGAGCAACAGGGTACGGAAGTATTGCATGTTTCGACTAACCAGTCTGACTTGCGCGCCTGGCATAATCCTGATTTCTTTAAAGAGCCAAATCAACGGCTCCAAGCCTTGATCGCCAAAATTCGGATCTGTCTTGACCAAAAGAAATCCATGTTATTTTCCTGTAAAAACGATGCTCAGGTTTTATTATTAAAAGAGCAGTTGAAAAGTATATTAACCCCTGCTGAATACACGAATTTTATTTTTTATACCAATGAAGATGAAATGTCGGCAGAGGACGTACTCTCTCAAAAAGAAGAAATGGAAGCCTGGCACGGCGGTAAGAAGCGACAGGCAATTGGTCTTATTGCTTCAGGGTTTGGTCGAGGTGATAACGTTGGCGTTGAAGCCGTATTTCTCTTTGATGTAAATGACGTTAATGACTTGCTGCAAAAGGGTGGGCGAACCGCGCGTAATGGTGAGGAAGGTGAAGTATTCCAGTTTTATCTCATTAATGAATTGCAAGCGGAAGAACAGCGGTTAATAGACGAGATTGGCCATATACCCGGTGCTAATGAAGGTATCGAGGAGATATTGGCGCAAGTTGAAGGCGATAATGATAACGAAAAAACCTTCGAGCGGGTTATGTTACTGCGAGAGTATGTATTTAGTATTCAAAACGCGGCAAATCAAGGCTATCACGAAGGACTCGCGCAATTATCATCCTGGGGAATGGAGCTGGTTAGTCAGTTTGCTGACCCAACTCACGCCGCGGAATTTGTAATCAGTATGACGTTTGCTATAAAAACACTGGATAAACGCTGGATTGATATTACCAGTAATCCAGAGAGTACGTCTGAACAAAAAATACGACAAATAGAAGAATGCATTGAGGAGCAAGCGCAATCATTAGCTGAAAAATGTGCTGATATTTTGAAAAATATGATGTCAGAGATTGCTCCATTTGCACTGCAACCCTATCCGGCCGTTAAAGTAGAGATGGTGCTTGAGAAAAAAGCTCCTGCAACCCCAAAAACCATCGATATGGCCGCTGTGTGCACCCGGTTGGCAACCTTGCCAACGAGCGCCAAAGATGAGTCATCAATAAAAGTTATTCCTGCCTTGCTACAGGAGCTGTCTGAAAAAGAGGTGGAATTTAACGAATTTAGTCGGAAAATCATCGATTGTAAATCGCTACAAGAGTTCTATAAAAAATTGATGGTTACGATGGAAAAAATTCGCAAGCCTGAATCCGGTTTTAACGCCCTTCGCGGGTCTATAATCCGTGAATTTACACCGGCTACCCTAATGGAAGGGATTTCACCACCGGTGGCTGATGCGGTTCTTTCAATGCTTCAAGACATAAATGCCCCTGTTGTTGAGGAAATCATTAAACAGTTAAGTAAGCCCGGTACGCTATCCAATGAAATGCGCATTAAGGGGGTCATGCCTCTGCTGGCGTACCTCACCAAGTTTACAAACGACCAGCAAGCGCAATGGGGAATGGAATATACAAGGCATATCGATACATTCATTAATAGCGCTCCTGAAGATTTGACCGTGATGTTTTCTGGAAGCCCCATGAGTTATAAGCACGTTAATTCATTGTGGCGGCTGGCAAAAGCGATTGCATCGGAAAATAATCAAGGCGCTATATTTACACGCTTGCAAGAAGCGGTTATTGATGCCCCAGAGCAAAGGCTTCGTATGCTGACCGTAGCAGAAGTGCTCGCCTCCTCTCTGAATGAGGCTGAAATACCTCAATTTGTAGGTGATTTTTCACGCGTTATGGCTCAGTTTAGCGAAGGAAATAATTGGGATGTATTTGTAAACCTGGTCAAGAAAACACAGCAATGGTGGAATAAAGACGGACAAAACGGCAATAAAAAAGCGTTAGTGGAGTTATGGCAACGTTTGGCCGTCAATGCCGAACGGCTATCAGCGTTAGGAGATACTTTCTCGTTAAGTTTTGCCTCTTCTGGAAAATCATGGTTTGAATTTCTATCTACCTTTATGAGGATGCCTGCCAAATTTATGGTAGCGGAACAGAAGGTATTTCATCATATTTTAACTGCCATATCGCGTTTCGATGCTCCCAAAAGTGAAAAGCAACAGATTGTTGATGAGTTAATAATGGGCTTACAGCAACGACACGACATGGTGCCTGCTAATTATTTCTTTGATTTGCTGAATCTCATCGCACCCCAGATTGAGTTACTGCATGAGCTTTTAAGTGTGGAGCTGCCAGTATCGGAATCTGCTACCCGCGCTATTTTAACGTTTTTTAAAGCAAATGATTTTTATCAGCAAATGTCAGCTGAGGAGCGCGGCCAATGTCTTGCATCCTTAAGGCGTGTTCTTACACCAGCTCTCGAAGGAAGTGTTGGGGCGCAATTGACGCGTTACAAAATTTTTCTGGACAGGTTTAAAGATGAGCGTGAAGGAAATTCCGATGCGTTGTCGCTTTTCACCGTTGCAAAGTGGTATCTGGATTTTGTTTATCAACATCCTTCTGCGGTTGTTGACCTTGATACTTTAGTTGAAAGATGTCATGAGTTTAAAGTTGAAGATATTATTAAAGAGTTTGACGCGCATTCATTTACATCAAAGGAGTGTGCAAGACTTTTATCATTAGCAGTAATCGACAGGCTAACGGGTGTTGAGTTCTCACATAGTTGTCAGAAAATGACCTCGTTTAAAACACTTTTGACGAAAATCCATAGTATTGGTAGGCAAGAAAAAGAGAGGTTATATGATGAGTTATTCAATTTAAGCCCTGATAAATTTAGAATTATTATTGAGTTAATTAGCGTTTATCACGCAAAGATTAAGGCAAATCCAGCGCTGTTAATGCTTGTCATTGAATTCGCTCATTCAAAAGACGTTGATAAGACACTATTAATATCATTAATGTCTCAATTGTTATCCGTGGCGGGCACCGTTTCGTGTACTGATGAGCGGATCAACGGCTTAAGGCATGGCATCGATGCTTTATTAAAGAGCGGCATGACCAAAGAGGGTATCTCTGAACGTTGTAAACAGTTAGTTAATTTTGAGGGATTTTTAACAGGGATAGAACGCTTTGATGAAACGGTTAAAAATACCATAAGAAGCCAGGTGCTAAAATTGCCTTTACCTGTGCGTTTACTGTTATTAGATGCAATTGATGAATACCGTGCTGAAATAACAGCGAATGCACTGTTGTTGCAAGTGATGATTGAGTTCGCTGAAACGCCTAATGCGCCGTTGCTATTTATATATGAACAAATGGCCGCTGCGAGTTGCTCAAGTGAGCGGATGTATAATTTGCAAGAGGTCATGTCGAGCCTTATTGGTGAAAGCGATTCCGAGCAAGAATTTTTTACAAATTGCGATGAATTTATAAATTTCGATGCACTGCTTATTAAAGAAAACTTCGATGAAACGGCTCAAAGTACAATAAGAAATAACGTATTGGAATTGCCATTACCGGTTCGCTCAATATTGTTAGTTGCGGCACATCGATATCGCGAAGAAATATCAGCAAATCCACCGTTATTAAACGTGATGATTTATTTTGCTGAAAATCACGGTGAAGCAACTTTGGAGTTTATATGCAATCAACTGGCAAGTGCTGTTGGTAAGATACATTGCACGCCTGAGCGTATGCATAATTTGCAATGCGGGATTGAAAGGCTTTTAGAAGAGAGCAAATCAGCGCCAGAATTTTATAATACCTGTCAGGGATTTATCAATTTTAATAAGCTGTTAAATCAAATGGAAACTCTTGATGAGAAAGCAAAAAATTCTCGACATCAAGAAATGATGCAACTGGAGGGAGATAAGTTTTCGACCTTGGTTTGCATCGCGGCCAAATGGGAAAAAGAAATCCAGGCTAATCCTATTTTGCTAATCGCACTTATTAATTTCGGAAAGCGTCGCATATCTACGGAATGCGTAACGTTACTCTCGGCTATTTTAGTGCAAGCCGTGGGTAAGAAGCCGTGTACAGTTATGCGGGTTTTGCACCTTAAAACGGGTGTTGATCGGTTGGTTGATGAAGATCCAGCGATATTAATTCAATTATTAGAATTAATGAGAAAAAACCCGGAACGCATCGAAGAACTCTTATTTGATAATGTGGCGGAATATTTGCAAAATTCTGTAAGGGAAGGTGAGCGTAATAGAGTTATGGGCGTTATTGATTGGTTCTATAAATGCGCAAAAAAACAGCCCGGTTCGCCGCAGACAATGTTTGACTTGGACAATAAAGATTTTCAGGAAATGTTTGATTTCGCTAACTTCTCAGAGGACAGACGTAATCAGCGCATAATCTGGATGCATTTATTGAACAGCGAGGCCTTTTTGACTACCGAGAAGCGCGATGGTGTGCAGGACAATCATTCCTATCAATGGGATCTCCAACATAATACGCAATTATTACAAGCAGGGTTTAATTGCTATATTGAGCGCATTAAAGAGGTATTAAACAGTAAATCGCCTTGTGATGTTAGTCATAATCGGGATCTGAGCATAAGCCAACAGCATGGATTATTGCAGCTTTCTCAAGAATTAGAGCTTATTGGGAAACCAGTGCTTGGTCTTTTGTATACAGAGGAAAATGTGAGCCAAATGAAAACTTCTCTCAATAAACTGATGGGAAATTATAAGGCTAGCTGGTTTAAAACGACAGAACGTAATACGGCTCTAGACAATTTACACGCAATTATTAATAGCGAAGGAATTAGTCGTTACCAGGAAGTGATTACTGCTATCCAAAACGCAAGAATAAATGCGATGCGAAGCGATCGTCTCCTGAATGAAACGCGGTTTCTTAAATTAAACCGAGGTGGCTCGAGTCGTTACTTAAACACGCTAAATCAGATGGAAGATATGGTGCTTCGCCATTGGGTACAGGATGTTAACGCGTTGCAGCATTTTCAATCTTATCAGGAAACCGCCAAGGCTGAGTTTTTGGGAGTAGTGTTAGAATTGCGTGAGGCTTTGGAGCGAAATGAGGTTGAAAATGCCCAACCGTTTAAGGAGCGTACTGGAATGAAAAAAATCACCAATTTCTTCCTTACAGAGAAAACGCTCACTAAACATAATGAACTAACAGCATCTCTCTATCGGTTTGTATTCCTTTTTAATGATGAGCATGAGGCCCCTGATTTTACCAAGGGTGACCTGGAAGAGTTGTTAGATCAATTAAGGGATAATTTTTCTCTATTACCTGGTGATTTGAAAACTTTGGCGACTGAGGTATTAAGTCGGGGTGAGGCGCTTGCAACACATGTGGAGCTTGCAGAAAACCATAGTGCAAGAAATATTCTCGCCGGTTAAGCAGGGGGTTGCATCAGGTATGGTTTTGGGTGAATACATCACCCAAAATCAGTTTTATTTATAATGGATAAAATCGTATTCAATAAATATGAAGAATGGTGAAATGAGCAGTATGACAAAGGTTTGTTTTAATTTTGTAAAAATATTTATTACCAATTTATGACTCTAAAGTCTTTGCACAAGACAATTTTTAAATGCGGGTAAATAACTCGTCTTTGCGAGCTTTTTAAATCCAGTACGCTCTAATGGGTGTCGTCCCGGAATGTAGTAAGACTTGGTGAGCGTGCGAACCTAGTCTTACTTAATGTCCGGGATCCATTCCACTCCGTGCACCTTGTCAGGCAATTGCTTGCCATAATGTCACGATTAATACCTCGTACCAGCCTGAAAATAGATCCCGGACATAAAGAGAGACTAAACTCGCGCGCTCGTTAAGTCTCTCTAAATTCCGGGACGACAGGGAAGGAAATTCGAGAGTCAGGCATTATATTGCTGCCTGATTGAAGCACGCTCTAATGGATTGTAAGACTTGGTGAGCGTGCGAACCTAGTCTTATTTAATGTCCGGGATCCATTCCACTCCGTGCACCTTGTCAGGCAATTGCTTGTCATAATGTCACGATTAATACCCCGTACCAGCCTGAAAATAGATCCCGGACATAAAGAGAGACTAAACTCGCGCGCTCGTTAAGTCTCTCTAAATTCCGGGACGACAGCGAAGGAGATTCGCGAGTTTATGTTACATTGGTTGCCCGATTAGAGATCTGGCGACCATTTTAATAGATAATATTTTGTGCAAATTGTGAAGTTAGTTAGGAGGAGGAGTCGCAGACGAAGCAATTCAGCCCCAATTAACTTTTCCAAGGCCACTAGATTGCTTCACTTTGTTCGCAAAGACGGCATTTTTCCGAGATTTAAAATTATTATCCGAAGCTTGTTGATACGAATAAAATCTTTAGCTTGAAGCGCCTATTGGAAATGGCGCTTCTCCATAGCAAACGTTCTGGCGATATCTCTCGTTAAATGTGTTAAATTAGCATTCATGCTTCCCACCAAATTCTCGATAGTTACGTTAGTTAATTTTATACAATAATAAACATCCTGTTTTTTAATGATTTCCTTCTCAAAATAAATAATATATTCAGCTCGCAATATACTATTACCCTTAAAATCAATAGTGAACTGAGAGATATCAATTTGCAGATGATAATTGGGTTTAAATTTAATATCCCAAGGAGAATTCTCAACAACTGCTCCTGGCAATAATGTTGATAAATTTGTTTCAACGACTCTTTTTATATTTTTATCCAATGACTCAGCCCATTGATGATATTCCTCCAGGGTTACTTCATTGGCACTGTTATGAATCATTAATTGCGGTTTTTCGAGGTAAGCAGGAATGTTAATTTCATCGATTCCTATTTGCAGGTAATGGTAACGATGAGTGATGTTTTTATTCAATGGAAGGGTATTTAAAATATAAAACTGCATCTCAGGACTGCGCCCGCATGCCAAAATCATTAAACCCATTACAACTACCAGACTCAGCTTTAATATCCTCACTTTTTGCCTCGCAATAATGACTCGGGATAACGTGATAAATACTCGGTTAAATTCTCGGTGGATTCTGCCGCATCTGCTATTTTTTTCAGGCTTTGATTAAGATAGGCAACCACAGATGGCACATAATCATTAAGATTGTTAGCCAACTTGTCCAGGCTGTCAGCCATGGTCTTTGTCGACCCTAAGGTTTCTTTTATTTGTTCAGAGCGTACCAGCGTACTAATGTCTTCAAACATTAGATTGGCTTTTTTCAAGACTTCATCGATGGACGTAAATTTCTCCACAGAGTTTTTGGTTGGAAAAATGGGGTACCCACGAAAATAGGTTTGTTTGAATTTAATGGGAAGAATCTTGTTTTTAACAAGTTCTATATCGGCAATACCTGTCAAAAAATTAGGCTTGGTTATATTGGCTACATAACCATTTAAAATTAAGAGACGAACAGGATTTTTACTAAAGCCCAAGGTTTTCTCGACAAAAAATTCGACATATACTGGAATTACTACATTATTTCCGGCTTTGTTTTCAGTGATTTCAATAAGCCTTACTTCGCCAATTTTAACGCCACGATAAGTAACAGGCGTTGTGGCATCGAGCCCTTTTAAAGAGCCTTTAAAAAACATCACGTAGGTTTCTATTTTTGCCTGCATGTATTGTTTATAGAAAAAAACCGCGCCCACGATGATTAAACTCAGCGCTCCCACAACAAAAATTCCCACCAATGTGTAAAATCGTTTGTGACGCATCGTTTCTATCCTTTAAAAACGCATGAGTTTCCAGTAGACACTTAACAGTGTCAGCCATAATGAACCGCGTGTAAAGATGCGGGAAACAGCCTTTCGTAAACTTATCTGGTTTACAGCAACATGATAGTAATAATAACCTGCAGTAAAACTCACGATGCTGCAATACAGTAAGGTTTTTACAACAGAGTAAAATAAAGCCGCTATGGTGACAGAGTGTCCGACATGAATCAAAAAATCGTGAGTAGATACATCAAGCAAGTAATGAAACGTAAAAAAAAGGCTAATAAAAACCGCCACAATCGTGTAGGTGAAGAGCAGAAGACCCGTTAAATTTATGCCAATCATTATGGGCATAATGTACTCATGAATTACTTCATGAGGTGTTCGGCATAATTTGGTTATCTTAAGGCGCGCGTTAATAAT
Source organism: Legionella sp. (assembly GCA_030680075.1). Lineage (GTDB taxonomy): Bacteria > Pseudomonadota > Gammaproteobacteria > Legionellales > Legionellaceae > Legionella_C. The sequence continues at coordinate 179,509 of JAUXWR010000131.1, forward strand.
ATTTAAGGAGGATTGTACGCATAATACAACGCCAATGAGCAAAGGTAATATATCTTGCGTTAAAATATCCTGCGAAATTGGTAGGGCTTTATTTTGTAAACTAAAGGGGGCGAGAATCGAAAAAGCATTTAATGACAGGGAAATGGCTATTAAACTGCAAATAATGATTAAAGGAATGACCAGAACCACCCCTGAATAAAACAATATTCTTACCACACGAAACCATGCAATCGACTCTCGGCCAAAGGTAATATCTTTAAGGCTGTGACTTAAATGCCCCAGAAGCACGAAAAATAAGCTAATCGAATTAACAAATCTGGTTATGTGCAAACCTGTTCGATTAAAGATATACATAATTTTTTCCTTCTTCTCGCACAGAGAAGGGCAAAAAATGAAAGGTAATAGATTGATAGTAAACTACTTTGAGAAAGCAGCCTATTTAATTTTGCGGGGTGGAAGGGGGGGTGAGTTCTCAAGGCAAAGGTATAAATCTGAGAACCCAGAGATACCCGCATGCTAAATTCATATTACAGAACGTTTAATGCAAGCGGGTATAACCTTCAACGAGACAACGTCCCTACAGTTTTTTGCAATCTTCTCAATCTTAATCTGAGCACATATTTTTCAGTTTACTTCGATCTGCCCCCTCTCCCGCGCTAGGAGTTTGAGTAGTATGATATTGTTCTTCGCGGGATGAGGGTTGGGGAGAGGGGATGTCACGGAGGTTATTTGATGATGAGATGTGGTCTCGTTTAGAAAAATGCTTCCAAAACCTAAAGGTCGTCACGGCAAAGATGATCGGTTATTTATGAAGGCAATATGTTGGATGCTCCGTACCGGTGCTGCATGGCGGGATTTGCCAGGAGACTATGATAACTGAGCATTGTAATTTCTTTTTGGCGGATAAGGCTTATGATATTGATAGTTTTCGGCAGGCCTTAACCGATAATGGGACAACAGCTGTTATTCTAAGCAAAAGAAACCGCTTGAATCCAACGGTGCATGATCACCATATCTATAAAGAAAGAAACATTGTAGAGCGATTTTTTCAGAAAATTAAGCGTTTTAGAAGGATTGCTACAAGGTATGACAAAACAGCTAGAATGTACCTCTCTGGAGTGATGTTTGTGAGTATACTATTGGTTTTAAAGTAGAGCAGTTATGATGACTTCGAGGATCGATGGGATTTGCTGAAAGACATCATTGTTCCAAAAACGTAACACCTTAAACCCATGTGCCTTTAGCCAATCAGTGCGCGTCCTATCGTAAATTTGATTATCCATGTGTTGACCACCATCAAGTTCGATAATCAATCGTTTTTCAAGACAGACAAAATCAACAATGTACGCGCCTATTGGTACCTGTCTTTTAAATTTAAATCCGAGTCTATTCGCTCGAAGATGATACCAAAGATGCCGTTCAGCATCAGTGCTATTTTTTCTTAAATCGCGAGCACGTTGTCTTAATGTAGATTTTTCCATTTCCCTCTCCCCAGCCCTCATCCCGCGAAGGACATCATCATACTACTCAAACTCCTAGCGCGGGAGAGGGGGCAGATCGAAGTAAACTGAAAAATATGTGCTCAGATTAAGATTGCAAAAAACTTTAGGGACGTTGCCTAGATTAAATCCCTAATGGACGTTAAAATGGGGATTCACCAAAGGACGACTTTTTATTTGAATCAACTTCAGTTGTATCAAGTAGCGAACTCTCAGAGGCGCTTTTGTGTAACCTCAAGCCGTTTGATGATGCATTATCACTCACCTCTAACGCTGGCACTGACTTCTCCGCTGGCATACGCTTAAGCATTGAACTGTGCGATGAAGAAAAATCTTCTTCTTCCTCTTTTTCCTGCGCCTTGCCCAGCAACGGTTCCTCAGGATTTTTTGCAGGTATGCAAAACTTGAAGGCATCTATTAGGAGAAGCGGCAAATTAATAAGCAATAATGCTCCTATCTGAACCCCCCAAACCAATGTAGCTCCACTTATTAGTACTATTTTATCAAGAGCTGCCAAGGTGAGCAGTCCAATGGTTGTTGCAAGCAAAAAAGTGCCTGCAAGGAGCTGAAAAGGTTTAATTATGGCGATAGAGGCAATTTTACTAAAAATCCCTTGAGGCAAGGGTTTTAATAGCGTATGAAAAAGAGCTTTAGCTCGCAAAATTAATTTAGTTGTATCGCTAATATGAAAGGACGCTTCTTTTTTTACAGTTTCAAGTTTCTGGAGCTCTATTATTTTATTTTGAGCGTTGCCCGGGCGGTTAGCATACGTCTCTAAGTCCAAATGGCTCATTTTTATACATTTCTCTTTTTCGTCAGGGTTGTTCTGGATAAATAAACTTCTGACTGCTTCAAAATATTCCTTTCCTGCCTGTTCGGACTTATTCGTGGTATAATTGACCTTTTCAATCATATACTGATAGCCGGTTATTTGGTCGAATAGGAACGATTTAATTAAATTGACAAAGGCTAGTCCATAAAGAAATACAACAAGGACAATTGCAGGCGGTATCAGCGGAATAACTAAAGCCGCTATAAGCACGTATTGTAAAAAAACAGCTATTTTGGCCAGAGTTTTAAAAGGCTCAATGTAGTTCAAATGTTTTTCGGGGAGGTCTTCAAGAAACTTCGCAATTTTTTTTGTAGGAGTATTGAAACTACGAATAATTTTATTGCGAAAAGATACTCTTTCGGATTCAGCAGGTTTTTCTTCCTGACGCTCAAGATCACTTTTAAAAAAATCATCTTCTATTACTTCTATGGTTGTATCAGTCATTTAATGTCCAACTATCAATAAAAATTGAAAATATCATACCACAAAAATGACTATTAGTTAATCAAGGGCATGTATTTTTATGCAATTGATTTGCTCAGGAGACTTCTCAATTTTACGGTGAGAGAGTTCATTTAATGCCTCATGAAGGGTTGGGTGGAAGGTTATCACCGGTTTTAATGGTTTTATCCCTGCTTTGACAAGCGACTTTAACGGTTGAAGTTGTAAATCCGTCAAGAAAATTTCGGTGTTATTTTGCCTGCACTTGGTAATGAACCGGTTAAACGCCACTAAACCACCAGCGTCCAGAATGGCAACCCCTTCCATGTATAAAATTACCCCTTTGAGGGATTGGCATAAGATAGTTAACTCACCGAAGACCTTATCCGCGGCTGCAAAAAACAACGGTCCGGTTATTTGGAAAATACGCCAGTCCTCGGGGATTTGTTCTGCATGGAGTCGTTTGTGAGTAGTAATATCTAGCACTTTTGTCATTTCAGCCATTTCTTTCATAAAAAGAAGAGCGGCCAGCACAATGCCAACGGTTATCGCGATAACCATATCAAATAAAATAGTGAGGGAAAAACAGGTAAGAAATACCCAGATATCACTGCCGGGAGCAGTTTTAAGCAGGTGTTTTGCTTTAGGCGCCTCACTCATATTCCACGCGACCATGATTAATAAAGATGCCATGGCGGGCATAGGAAGATAGGCTAAAAAAGGTGCCATCACCACAAGACTTAGTAACACAACCAGTGAATGAATAACGGCCGCGATGGGGGATTGGGCACCTGCTTTAAAATTGGCAGCAGACCGTGCAATAGCGGCAGTTGCGGTGATACCGCCAAAAAAGGGCGTAATAATATTACCAATACCTTGCCCCATTAATTCGCTATTGGCGCTATGCTTTTTACCACTCATCCCATCAAGAACAACCGCGCAAAGAAGGGATTCAATAGCGCCTAGCATGGCGATGGCAAAAGCCCCCGGGAGTAAATCCTGTAGTGTTTGCCAGTGCCATATTATTGGTGAGCCATCAGCACTTGCTTGCAACCAGGGCCAGCTAAAATGCGGCAATACAGGTGGAATCCCGTGACCTGCAATCCCATCGGCCAATAAATAACTAAATCGGGAGCCAATCGTATCAACAGCAAACCCCGCCTGATTTAAAAAGAGTGCAATAAAACTTCCAATGAGAACCGCGGGCAAGTGGGGTGGCACAGGCGTTTTTAACCGAGGCCACCAGAGCATGAACCCAAGTGTCACCAACGCCACAAGAAGACTTGGCCAATGGGTGGATGGAATTGCGTGAATCAAAACGCCAATTTTTTCAACATAATGTTCTGGCATTTTCGCAATGGGTAAACCTAAAAAATCTTTTATTTGCAAGGTGGCAATGACAATAGCAATGCCTGCGGTAAACCCTATGGTTACTGATTCGGGTATATATTCAATTAGCCTGCCCAGGCGAAAAAGCGCCATTAAAACGAGAATAATACCGGAGAGGACGCTGGCAACTAGCAAGCCACCCAGGCCATACTTCTGGGTAATCGGGTATAAAATAACTACGAAAGCCGCGGTCGGCCCTGAAATACTAAAACGCGAGCCTCCGGTTAAGGCAATAATGGCGCCCGCAATAATGGCGGTATAAAGCCCATACTGAGGCGCGACACCACTGGCGATTGCCAGCGCCATCGCCAGTGGAATAGCAATAACACCAACGGTCAACCCCGCTAATAAGTCTTTCCAGAATCGCGAAAGGGTATAAGTCTCCGAGACACAACTTTCTTTTAAAGCATGGCCAATACGCAATGAGAACAAATGGGCGCGATGTGGCATAAAGTGCCTCCGGTAAAAAAAATTGTACAGAAATTCAGGGAGTAGATATTATAATACAGTTTGCTTTTGCACAGGACAATTTGAGGGTATTTATTTGAGCAGTAAGATTGAGCATCATTATCAGGATTTAATCAGAATTTTTAATGACTGCTTTACAGAAAGATATAATACCAAATTGGTTAAAGGAGGGGAGGAGCCTGTCTACATCCCCGCTAATGAAAATCAGCCCTGTCACGCTATTTTTTTTGCCCATGGTTTTTTTAGTAGTGCTCTTCATGAATGCGCCCACTGGCTTATTGCAGGCGAGGAAAGACGAAAGCAGGTAGATTATGGGTACTGGTATGAGCCTGATGGGCGAACAGCAGAACAACAACGACTCTTCCAGCGCGTTGAAGTAAAACCCCAGGCAATTGAGTGGATACTCTCAAGAGCGGCCGGATTTCGATTTCAATTAAGCATTGATAACCTGAATGGGGGCGAGGCTGATACCGAGACGTTTAAGGAAGCCGTTTATCAACAGGTTTTATGGTATTGCAAACATAAACTTCCCGCCCGTGCGAACGTGTTTCGGCAGGCCCTCTGTCATTTTTATGATACACCTTATACCTTGCTTGACGAGCAATTTGCTGGTGATTTGCTCTAGCAATTGTAGTGGAACCATAATTATTTTATTATTAAAAATGCTTGTCAATTAACAAAATGGAATTTGCTATGTTGAAAATCACTCAATGGCTGCCAATTATTTCTTTAGCGCTCGTTTCATCGGCCCAGGCAGACGTACCGACCAGTTATTCTCCCGTTGTTATTAAAGAAGAATTTAAAACTATCAAAGAGCGTATGGCGTCAGAAAAAAATTCCATTAATCAGCGCCAGAAAGATTTGCTTAATCAACGGTATGACCTAACGAATAAACCGTTAAACGATGTAAAAATGTCAAATGGCAAACCCGTACAAGGTGGGGTGCGCGTTAAATTGCCTGCAGGCGTTACCTGGGATGCGCTTGCCAAAATGACGCCTGAAGAAATTAAAGCCAAAGGGCTTTTCCCCCAAGGGTTCTTACCGCTACCTCATCCTAATCACCCTGAAGGCGGAATGTTATTCCCTCATTTTGAAATTGATGAAATTAACAAACAGGAGCAGCGCGATTTAACCCGATTTGATTTGGATTTTGATCTTCCCGATTATTTTTTACCCCCTTTTCCCGCCCCAATTTTTTTAACGACTCGCCCTGATCTTGGCGACGTTTCGCAAGGCAAGTTAATTACCATTGCCAATTACTTTGAAATTTTTAACGGCATTCTTAATCCCAAGCAATTGGAGGGTTTGCGTTTGCTGGTGACACCATTCCCGCAACAGCAGTTTAATCAGACAGATGATCGTCGCTCAGCTCTTCCCAGTCGAGGCGTTGCTTGTCTTGATTGTCACGCCAATGGTCATACCAATGCGGCAACTCATTTGGTAGGGGATATTCGCCCGCAGGAATTCAGGCATCGCATTGACACACCATCTTTGCGTGGTTTGAATATTCAGCGATTGTTCGGTTCGCAACGCGCTTTAAAATCAGTGGAAGATTTCACTGAATTTGAGCAGCGAGCCGCCTATTTTGATGGAGATCCGGTCATTGCCACCAAGAAGGGGGTAAACATCCTGGAGAGAGGCAGTCAGGTTCATTTCATGTCCGAATTTCAGTCAATACTGGATTTCCCACCCGCACCTAAACTGGGTTGGGATGGCTTGCTTGATCCCGCAAAAGCCACGCCTGCCGAGTTACGCGGTCAGCAGCTTTTTTTTGGCAAAGCCAAATGCTCAGCTTGCCACACGCCGCCATACTATACCGACAACAGTATGCATAATTTGCAGACGGAGCGCTTCTTTAGCCCGCAAATGATTAATGGAATGAAAGCGGTTGGCGATGGCTCTATAAAAACCTTCCCCTTACGCGGCATTAAAGAATCTCCCCCCTATTTGCACGATGGGCGCTTGTTAACACTGGAAGATACGGTAGAGTTTTTTAATATTGTTTTACAACTGAAATTAAATGCAGAAGAGAAACAGGACTTAACGGCATTTCTGCGCGTGCTCTAGGGTTTTATCTTCAATCGCCAACATATCGTGAATTAGTCACGGTATGCTGGCGATTGCACCACTCGGTAATTGAAATTAGGATCTCTTTACTAATTCTTCTCTCTTTTATGTAAATTTTTCTCTCAAAAATGGCAGCTTTGACTATTGTATAGTAAGCTAAATAAACCGGTTATGAATTGAGGAAGTCTTATTTGTAACGGCGCTCTTAATACCCATTAATATTACATGGAGAGTAGACATGGCAAAACCAAAAGCATTGGATGTGACTGAACAAACACTGGATATCGAGGCACTTAGCAAAGCAGTCAAGCATATTAAAAGTGACTTTGAGTCCCAATATAAAAAAATTGCTAAAACTCATAAAAAAACGTCCAAACCTCATGGTCTTGCTTCTGAAGAATTAGATGATATCCCGACACCTGCCGATAATACTGCAGATGACGAAGCCAGCAGCAGTAGTTGCTGTGCGAGCGTTGGAAGTTGTGTGAGCTGGAGTTGGAGCTTTTTCACGAGTATAAAAATTCCTCAAGAGTATATTGATATTACTGAGTGGCTTGGTTCGCTTGCAATAAAAGACAAGATAAATTCTCAAATCGTGGTTACGGCACTGGTTTTAAGCGCTCAATATGCCTCTCGTGCAGGCACAGGCAATGACATTGCAGTACAGGCGTTTCAATTTGTGATACAGCAATTTAAAGACGGTTTTAATCTTGACATAGACGTAAATATTGACCCAAGTCCAGAAGACCTCCAGCAATTGCAAAACTACTGCGTGGAAAATAAGATTACCATTCCCAATAGTATAAAGAACATTATAAACGAGTCAGTGGAAGCGACTTCTGCTCTTGTTCCGGCTTAACACTCAACCTGCAACCTTGTCGTTCTTTTACGGTACAATCTACCGTAGGAACGACAAGATTTACCCGACTTTAGTTGCGATAATTTTCCTGGATGCGTGCATCCGGAAACAATGGCAAACTCATGTCTTTTAACTTCTCATGCAACTTGGTAAACATAATGGGAAACACCCCGTTAGCAGTAACATTAGCGGTAGTGCCGAAAGGGTCGCAAATCAGATAAACGGCAGTGATTAAGCCAATCATATCACTTGAAAAACCAAGGTGCGCTTCCAAAAGAGGTGTCACGACAATAATAACCCCACCAGGAACGGCCGCGACTGCATATTTGGCCAGTGCTGTATAAAGCGCAAAAACGATAAAAACAGACAGCGAGGGCATCGGTAACCCAAAAGTGAGAATGGTCGCAAGACTTAAGATGGGAATACCAATAGCGCTGCCAATGGTATGGATATTAATAATAGCGGGAACCAGCATTTTTGCCTGCTGAGAATTGTTGAGATTCTTCTCGGTGGATAAAAGAAGTACAGGCATCGCAGCAGCGCTTGAAATAGTACTAAAGCCTGTGAGGCTGGCGGGCAACACATTTTTAAGATAAAAAACAAATTTTTTGAACGAAAACTGGCTCGCCACAAGGTACCAGAAGCCCAGGTATAGCCATTGGGTTGCAATAATCAACACAAGAATTGGCCCATACAAGCTTAAAGAGGTCTGTAATATTTGCTCATGTTCAAGCTTGAATACAAAGCCTAAAATAAATAAAGGCAAAAGAGGAATAAATATTTTTTTCAGAAAGTTATTCGCCGCTTTATTCAGATAGGTCGCTACATTTTTAGCGACAGGGTTTGGCCAGATTGAGAAGAATATACCCGCCAAAAAACCGCACATTAGTGCAATATCATTTGAAACAAGCTTTGTCAGGTGAAATTCCCAACTGGGTAACAAGTGCGGTGAGGAGTTTAGTGCTGCTGGGGTAAAATGAAAGAAATTAAGACCAATAGAGCCTGATGTATATCCCACCATAAGGGCGGTAAAATTGGAGATAAAAACAGTGACTACTAACAGGAGTACAAAAAAAACAGCCCCTTTCTGTAAATTTGAAAGGCAGGAAAAAATAAAGCTGAAAATAATAAAGGGTAATACAAATTCCAGAACAGATTTCATGCTCAAGCTTACGGCATAACTGATGGATTTAATGCCAACTGGAATGTATTGACCTAAAATTAGAGGAAGAATAAGTATAGCAAGAAGACAAAGCGGTAGTTTGATTTTTTTAATAAATTCTCTAGACATATAAATCCTTAATAAACCTTATATACACTCATTGGAATCCGCTGTCTTTACACAGCAATTTTAAAATCCTTGAAAATAGCTCGTCGTTGCGAGCCTGCGGCTCGCAAAGATGGTATCTTTTACTGATCTAAAATTATAAATTCCAAAAATCTTGCTTAAAAGCCCCGCCAGTATCCCAGAATCTTACCTGACAGGCCAACATTTTCTGCTATATTTTCATGCAGGGCGTTATATTTAGGGACTTAACCTGTTGTTATTTAGCGATTTAAGGCCACCCATTTGTGTTCTTGCCGTGAATTAAGTATGTTTTAATGAAGGTATCACGTCCCTTACATGGAGTTTTATGATGGTCAGGTTTCTCTTCTCGCTCGTTTTTTTTGTAGTGCCCCTCATTCCAGTACAAGCAAATGATACCTCCTTTGGTGGGTCAGGCTCATTACCTGTGCCGGTTAAAGAGCACAAGGTTAAAATGCTTGATGAAAAAATTTTGCTGCAAGGTTATAAGCTAAATACGACGGATTTTAAGGGCGAATGGCGCGTGAGCTGCGATTTTACCTTTGAAAACACAGCAAATGAGTCACTTGCCTTTCGAATGGGCTTTCCACTTCCGGTTATTGATGAAGACAGTGCTTACTCAATACCGGCAGGTCATAAGGGCAGTTCGGGCGACCCCTTGGTTCATGATTTCACTGTTCTTGTGGATGGTAAATCAAAAACCGTAAACAGGCAGGTGATTGGCGCAAATGAGGCGCACGGAATCTATTATAAAGATGCCTATTTATGGGATATGACTTTTTCGCCCCGGCAAAGGGTAAAGGTCCGTCATGACTACGTCACTGGCGTAACCAGTGATGTCATGGGGTTTACGACAGTAAGCTACGTATTGCAAACTGGCCGTTTATGGCAGGGAGGGGCTATCGGTCATACTCATTTAGAAGTTGTTCCAAATACTCCTTCACGTCTTTGTTCCGAGATTGATCAATCAGTCGGGGACTATACTGGCACAACGCCTCCCGGGATGAAAATAATTACAGAAGGGCGCAACCGTAAATATGTCTGGGATTTGGATAATTTTACCCCACAAAGCGATCTGAACCTTTGTTTGCAACTAGGCAGACGCTACATTTTTTATCGAGTAGTCATTCCAATTATTAATAAATCGATGGAATTAAACAATTTAACCAAAGAAAAATTACGTCTTTTAAGAAACAGTATATTTGCTCAGTATGGGCGCGAGTTTAAAGACCCGGCATTACAGCAGTATTTTAGTGAGCAATGGTGGTACGAACCAAATGCAGATTATAACGATACCCTGCTCTCAAAAGAGGATAAAGAGGCATTGGCGTTAATTGCCAAGGAAGAATCATAGCGAGTATTTTGACGCTTAATCATCAGGAATGAGACTCGCGGGCTCAATGATACTCCCGCGAATTTCTACCACTTTATGCCGTGATTTGCTCCCTTTCATTAAGGATATTTCACGCACAGGTACGTTGAAAAGTATGGCTATAAAGTGCAGCAAAGCTTCATTGGCGCGCCCCTCAACAGGAGGTGCTGCGAGTCGAATTTTGAGTGCTTCCCCATGAAGTCCTGCGACGGCAGAATGTTTTGCCCCAGGCTGAATGTAAACCCTTATGGTAAGGGCGTCACCTTTTTGAGAATACCAGGCCATTTTAACGATACACTTTTCGCAATGAGGTGCTAGCATTATATTATGTTTACCAGCAGCAAAAAAAGAGAAGAAGATGTCACTAGCAAATTTAAATCTTTCCAAGGCCTTTTCTTCTCAATATGAGGAAAAAACTCTGGAAAACTTGCCGATTCACGGAGAAATTCCAGGCTGGTTATCGGGGAGTTTTGTGAGTAATGGGCCTGCGCAATTTGAAGTGGGGTCAACTCATTTTGATCATTGGTTCGATGGCTTTGCCATGCTTAAAAAGTTTGATTTCAAAGCAGGTGTGGTGAGTTTTCAGAACCGTTTTTTACGCTCAACGCAATACATTGAAAGCAACAAGCATAAACAATTAAAGGATAACGAGTTTGGTACGTGGGCAAGTAGTTCAATATTCCCTCGTATTCAAGGTGCTATTCGCGGGTTAATTAATGGCGCTTCCTATGACAATTGTAATGTAAATACCTGCCGCATTGCCGAGACATGGCTCGCCATGACGGAAAGCAGTAATATTAATACTTTTGATGTAAATGATTTAAGCACCATTGGCGCGTTTAAATTCAATGATGCAATTCGTAGCCAGTTAACGTTGGCGCATCCTCATTTTGATAGAGCAAAAGGCGAGCTAATTAATGTTTCTATCGATATAGGACGATTTTCCAACTATCATGTTTACAAAATAGACCCAGTTACCAAAAGACGCCATATTATTCAAACCTACTCTTCAGACAAGTTGTTTTATCATCACAGTTTTAGCCTAACCACCAATTATATTATTTTATTTAAATCCCCTTTATTGATTAATAAATATAAGTTAATGCTGGGGTATCCATTTAACGAAACGTTACAGTTCCATCAGAATTTGTCCTCTTTTTTTATTATTATTGATAGACGTAATGGAAAAATTGTTGAAATTGAAACGGAATCTTTTGTTTGTTTGCATAGCGTGAATGCTTATGAATATGGGTCCGAAATAATACTTGATTTGGTCTGTTATGGTGATGGCAATCCCTATGATAAGTTATATCTCGCGAAGCTTCGCTCAACGGATTATTCACTCTCTGCCGGTGAAATCAGGCGTTATGTTATTAATCCGGCGTCGAAAAATAGTCATTACACCACGGTGTCTGCAAAAATTCATGAATTTCCCCGCATTAACTACGCGCTTAATGGCAATAATTATCAATTTGCTTATACGACGATGCTGAACCATCCTGCTGATAATTTTTTTAATGCCCTTCAAAAGCTTGCGATGCAGACAGGCAACATCACGCGGTGGCAAAAACCGAATTACTACCTTGGTGAGGCGGTATTTGTAGCAAAAAACGGCAGTCTTGATGAGGACGAAGGTGTTTTATTAACAATAGCATTTGATTTGACGACACAATCATCTGCCTTGGTGGTAATAGATGCCCAAAGCATGCAGCAAATAGCAGAAGTATGCATACCCTTGCATTTGCCTTTTGGATTGCATGGAAATTTCTATATCAACCGATAACCCATTGAATTTGCGTATTTAAATTTATCGAAATTTCCGATAATTCTTCTATTTCACGGTTTTCATATACATTTTTATCGGGATTATCTATTTTTTGTTGAGCAATGTTTGTGTCGCGCGCTCTTTGTAGCCATTCAATTTGAGGGGCGAATAAATGAATAACCCCTTCCACCCAACTATCAAGAATTTGCCAATGGGGGCAGTCATTTAAGGTCATTTTATAACGCTTGATGAAAAAAGGTGCGTGCTTTGCATCGTACCAAATATCGGATGAAACCCAGCGGTTTACAGTAAAGAGACGAATTGGCTGCCCAAACTGATTCATTGAAATTGCGACCAGGTGGGTCATGGGGCTTTGGTTCTGAGAATCAGCCGGCAGGGTAGGGGTTATGCGTCTTGGGATATTTTTATAGCGCATAAAACAATGAAAATGACCATGTTCCATGCTTTCAACATTCTCACGGTGGCAGTGATAAAAATACTGGGCGCCCGTTGTGTAATCAATCCTGTCCCCTTTCGGGTAATGACTCATGCGAATAAACTGACGTTTTTTTTGGAGGGTGTAATGCAGGATATTTTTACCGTTCTTTCCCATCATTTGCTGCTGAGCTTGTAAGACCTGTGAGGCATAATCCAGCAGTCGCGATTTTTTCCAGCGTGTTAATTCAGGTAAGTGAAATTCAGGCGTTATTATCATAGGAATAAGGAAGTAATAATCAAGCTATTACTTCCTTATTATCAGGAATTAGCTACCACTGCAACCTTCGCATCCCTTGCAGCCTTGGCAACCTTTGCAGCCTTGGCAACCTTTACAACCTTTACAACCTTGGCATCCTTTACAGCCCTGGCATCCTTTGCAACCGGTGCAATCTGTTGCAACTTGTGCGGCATTGGCATTGGCAGCAAACGCTACAGAAGCCACAGGAGCAGTTGATAAAGCCGTGAGTAATGCAGCAACAGCAATTGATGATTTTTTCATGGCAATCTTCCTTGGAAATTAAGAGATGAAACCAATTAAAGCTTAGCAGAGAAATCAGAGAATATCTTTCGGTGTGCAAATTTTTTTTATTTATCGAAATAATTAAACAAGAGCCTGATTAATATACCGATCGTAGCCCGGATTAGCGAAAGCGTAATCCGGGAAATTGGATATATCGCTATGGCTACGGTAGATAATGTTGAAAACTGGAATGACCTTTTTCCAGCGTTTCCCGGATGTCTTTATCTTTGTGAAGTTTCGCCAGTGCTGTTTGTAAATCCCGTAAAAATGGGGTCGCCGCCTCGGAGCTGACAGCTGTTGTATTCTCCTCTTGTTCAAAGAATGCTGAGGCGTCTTTTAGCGTTAAGTTTCTGTCGACAAACGAATCCAGTGCGCCCGTTTGAGATTGAAAAGCGCAGATAAACTTCCTGCAACAGGTATTAAAGAAAGGATTTTCTTTTAAAATCAGTGCTGAAGACGTTAATATGGTTGTAATTCGGTCGTCTTTGTACTTTTCCGGGTGGGTAGATGCGCTATTATATAAATTAGTAAGTAAGGTTAAAAGCTCCTGAAAATTTCTATCCGTTGGGGCATTCTGAGAATACTCAATGCATAGAGTTTTAAGCAAATCCAGGCAATCGTCACTGATTGGCATTCCTTTACTCCATCCGTAATGATTATATTATTAATATCGCAATGTGGGCTTAAATGCAACAAATTAATTTAGAGTTGTAAAAAATGATTAAATTTCATGCGGTAAAGGTAAGCAGTGGAACCATAGAAGCGCTTAAATGGTTAGGGTTAATAACCATGACTATCGATCATATTAATCGAATTTTTTTAAACATGACGTATGATTCCCTCTATTCAATTGGGCGATTAGCCTTGCCGTTATTTGCGTTTGTGTTTGCCTATAACCTTGCTCAAAATGAAGGCGTTTCTTCAGTATATTTTAAGTACTTTAAGCGGTTCATTTTCTTTGGTCTATTAGCCACGCCAGGCTATATTGCCATGAGAAAATTTGAAGGCTTGTTTCCTTTAAATATTATGTTCACGCTCTTAGCCGCGGCTCTTACTATTTATTTTTATGATAAAGAAGACCCAAATCTGCCCATGGCCGTTTTTTGCGGCCTTATTGGCGGGATGTTAGTGGAGTTTAACTGGGCAGGAGTCGTTCTGTGTGTGGGCTTTTGGCTCTATTGTAAAAAACCGACATTCGCGGCGATGCTCATGCTATTAGCAGGTTACACGCTTCTTTATTACTCCAATGAGAATAATTGGGGCTTGGCCTCTTTGCCAATAATCAGTTTATTAATACCTTTTGATTTAAAAATTCCTCGTTTGCGCTTTTTATTTTGGATTTACTATCCCGCGCATTTAAGTTTGTTTGTAGTAATCAAACGCCTGATTGGATGAATGAGCGCATTAACGCGCTCAAATTTTAGTCTACGCCCACCGTAACCTTGCCAGCACTGTAAGAATGAGCGCCAACGCCTGCCAGTTTCCCGTGATCCACGATTAAATATTCGTCGCGAATAGGGCGATTTGCAAACCAGCATTCCAGTATTTCTCGTGTGCCGGCGGCGTAGCGCGCCTGTGCTGATAGAGATGTACCTGAGATATGAGGGGTCATGCCATGGTGAAGCATGGTGCGCCAGGGGTGATTTTCCGGGGCGGGTTGCGGAAACCATACATCACCTGCATACCCTGCAATATGCCCACTATTACAGGCGCGTGCTATCGCATCCCTGTCGCAAATTTTACCGCGAGCGGTATTGATAAGGTAGGCGCCTTTTTTCATCTTGCTAATTAAGTTGTCATTGAATAAATGCTCTGTTTCAGGGTGTAAAGGAACATTAATGGTGACAATATCGCAAAAGGGCAGCATGGATTCGACCGAGGGGTGATAAACAAGGCCTAATTCCCGTTCAACAGATTCCGGCAGACGATGGCGATCGGTATAATGGAGCTTCACATCGAAGGCTTTTAAACGTTTCATCACTGCAAGTCCAATACGGCCTGCGCCAAGCGAGCCCACTACCATGCCTTCGATATCATAGGAGCGCTCGGCACAATCTGCAATATTCCAGCCGCCGTTCACGGCCCACTGATGAGATGGAATATAATTACGTACAAGAGTGAGGGCGACCATAACCACATGTTCTGCCACACTGATACTGTTTGAATAAGTCACCTCTGCAACCGTTACACCTTTCTGAATGGCCGTTTGCAAATCTACGTGATCAGAGCCAATCCCGGCCGTAATGGCTAATTTTAATTTCTTAGCGCGGCTCATGCGCTCAGCGTTGAGGTATGCGGGCCAAAAGGGCTGAGAAATAACAATGTCAGCATCGGGCAGCTCCCTGTCGAAGACTGAATGAGGCCCTTCTTTATCAGCGGTTACAATCAGTGTATGACCCGCGTCTTCAAGAAATTTGCGCAAGCCCAATTCCCCGGAAACACTTCCTAATAATTGACCAGGCTTAAAATCAATATGCTCAGGAGTGGGTAATGTTTTCCCACCAGGATAGTGATTTATTTGAGGAATAGTGTCACGAGCATAGGTTTTAGGGTAGCCTGAAGTCGGATCATCGTAAAGAACGCAAAGGACTTTTGCCATATATCTCTCCATGAAATACGAAACATTCAATGCTATTTGAATTAAGTTTTTGGGTCAAATGAATTAAAGATGATATAAATTTCTTTTTTTTATCCAGATGACTGGGAAGTTTTTCAAAAAGAGATAATAATAAGTTTCAATTTTTTATAAGCAGATGATTATACCAATAGTTCAATTGCTATTTAATCGATAAACAAGGAAGAAAAATGAAGGGATTGGTTATATTAACAATGATGTTGCTGGGAGGATTGGGATACGCAGGGCCAGGCCCAGGTCCCTTATTCACAACGGCTATAACGCCCACCAGTATTACAATCACTCCCACCGCTCGCCACTATTATCCCAGTATGGGGATCAGAATAACCACGCCTGGCGTCACCGTCGGTGGTTGTGTGCCGTATAGCAATGGCTATTGCCTTTTTGATGCGAGCAATACAGCGCCAAGAACATTGACCTTGACAGGCTCACCCGGCGCTCTACAGGGCATCATCTGTTTAAATGGACAAGCGGAGCTTTCTTGCCAACGTTTTGGTCAAAGCAGCATGGGTACGTGTCAAACGGGATCCACTGGTGCGTGCGGCGTGTTTGTCAGATCGGCTGTTCAAAACGGTGCGATGGGTGGGCTTGCAGGTGCGAATGCTCTTTGTCAAGCAACAGCGACTGCAAACAGTTTCCCTGGTGTTTGGAGAGCGTGGTTAAGTACCCTTACTGTAAATGCGAGGACTAATATTCTCTACAATAGTTCCATTAATTATGTTCGAGCCACCAATGCTGGAACGGTAGTGGCGCCTCCCGGGACATTATTATCAGGTTCCCTTACCAACGCGCCTTTAACGGAAACAGCGGGCGTTCCTGCTCCGAATGAAATATATACCGGCACGTTAATAGATGGCACGAGCAGCGCCATGAATACCAGCGCTAATTGTAGTTCATGGACAACAGCTCTTGCTGGTTTTAGTGCGACATATGGGGTCTCTACTACTTTCAGCTCAGATTGGACTCAGGCTGGTACTGTTGGTTGTGGAGGGTTACTTCACCTTTATTGTTTTGAGGTTCCAAGTTAAGAAGCTCGCTTCTTAACGTTTTGCTTTGAAACAACCGGGAAGTACGGCCTTTATACAGGTCTCGCGATAAAATATGAGACCTGGAGAGGGCATTTATTTATTACAGGCTAAATGGCCAGGGAAAATCAAATGAAAAAAATATTGGCTGTAGTTACAATGATGTTAATGGTGGGAATAGGGTATGCGGGCCCTGGCCCGGGTCCTCTATTCTCAACGGATATAACACCGAATAGTATCACAATCACCCCGACAGCCCAGCATTATTACCCGAGCATGGGAATCAGAATAACCACGCCTGGCGTCACTGTCGGGGGGTGTATTCCGCATAGCAATGGCTATTGCCTTTTTGATGCCAGTAATACCGCGCCGAGAACCTTAACGCTGACAGGCTCGCCAGGTTCTGTACAGGGCATTATTTGTTTAAATGGGCAAGCTGAACTTTCTTGCCAACGTTTTAGTCAAAACAGTATGGGTACTTGTCAAACAGGATCTCCGAGTCGCTGCGGGGTGTTTGTCAGATCGGCTGTTCAAAACGGTGCGATGGGGGGGCTTACAGGTGCTAATGCTCTTTGTCAGGCAACGGCAACTGCAAATACTTTCCCCGGGGTTTGGAGAGCTTGGCTCAGTACTAACACGGTGAATGCGAGTACTAATATTCTTTACAATAGTTCCGTTAGCTATGTTCGCGCCACGGACATTTCCACGGTCGTAGCACCTCCGGGTACATTATTATCGGGTTCACTTACGGCCGCACCTTTAACGGAAACTGCAGGGGTTCCTGTTCCGAATCAGATGTTTACCGGTACGTTATTCAATGGCACGAATAGCGGTATTAATTGTATATCATGGACGTCCTCTGCTGGTGGTGTTACTGGAACGTATGGGGTTTCAGTAAGTGGATCTATAGATTGGACTCAAAATTTTACGATTGGTTGTGGTAGCTTGATTCATCTTTATTGTTTTGAGGTGCCAACTTAAAAAGCTCCCCCTCTTAAAGCGTTGCTTCTTTGGACGCGTTGCCGACGTCTCCCTAAATTGCGGACGTCGGCAAACCTTCCCACTGAGAATCAAGGAAAATTAATGAAAAGATTAGCTATCGTTATAATGATGTTACTGGGTGGGTTGGTGTTTGCAACTCCGGGTCCTGGGCCTTTATTCGGTACGGTTATCACTCAGAGCACTATTACTATCACCCCTACAGCTCGGCATTATTACCCTGCCATGGGTATTAAAATTACCACCCCTGGCGTGACGGTTGGGGGATGTACTCCTCATAGCAATGGCTATTGTCTTTTTAGTGCGAGCAACACGACCCCCAAAACGTTAACCCTCTCAGGTTTGCCACGTTCTTTAAAGGGCATTATCTGTTTAAATGGGCAAGGGGTGCTTTCTTGCCAACGTTTTGGCCAGGATTATATCGCGGCTTGTCGAACAGGCGTCAATGGTGAATGTGGTGTGTTTATCAGATCGACGGCTGTAAGCGGCGCTTTCGCGGGGATTACAGCCGGAAATGGTCGTTGTCAGGCAACTGCTACAGTAAATGGTTTCCCCGGTGTTTGGAAAGCGTGGATAAGTACTACCACAGTGAATGCTATTACGAATATTCTCTATAATGATTCACTTACCTACGTACGTGCTACAAGCCCTGCTACAATTATTGCTCTTCCCGGGGAGTTACTGGGTACCCATTCCTCATTTCCTTTAACCGAAACGGGAGGCCCCCCTGTTCCCAGTCAAATTTATACGGGTACGCTATCAACCGGCACGAACAGTGGATTAAATTGTAATTCATGGACAACCGCCGCTCCAGCTATTACGGCGACATTCGGTCTCTATAATGCTTTGGATCAGAACTGGACGAACAGTGGTTCAATTAGTTGCAGTAATATGCTGCACCTTTATTGCTTTGAAGCACCCTCCTAATACAACTGTCTACCAAGAGGTAAGTTGTAGCCGTTACGAGTTTACTTTTATTGTATTAAAAACCAAGGATGAACAATGAAAAAAGGATTAGCTATCTTAATAAGTGTGTTGCTGGGAGGATTTACGTACGCAGATCCAGGTCCAGGTCCTTTATTTACGACCGCTATAACGCCGAGCAGTATAACGATTACTCCAACAGCCCGACATTATTATCCTAGCATGGGAATTAAAATAACAACGCCCGGTGTCAGCGTCGGGGGCTGTATTCCACATAGTAATGGTTATTGTCTTTTTGATGCCAGCAATACGGCGCCGAGAACGCTAACCCTGACAGGGGCGCCAACTTCTTTACAGGGTATTATATGTTTAGAAGGGCAGGCGATACTTTCTTGCCAGCGTTTTGGTCAAAGTAGTATTGCTGCCTGCCAGGCAGGGGGATTTTGTGGGGCGTTTGTTACGTCAACCACTTCTAACGGTAATTTAGGAGGACTCTCAGGTGGAAATACTATTTGCCAAACAAGAGCCACCGCTGTTGGTTTAACGGGAGTATGGAGAGCATGGTTAAGTACTACTACCGTCACTGCCGTAACCAATATCCTTTACAATAGTACGGTAACTTACGTTCGATCCAGTCAAACTGGAACTGTTATAGCTCCTCCCGGAACATTACTCTCAGGTTCAATTGCGACAACTTTTTTAACGGAGGATGGTTTTACTCCTGCCGGAGTTGGCGAAGTTTACACAGGTACCCAGCAAAATGGCACGCCTGCCGTTAATACTTGTGCTGATTGGACATCAAATGGTGGAGTGATTGGTGGGCAGTTTGGCGTCACTACCAGCACAAATGCTTCCTGGACTGCAAGTAACATAGGCGGTTGTAATGTCTTGCGGCGTCTTTATTGTTTTCAAGCGCCAGTATAAATTGTCGTCTTGGCTTCTGTAACTTCAATCCTGGCATGGGTTGTAGCCCGTATTAGCGCAGCGTAATACGGGACATCCGAACCCCGTATTACGCTGCGCTAATACGGGCTACATTCTACGTAAAAAGTTAGTTAGGTACGTTTTCAGGATTTCATTTAAGGGCTAGCAAAGACGGGCAAAGTATATATCTAGTACACAGTACTAAAAATCAAGGAAAACAATGAAAAAAGGCTTAGCGATACTAACCATGGTATTACTGGGAGGGCTTACATATGCCGGCCCAGGCCCCTTATTCACCACGGCAATTACGCCGAGCAGTATTACCATCACGCCCACCGCGCGACATTATTATCCGAGCATGGGAATTAAAATAACAACCCCCGGTGTCACTGTCGGGGGTTGTGTTCCTCATAGCAATGGCTATTGCCTTTTTGATGCCAGCAATACAGCGCCGAGAACGCTAACGCTGACAGGGGCGCCAACTTCTTTACAGGGCATTATATGTTTAGAAGGGCAGGCGATACTTTCTTGTCAGCGTTTTGGTCAGGATAGTATTGCTTCCTGCCAGGCAGGAGGGAGTTGCGGAGCGTTTGTTACGTCGACGTTTTCCACGGGTTTAATGGGTGGCCTTGCAGGTGCAAACGCTATTTGTCAAACAAGAGCTGACTCCGTTGGCTTGACGGGAGTTTGGAATGCGTGGCTAAGTACGGCCACCGTCAATGCCAGCACTAATATCCTTTACAGTAGTTCTGTAACCTACGTTCGGTCCAGTCAAACCAGTATGATTATAGCCCCTGCAGGGACACTACTCTCAGGGTCGATTGCGACAACTTTTTTAACTGAAACGGGTAGTGTTCCTGCGGCACCTAACGAAGAAGTTTATACCGGCACTCTGCAAAATGGCACAAACAGCGCCGGTAATAATTGTAGTAACTGGACATCTGCCGGTGGGGCTATAGCTGCTCAGATTGGTACCACTGCGAATACAAATGCCACCTGGACTGAGAGGAGTATAAGTGGTTGTAATTTTCTGCGACGCATTTATTGTTTTCAAGCGCCAGTATAAATTGTCGTCTTGGCTTCTGTAACTTCAATCCTGGCATGGGTTGTAGCCCGTATTAGCGCAGCGTAATACGGGGTTCGGATGTCCCGTATTAGTGCAGCGTAATACGGGGTTCGGATGTCCCGTATTACGCTGCGCTAATACGGGCTACATTCTACGTAAAAAGTTAGTTAGGTACGTTTTCAGGATTTCATTTAAGGGCTAGCAAAGACGGGCAAAGTATATATATAGTACACAGTACTAAAAATTAAGGAAAACAATGAAAAAAGGATTAGCGATACTAACCATGGTATTACTGGGAGGGCTGACGTATGCTGGCCCCGGCCCTTTGTTCACCACGGCTATAACGGCGAGCAGTATAACTATTACCCCAACAGCGCGACATTATTATCCGAGCATGGGAATTAAAATAACAACGCCCGGTGTCACTGTCGGGGGTTGTGTCCCGTATAGTAATGGTTATTGTCTTTTTGATGCCAGCAATACGGCGCCAAGAACGTTGACTCTGACAGGCTCGGTAGGTCCTTTGCAGGGCATTATATGCCTGAATGGGCAAGCTGAACTTTCATGTCAGCGTTTTAGTCGAGAGACTATTGCTACCTGCCAGGTAGGAGGTGTTTGCGGGGCATTTGTGACCTCAACCTCTTCAGATGGTAATTTGGGCGGTCTAACCGGTGGAAATGCTATTTGTCAGACAAGAGCCGACTCAGTTGGTTTGACGGGCGTTTGGAGAGCTTGGCTAAGTACGGCTGTCGTCAATGCCAGCACCAATATCCTATACGATAGTTCTATAACGTACGTTCGGTCTAGCCAAACTAGTACCGTTATAGCCCCTCCCGGGACATTACTTTCAGGGACACTTGCGACAACATTTTTCACTGAAACGGGTGTTGCTCCTCCCGGGGGTGTCGAAGTTCATACTGGTACACTGCAAAATGGTACGAACGCCGGTAATAATTGTATTAACTGGACATCTGGCGTTGCAGCAAATGCGGGGCTGGTTGGTAAAACTACGGAGACAAATGCCGGCTGGACTAATACCGGTTTAAGCGCCTGTGATTTTCCTGCACGCCTTTATTGTTTTCAAGTGCCAATTTAATTACTGGGAATAAGACTCAACGGCCACAGGACAGATCTGTGGCCAACGCTGTTAAATTTAGCATTCGTTACTTTTCCAAGTGAAGCTTTTTATTTTCGCAGAAAATTTTTGCAGGGTTTCAATGCCAGATTGTTCGGCTTTTTCACACCACTGTTGCAGTGAGGTGAGCAACTCTGCTTGAGAGCTTCTTTTAAGAAGCCATACCTTTTGCAATTCAATGCGATACTCATATACGGTGCGTAAATTGCAATTTACGTTCAATAAATTACTTAATCGTGTTTTAGACTTAAGGTCAAGGCGCGTATCTTCATGCTTTAAAAGCCGTTTTGCATGACCATAGGTGGCTTTATCGTGATGATGATTTTTTTCATATTTTAACACAGGCAGAATGACATCTTTATAATAACAAGCCATTACTTGAAAGCGATTTCTTATTACCGCTGAAACGGAGTCCAAATCAACGGATAACTTATCTTTTGACAAGGTAAGCTTTGGCGATATCTTCTTTACTTTGGCGAGTTTTAACAGGCTCAATAGTTTGATGTAGAACCAGCCAATGTCGAACTCCCACCATTTCACAGAAAGTTTTGCTGAAGACGCATAGGTGTGATGATTATTGTGTAACTCTTCGCCACCAATTAATATTCCCCAGGGCATTATATTCGTGGAAGCATCTTTGATTTCAAAATTACGATAACCCCAATAATGGCCCACGCCGTTGATAAAACCCGCTCCCAGAACAGGCATCCACAACATTTGAATAGCCCATACAGTTATACCGATAACCCCAAAAAATATCAGATCAAGAATAAGCATTAGCCCAATACCAAGTGGTTTAAAGCGGCTATAAAGATGTCTTTCTATCCAGTCATCGGGTGTTCCATGGGAGTACTTGTTAAGTGTTTCCTCGTTTTTTGCTTCTTTTTGATAGAGTTCAACACCTTCTAATACTATTTTCCTCAAACCATAAACCACAGGGCTGTGAGGGTCTCCTTTTTTATCAACAAATGCATGATGCTTGCGGTGGATAGCTACCCATTCTTTCGTGCGTTGAGCAGTGGTGAGCCATAACCAAAACCTGAAAAAATGACTTACGGCGGGATGTAAATCGAGCGCGCGATGTGACTGGTGGCGGTGTAGATAAATGGTGACGGAAATAATGGTGATATGGGTCAGTATAAGTGTAGCGATTACGAGACCCGTAACTGATAAGTTCAGTAAGCCATTAAGCATATGTTTCTCCCAAAAAAAACAGTCACACTTTTTTTATTATTTCATTAAAGACGGGTTAAATAATAGTGGGTTATGATGCGCCTTAACAAAAAATGGGTGTCGTGAATAAATTATAGCCAACCCGCAGTCCAGGTGGAAATAGAATTGCGAAAACACTCGATCAATTTGTTGATAATTGCAAGAACCAATGCCAATATCCTCGGCAATTAAAGTTTTGATGCAGATGCCTCAGGGAGTGACTTGGATGCGTTTAATTATTTCGTTTATGGTAATTACAGGGGCGTTTTTTTGGGAGCCATTATTGGCACAAACAAACACCCACAATTTAAGCCCTGCGGCCGCTCTTCAATTAAACTGGTTAGATAAAACCGTTTCTCCTTGCGTTGATTTTTACACCTATGCAAATGGCACCTGGCAAAAACATAATCCAATACCGGCTCAATATTCAAGATGGGGCACCTTTTCAATTTTAGAAGAAAAAACGCATAAGGCCATTCATGACTTGCTGATTCAAGCGGCGGCAAACAAGTCTGCCAGGGTTGGCAGTATTGAACAAAAAGTAGGTGATTTTTATTTTAGTGGCATGGATGAGGCATCAATAAATAAATTGGGAGCGGCGCCGCTATTGCCTCAATTTGAACGAATTGAGTCTATTAAAAACATCTATGATCTTCAGTCAGTCATTACTGATTTGCACATGATGGGGGTGGATGTTTTTTTTGATTTTTCGAGCATGCAGGATTTTAAAAATAGCAAGGAAATGATAGGTGTCGCCTCGCAAGGGGGATTAAGTTTGCCTGATAGGGATTATTACCTGAAGGATGATGAAAAATTCCGGCAAATCCGGGAGGCCTATGTGCGCCATGTCACCAAGATGTTTGAATTAATGGGTGATAAACCGGCTGATGCTGCTAAAGGGGCGGCTATTGTTATGGCCATTGAAACAACATTTGCCAAAGCCTCGATGACGCAAACAGAACAGCGTGACTTGAAAGCTATTTATAACATGCGGGGACTTAGTCAGTTAAAGCAATTAACCCCCAATTTTTCCTGGTCGCAATATTTTACAGCGATTGGGTTGCCAAAAATCAACTATATCAATGTTGCAATGCCCGAGTTTTTTAAAATGATGAATGAGCAATTGCAAAGCCGTCCACTTGATGAGTGGAAAATTTATTTGCGTTGGCATTTAATCGATGCTTTTGCGCCTTATTTGTCGACCTCCTTTGTAGAACAGGATTTTCGCATGAATTCCGTTTTATCGGGTGCAAAAAAATTACTGCCGCGCTGGTTACGGGTTGTACAAACTGAAAACAGGGCATTAGGATTTGCGATTGGGAAGTTATATGTCAAAAAATATTTCCCGCCCGAGGCGAAAAAAGAAGTTTTGGATATTTTACAAAATATAAGGAAGGCTTTGCGTGAAGATTTACAAACACTAAGCTGGATGACGCCTGCAACACGGGAGGCGGCTTTGAAAAAACTGGCACTCATTGAAGAGCGAGTGGGTTATCCTGAAAAATGGTGGGATTATTCCGCTTTACTAATTGACCGAGGCCCTTATGTATTAAATGTAAGTCGTGCTAATACCTTTTTAATAAAGCGCGCGCTTAACAAAATTGGCAAACCCGTTGATAGAAGCGAATGGGGGATGACACCGCAAACGATAAATGCCTATTATGATCCGTCAATGAACAACATCAATCTTCCAGCGGCTATTTTGCAACCACCATTTTTTGACCCGTCGGCTCCTGCAGCGATTAATTATGGCGCTATTGGTTTTGTAATCGGCCATGAATTAACGCATGGATTTGATGATCAAGGCGCGCAATTTGATGGCTATGGTAATTTAAAAAACTGGTGGAAGCCTCTTGATTTGGAAAAATTTAAACGTGCTACGGATTGTATCGTTACTCAATTTTCCCAATATAAGATAGGAACACTACCTGTGCAGGGTAAGTTGGTAGTAGGAGAGGCCGCAGCTGATTTGGGCGGCTTAACATTAGCCTATCGTGCTTTTTTGGCCTCAAAAGATTATAAAGAGGCAAAAACTATTGACGGATTCACACCCTTACAACAATTCTTTTTAGGCACCGCTCATGTCTGGGCCGGTAATATCCGCCCTGAGCAGGCACGCAATCTGATAATGACTGATCCTCATCCACCCATGATATATCGGGTAAATGGAACACTTGCGAATATGCCGGCATTTCAAGAGGCTTTTGCTGTCAAGGGCGTTTGTCCTATGAGCAACGTTAAGCAATGTGCTATCTGGTAAGGTTTGAATATCGCATATTATGAAATGAAACAAGATGTGGTAAAATTATGCGCTTAATTGAACATCATTGAAAACCGGGTAGAAAATGAACTCATTTGTAATTGTTGCTTTTTATAAATTTATTTCTATTGCTGATTATGAGGCAATGAAAGAGCCTTTGCTAATCAAGCTTAAAGAGTACGCAATAAAGGGAACTATAATTTTAGCAAGTGAAGGAATTAATGGCAGTTTTTGCGGCAGCCGCGAATCAATCGAGGCAATGGTTAATTACATAAGAACGTACCCAGGTCTTGAAGATTTGGTTTTCCGCGAAACGTATGATGACTGCAATCCTTTTGATAAAGCAAAGGTTAAATTACGCCGCGAAATAGTAACTATTGGTTGTGAAGATATTTCACCAGAAGAAGAAACAGGTGAGCATGTTAGTCCTGAAGACTGGAATAATTTAATTGCTGAACCTGAGGTAGTCATTGTAGATACGCGTAATGAATATGAAGTAAAACTAGGCACCTTTAAAGGGGCAATAAATCCTTCAACAGATAATTTCAGAGACTTTCCCGCCTATGTACAGGCGGAGCTAATGGATAAAAAAGATAAAAAAATCGCTATGTTCTGTACAGGCGGGATCCGCTGTGAAAAATCGACAGCTTACCTTAAAAAATTAGGATTCAATAATGTCTACCAATTAAATGGGGGCATATTAAACTATTTGGAAACGATTCCTGATGAGCGCTCTAAATGGGAAGGAAGTTGCTTTGTTTTCGATGAACGAGTGGCATTGGATAGTAATTTAAACAGCCTTCCAAAAGGGTCTATTGATACTGAGTGGAAAAATAATAATAAAAAAAAGCAGTGTTTATAGTTTGATTTTTCTCCACTATATGGGCTGTGAAATGGATCCCGGACATTAAGGGGAGCTAAGCTCGCGCACTCGCTAAGCCTCATTAAATTTCGGGACGACACGTAAGACATTAAAGTTAACGATTGTCGTCCCGGATTAAAGTACATTCATGATTTGTGATGTCAGCGAGTTATAAACTGATGTTAATAGTTGTCGTCCCGGAATTTAGTGGGGCTTGGCGAGCATGCGAGCTTAGCGCCAGTTAATGTCCGGGATCCATTTTTAGCACAGTGCTTTTCTAAACCAAGAAACAAATTTGATCATCGGTACAAAGAGCGCCTATTCAGAATAGTTTCCCTTAATAATAATTTAAGAAAGTTGCTTTATACTGCTCCCTTAATCAAATATCGAAAGTAATTAAATTGACTTCATTAAAATCTACACTAGACCATTTTAATGCCTACCTTGTTGGGGGTAGTAGTAGAGCGTTAGCCCTATATATGAAATATTATGATAACCGTCTTTTTGCGTTAAACAGGGATTTTCATTTAATAACTATCGATGATGATGAAATTAAATTGGAGATTGAATGCCTGTTGAGGAATCTGATGATTCCAGAGGGAGAGTTAGGTCGTTATTTTGAATCAGGTTTTACGGTTTATCAGTTACTTCAAGAGCTAACCAAAGAGAAATATATCCAGGCTCATTACATGCTTCAGCTGATTGATAAGAAAACCCAACTAAGAACATGGGATCTGATATTAGGCGGTTTATTATCCGCGACCATGCTGGCAGGCTTGCTATCCACGCCTATTTTTTCAGGTGTTGTAGCCCTCATCGAAGGGTTTCTCGCTTCGGCTCGTACTTTACCCATTGTCGGGCTATTTTTTAATACGGGTGTGGCGATTTATAATCTTTATAAAAATCAGCTTGATAAAAAGCGCCCATTATTCAATCGTATTCGTGACAATTTTTTTGTGGTGGCGGGCCAGGTTCTCAACTGTGTGGGTTATGGTATCTGGATAATAACGGGCTCAGCAATGACGCCTCTGATTGCCGGGTTGTTTGTGGCAGTGTCAGGCCTTGACGTCATCAAAGAGGTATTTGGTTTAGTACAGGAATTTATACAGCATAAAAGGAAGAACCTGTTATTTGATGAAGAGCCATTGAATATAAATAGAACCTATGCCCGTTATGATTATAGTTTTAAAAAATACAGAAATGCCATCATCATTAACCTTGTCGCCGCGGTTGCCTTAGTGGGAATTATGGCTGCCTGGTGCTTTATGCCAGGCGGTATTTTCGTCGCAATTGCCGCAACGGTCGCTATTGTTGGAGTTTACGCTGTAAAAATTCTTTTACTTAAAAAGAATGATGAAATAATAAGAGAGCGTTTGCAAACTGAGTTAAGAAGAATCGACAGGGTATACCAAGTGTCTCAAAGTGCGGAAATGGGAGAAACACCGGCCTCGGGGATTTCCCTCGAAAATGAACGTATCGAAGAAGAGTCTCAATACGTTCAAGGTAGTTCTTTGAATTTTTTCCCTGATAAAGAGGAAAATGAGGATATATTATCCGAAGAAAAAAGTTTGAGTATATAGCTACTGATAACCACAGAAAGTATCACAAGTTAGTTTTGTAACTTGTTACAACTGACTTATCTCTTTATTTTTTTTAGCCTGAGCCTCAGGTTTTAACTGTAAGGCGTCTTCCAGCAGCTTTTTATTGATATAGAGAAAATCCATTTCAGTGCTGGCTTGTGGCGCGTATAAAAGAATATAGGTATTGCCCTCTATAAATTTTGCTTCTTTATTGCCATCAACGGGGATATTTTTGTACACCAGGGTGTATTTTTTGCTTAAGCTCGTAAAAATATCTTCAAATTTCGTTTTTGGTAGCGACATTTGAACAATTTTTAAAACACCATCGTCACCGAAAGCGGCTTTCGCGGATATCAACCCTTCAAAATCAATATTTTGAGGCTCAATATCAAAGGCTTGCATGCCATTATTTTTATTGATGCCAAGCGGGGTAACCGGGTATTTCCCTTTGAGCTCTTCTGTTGTTGTTTTATTTATTACAAGACCGAAAGGGGCGGGATCGGCCTGAATAACAACCGAAAAAAGCATAAAAAATAAAAAAATGATAACGTTCAATTGAGGGATTCCATGAAGCGGTAAGATATCAAATCATAGCATTACAAAGCCTGCCAGATGAATCTTTTTTAGGGAAATTTACTCCCCCCATCGTTGTACAAGACCCACATCAATATCAAATAAATCCAATACCCGACCTACACTGTGATTAACAATATCGTCTATGGTGACGGGATTATTATAAAAAGCAGGTACGGCTGGCGCGATAATTGCGCCCATCTCAGTGGCTTGTGCCATATTACGAATGTGGCCTAAATGAAGAGGCGTTTCTCTAATCATTAAAACGAGTTTTCGTCGCTCTTTTAAAATAACGTCGGCTGCGCGAGTCAGAAGGTTACTGGTACTTCCTGTCGCGATGTCGGCCAGGGTACGCATGGAGCAAGGGGCTATTATCATGCCGGCGGTTTTAAAAGAACCGCTAGAAATATTCGCAGCTATGTCGTTAACTTTATAGTACGTATTCGCCAGTTTTTGCACATCGCTCACCGACAAATCGGTTTCGACAGCGCAGGTCTGATGAGCGGCTTTAGACAGTATCAAATGCGTTTCGATATCGGTTTTTTGCAAACATTGCAGTAGACGGATACCGTATATTATTCCCGATGCACCACTAATCCCGATGATTAGGCGTGATTTTTTCATGAGTAGCCACCATTGAAAAAACAAGTCGAACAAAATGACCAATGTCAGTTTTAAGCGCTGAATCAATATCAGTCTGGTCACCAAAATCATTAAAAAGCCAATGTAAATAGGTAATTGCCAAGGCTTCATTATTTAAATCAGGGGTTTTTTGTCTATTTTCGAAATATGAAAAGAGGCAGTGTTGTTGATAGGTTTCAGAGGCTATTTCATCCATGAGAGTGAGTTGATAAAAATCATCCGTCCATGGATCAACTGCGTTAAGCGATTTTAACCATTTACGGGTCGCGCGCAGCGGTTGCGTTACATTTGTATGCCAATTTTCAACAGAGCGGCAAGCGTTTAGTAAATCGGATTTCGAAATCTCTTCGACACTATAAGCAAGCCAGCAGCATAATAGTAGTAAATTAACGTTGATCTGATGATTTTCCTGGAAGGCTAAACATGATTTTTTGACGCATTCATTTTGATAAATCGCTATGGAAAATCGCCAGAATGAATTATCCAGTCGATAAATTAATGAAGCGGCAGAGGTCGTCATAGTTAAATTCTATTGGTTGGTTAATGTCAGGATAGTTTTAAATTAGAATAACACATCTGACTCTAATGTTGAAAAACGCGTCCTTTCTGTCATTATAGGCAATACAATCAGGTTATAATGCAAACTATGCCGCATTTATTAGATTATCTTTTACATATCGACACGAGTCTCATTGGGTTTGTTGCGTCCTACGGGGCATGGACCTATTTAGCATTATTTTTAGTTATTTTTTGTGAAACAGGTTTAATTGTGATGCCCTTTCTTCCAGGGGATTCGCTTTTATTTGCAGCGGGAGGTCTTCTAGCCCATCCCGATAGCCCTCTTAATAGTTTAGTGTTATTTCTTTTGCTGGTTTTTGCATCTATTCTCGGTAACCAAATCAATTACCTGATTGGGCGATTCGTTGGGCCTAAAGTATTCAATGCAAAACAATCCTGGTTTCTGAATAAAAAATATCTGGAGCGGGCTCATCTATTTTATGAAAAAAATGGAGGAAAAACCATTATTATAGCGCGTTTCATGCCTATCATTCGCACATTTGTACCGTTTGTTGCGGGTGTTAGTTACATGAGTTTGCCTCATTTTTCGTTTTACAACATCCTGAGCGCTTTTATCTGGATTGGTAGTTTATTGGGCTTGGGTTATTTTTTTGGCAGTCTTCCTATTATTAAAAATAACTTTTCTATTGTAATTTATGGGATTATTGCGATTTCCTTGCTCCCGCCTTTGTTAGTATTTTTACATGGTAAAGTAAAACGCCAGTCTCCGAGCCGCGACCATTAGGGAGCGCCACGGAATTTGAATTACACTCAACAAGATCTGGGTAAACCCAACTATTTAGGCTCAATAATTAATAAATTTCCATCGTAAGTAGACACGCCCAGCATAATTGCATTGATTAGCCGGTCAGAAGAAACTTTATAATAATGATCTTTTGATAATGGATTTTTTGCATATGGATCTGCAACGGTAATTAATTTTTCATTTTTTTCATGGCCATAGAGAACCACGAAATGCCCACAAGGAGCGCCGCGAATATCATCTGAAATTGCATTTCCGCCCTTATCAAATCTTTCGCGTTTCGCGCCATACAAATAAGTAGAACTAAGTCCGGTTAAAATCGGAATCTTGCGGGCAAAATAATGTTCAATTAATTCGATGTTAATAATATGAAGGTTTACTTCACCGCCGAGCGTTAGAAAGTCCAAAAAAGCATGGGTTGCACGAGCCAGAAAGCGATTTTTTTTATACCTTAATTGCTCCATCAGTTTTTCGCGAAGAAGTCTTGGCGAGGCTTCATCATGATTAAACCAGCTGGGGTCAAATATATTTAAATTATTGGTGTAAAGGGTAACTTTAAATCCCATTTGCAGCGCATGTTTTCCTAACAGGGGGGCAAGGGTGCCACCCGATAAGGAGCGCTCTATATTCTGAGTGATTTCATCGTAGGTAATATTAAAATTATAATATTTATAGATGGCATGCAGGCTGGAGGGTCCGCAGGATTCATCATCCGGCTGAGCTGTCATTTCAAAATTAATCATAGTTATCAAATGCTTAATATTTGATCTTCATGATTAAATAGTAGCTATGCAACCGGGTATTGTCAATAGCTCATACGAACTAACACCCCTTATATAAAGGGAGAAATTAATTATTTCTTGCGGCGATAAGGCCTGTATTCCGGTGTCCAAATATGAGCTTTAAGGCTTTTTTCAATATCCGCATCACTTTGATAGTCAGCAAGTTTAGCGCTTACCGCTTCCTTGGCCACCGCAAACGCTACCTTATAAGATACATCCCGAACCTGGGTTAACGGCGGCAACAAATTAGCATTTACGTCATGTTGAGCGGGGGAGCAGCTTGCTAGCGCTTTAGCCGCAACCATAAACATTATATCCGTGACCTTTTTGGCTCTGACCGCAATAAGACCGAGACCCATTCCTGGGAAAATGTAGACATTATTCGTCTGATCAACGCGAAAAAGTTGCCCGTTTTTGACAATATTGCCAAAAGGACTTCCCGTACCAATTACGGCTCTGTTCTCAGTCCAACTCATTAAATCAGCGGGGATTGCTTCGCTGTGAGAAACAGGATTTGATAGGGGAAGAATTATCGGGTGGGCGACGTGTGCTGCCATTTCACGAATTAACTCTTCGGTAAATAACCCTGCTTGACCCGAAACTCCTACTAAAGCATTGGGATGCAAATTTTTCACCACATCCATGAGGCTCACCATGGATTTATCCACACATGACCATTTGCTAATAGTAGATTTTGGTTTTAATAATTTTTGTTGAAAAGGCAATAAATCTTGCATGCCTTCGAGCAATAAGCCGCGGCGATCAACCATAAAAATTTGCGCTCGTGCCTGCTCTTCTGAAAGTCCATCATCAATCATGGCATGCACGATTAACTCGGCAATACCACAACCGGCTGATCCCGCTCCAAGGATTACAATAGTTTGTTTGCGAAGCGGTATTCGAGTTACTTGCACAGCCGATAACAGGGTTCCCGTAGCAATAGCGGCAGTGCCTTGCACATCATCATTAAATGTACACAGGTCATTGCGATATTTGTCCAGCAATCGTGTCGCGTTTTGCAAGGCGAAGTCTTCCCATTGAAGAAGGATGTGTGGAAATCGTTTTTTTAAAGCGCAAATGAAGGCGTCGATAAAATCATCGTAGTCTTTTCCGCGCACTCGTTCATGCCGCCAACCCATATAAAGAGGGTCATTAATCAGATCAGCATTATTAGTCCCTGTATCCAATAAAATTGGTAAGGTTTCTGATGGATGAATTCCTGAGCAGGCGCAATACAAAGCAAGTTTCCCAATAGGAATACCCATCCCGCCCGCACCTTGATCACCTAAGCCAAGAATACGCTCTCCATCGGAAACGACGACGACTTTTACTTTATCAAAGCGAGGATTTGCCAGTATTTCATCAATATAGTCTTTATAGGGATAAGCAATGAAAACCCCACGCGGGCGTCTATAGATATGACTAAATAGCTGACAGGCCTCCCCGACTACTGGTGTGTAAACGATGGGCATAATTTCGGTAATGTATTCACAAAGGAGACTGTAATACAGTGTTTCATTGGAGTCTTGCAGATCACGCAAATAGAGGTATTTTTCCAGACTGGTTTTTTTGCTTGTAAAGGCTTCGTAAGAGCGTGCTCTTTGTTGGGCGATGGTGCTTTCCTCGGGGGGTAAAAGACCAAATAACTTAAACTCTTCACGCTCCTGATTACTAAATGCCGTACCTTTGTTAAGAATTGGGTTTAGGAGGAGTGCATAATCGGTCACGCTAATATCTTGATAGTCAGGCTTTTTATCTTCCGGGGGTTGTTGATCCATCAAATCTCTCCTTTAAAAAAATAGTATAGTCTGTCTTGGGTCATGTGTCCTCGTTATTGAGGTGTCTTTTGCAAGAATTAATTCAGTCCAATATCCGCGCAAAAATAGTGTAATATTTTTATACAACCAGCTGCCAAAATATGATAAAATACGCCATTAAATTTAAAACCACAGGATAGTGATATCCTTTACGAGGTTTGCATGATTGCTTTAAATCAGCTTGGAATGACGTTTGGTCAGAGATTACTTTTCTGCGATGTGAGTATGAATCTCAATTCAAATAATTTTTATGCTCTTATTGGTGCTAATGGCTGCGGAAAATCAACTTTTTTCAGGCTTATTACCGGTGAAGAGGAGCTGACCGCTGGTGAAATAATATTCCCCAAAGATGCAACCATTGGCTGGTTAAAGCAAGATCAGTTTCGTTACGAAGATACCCCGATTCGTGACATTGTTTTGCAAGGAAAGCTCAAGTTATGGGAAGCCCTTCAGGAGAAAGAGGCGTTACTTTCTACAGATGACTGGGATGACAGTAAAGGATTTCGTTTTGGTGAATTGGAAGAAACTATTTTTCATTATGATGGTTATAATGCGGTCTCTCAAGCGGAAAGTATCCTTTCAGGTCTTGGTATTGAAGCGCCATATTTTGAAAAGCCGTTAAAGTCGCTTTCTGGCGGTTATAAGCTGCGCGTACTACTGGCACAAACGCTCTTTCAACAACCCTCTATTTTATTACTCGATGAACCGACAAACCATTTGGACATTTTATCCATCCAATGGTTGGAAAATTTCTTGAAAACCACCTTCAAAGGCTTGGTTATTTTTATTTCGCATGACCTGGAATTCATTGATAACCTTGCCGATTATATTTTGGATCTGGATTATGGTGACATCAAGCAATATAGGGGAAATTATCAGCGGTTTTTAGCAGAGAAACAATTAATCGCGGAACAACGATTAGTCGAGAAAAAAAGCGCTGAATCCAAAATTGCTGACATGCAAAAATTTGTTGACCGATTTGGTGCCAAAGCGTCTAAGGCCGGGCAAGCAAAATCGCGAATGAAGATGATCGAAAAAATTGAAATTCCGGATGTAAAAAATTCTTCAAGAATAGCGCCTCATTTTAATTTCATGCCGAAACGCCCCTCTGGAAAGCAAGTGTGCAAGGTTAAAGGATTAAGTAAAAGCTTTCGCAACCGGCAATTATTCAAGGGGCTTGATTTTGAGGTATTGCGCGGTGACAGAATTGCCATTATGGGGGTTAACGGGATAGGTAAATCAACCCTTGTTAAAACTATTATGGGCGTGATAGAGCATGATGAAGGCGCTGTTGAGTGGGGTAGTGAGGTGCGCCTCAGTTATTTTTCTCAAGATCACCACGAATTACTTAATAAACCGGGCAGTGTTTTAAATTGGCTAAGTGACGCGGTAGGTGATGCGACTGAACAACAGGCACGCAAGATGTTAGGGCAAATGTTATTCACAAAGGATGATGTGAATAAGGATATTTTATCATTAAGTGGCGGGGAGGCTGCCCGTTTGCTCTTAGCGAAAGTGATGCTGGAATTACCCAATGTGCTTATTTTGGATGAGCCTACCAACCACATGGATTTGGAAACTATCGAAGCATTAGCAAATGCCTTGGCCGCCTATACCGGAACCTTGATTTTCGTTAGCCATAATCGCTATTTCATTGAGACAATTGCAACACGTATTTTATATTTTGACCGCATTGATGGCGTTCGAGACTATAAAGGCGGTTACGCCGAATTTGTCGAAGATGGTATGGGGCAATAATCTCTTGTAGACTAACCGAGCCGCGACCATTAGGGAGCGTTCACGGAGTTTTATGCGGGCTTGTTGATTTACAGGCCCTGAACCTCGCGGCTTAAAAAAAGCACGGAATACTGAGCTACGGAGTGTTTATTACATGGATAGAAACATAAAAATATATTACCAAAGCGCTAAAGCATTAGGTTTCCCTGTAACTTATTTATCAGATGTAGATAGTTTGAAAATACATCTCGGTGGAAAAAATTATTATTTCAACCGTACAGTCACCCCCTTTAATTGCGGCGCAAGCATCTATTTATCAAAAAATAAACACTTGTTAAACAAGCTCCTTGAACAGTCAGGTTTTCCTGTACCCAAAGCTATTGTTATCAATAAAGAAAATTTTGAAAAATTCCCCCTGGCAGATTTGATAGTGACGCTTGATTTTCCCGTGGTTATCAAGCCCGCAATCAATACATCCCGTGGCAAAGATGTGTTGTGTAATATTAAAAATAGTCAGCGTTTGAATAATTATTTACAACAACGCTTTACGACATATAGCTCGCTGCAAATAGAAGAATTTCACCAGGGTCTAAAAGAGTATCGAGTTTTAATTTGTAAAAATAAAGTGCTCGGTGTTGTCGAGCGATTTGGTGCTCATGTAATAGGCGATGGTAAACACACCATTAAGGAGCTGGTTGAGCTTAGCAATGATAAGCGCCTGATATTAAGCGATAGTCTCAGTATTTCACCGCTTGTTTTTGATGATGAATATGAAAATTGTCTTGAAGAACAAGGTTTATCAATTCACAGTATTCCCGATGAAGGGCAAAATGTCAGGCTTTGTTATACCGCAAATACCGGTCGCGGGGGTGATATAAACTCGCTTGGAAAAAAAATAAATCCTTATAATGCTTGGCAATTAGTTAAGGCAGCCCAAGTTACCGGATTAAATGTTGTCGGGTTTGATGTGCTTTGCGAGGACATTAGTCAGTCTTTTGAACATAAAAAATGGTTGATCATTGAGGCTAATTTTCATCCAGATATAACCATTCATGAGATACCAAATAACGGGGAAAAAACGGATGTCACCAAAAAAATATTACGGCAATTGATCGTTCGTCATCCTTTTTCGTATCTATATGGCTTGCTTAAAAATAATCGCTTTGGCCTTTACATCAAAGTCACCTTTATTTTTTTTGCGATATGGGCATTCCGGTTTGCACTGGAGCCTGGTTTTTCTTAAGCAATTTTTTAGACTAGGCAGGTCAGGAAATCTTAATTATACTAAGCATTAAAAGGAAGAATGATGCCTCTGGCTTGAAGTTTAAGGACAACCGTGAAAATTGACCCTAATTTGAAAATGCCACCGCTACTCAATAAATATCTGGTCATGACTCTCAATAATATGGGCATGATGACCACCTATCTTGATGAATATACCCAGGAATTTATCGCATTTGCAAAGAGACAATCAAAGCCTGTTTTGGAAGTGGGTGCGGCTTATGGCGCGGCGACTATTGCGGCGTTAGAAGCTGGTGCGACGGTTATTGCCAACGATATTGAACCGCAACATTTACAAATTTTGTATAACCAAACGCCAGAAAATTGCCGCTCAAGATTAACGTTATTGCCTGGCAAATTCCCAAGCGTATTAAACTTGCCCCATTCAAGTCTTGCGGGCTGCTATATCGCGCGTACTCTTGGATTCCTTGCAATACCTGACATCCAGTACAGTCTTCAACTTATTTATGACACATTAATGCCCAAGGGAAAATTATTTATTATAACGGCCACCGTTTATACCCAAACGCTTAAAAATATAATTCCCCTCTATGAAGAGCGGCTTCTTGAAAATAGTGAATGGCCAGGCTATTTCACCAATTTAAAACAACTGGTTGAGGAGCGATATATCCCTTATACACCTGATAAATTGCATTTCCTGGATCCAACTATTTTAACAAGAGAATTGGAGCGTGTCGGGTTTGTCGTCGATAAAGCGGAATTTTTTTCGCGAGATGATTTTCCGCCTCAATATCAATTGGATGGCCGGGAAGCAAGCATAGTAATTGCCCATAAGCCGCAATAGATTATGATTAATATGAATAAGAATGCTCAATGCTATTATGAAAGTGCATTGAAATTATTTATGCCTATAGAATTGGAACCTGATGTTG
This sequence comes from Legionella sp., assembly GCA_030680075.1. Taxonomy (GTDB): domain Bacteria; phylum Pseudomonadota; class Gammaproteobacteria; order Legionellales; family Legionellaceae; genus Legionella_C. Next base: position 216,193 of record JAUXWR010000131.1, read on the forward strand.
CCGGTTTTGTCGTTAATTTAGGTAAAAAACGATATTTTTTCTACGGTTTTGGCACACCGCTTAATAATGGTACTAGCGCTCAGATTTCTCGTAATAAATTTTTTACGAATAAAGTGTTGGAAAAAGCAGGGTTACCTGTGCCTAAGGCCGCTTATATTCATATTAGCGAATTTGAAGAGGGTAGGCTTGAAGAAAAAATAGCTAAATTATCATTTCCCTTGGTTGCAAAGCCTCTGGATGAGGGGAAATTTGGTCGCGATGTTTTATGTAATATTCAAAATCTGGCGCAATTAAATCAGTACCTGTCGGTTAATTTACCTAAGAGTAACTTTGTTATTGTGGAAGAATTTCACGGTAACTTAAATTCCTATCGCGTACTTGTTTTTAATTATCGTATTATTGGGGTGATTCATCGTTACCCCGCGCATGTGGACGGCGATGATAAGCATACCATTGAAGAATTGGTTGATTTAACCAATAAGAAGCGCCTTGAAAGCAGTGATACGTTAGGCCCTATTCTTATCGATGACGAGTGCCATATTCGATTAAATGAACTGGGTATTGATGTCAATTATATTCCCGGTAAAGGCGAGCGCGTTACGCTTTGTTATACCTCTAATGCGTCTCGTGGAGGAACTTATGCTTCATTGTCTAAAAAAATACATAAAGAAAATAGAAAATTATTACTGAGAGCGGCACGAGTTCTGAATTTAAAGCTGGTAGGTTTTGATGTGCAATGCCAGGATATTAATGTACCAATATTATCGTCAAATGGTGTTATTATTGAGTCGAATGATAGCCCGAGTGTAAGAATTCACGAACAACCACTAAATGGTAAATCAATAGCCGTCACCAGAGTCATGGTTCGAAGCCTTATCTATCGCCATCCCGTGGCTTATTTAGTTAGCCTTTATAATAATCATCGCACCGCCTTTTGCACGCGAAGCGCACTTCTTTTTGCCTGCATAAGTGTTATATACCATTTTCAGGGTTAACAGAGAGTCGCGACCAGCGTTCACCGAGCATGCTAAAGAGTGCCATGGTTGCAGAAAATTTTGACTTCGCCTCCATAAAATATATGCGGCAATTCAAAAGAATATGCTAGGATAATCATTTCGTTTAATGACAATTTTTATCGGAAACTCATCATCGAAAGAAATGCCGAGTGTTATTACAAAAGCGCCAAAAAATTATTTTTACCGGTAAAGGCTGTTCCTGTAATCGATGGATTTGAGCTTGAACTGGGTAAACGTGCCTACCTTTTTTGGTCTAATGATACCCCATTTAATAATAGCAGCAGCGGCAGTATTGCAGCCGATAAATATTGCACCAATCAATTATTAGATAGAGCAGGGATTCCCGTCCCCAAAGCGATTTCTCTTCATGCGCATGAATTTGCAGAAGGTTTTCTTGATGAAAAAATTAAAGGATTTAATTTTCCTCTGGTGATTAAGCCATTACTAAACGGCTCGCATGGCATTGATGTTTTATGCAATATTGAGACAAAGGCGCAATTAAACGTATTCCTTGCCAAATGGTTTAAACGACACAATCTGTTAATCATTGAGGAGTTTCACGGCGGGCTTAAATCTTATCGCGTTCTGGTTTTTAATAAACGCGTAATAGGTGTTGTTCGACGCTACCCGGCCAGTGTGGTTGGTGATGGTAAACATACTATCAAAGAGCTGGTGGAGTTGACGAATCAGCAGCGTGCTATCGATAACCCGGTCTTAGGACCAATAGTCCTCGATGATGAGGAAACTCAGATAAGGCTTCATGCGCTTGGCCTGGATATCGATAATATCCCCACAGCAGGTGTGCGTGTTGTGTTATGTTACACCAGTAACGCCATTCGTGGCGGTAGCTTTGCGTCAAAAGGTACAGAAATCTGCAAGGAAAACAGGCAATTAATGATTAGAGCCGCCGCAATATTAAATTTAAATCTGGCGGGAATTGACATAGAATGCACGGATATTAATATCCCTTTCAGTGCGTCAAGAGGTGTTGTGATTGAAGTTAATCATAGGCCAAATATCAGAATTCATGAGTTCCCGATGAGTGGTGAGCCAAACATCGTTACCCGCAAAATTCTTCGCTCCCTGATTTATCGTCATCCAATTTCTTATTTGTACGCGTTTTTTTTGAATAACCCCACCGCCTTTTATCTAAAAAGTGCAATGATGGTAGGCATCGTAGCGTTTTTTAAGCGCGTATTTACGGTGTAAAATGAACCCAATAAAAATGTTAGACGTCTCATTGCGAGATGGTGGGCACCGCACAAATTTCCACTTTACCGATAGTGAGCTCTGCGAAATTTTAACGCCCCTTGATAACTCAGGCATTGAATACATCGAAATTGGTTATCGCAATGGCGCACTTAATCCGATTGATAAGCTCGGTCGTGCCGGTATTTGCGATAAAGAGTATTTATTACAATGTAAAACACTTATAAAAACCGCCAAAATTGCGGTGATGGCGCATCCTCAAAATATCACTGAGAGAGATATTATCGAGTTAAAAGAATGCGGGGTGGAGTTACTCAGAATCTGTGTGATTAAGGGAAATTTGGAAAAAGCGCTACCCATTATCGGTTTGGCTAAAAAAATGGAACTAGCCGTTTCTGTCAATTTTGTTCATCTGTCTTATTATACTCATGCCGAATTAGAGGAAGCAGTCGAGATTGTTAGTGAGTACCAGCCCACGATGATTTATTTTGCTGATTCAAATGGCAGTTTATTGCCCGCGGCGGTTAACGAAATCTGTAAAAAATATACGTACAGAAATTCTTTATTAGTGGGTTTTCATGCTCATGATAATTTGGGCTTGGCTCAGGCCAATGCATTAGCGGCAATGGAGGCGGGCGTTCATTTTATTGACGCATCCCTTGCTGGTATGGGCAAAGGAGTCGGCAATTTAAAAATAGAATTTTTCACGGCTTATTTGCAAGCAATTAATAGTAAAAAATACAATTTGGAAAAAATAGTAAAAGCCGCTAACTATGTGCGTAATAATTTAAAAATAGGGACCGAAATGCTTGAGATGGACGAGTTTATACGCGGCATTTCTGATTTTTCGACCGCAGATTTAAAAGCATTTAAACAAAGACATCTGACCATTAAAGGTAAAGAATTATGCTGACGTTATTATCGCCTGCCAAAAAGCTGTTAAATTTCAAAAAACCTTATGCGGGTGAGACGACCATACCCCCGTTCCCAGAGAAAACTGATGCGTTAATCGCGTTAATGAAATCCATGTCAGTCTCCTCCATTGCCGAATTAATGCATTTGTCAGAGCCCCTTGCTGAGTTAAATCATCATCGTTACCAAGCTTTTTATCGTGAGCATTGCCCTCTTTCAGCGTGTTATCCGGCAGTGTTTTTATTCCAGGGAGATGTATATCAAAGCCTGAAGGCAGGCGATTGGGATAGTACTACGGTAAAATTTGCCCAATCGCATTTGGCGATTTTATCAGGGTTATATGGCTTATTAAGGCCGCTGGATTTAATCCAACCCTATCGGTTAGAAATGGGAACGCGGCTATCTAATAATTGTGGTAAAAATTTGTATGATTTTTGGCAAACAACCATTACCAATGAGTTAAACAAGCGTTTGTTATCGCAAAAAAATCCGACGCTTATTAATCTTGCCTCTACTGAGTATTTTAGTGCTGTTGATAAGCGTTTGCTCAAAGCGCCTCTCATTACTATCCATTTTCTTGAGCAAAAAGGTAATGAGCTTAAGGTCGTGGGAATTCATGCTAAAAAAGCCCGCGGTGCTATGGCCAATTACATAATGCTGGAGCAAATTGAGGACGTCGAAAAAATAAAACAATTTACCTTATTAAATTATCGTTATTGTGAAAAAAGCTCCGATGAGGCGAATTTTAATTTTACTCGTGCGTAAAGACTTATGAAAAAAAATAAACTACTGGCTATTGCTCCTGTTATGCCGCAAGAAACGGATATCGAATCATTGGCCGAGACCTTGTCTTTTTTTCATGAAAGATATGATATCGATTTTATCGACCCTTTAACCCACATGAATGACAGCAATAATGACGCTTATTACCAACAGTGGAAATTAGCGCTTAATAAATACCTGCCAAATTACGATGCTTTTGTGGGTTTTTCCTTTGGCGGCGTTATTTTACAACAATGTTTTTCATTATTTGCGTCTCTTGATAAGCCTATTATTCTATTCTCAACACCAACCTTTGCTGATGACGCGCTAAGTGAAAAACTTGGAAGTGTAATAAGTTTATGCAAAGAAAATCAGGTAATTGAAGCGCTTACTTGCCTTTACAGGGATGTTTTTTATCCTCACCATAGGCCACTTCAATTCCCTGAAAATTTCAATCAGGAAAAAGCTAAAAAACGCCTTATTTTCGGCTTGACACGTGTGCTTGATACCAATTCAACGCAAATAATGGCGGAGTCAACAGTCAAGCATTTGCATTTTACAGGGGAACAATCCCATCTGGTTAATGCTCAAAATATCAGTATACCCAAGCACGGGCGTTTAATTACGGTACCTGGCGCTGGCATGCGGGTATTGGAGGATAATCTTTCTTTTTGTAAAAAAATAATAGGGGAGATAATGCCCCTGTGAAACCTGATGTCTTAAAAATAGCGGTTTTACCGGGCGACGGTATTGGCATAGATGTGACCTTGGCGACTCTTCCTGTGTTTCAAGCGTTTGATATTCCTGTGGCCCTAACGCTTGGTGATATTGGCTGGTCTTGCTGGAAAAATGAAGGCACGCCTATCCCCAGGCGTACATGGGAATTAATTGAGCAATCAGATACCGTTTTGTTAGGCGCTACTACCAGTAAACCACCGCTTGAGGCTCAGAAAGAATGGGCTTTAACGAATGAGACACAAAGCCCTTATGTTTCACCCATCATTCAATTACGACAAAACCTCGATCTTTATGCCAATGTCAGGCCGTGTTTTAACATCAAAGGGAAGGGCGCGGATTTTGATTTTTGTGTTATTAGGGAAAATACGGAGGGCTTATACGCGGGCTTTGATTACCACCCGCTGCCTGAAGCCTTGCAAAATTTATTAGCCCAACATTCTCATTGGCAAAGCCTGGATGGAGATGAAATAAGTTGCGCATTGCGCCTGCAAAGCACGCCCGGTCTTTTACGGTTATTTCGTTTTGCATTCCAATACGCCATTAATAAAGGGATGAAAAGGGTCACATTTGCGGATAAACCGAATGTACTTCGACAAAGTGGTGAATTTGCACGTGTGGTTTTCGAGCAAATTTCACGTGAATACCCCACTATTAAAGCTGACATCTTAAATGTGGATGCTGTCGCATTATGGCTAATAAGACGACCCGAGGAGTTTGGGGTAATTGTCGCTGAGAATATGTTCGGTGATATTTTGTCGGATGTAGGGGCGGGGGTCATGGGTGGCTTAGGGCTTGCACCGAGTGCCAATATTGGACAAAACGGTTGTTATTTTGAACCGGTTCATGGGAGTGCGCCTCGTATTGAGCAAAATCTTGCGAACCCCAGTGCAATGTTCTTGACGACAGGCTTATTATTAGAGCATTTCGGTTTTAAAGAAGAGGCTAAAAAAATCAGGGGATCTGTCGAGGCGGTCGTTAAAGCGCGTCGATTTGTTACCTATGATCTTGGTGGAAAAGCCACTACCCAAGACATGGCGAATGCTATTATTGAGAAGTGCCTTCATCGCTCATCGCCCATTAACGTTGTTAACCCATTACAACGATTACAAGCTTTCAGCTCGGCCGAACTATCGGATGCGCTCGATGCGATGGGGATTGAAGGCGCCTTGCTCGGGATTAAACCATTAGCCTCAGGCTTAAAACTGATAGGGCCTGCATTTACAATAAAATATTTACCCAATGAACAGAAATCCACATCATTCAAACACGCGGCTAATTATATTGACCATGTGCCCGCAGGATCAGTCATCATTATTGATAATAATGGCGCGCCCGATTGTACTGTATGGGGCGAAATTTTAACGGTAACCGCGATCCAAAAAGATATCGCAGGGACAGTCGTTTATGGTGCGGTGAGAGATGTAGCATTTATTCGTCAGGTAAAATTTCCGCTATATTGTACGGATTTTTATATGCGTTCAGGTAAGAACCGTATTTATAAAGTCGATGAACAAGGGGTGCTGGTCATCAATGGCGTCACGATTAGGCCTGGGGATATTATTTTTGCGGATGATAATGGTGTTTTGGTTATTCCCTTAACTATAGTCGATGAGGTTATTAATAAAGCGCAGGCTATTGAACGAACGGAAAAAAAGATTATAGAAGCCGTTAAGTCAGGTACTCCTCTGGAACAGGCACGCCGCGATTATCGTTATGATATGCCCTGGTTAAATAAAGGCTCGTAATATGCTCAATCTCGCCGATTATAAATTCATTGATATTCATTATCATGCATCACCTGATCTCTATAAGCGGTCTTTTAATAGTATTGAGGCGGGTAAAATTTATCAGTCTTTTAATGGCGCTGTCGTTCTGAAAAGTCATTTGGGGAGCACGGGTATTCAGGCAACACTTGCCCAGGAGTTGGGTTTGCCAGTGTTGCCGTCGTTGGTTCTTAACTCTATTGCCGGTGGTATTAATTACCGGGTTATCTTACGCGCCCTTGTGGAATACCAACCCGCAATGGCTGCAAAAATGATCGTTCATTTTCCCACTATTACCGGTAGAAAATACACCTCAAAATTAGCAAGAGAGCTATCCAATCCTTATTTACATGAGCAAACACGGCGTAGTGAAACGCTCTTTAATGACGACTTTCAATTAAGAAAAGAAGTCATTGATATAGTAAAAATGGCAAACGACCATCCTATTGTTTTATCGACGGGTCATGCTTCCAAAGAAGAAACGTATCAATTGATTGATGTGTGCGCAAAATATAACGTACAAGCCTTATTATTAAATCAACCCGCTAATCCTTTAACTGATTTAAAAGCCCAAGAATTAAACGAAATAGCAAAAAATGAATTTGTGTGGATTGAGCAAACCCTCTTGACCTATCTGCTGGGTCATCAGGATAAAGCGGATTTTTCAACGGTTTTAACGACCCTGCCGCGTGTTATTTACAGCTCTGATTTGGGACAAACCAGTCAAATGGATATTGCGGAATGGGTTAATTATTCCGAAACGATGTTTGCTGAACTGGGGATAAGCACAATACGTAAAGATGAATTATGCCGTAAAAATGCGTTGACGCTATTAATGTAATGGTTGACAGCGGTTTTTTTAGCCCAAAACCTCTTCTAAAAATAACACTGTACTCTTCCACGAACGCAAATCTGCCTGCTCATTATAATGTAACCCCATCTCATCATCATTAGCCAATGGATTAGTAAAAGAATGAGCCGTCAAGCCGTACATATGAATTTGCCAATCAACTTTTTTTGCCGTCATTTCCAGGGCAAATTGATTAACCTCATCAGGTTTAACCAGTGGATCATCATACCCGTGTAATACCAACACCTTACTTTTTAAAGGTTCATCAGGTGCATGCGGGGGCGCTGTGAGCAAACCATGAAAACTTACTACTCCTTTAACATCAGCACCACTTCGCGCCAGATCCAAAACACATAAACCCCCAAAACAATAGCCTATGGCGGCGATTCGGGTTTTATCAACAAAGGGCAGGCTTGCGAGCGCGTTAAACCCTGCATTTATTCGAGTGGCAAGCCTTTCCCGGTCTTCCCTCAGAGGCGTCATTAACGCACGTCGCTCGGTATTATCACGCCCGAGCTTCGCATTTCCATACATGTCAATCGCAAAGCCCACATACCCCATCATCGCCAATTGTTTTGCTTTCTTGCAAGCCGCCATTCCACGGCCTCCCCAGTCATGAGCGACTATGACGCCAGGCATGGGTTTTTCTTGCTTATCATCATAAGCAATGAAACCACGGCAGGTTGTATCTTCATCGTTGTAATCACTGTCTGCAGTTATTATCATGAGGTGATGTTGGTTAAAATGCCGGATTGTATCCATCCTTTCAGAAGGCTCGCTGCACGCATTCCAACCTCATCTGGGGCGATAAAGGTGCATAATCCTTCGCAAAGCTCTCCAAACGTCAAGCCGGCTATCATGCCATTAATGGCCCAGGATTCTTCCGGCGCCAATCCATAAAAACGAATAATATAATCTTGCCGCCACAAAATCCATGAAGAAGATGCGGGATTTTTTTGAGGAGAGGGGGTTGTTTCTTTATTCGCTAGCGCCTCCCACAAAGAAACAACATTCCAGAAAAAATGCATTTGGTGCAAGGAGGGATGTGCAGTAAAGCGCATGTTTCCCCATGCATCAGGAGGAATAGTTGCCATTTGTTCCATTTTAAAAGGCGTAATGTCCGCTTCATCAAAAGCTTGTGTCATTTTCCATTCAAATTCAGCTAATTCAGCAAGACAGGGGTACCGGTCTATGTAATGGGTTAATAAAAAATCGGGAAACTGGTCGCCAAACCAACGGATAGAGCGATAAGAGGATGGGTGAGCCGTGATATACTCGTGACCAATTCGGTGAAACTCCTCCTCGCCAATGTACGTTTGCAAGCAGGGATAATTACTGGCTAATGCTTCCAGTAAACGCAGGCGATAAGCATTTTGATACACGCCAAGGCGTGTCGCAATCGGGACATTTTCAGTGCCGATAATTAACCGCTCAATACCTGGCGTATCATGCATAAGGTAATGCTGAAATTTATTTTGTAAGCTTTGCAAATTACTCATGCAGGTACTTCTTCAGTTAGAGCCTGCTTCTCAAGCATGCGCGCGCGCTCTACTTCTGCTAATAAATCCGCTAAAGGCGGCATATTGTCGTCGCGCTCAATCATCGTGGAAATTTTCCCGAGGCGCTTGATGGTTTCCTCATATAAAGACCAGACAGGCTCAATGACAGGCGCATCATGCGTATCAATAATATAATCACCCTGATTGGAATGACCGGCGAGATGAATCTGGACAACACGCTTTGCGGGCATCGCTTTAATATAATCCAGTGCTTTAAAATGATGATTTATAGCACTTACATAAACATTGTTTACATCAAGCAGGATGAAACAATCAGCACGTTCAACGATTTCTGCAATAAAATCCCATTCGGTCATTTCTGATTGGGCAAAAGTCAGGTAACTTGAGACATTTTCAATGGCAATTTGCCGACCTAAATACTCTTGTACTTGCTGAATACGGGCAACAATATGCGTAATTGCCTCGCTTGTGTAGGGCAATGGCAGTAAATCATGCATATTCAGGCCATTACTGCCAGTCCAGCAGAGATGATCGGAGATCCAGGCGGGTTCAACACGAGTGGCTAATGCTTTTAATTGCTTGAGATAATCTTTATCGAGTGCATCAGTACTGCCTATAGAAAGCGACACGCCATGCATCACAATGGGATAATGCGCTCGAATTTTATCGAGATAATAAAGAGGCTTGCCACCTGGAATTAAATAATTTTCGCTGGTGATTTCAAACCAGTCCAGAGCGGGTTTTAGTTCTAAAATTTCTTCATAATAGTCTGGGCGTAAGCCTAGGCCGAATCCAAGGTATGCAGGTTTTTGATGTGGAGTAAGAGGAGTACTCATTAAAGCGCCAAAATTTACTAAAAACCAGACACAATAGCGGGTCTGGTTTTAGATGTTACCAGATTTATTATTCTGCAGCAGCAGGTGTAGTTGCTGTGCTATCAACAGTACCACCGGCTTTAGTACAATCGTCTTGTGACAGTTGGCTCACGCCTTGTCCTTTACAAGAATTTTGACCTTTGCAAGCATTAGCAGCAGTTTTGCAGCTACCTTGACCTTTGCAAGCGTTAACGCCTTTGCACGCAACTGTTGGAGCGGCAGAAGCATCATCAGCAAATGCAGGAGCCATAGTGAACATTGCAGCGGCGCCGATAGCAAGAGCGGCACCTGTTAATTGTACTTTATTCATGAAGAAATTCCCTTTTTTGTTAACATTAGATTCATTAATGAGTATTGGAATAAATACCTTTATTCCAACTGGACTAGTGTAGAGAGTATAAATTGATATTGTCAAGAGAGAGGGGTTGGCGAGATAACAGATTTCTCTATTTTACAAACACCTGAGAACAGAGATAGTATAAGAAGGCTTTATGATTGAAAAGGATGTTTTTTCATTATTTGATAAGGAGTTCATCATGTTGGAATGGGCGCTGATATTTTTAGTTATCGCCATTGTAGCGGCAGCCTTTGGTTTTAGAGGTATTGCTTCATCGGCAACGAGTATTGCCAAGGTTTTATTCTTCCTGTTTTTGGTAATTTTCTTAATCCTCTTGATATTAAGTTTGTTTGGATACGGCACACCAACACCTGTGGCTGTTACTTAATATTTTCTATTGCCTTGATGATTGGAAACAACATCAAGGCTCTATTAACCCAACTTATGCTGTTATTGAGAAGGCCTCTGCTACTTTAAATCCTCTGTCAACCTTTGCTCCGATTCAATTGATCAAATTGGACTTTATGCTAGTATACGCGTTCAATTTGGGTACTGTAATAATCAGAAATAATTTTTAAAAGGAATAAATATGAGGCAGCTAACAACCCTAGCCATTTTATGTTTAGGCTTCTTGTTATCAGTAAAATTAGTTGCTGCTGAACAGCCCATGAAAGACAGTATTGTCCGTATACCTCTTTTAACCGCTCATTTAACGCACGAAAAACTTGTTGATCGAATGGAGATTAAAAAAATCAATTTTTCACCATCTCAGCAAACAGGGTTACATCTGCATCCATGTCCTGTGGTTGGCTATATTGCAAAGGGCTCAATTTATTTCCAAGTAGAGGGTAAGAAGGCTAAAATCTTACATGAAGGAGATGCTTTTTTTGAACCAGCAAATGTTAAAATCCTACATTTTGATAATCTTTCGAAAAGAGATGGTTCAAGCTTCATCGCATTTTATTTGCTTGGAAAAACAGATAAAGACCTTATCAAACTGCTTGAAAAACAATAAAAATTAAGGTTATTTTTGTCCTTGTTGATGAGATTTGATAACTTTTTACCAGGATCGAGGGCGCTTCTTCTCTGTCGTCCCGGAATTTAGAGAGACTTGAGCGCACGAGTTTAGTTTCTCTTAATGTCCGGGATCTATTTTCGGGCTGGTGCGAGGTATTAATCCTGACATTATGACAAGTAATATTCCCTGACAAGGTGCACGAAGTGGAATGGATCCCGGACATTAAGGATGACTAGGCTCGCAAGCTCACCAAGTCTTACTAAATTCCGGGACGACACCTGCTTCAATCATGGTAAGGCTAAAAAGTTAGTGCTATACGTTTTCTGGATTTTATGTAAAAGCTCGCAAAGACTGAATTTTTTTCAGGGCTTAAAAAATTGTCCTGTGCAAAGGACTTATCTACCTCCGCACCGGAAAATTTTAAATACGGAAAAAATGCCGTCTTTGCGAACAAAGTGAAGCAATCCAGTGGCTTGGAAAAGCTGATTAGCGCATCAATTGCTCATAAAGGTCACTGGGTTGCTTCGTCTGCGACTCGCAAAGACGAGTTATTTATCCGCATTTAAAAACTGTCCTGTGCAAAGATGACGCCTTAATAAATATTATGTATTAAGGTTTACTTAAGGTTATTACTTTAAACTACACATCATTGTATTTTAAGCTAATGGATCTCTAGTGTACAAAGAATTATACCCTCATTTAAAAGCCGCTTATAATTTCGATAATTTTGAAGAAATAATTGCCACGTTTGATAAGCATTTCCCTCAGCTTTTTAATCTGAAAGTCCTTGAAAATGAAGCCAAATTCCGCAGGGAATCGGGTAGCTATGTGAAGTTTTTTTCACTCATTATGCAGCAATTAAAGGATTTATATACTGTCGATGAAGTGGCTGCCGAAATTAATAAAATTTTGCAAAAGGATAAAGCGGTACGTGACTGTTTTCATGAATGTTTAATTTTCGTACCACCTGTTGACGATGAGCCTTCCCCTCAATTAGGTTTTCTTGAAAAAACGGCAACCGGCCAGTTAAAAGTCGCCGAACCGGTAACCTTTCTGGATATGTTGCGTGTAACCTGGTTTTTACAGAGGCTGGACGATGCATCGGGAATTACTTCAGACGTTACAGTACTTAATCTTGACACTATTCAAAAGAATGATGCGAACCGATTAAAACGTGAAAACCGCGCGCTGATGGTGAATTTTAATCGCAACGCACACGGTACACCCAAATGGGGCGTTGTTGATCTGCGTGGTAAACCGCAGGTTTATTGTGAAACACCTTTACTTGAAGCCGAGAAAAAGGAGTTGGAAACAAGGCTTAAAATCTCGTTTAAAGAAGCGAGTTTTGGTACTGCTGATAATTTACCCTCAACAGGTTATGCGGCTATTGCCTGGTTAGATAAACACATCACAAATGCCTGGAATTTTGACACTAATGCTGATTTTAATGTGCTCTTTTCTGATTATGTTTTCGCACAATTTCGCGGTGATACAGGGGGTGTTGATTTTAGGTGTTTTGGCAATGAATATCAACGCTATTTTACTCCCGAACTGCGAGCTATAAACAGTGAAATAAGTCACTGCCTTGTAAAAGAGAGGTGGAACGGTTACGCGCTTATTAAGCTGACACATTTTTCAATGCTTGGAAATATTGATAAGGAAATAATTCCTTTAAATGATTTAGCCGCCACCATTAATGTGATGGGACGTGGTTTCTCTAAAGCTAAATTCAATCAATGTATCGCTAAATCCTTTCGTTCTTATATTCCACGGTTTGCTCATACGCTTTCTGAAATTAGCCCACCCATTTTGCAAGAAAATGAGAATGAAGTGAGCTTAACGGTGCCAGACAATATCTCGAAAGATGAACTGAAATTAGCTCACCAAATTTCTTGCCGTAAAAGCCAAACAAACTCGAAATTATTAAAATATTTATCACCTGATGATCCATTTAACTGGCAACAAAACGCAGCCACAGCAATGGTGTTGACCTTATTCAGGGCTCGTGCCAAGAAGCGGGAGCTAAATATTACTCTTCCTGACAAATTTCAGCTCACCAAGGAAGAACAAAATTTTATCATTAATCTAATGGCGGATAACCCATACGTTACACAGATGACTATTAATGATAATGCCTCTTTAAGAGCGATAAAAAAAGAACTTTTGCCTGTTTTTGCTCGTAACCGATGGCTTGCTGAGAACGATTATCGTCCTCCCATTATTGATAATTACTGGGTACGAGCCGCGAAATATTGGTTATTGCACCTTAATGAGCAAATGGATCTTTTGGATAACAAACAAGAGCATGTCACGTTTAAGAAATGTGTTCGAGAGATGGGCAGCAAGGGTCTTGAGACTGTTCTTGACTTCTTAAATGATGAGAACCATCGCGACTTGATTGATGGGATTTATGGCAAAAATAAACCCGCCTTTTATGCCGACTGTGAGCCTTCAGAGGCAAATAATTATATCACTCTGTTACTCAATCATTTTAGTAACAAATCCTGGTTTCCATTCTCCCAATTCGGTATTGCCTATCAGCACGGCCAGGATAGTAATCTCCTGACGCTCTTTAACGAAATAAATCGTCTTGAGCAATTTGAGAAAATAACTTTATCCAATTGTCTCCAACGCCCTGGTGAATTTACCCGGTTTCTTCGCCGATTAACGGAAAAGGCCTATGCTGAGAAATGGGTGGGAATTATTGTTATACCTGAACTTGAAGATGAAAAAAATGTCACCGAAGAATATCAAGAGTTACGCTCAATTTATGCCAATTTAAACAATATCATTTCACATAATCGCCACCTCGACGCCTCAGCTATTTTGTTGGCAAAAATTAAATCAACCAGTGATTTTAGCGAGTCGGCTGCGGGCCCGTTACCCATAAACCCCGCTGGATACGCTAAGGATGAGTTGCCGGGACTTGCTATTGATGAGGCATTTTTAGCGTTTACCCAGCAAAAAGAACAAGGCCCCTGGTCGTTAAGTCGCGGCAGCGTTGTACAACTGCAGTTACAGCAACAACAAGAGATACAACAAAGCCGACAAATTCAGCAAGAGCAGCAAAAAATCAGAGCTCATGCAGTGGAAGAAGTCATAGTCAGTGAGCTGGTTACCTATGAAAATATTGATGCCTTATTAGGGGAATTTTTCGAAAATTATGCGCAAGAAAATGAAATCATAGAAAGTGCGCATGATGATGCTACCACTTTAAAAGCATTTTTTCATAGCTGGATTAGCGCTAATCCAGAAGTTCGTGCTTTAAATGTTATCCATTCAATGACGCTTGATGCGGCCAAAATGTTATTGCGTAAGCACACCCGTCTTACATCAGGTTTAAGTCTTGATAATTTACCCAAAGGCTTTTATACGCAACGCGATAAAGATGGCTTGATTATTCTCTGCTATAGCCCGGAAATGGGTTATTCACAAGGGGTGAGTAATCCTTTAACGGTTGATTTAATGGTAAATATACCTCTGATCGAAGCGTGGGAAGGTGATTTTCGACTCCTTACTATTGAAAAATACATGGGTAATGCTCCGCCTTTGCAAGAGGAGGATTTCCAGAGCCTGGTATTATTTGAAACACTTCAGCCCCCTAAGGACTATCAAGCCGATTTTGAAGCTTTTTGTGAGGTCAATTCAGGCGTTAAGAAACTAATTGATGCAGTTGATAAACGCAGTTCGGGCATAATGGGATGGGTTGGAGGAGGAAAAAAAGAGGCAACAGAAAGGGTTCTACAACACTGGTTAGTCTTCTTGCAGGCATGGCAATTTGAGGGAGAGGCAGGCGTTAATAAATTCTTAAATCTCAATGAAGACTCGTTGTCACTTGATCTCTTGCAAGCACAAAATATTTTATTCAAAAATCAATCACCTCCTCTTCAGGAATGGGTGAAAAAAATTGCGTTAAATGAAAAACAATTACGCGCCATTGGTCAGGTCTATTACCGTTTTGGGGATGAAGGCGTTGCGTTATTGTTAGCAAAATTTCGACAAATCGAGAGCATTTTAGGTCATGAGTTTTTTGAAAGTTTCCATGATTTAATTCAGGATCATTTTGATAATTATACGGTTTTTATCAGCGAGCGATTTTTCACGGCCATTGACGATATGATAACCAAACTGCAACCACATACAGCACAGGGTATTCGTTATGCCTGGTTGAGGATTGCGAGCATGCATCTACAGGCCGCAGGTTCTGAAAGTGTCGAAAATTTATGGCGGGGGTTTGATTATTTTATAACAGAGCTTCAAGGACTAGGACTTGAATTGCAGGGCAATGAATTCGATGAAGTTCCTGCCGAAAATATGCTGGTTTGCATGGATAGAATTCTCGAAACACTTAAACTTATCACGACCCAGGAAGGAAAAGTCAGCTTTTTGCGTCATCTCTCTTCTCTTCAGCTTACCCATGGCGGTGTTCATTACGCCGTCCAAAATGAAGGTTTCCGCTATTTTAATGATGCGTTGGAATTGCATGATTTCGCTTATGGTAGCCCCACCTATAAACCAGATTTATCCGCTCTATATGCATGGAACGTAACTGATTCAGCCCGTAATATTCAACGAACGTTGGCTTCATGCTCGCAGTTTAGTCAAGAGGATTACCACTATTTATCCCAGCAAATGTCGGGTGATGAGACCTCAAAAGACGCATTGGTTTGGTTATTATTTACCAAATACCACAGCGAAAATACAGCGAATACACTTGATGATGTTAATGAACTTGCTGTTGACTTTAAAGCATTTATTGCAAGGCATCTACATCAGGCAGTATTCAGGTCGGGCAATCGGTCTATCAATGTTTCAGCGCAAGCACTTATTGCACTGCAAGCTAAAATGACCGCCTCTTCGGTGGAATTATTAGCCAATTTCCCTGATGGGCTCCTTTTAGAAACCATCAGTATTTTATGGCAGGCTAACCGTTGGTCAGATTTTGATGATTTGCTTGATTTACACAGTAGTAATAGCCCGAAAGCGTCTGATTGCCCTGATGATTTGTTTCGCGATGGTTATAAACTAGCCACACTTTTTGGTATCAATTCGCCTGAAAATCTCTGCTTGTTTCATGAAAAAACCCGTAATCTTAAACCGGTTGTTCAGAATGAACTGCGTTTATTGATTAAGCAAATTCTCTCAATTGATTATGAAGAGAGCGCTCTTGAACAATTAATAAATCCACAAAACTGGCAAGACTTGCTAGCCACTATTGGCAATATGAATGCCGATAAAGCTCACACCGCCAAGTACCGTATTGCCCTTATGAAAAAATTTAATGAGCGCGATATTGTATTCAAATATTCCACAACAGGCCATTTTCGTGCCTTAGAGAATAATGAACAGGATATGCCTGATGGGCTGGGCTTTTTCGTCGACCATCAGCTGCGTTTGTGGAATTTCATGCGTGCCCACATTGCAATTGAGGCTGATGAGGATGCTAAAGAAGCATTAGCACCATTAATGCGGTTTTTCAAAAAATTACAATTAAATCGCACTTATCTCAACGAAATTGAGCCTTTGCTCGCCATGCTTGAGAAGACAGACAACGGTTTAATGTGGCCTGCCAGCTTTTTTTATCAAATGCTGAAAGTATTGCAACCCGACAATGATAAGGTTTCTTTTCCCATACCTCTTTTGGAGGTAATGATTAAGGATATTACGTTCAATGCCAAACCAATAAATGACCTGCGAAACGATTTCCCTGATTTAGAGGCACCGCTTCGCGGCATCCTTCTGAACACTATTTTTAGCCGTGAGCAACAAACGGTGCTTTGCAAATTGGCATTGAAGGAATTTCATTGGCGAGGAAAGCACGAATTATTAACAGAAATTATTGAACTGTTATCTCCCGAATCGCGGATTTTAAGCCGCGATTACGCGCTTTCTATTCTGGTTTCCAGTAAAAATGATCAAGATCTTGTGGAGCGCATTGAGAAAACCCGTTGGTTGCTTGTACTAAACTGTCCTCATGAAGGAGTAATGCAAAACTGGACACAAACCACCGCTCTCTGGTTAAAAGCGATAACTAAAGGGTCAGAGGAAGAAGCGCTTTTTAACAGCATAAGAGCTTTGGCGTCTGTCGATGAACTAAAGCGGGGCTTAATCCTTCATATTATGGCGTGGAGTACTTTAAATCCTGGATTGCGAGAGATGGATTCATTTGACTATGAATTAACCAAAGCGCGTCCACTTACTAATCGACTTCGCACAATGAGTGTTGATGAGCTCGTTTGTCTTGCTCAGTGCTACCCCGGGCTTCCATCTCCAGGTACCGATGATCTCAGGCGCCTTATTAAAAGGAAAGATCGTGAAAATCTGCCCTTAGCGACTTGTGTGAATGACTTTTTACGCAATCCCTATCCTGAACCGCGTATGGATTTCAAAGTGCTTGCCAAAACACGGGAAGCGGATTTACAGCGCATGTTTGCTGAAACACGTATAACCAACGGCCATGAAAAAACGGCTATACCGGCGCATAAAGGGGCTAAATTAAGTCTAATATTCGCTGATCTGAAAGCGTTACAAGCTGGCGATTTATTTGTACACGGGACAAATTGCCCTATTGACCAGTTAAGCCAGGCAGAAATTGCCGCGGCATTTAAACGCTTGTCACTATTGGCAGCACACGGGGATGCGCATCAATCCGTTGACGCGGAAATATGGGCGCTTCTTTTCGAGGCGTTGGGACGCACAACCCGCAAATACCCGCATTTAGCGCAGCAATTTGCGCTTATTGCCAATGATGTTTGCGTTGATAGTCAAACCCGTGTTTTGCAATTGGCAACGGGTGAAGGTAAAAGTCACTTCGTGGCGATGAGAGCGGCGAAACATGCGGCGATGGGTAAGGTCGTTGACATTTGTACGGCCAAACGCAGCCTCGCTGAACGTGATATGCAAGATTATCAAGATTTGTTTAATTATCTTCAATTAACCTCGTCTAATATTCAGCCTAAAACTTCCCGCGAAGTATATGTCAACACTCAAATTCATTACTCAACAGCAGGGGATCTATCCCTATTTTTAGATGAGCAGAACTTTAACAATAATCCTATTATTGTTGAGCGCGATAAACGAGTCGGTTTATTTGATGAGTTTGATTTTATTCGATTTGAAGAGGGTCGAAAAACAGAATACAACTACGCGCGCCCGACAGGTAGAACGCCTAAACAAATGACGTGGTTCTATCAGGCCGTTAATAAATTTTATGAGAACAACCAAGCATCGCTCTATAACAACAAGGGTCAGATAACCGTTGCAACACTTCGCAGATTTGCCGAGTTTCTCCAAATAGCGGCAGGTGATAATGAAGAAAAACAAAGCCTTGTTTTGCTTCTGCTTCGCGAGCCAATTCAGTTCGTTAGCTGGTTACAGTCAGCACATGATGCCCATGGGCAGGTAAATGGGGTAAGTTATACCGTGCGAGAAGAAAATATTCTCGTCGGTGATACGACTTATCCCATGAAAGAAATTATCCCCTTATCGGCTGATAATCAAATAATGATTGGTTCGACCTTTAGCTTAGGCGTTCAGCAATTGCTTGCCGCTTTATTAAATAACCTGGCTAAAGAGCAGAGTTTACCGCAAAATTATCATATTCATCCTGAGAGTAATATTATCAGCTCTCAAGTCGTTTCACAGCGGATGAAAGAGCTATGGGGAACCTGGGAGGGATTCTCAGGAACTATCTCAGCCTCACAAGCACAACAGTTAAATACGGAGTACGGAACAGAAGTACTGCATGTGTCCACTAACCAGGAAGACAAACGGACATGGCATGAACCCGCTTTTTACACCAATGAAAATGAACGTTTACAAGCCTTGGTCAAGCAAATTCGCTTGTGTCTTGAGCAGAAAAAATCGATTCTTTTTTGTTGTAAAAATGATAAACAAGTTAAAGCGCTGGCAAAAAAACTTGAAAGGCTTTTGACGGAAGAAGAGTTCGCTCATTTTATTTTTTATACCAATGATGATGCGATGAGCGCTAATGAAATACTTGCTAAAAAACGCACAGAGGAAGGTTGGCATGACGGCAAAAAAGACCGCGCAGTAGGTCTTGTCGCTTCAGGCTTTGGGCGGGGTGATAATGTTAACGTAGAAACGGTTTTCCTTTTTAACGTCAATGATATTAATGATTTATTGCAAAAAGGCGGCAGAACTGCCCGCAATGGTGAAGAGGGCGAAGTATTCCAGTTCTACAGGCTTGATAAATTGCAAAAAGAACAAAAGGACTTGGAGAATTTTCTGCAACTTGCCGAGGGGAGTAATTGGCCTGATGTTGACAAAGTACTGGCAGCGGTTCAAGACGATGAACCGGGAATGGTAGCCTTTAAGAAAGTAATGCTTTTACGTGAGTATGTATTTAGTTTGCAAAATGCCGCTCATCAAGGTTATCACGAGGGACTTGCTCAGTATTCGGGTTGGGGTATGTCGCTTCTGGGTAAATTTAATGACCCCTTGATGCGCTCTGATTTTGCAAGCCAGTTAACGTCATCAATGAAAAATCTGGAAAAATGCTGGTTGGATATTTCCAGTAATCCAAGAACCACACCTGATGAGAAAATACGGAATATTGAAGAGATAATGAGCCACATGGCTACTAATTTACATGGAAATTGTGTCGATGTTTTAAAAGGGACAGTGCCTGATCTTCCTTCTTTTTCCATTAATCCATACCCACTCATTAAGCTTGAAATGGTATTGGAAAAAACGGTTCATACGACGCAAAATAACAGGGACTTATCTATTATTTGCGCAAAATTGGCCGTGCTGCCAAAAGATGCAAAAGATAGCGAGGTGCTCGCTAAGATCCCGGGAATGCTCCGTAAATTAGCCGAGGATGATGATGGACTGCATTCCTTTGCAACAAAGCTTGATAATTGTGACACGCTGCGTCAATTTGCGAATTTATTGACGTTGGCCTTTGAGCATGTTGAGCATCCGTCTCCTATCCATAGGCACATAAAAACACAGGCTCTTAAAGCTATCAACCCTGACGCTTTACTAAAAGGGGTGCCCTCTGTTGTTAAAAAATTATTCCTGGATGGGCTTGATAGACTTCTGCCTCCTCTTGCAGAGCGCATTATCCATGTGTTGTGTGAGAAAAATATTCTTTCAGCTGAAGGACGTATAGAGGCGCTAATGCCCTTAATGACTTATTTGGGCGGTTTTTCAACAAAAGACCAAACCAAATGGGGATTGGATTATATTAATAATCGAGATAATTTAACCCCCGCTATGTTAACGGGGCCTGCCATGAGTTTTCATCATGCGAGCTCTTTGTGGAAGGTTGTGAGCACTTATACTTCTTCTGAAGAGGTGCAAAGCATGTGGACGTCATCAAAAGACGCCATAAAAAATGATCCCACTATGCGATTGCGACTGATTACCAAATGGGAAGCTTTAACAGCTGATCTTGATAAAGCAGAAAGAAAACTATTTTTTACGTATTTCATTAAAGTGATGGGTCAGTTAGCTGACGATAAAGATTGGGATACTTTTACCAAACTGGTTGATAAAACGCATGCCTGGTGGAATAAAGGTAATCAAAATAGTTATCAAGAAGATATTTTAAGCCTCTGGAAGCAATTGGCCGATACGGCAGAGAATTTGCCCTTATTGAACAATACACTTCATAACGCGCTTAAAATGCCCAATAAAAATTGGTTGCAAGTATTATTAACTTACACCAAATTAACGAAAGAGCAGCAGGTAGAAAGCCAGCTACTTCTGGAGGGGGTGTTAGCGCGTCTTAATGGGATAGTGAGACCCAAGGCTCAGAAGCGAGTTATTTTGCGGTTGATGACGAGTTTTATGCCAAAAGTGTCTGATGTAGCTCAATTTAATGAATTGTTAGACTCGGTAATTCGGTCGCGACTGAATATGGACGTTGTAGAGAAAGAATTATCTTCTCACCAATTTTCCATACCAGAATGCAGGGCATTATTACGGATATCTGACGAGCGGCAGCTGCCTGAAAACAGCCTGCTTCTGGTTGAGATAAATAAATTATTAGACCTAATAAACCTTGATTTAGAAGAGAAGTCTTTATTAAAGACAAATTTACTGCAATTAACGTCGGATAAATTCCCGGTTGTTTCAACGTTTATCAGGGATAATCAGGCAGATATTCTTGCCAACCCGCAAACGTTGAAGAGTATATTAAAGTACGCCCGTGCTCATTCAATCTCTAAAGCGATACTTTTAGCAAAAATCCTCTTGAAATCGTTGGAGGATGAAAACTGTTCGGCTGATAAAATGACATTTATCCAGACACGCATGGACAGACTTGCTAGCAAATCGGAAAGAGATCTTGGTCGTTTACTGCAATTAATAGAAAACGATGCCATACATCGTGAGCAACTGTTATTTGATGAGGTTGCGCACTATCTGGAAAACAAGGTTCATTATAGAGAGCGTAATCAAGTAAAAGGCCTAATTGACTTTTTTTACGCGCAGGCAATAAAGCATCGCGGCAATCCTGATTTAATGTTTGAGGATGAGCGTCTTGCCAATATGTTTGATTTTAACCAAAAGAATAATGCATTACGCGATCATCGAATCATCTGGATGCATTTATTAAATCAACAGGCTTTTGTGACAAGTGATGTACGTAATGAGGCACATGATAGACTTAGCTATCAATGGGATTATGTTGCTAATCAGGCTTTGTTACAAAAAGGTTTTGATTGTTATATCAGACACACGGCAGAAATTTTGCAATCCAAACCTGATACAGGTTTATCCATAAACCGTCATCTAAACCCCGAGCAGCAAACGGCATTGCTTAAGCTTTCTGATGAGTTAGCCACTATTGGACGTCAAAACCTTGCAATACATATGGAACCACAGACCCAAAGTAATGTGAAAAAAATGGAGACGGAGCTTAAGCAATTACTCAAGGACTATGGTTCATTCTGGGTGTTTAAAAATGCAGCACGCAAGGAGCAATCCAAGGCGCTTGAAGATAACCTGCAGTTATTGATAAATATGCCAGCTTTGCGTGCAAGCAACACTTATGAGAAGGTGTTTGCTGCTATAAATGAGGCAAGGTTTAGTGCGATAGAGAGTGACGGGTGGCAAAATATGCAGCGGTTTTTTAAACTCAATCGTAGTGGTGAAAGTCGTTATCTGAATACCTTAAATCAAATGCAGGATATGGTTGTACGGCATTGGGCACAGGACTCAAGCGCTATCCACTCTTTTCAGGTGTATAGAAACCATAATAAGCGAGAGTTTTGTACTTGGGTAGAAAAGATGAGCCAGGCCTTGCGACAACATCACGAAGAAAATTATCCACCACATGGCCATCCGGGCAGGGCTGCGGCATTTTTTACCACCCATAAAACCCAGGCACGTATCAGACGGTTGAAAATGGATCTGGAAGATATACATATTCATATAAATGTCCCAAAAGAGGAGCTCGATGCTTACCTGCAACGTTTAAGGGATGATATCAAAATATTACCAGGGCATTTGGCAACACTGGCGAAGGAAGTATTAAATAGAGGCGCTGTATTAAGCACCTATCTTGAGTATGAAGCCAATAATAATGCGAGGAATATAATTGCGGGCTAATCCGGGCTATTTCTGCTCCCATACAATTGGAAACAATGGGTGATCCAATGGCGCATCTTTTGGTAATTGGTCTGCCAAACCTGGAAAATCAGGTGAGGTGGGCCAATTTCGTGGCGCATGCACCATATCATCTCCGAGAAAGCGTACCGAGAAAACCCTGCGGCGATTTTCTTCATCAACACCGCGTGCGGCATGCAGGGTTAGCATATGAAAGCAGAGCACATCACCTGGCTCCATTTCAAAGCTTACAATCGGAAATTTTGTCCTGTCGGCATTTATATCAGGTAACTCGGTTAATTCACCCTCCGGGAACCATTTTGCCTGATTGTCCATAAAGGTGCGCGGCATTAACCAGGGACCATGGTGTGAGCCGGTGACAAACTCCAGAGAGGAGGCGCGTTTTATCGGGTCGACAGGAATCCAGAAGCTGCAATTTTGTCGACCTGCGATGTTGTAATAAGGTTGGTCCTGATGCCAGGGCGTTGGCTGCCGTGTCCCGGGCTCTTTGACCAGCAAATGATCGTGATACAAGCGCACACGCTCACTTTGTGTTAAGTGGGCGGCAATTTTACCGAGGGCTGAATTAAAAATAACCTCGCGATAATGGGGATTGTTTTGCCAGGTACAAAAATCTTCTACAAAATGACCCGGGTCATCAGGACGACTTGCAATTTTTGCGCGGTGGCTTAATTCGCGTAGATTCTGCTCAATGCCGGCGCGCAGGGATTCGATTTCAGTTTTGGAAAGGACTTGCCTTAAGCATACAACCCCATTACGTTCGTAATGTTCAAGATGCGTACTATCCGTGTATCGATTACTCTCATCCATGAGCACTCCTTAAATCGCATGCGGTTGTATCCAGCCCAGACTAAAGGCTAAGAAGAGAAAAAAGAATAAGCCTAAAGATAACGCGATTCGCCACGTTAATGCTTTTACCGTGCGGTTAGTAGCCCCCTTATCGCGGATTAAAAAAATAAGCCCACTTCCAAGCGACAGCACAATAACCAGCATAACAAGCAGAATAATAATCTTGGTAACCATTATAAAAGATCCTGATAAATTACTTCGCTTAAAATACCACAATTTGTTTTATAAGAGGTATACTTCCGCCTTTAGAAAGTTAACGTGATGAATTCCGAACCGTTCCGAGCACGCCCCTAAACAGAGTTAAATAAAAATGTCTGGTTTTACTTGTTTTAATCGCCGTTTTGCCCCTAAATGGCCAATAACAGTTATTACATTACTGGCGATAGCCTTTTTAATGTATTTAGGCTTCTGGCAATTACAGCGTGCCCATGAAAAAAGAGAAATGATAGAAAGAGAGGCTTCTTTAGCGCAAAACGCAGCATTACAATGGTCGTCTGACCTGGTTAATCCTCAACAATATCAAAATATAGTGATACAAGGGCACTATTTACCGACAGTGCTGCTACTTGATAATCAACACCATCTGCACCAGTTTGGTTATCATGTGTTAACGCCTCTGCAAATAAGTGCTGATAACGTAGTATTAATCGATAGAGGCTGGGTTGCAGGCAATCTTAATCGCGATAAATTGCCCGATGTATCTTTGCCGGCCCCCCTTCAAAAGATAACCGGACAAGTCTATTACCCGTCCAAAAACAGGGCCTTAGGGCAGGTACTTGAAAAAAAAGCAGCGGATTTGGCGATAGTTGAGTTGATTGATACAAAAATAATCAGTCAATTTTTGCATAAATCGGTCTATCCGTTTATCATTCGCCTCGACAAAAGAGAGCCATATGGTTATTTACGTGAATGGGCGATAGTTTCAATGCCGCCTGAGCGCCATATTGCTTATGCTATACAATGGTTTGCGATGGCCTTGGTGATTCTGGTCATTTTTATTGGGTTAAATACGAAGAAAATTGATGAAGATGGTAAAACGTAATTACGTAGTATTGTTTATTCTGGCGCTGGTTTTTTCATTACCAGGTCTTGCGGCTTATGAATTTTATAAACACCCTCAATGGTTAGGTGCCTCGTCCGTTAATAAGGGTAAATTATTAAATCCTCCAGAGCTCTTGGCTAATCTTAATGCTAAACCTAAATGGCGTTTAGTGTTATGGAACCCTGGAAAATGTGAACAAAGCTGTCGTGAGCAAATCGATAAACTTGCCCGTATTCGGCTGGCTTTAGGCAGGCGCCTTTATGAGGTGGATGAGTTATTGGTAATAGACAAGCAAACATACGCTTTATCTCGGGAATTTATTAAAAATCTCAAAGAGCACGATATAAATGCGTTTGGAATCTCTGATGCTGAGCACAAAAAACAAACCTTGCTCACTGAGAAGCCACAAGTCTTTATTGCTAACCCTGATGATTATCTGGTTCTGGCCTATGAGCTTGATGCGAAGCCTGCTGATATCTTTCATGATCTGCAGCAATTGTTGCGCACCACTAAAAGTAAGAGTAGTTAATTAATGCGATCACGATTTTTGATTTATACAGTAACACTCGCTGTAGTTCTTGCCTTGTTTGTAGTGATGCTGGGCGCTTATACACGCTTGACTAATGCGGGACTAGGCTGCCCGGACTGGCCTGGCTGTTATGGTCACCTCGTATTGCCGAACGCTGAAAAAGAATTAACAAGTGCTCAGCACCAATACCCTAATCTTCCTATTGAAGTGAGGAAAGCCTGGACTGAAATGGCGCATCGATACGCAGCCGGGTCGCTCGCGCTTCTTATCTTTTTTATCGGTGCATATGCTTTTTGGCGGCGGGTCTCCTGGAAATTGCCACTCACTTTAATGCTTCTGGTTATCTTTCAAGCGGCGTTGGGTATGTGGACTGTGACAATGAAGCTTCTACCCATTGTTGTTATGGGGCATCTATTGGGCGGCATTCTTATTTTCTCCATTCTTTGTTGCCTGCGCTTGCAACTAAGCAGTGCTTTGCCTCAGAGGCTTTTGTGGCGTCGATGGGTGGCGTTAGGGGTCATTATCGTGTTTTGCCAGATTGCTTTAGGCGGCTGGGTGAGTGCTAATTATGCGGGTATCGCCTGCGTGGGATTTCCCCAATGCAATGGCCAATGGTTACCTGATTTGCATTTTTCACAGGGGTTTAATTTGTTTTCACCCGTGGGTACCAATTATCAGGGGGGGATGCTTGATAATGAAGCACGCGTTACTATCCAGTTTATTCATCGGTTAGGGGCGATTATTACAGCCATATACATACTTTCATTATCACTCTTTTTATTAATCAAGGTTCAGAGCAGAGCTATACGAGTGGTTGCTTCATGCGCAGCTTTTCTTGTTGTTATACAATTTTCACTTGGTATAATGAATGTAATTTATTTGCTACCTATCGAAATTGCTGTGGCTCACAATGGGATTGCTGCGTTGCTTATGGCTACTTTATTGATGATGTTATACCTCACTCATGGGAGGTTAGAGCATGCAAACTGATTGCCAGAGCATTTCATCGCCACTCGCCTGGCGTGATTATCTCGAATTATGCAAGCCACGGGTTGTCGCGTTGATGCTATTGACGGTATTAGTCGGGATGTTTTTGGCCGCACCTGGCGGGATACCGTTATCTACCATAATAGCGGCAGTCGGCGGAATTGCATGTGCTGCGGGTAGTGCTGCGGCTATTAATCATCTGGTGGACAAGCGCATTGATGCTATTATGACTCGCACCAGTAAAAGACCTGTAGCACGTGGGCGCGTTTCAGTTAAACAGGCGGTCTATTTCGCCTCTTTATTAGGGGTAATTGGGTTAGGCATTCTGACGTGTTTTGTGAACGCTTTAACCGCGCTACTTACTTTTGTCACACTGATAGGCTATGCGGGTATTTATACAGGTTATTTAAAACGGGCCACCCCTCAAAATATTGTTATTGGCGGTCTTGCGGGTGCTGCGCCTCCTTTATTAGGCTGGACTGCGGTAACCAATCACCTTGATCCACAGGCATTGTTACTGGTTTTGATTATTTTTATATGGACTCCCCCTCACTTCTGGGCGTTGGCCATTTATCGTTTTGAAGAGTACCGCAATGCTGAAATACCAATGCTCCCGGTGACTCATGGCATTGCCTTTACTAAATTAAACGTGTTGCTGTATACCATTTTATTGGTTGTTGTAAGCATTTTACCCTTCATTGTAGGGATGAGCGGGTGGTTGTATCTTGTGGGGGCGCTACTACTCGGCGGTCGGTTTTTGTACTGGTCGATTGTTCTTTATCAGACTGACAAGCCCGTTATCGCCATGCGAACTTTTCGGTTTTCTATTATCTATTTGATGATACTATTTGTTTTTTTATTGATTGATCATTATACCCAGTGGGTATAAAGCTTAAGGGGATGAAATGCCAGCTAAAAATAATCGTGTCCGGTTGACCGTAATAATATTGCTTGCTTTTGCAGCACTTGTTACAGGATTGTTTGTTTCACAACACCTCAACCGTAAAAAAGAAATTGACCCTAGTCGATTTCACGGCACTCTCTTGCAGCAGCCCCGCGAAATTGAAAAATTTGCCCTAATGGGTATTGATAATACTCCATTTGATAACAGTAGCCTGCAAGGTCAATGGACAATGGTATTTTTTGGTTTTACCAATTGCGGGTATTTATGCCCGACGACAATGGCCGAGCTTGGCAAAATGTACCGTGTTCTCGAAAATAAAGGCGTTAAACCATTGCCGAGAGTCGTGCTAATCTCTATTGATCCAGAAAGAGATACACTGGAAAAACTCAAGCAATACACAACGGCTTTTAATTCACATTTTTATGGGGCACGTGGCGAAGATGTTGATGTTAAAAAAATGACACGCGAAATGGGTATTGCCTATGGGAAAGTAGCGATTCCGACGGCGACTGATCCCAATAATTACGATGTGCAGCACAGCGGTGCGGTCATGTTATTTAATCCACAAGGTCAGTTGAATGCATTTTTTACAACGCCTCATCAGGCTCAATTACTGGCAGAGGATTATCAACTGTTAGTCTTGTAGTCCACTATACTATCTACTAATAACGTCCGATTGAGCGATGAAGCCTTAACTCAGAGGTTTCATCCGCATTCCGGTAATAAAAATAATTTTGGGAATTGCTTTATGAAAATTGCGATATTGGCTACTAATCCTCAATTGTATTCACATCAACGTTTAAAAACGGCTGGTGAAGAAGCAGGGCATGAAGTTAGCATCATTAATCCTCTTTATTGTTACTTGAATGTTGCAGCGTCAAGCCCGAAAGTTCATTACCGCGGTGGCGAGCCTCTGCCTAAGTACGATGCGGTTATCCCTCGTATTGGAGCGTCTATCACTTATTATGGTACCGCCGTGTTAAGGCACATGGAAACGATGGGAATGTATGCGCTTAATGAGTCAATTGCCATTTCGCGCTCTCGCGACAAGTTTCGCGCTTTGCAATTATTGGCAAGAAAAGGTATTCCGATGCCGTTAACCAGTTTTGCTCAATCACCCGATGATACGGAAGATTTAATTCGGATGGTGGGGGGCGCTCCTTTAGTGATTAAATTGCTCGAAGGTACGCAGGGTAAAGGGGTTATTTTAGCAGACAGCCATCAATCGGCTGTAAGCATTATCAATGCTTTTAAAGAAATGTCGGCAAACATTCTGGTGCAAGAGTTTATCGAAGAGTCTCGAGGAACGGACATTCGTTGTTTTGTGATTGGCGATAAAGTCGTGGCTGCGATGAAACGTCAGGCAAAAGAGGGTGAGTTTCGCGCCAATGTTCATCAGGGTGGCAAAGCCATGAAGGTAACGCTGTCACCTCAAGAGCGTGCAATTGCTATAGGTGCTGCAAAAACAATGGGTTTGAAGGTAGCAGGGGTTGATTTAATACGCTCAAATCATGGCCCTCTGGTATTAGAAATTAACTCCTCTCCAGGGCTTGAGGGCATTGAAAAAGCAACACACGTAAATATCGCGGGCAAAATTATTCAATACATTGAAAAAAATGCCAAGCCCAAAGGTATTAATCAACGGTTTCAAGGATGATACCGTTTTCAGTTAGCACGTGTTTTTCGTTGCCGTTGCTCACTTTTTCCAACTAACCATTCGCCGTTAACTTCCAGTTCTTCAGCCAATAGATCAAGTAATTGGGTATCAGGTATCATCAGCCCATTTAATAAAGCTTCTGCTTTAAAGCGTGGGACTTTTAACAATTTGGCAAATACCACCACACGCTCATCTTGTAGCGAAGGCATGCCAATACTGTCTAATTCTTTATTGAGACGTTCTGAAAATTGTTTGTTAGGCATTCGTCGCTCCAGGTAAAAATTAACCGAACCAAAAAGCTTATGTATGTTCTATAGCATAAAAAACGGGATTTGCAATTTTGCAGGCTCGTAGAATGTCTTTTGGATAATAAAATATTCGATAACTGTTCGTGGTTCTGAAGGCATTCAATTACTGGTGTATACTA
This sequence comes from Legionella sp., assembly GCA_030680075.1. Lineage (GTDB taxonomy): Bacteria > Pseudomonadota > Gammaproteobacteria > Legionellales > Legionellaceae > Legionella_C. The sequence goes on from JAUXWR010000131.1 coordinate 245,186, forward strand.
AAATATATTGTTCTGACGTACCTCATAAGGAATAAGCATTGTGGAATCATTCATAACCTTAGGCTTGTTAGCCATATTTGCCGTAGCGTTTGTATTAGCCGGTGTAAAGATAGTCCCTCAGTCTGAGGAGTGGACGGTGGAGCGCTTTGGGCGTTATACGCATACCTTGCGCCCGGGCTTAGGGTTAATTATTCCCTTTATCGACAAGGTCACCTATAAAATCAACATGCGCGAGCGGGTATTGGATATTCCACCGCAAGAAGTTATTTCCTCTGATAATGCCATGGTTACTATTGATGCCGTGTGTTTTTTTCAGGTAGTGGATACCGCTCGAGCAGCTTATCAGGTTGATAATCTTGAGCACGCCATTCGAAATCTCACAATGACCAATATCCGAACAGTATTGGGTTCATTGGAGTTGGATGGTATGTTAAGTCAACGCGATGAAATTAATAGCCGCTTGATGCATATTGTTGATTTGGCTACTAATCCATGGGGCGTGAAAGTTACCCGCATTGAAATCAGAGACATCAGGCCGCCGCAAGATCTCGTCGATGCCATGGCTAATCAAATGAAAGCTGAGCGTGAAAAACGCGCCGCTATTCTTGCAGCAGAAGGTCATCGTCAGGCAGAAATTTTAAGGGCTGAAGGGGATAAACAAGGGCAAATACTGCGAGCAGAAGCGACTAAACAAGAAGCTTTTCTGGAAGCTGAAGCGCGTGAGCGAACTGCCGAGGCTGAAGCTAATGCGACCCGTATGGTGTCAGAGGCAATTGCAGCTGGTGATATAAATGCCATTAATTATTTTATCGCTGAAAAATATGTCGATGCACTGAAAACCATTGGAACAGCTGAAAATAGTAAAATGGTATTAATGCCTTTGGAGGCGTCAGGGGTAATTGGCGCTTTGGGCGGGGTAGGAGAAATGTTAAAACACATAAGCTCACAGAAGCAATAAGGAAAGTTCTTATGGCATGGTTAGTATTTTGGTATTGGTTAGCGTTAGCCTTGGTCTTGATTATCGCTGAGACGTTGGGGGCGGCAGGTTTTTTGATAGCACTTGGTATGGCTGCCGCCTCGATTGGCATCTTGACCTGGATCTTTGCCATAACCTGGCAATGGCAACTGATTTGTTTTTCGCTCTTTAGTGTTTTTTTTGCTGTCGCCTGGTGGCAGTTTTTAAAAAAACGCACACTCGCGACCCCCACTCTAATCAATAGACCCTTTGAATCTATGCTGGGACGAACGGCCGTATTAGTTGAAGCCATTGAAAATGGACGCGGTAAAATTCGCGTAAATGATGCGCATTGGTTTGTGACAGGACCCGAATTACCTGTAGGCAGTAAGGTGAAAATTATTGGGATTGCCGAGGGTACGCTACTGGTTGTTGAGCCGGTCTAAGCCGCAAATATCAATAACCGCCTCCACAAAAAGTGGGGAGTCATTAACGCAAGGGATCAATGTCAATTGCTCTCCTCCTAAATCCTGCCATTGTTGCTGTGCCCGCATGCCGATTTCTTCAACCGTCTCTAAGCAATCGGCAACAAACGATGGGCAAGATACCACCAGGCGTTTTATTCCCTGTTTTGCCAGTTGCGGCAAAATCATATCCGTATAGGGTTTTATCCAGGGCGTTTTACCTAATCGTGACTGAAAAGACAGGCAATATTTTTCTTCTGGTATGTCTAATACCCGGGCGAGTTGTTTTGTTGTTTCATGGCATTGGGCTTTATAGCAAGTCTGATTGACTACCGAGATGGGCGGGCAGCTTTCCTGACAGACTTTTGCACATCCTGAGCGCTCAATGTGTTGCTCCGGGATGCCATGGTAACTAAATAATAGATAATCATGATCAATTAGGTGGGGTTTGATCAATTGTGCCTGAGCCGCGATAAAACCCGGGTGTTGATAAAAATCGCGAATTATTTTCAACGAAGGAAAATTTGTTTGAGGCGCCATTAACCGCATTATTTCTTCGATGCTAGAGCCTGTTGCGGCTGAAGAGTATTGAGGGTAAAGGGGCAGGACGGTTAATTGCTCACAAGTTGATAATTCATTTAATGCGGCCATTATAGAAGGATTGCCATAGCGCATGGCCAAGGCTACTTGCCAGCTGTCACCTAACCGTTGTTGTAGCTTTGCCGCTAATCGTTGGCTGTTAATCAATAGGGGAGAGCCTTCGGGTGTCCAGATAGCCTGATAAGCATGGGCGGTGGATTTGGGTCTGAAGGGCAAGATAAACAAATAAAGTAATAGATACCTTAAGGGCGAGGGCAGGGAGATAACTCGCCTGTCAGCGAGAAATTCACGCAAATAGCGACGAACACCTGCAACATCTGGCCTTTCAGGAGTACCAAGATTAATTAATAACAATCCGTTTTTCATGGGCAGGCAATAAAACAAATAATATGCTGTATTGTAACATGGCCGTGCTTATTCGGACAGAATATTGCCGTAAAGACCGTATTAACGAGAATCATAACCTGGATAACGCATGGGCACTAACCAGGCTACAGTTTAAGTACGGAAAGGCAGTTTAGGCTGGTTGCTCTTCAAATTCTTCAGCCAAGGCAACCACATTGGAAGCATGTAACCCGCGCTCCCCTTTTTCCAAATCATAGTTAACTTGCTGACCTGGAACCAGTGTTTTATAGCCTGTGCCTTGAATCGCTGAAAAGTGAACAAAAATATCTTCGCCACCACCTTCAGGGATTATAAATCCCCATCCTTTTGCATTATTAAACCACTTGACTTCGCCTGTAGCCATCACTCCTCCTTTTGCTAAAGCGTATCAATCGTCGGCTAAAAATCAGCTGGCAATTGCATTCGTCCTTAAATGACAATTGTAATATTATTTCCCAAATTTAATGGGTTAATTTAACATAACGCAAAACAGGGACTCGTCACAATAGTTTTTATATTATTTTTCAACACAAAACGTGAGGTAATGATGGTATTTGCCGTGGATAATCGAATATTGGCAACCAGTATATGGTTGAGCGACAGTTGTTTGTCCAGTGTGTATATTAAAAATGATGCCAATTTTCCATGGTTTATTTTAGTACCCCGTATACCTGATGTTGAGGAAATTTATCAATTATCCGCGAAACAGCAAAAACTGCTCATGGAGGAGATTGCCCATCTTTCCCGAATTATCAGCGATGCCTGTAATCCGGATAAATTAAATATAGGCGCCTTGGGAAATATTGTTTCCCAGTTGCATGTGCATGTGATTGCCCGTTTTAAAAAAGATATCGCCTGGCCGAATGGCGTGTGGCACCCTTCAACTCTTGCAGTGCCCTATTCTCAAAAAGAATTGGATGCTCTTGTTGAATTCTGGCTGCCGCGGCTTACAGAAATAGGTGTGTAGGTGATAATAATTATAAATACTGATCCATGGGCTGTTGGTCGGGAAATATTTCCGATAATGGTACGGAGAAACCATTTTCGCGCACGATACGCGCATGTCGGCGTTGTAATTGTCGTGGCTCATCAACGCCACAGGAGTGGCAAATAACGGCTACTTCATGCGCCATATTATTCGCGTAATGAAAGACGCGCTCGGCCTTGTCTTCTATTACCAGTCCCCTTTGTAATGCCGGGTTATGAGTAGCTACTCCGGTGGGGCAGGTATTTTTATGGCATTTTAATGATTGAATGCAACCCAATGCCATCATAAAACCACGGGCAGAGTTGACAAAATCCGCACCGGCGCAAACTGCCCAGGCGACTTGTGCCGGTGTCACCAGTTTCCCACTCGCGATAACAACAATTCGTTTGCGCAAATTATAAGACACCAGAATATCCACAAGTCTTGGTAATGATTCCTGAATAGGGATACCCATGTAGTCCATTAATCCCTGCGGGGATGCACCCGTACCGCCGTCGGCACTATCAAGGCTAATAAAATCCGGTGCGTACTGAGTTCCTCTTTTATGAATGGCCAGGCATAAATCGTGAAGCCATTCATAACTTCCCAATACAAATTTACAGCCAACAGGTTTCCCGGTTACCTGCCGTATGTGCTCAATGGAATTTAATAGGTCCTCTACATTAGCGATGTCGATATGTCGGTTAGGGCTAATAGAATCAACATGAGGAGGAATTCCCCGAATACTGGCAACTTCTTCGGTTACTTTAATAGCAGGCAGAATACCGCCTTTACCAGGCTTTGCGCCCTGGCTTAATTTTATCTCAAACATTTTTATATTTTCATGTGCGGCCAACTCGCGAAGACGAAGATCGGATAATTGCCCTTTTTCATCCCTCACACCGTATTTTGCTGTGCCAATTTGCACGACAAGGTCGCAACCGTTAGCCAAGTGATAAGGCGATACGCCTCCTTCTCCAGTATTGAGCCAACACCCGGCTTTTTTAGCGCCTTCTGATAAGGCTAAAATCGCAGGTTTTGAAATGGCGCCATAACTCATGGCAGAAATATTAAAAATGTGATTGGTGGTGTAGGGATGTTCAGTAAAAGGCCCTATTGTCATTGGTTTTATCGTGGCTTCACTGGCTAAAGGCGGAAAGGGTGCGCTGACGAAATAAACCGTACCCACTTGATGAAGAGGGCGAGTGGAGCCAAAGCCAACAGTCGTGTCAATGTCTTTAGACGCCTGGTAAATCCATGAGCGATCGGCACGGTTAAAGGGAAGCTCTTCACGGTCGTTAGCAAAGAAATACTGGCGAAAAAAAACGCCTAAGTATTCAGAAAAATAACGAAAATGACCAATTACCGGATAATTACGTAATACGGCGTGAGACTTTTGATGCCTGTCCCATAAATAAATCGTGAGCACAAGTGATGCCAAACTGAAGATAATGAGAAGCAGGATTAGTTCATTGAATTCCAGTGCGCGTAAAAAGAAATAAGCATGCTTCTTTATTTCGACTGTTTTTACTTCAGTTGTTTGCATAAAAATGTCCTTATAAGTGCTTAAGGCAACACTTCATCGCGTAGAGTATAGACGCTATAAATGAGTGGTGATTATTTAGTATATACTTAAAGCATAAATAGAGCATTGGAGGGCATTATGGCAATAAACACCTCGCTGGCAAATCATTTGTTAATTGCCATGCCTTCATTAACCGATCCGAACTTTGAGCATACCGTGATTTATGTTTGTGAGCATCATATACAAGGTACGGTAGGGCTAATTATTAACAGGCCCATGGAGTTTCCTCTTAGTCTGGTTTTTGAACAAATGAAAATCGAACCGACGCGTCGTGAGCAAAATATGCTCCCTTTATTATTTGGCGGGCCTATTCAGCCAGAGCGTGGGTTTGTTATTCATCGCCCCACAGGGGGTTGGCGTTCCAGTTTGTCATTGGGAGATGATGTAACGGTTACGACATCAAATGATATTATTCGAGCTATTGCTGATGATACCGGGCCAAAAGATGCTCTGGTGACTTTAGGCTACGCTGCCTGGACGGAAAATCAGTTAGAGGAAGAAGTGATGAATAATGTCTGGCTAGTCTGCCCCTTTAAATCTGAATTATTGTATGATGTGCCCTTTCCACAGCGCTGGGAATATGCAGGCCTGAGTATAGGCGTTAAAATGAGTCAACTCAGCAGTAGTGTTGGTCATGCATAAGTATCGTTAATTCAGGAGTCAGCGGGTATGTCGGCGGGTGTTTATTTAGGGTTTGATTTTGGCTATAAACGAATCGGGGTGGCGGTAGGACAAGAGATTACTTCAAGTGCAAGACCCTTGACAACGCTGGATGCCAAGCAAGGTATTCCTGACTGGACAGCGGTTAAAAAATTAATAGACCAATGGCGTCCTTTAGCATTAATTGTAGGGCTTCCTACGTGTATTGATGATAGCGAGCAATATACCACTGGCGCTGCCAAAGGGTTCGCCCGCCAATTGCGCAAACGTTTTGGAATGACCGTACACCTTGTGGATGAAAGGCTATCTACCGTTGAAGCGCGAGCCCAGTTGTTTGCCGAGGGTGGATATCGTAAAATTCAGAACACTCAAATCGATAGTGTAGCTGCTTGCGTTATTCTTGAGCAGTGGCTGCAGCAGCCCAAGTGAACATTATATGAATCATTTCCTCGAAATAAGCGAGCTCTCGCGTCCCGATATAGAGCGCCTTTTGCAAAGAGCATTGTTCTTTAAAAAAGAAAAGACCCACCCTTCATTTGCAGGCCACAGACTTGCTAATTTATTTTATGAGAACAGCACACGGACGCGGGTGAGTTTTGAACTTGCGGCCCAACACCTTTCTATTCCGGTTGTAAATCTTGATATGGCCGCCTCTTCTGAACGTAAAGGTGAAATTATTGAGGATACTCTCAAAAATTTAGTTGCTATGGGCATTGATTTATTTGTCATTAGGCACAAAGAGGAGGGAGTGCAGCAACGGTTGGCTGAGCACCTTGGAGGGGCGGTTCATTTAATCAATGCCGGAGACGGTACCCATGCGCACCCCAGTCAGGCGATGCTCGATTTAATGACTATTCTTGAAAATAAACCAGATATCAGTCAGCTTAAAATTGCTATAGTCGGTAATATCCGTCATTCACGTGTTGCCAACTCATTGCAATGCCTTTTTTCATTGATGGGCGTCAAAGAGCTCATTTTAGTGGCACCAGACGTTTGGCTGCCAAAAACTGTGCATTTTGGTTCCACCACAACCTCCTTTCGCGAAGGGATTACCGATGCTGATGTGGTTATCACTTTGCGCGTTCAACATGAGCGATTATCAGAAGACGATCACATGGATTTGCAGACTTATCGGAATAACTACGCACTTACCCGCCAGACCTTGCGGTATGCCAAGCCGGATGCCATGGTTATGCACCCAGGTCCTGTGAACCGAGGGGTGGAAATAGATAGTGACGTGGCTGATGGTTCGCAGTCTTTCATTTTGCAGCAGGTAAAAAATGGAGTGTTTATGCGTATGGCGATTATAGAGACTCTTCTCTCTAATGATCGTTTGTGACACATAGGCAATGTACATGGACGCCATGGAGGAAGGGCTGCACAGGACAATTTTTTAACGCGTCTTTGCGAACAGAGTGAAGCAATGACGGCATTTTTCCGCGATATAAAAATTGTTCTGTGTAGATGGTGGGGTGTTTCTCCAGGCTGTTGAAGGCCATGGATGGTTTCGCGTGCCTGAAGAAATACCTCACCAGGCTCGCTTATTTCTCTATTAATGCTTGTGTGTCACGAAAGATCCTATTTGGGCATTTGCAAGGTTTGTTTAAAAGACAATGCTTGCTGCAAAGCAGCAAGGTTTACCGTCTCACGCTCCTGGATATCCGCAATTGTTCGAGCCACTTTTAATAAACGGTAATAAGCGCGGGCTGATAATTTGAGCTTATTCATAGCGTCTCTTAAAAATACAAGCTCTTGTTCTTCTAATGCACAGATGGCTTCGCAGTCTTTGGAGCCAAGATTGGCATTAACACAGCCTTGTCGTGCCATTTGTAGTGCGCGTATTTTTGCTACCATTGATCGTATTCTGCTGCTTTCACCATTTTGGGTTGTATTGGGTTTAATAAGCTCCTCTTCAGGTAAGGCATGCACATTTATTTGCATATCTATTCTATCCAGTAATGGCGCTGAGAGCTTTGATAAATAACGACTGATTTTGTCAGGCGTGCATAAACAGTTTGCCAGAGGATTTCCCCATTGACCGCACGGGCAGGGGTTCATTGCTGCCAGTAATTGAAACTGAGCCGGAAATTCAACTTGCATGGCGGCGCGTGAGATGCAAATGTTGCCTGATTCAAGCGGTTCACGTAATGTCTCAAGTACCTGGCGGTTAAACTCAGGGAGCTCATCAAGAAACAATACCCCGTGGTGCGCCAGTGAAATTTCACCCGGTTTTGGCGGATTCCCCCCACCCACTAAAGCTACAGGAGAGGCTGTATGATGAGGGGCGCGAAAGGGCGGACTGCGCCACTCTTTATAATTGGGAAACCGACCATTAATAGAATTAATGGCTGCACATTCCAGCGCCTGTGTTTCTGACAGCGCTGGTAATAATGTACTAAAGCGGCGGGCGAGCATGGTTTTCCCGCTGCCGGGAGGTCCACTTAGCAATATACTGTGGCCACCGGCCGCGGCAATAACCATCGCTTGTTTGGCATGATATTGCCCTTTAATGTCAGACCAGTCTATTTTACTTTCTTCCCTGTCGCTATTGGCGCGCTCGGGCAAGTTTTGCAGTGGCGTGCCTTGGCATAAGTAACTGCAAACTTCACGAAGATTACTCGCTGCATACACATTTTGCTGGCCTGCAATAGCGGCTTCCTCGGCATTGGCGGCGGCAATTATTAATAGTTGATTATCGCGATGAGCGGCTAATACTACGGGGATAATCGCGGTTACTCCGCGAAGATTACCACTTAAAGCAAGCTCGCCAATAAATTCATGGTTGGATAATTTATCAGCGGGAATTTGGCCTGATGCAGCGAGTATCCCAATGGCAATCGGCAAGTCAAAACCACTGCCTGCCTTGGGAAGGTTTGCTGGCGCTAAACTTACGGTTATGCGGCGGCAGGGAAATTCGAATTGGCTATTGATGATGGCGCTACGTACTCGGTCTTTGCTTTCTTTGACCGCGGTTTCCGCAAGACCTACAATGGTAAAACCGGGAAGGCCATTGGACAGATGGACTTCAACAGAAACGGATTGCGCATGAATGCCTAAGGCACTTCGCGTTTTGCTAAAAGCGAGGTTCATTGTATTTTCCCTGATTAATTGGACTTTTTTGCTATTTAAAGCTTATTTTTCGATGGTGTTTTTTTTATCCATTAACAACACATCAACTTGCGCTTGTAAACTTTCCAGCTTCTCTCGTGTTCTTGCCAGAACCTTGGTCTGGACGTCAAACTCTTCTCGGGTGATTAAATCCATACGGGTAAATGTTGCTTGCAGGATTTCTTTGAATTTTTGTTGAATCTCTTTTTCAAAAGTCTGTAGACTGTTAGGCAAGATGGCAAAGAGCTTCTTGGTTAACTCATCGAATTGTTTCGGTTCAAACATGCTAATCTCTCTTTAGAGTTAGGGCTCATAGCGGTTGTAAATCAAGAGCCACAGTTTATACCGGCCAGAGATGATGTTGCAATGAGAATTGCTTCATTGTCCGAGGTTTCCCCCAATAAAATCAGGAAAAATTGTATGAAAATGCTCACGGCAATTATTAAACCTTTTAAACTCGACGACGTGCATGAAGCCCTCATGGAAATTGGTGTTCCGGGTATTACTATTTCTGAAACACGAGGGTTCGGACGACAAAAGGGGCACACGGAACTCTATCGAGGCGCGGAATACGTGGTTGATTTTCTTCCCAAAATAAAAATAGAATTAGCTATACCCGATAATTTGGTCGAGGCCGCTATCGATGCCATATGCAAAGCGGCTTATACTGGAAAAATCGGGGATGGAAAAATATTTATTTATGATTTACAACAGGTGATACGGGTAAGAACAGGGGAAGTGGGTGAGGATGCCATTGGCTGATAACCCTGCGTTTTTATTTAGCCCAGTAGGTTGTCCGTTGGGTAATGATTGCTGTTAAGGGAATATCCCATTCCGAGGGGGCTATAAAATCTTGGTGTTGAAATTCGTATGCCACTCCGATTAGTAAGGGATGATGTTCTTTGGCGAGTGTTCGATCATAATAGCCTCCACCCATCCCAAGGCGTGTCCCATTATCATCAAATGCTACCAGGGGCATGAAAATCAAATCCAGATTTTTAGGCAATATCGCCTTTGATAAATCAACATCGGGCTCTGGTATGCCAAACCGGTTATTTTTAAATGGGGTTGCAGGGGTTGCTGGTAAAAAGGAGAGCTTCTTTTCAGTATTCATGACAGGAAAATAGCAAAATTTGCCTTGTAAGGGGGCGGTTCGCCATAGATCACTTAAATCAACTTCCCCATTGCAAGCATGATAAAGGGCGATATGTTTGCTATAGCGATATTGCTCAAGTTGTCTGATGATTGCGCATATTTGAGAAGACACTTTGGTTTGATAAGCCGGTGGTAATTTTTCACGTACTCTGCGGCATGTGTTACGGATAGCGTTTTTAAATCGATCGGTCATAAATTAATTGGTTTTAAGAAAACTCGATAAGATAGTGCCATTATTAATAGTCTGAGTTCAAGCAACTTATTTTTTTTAGTTTTTTTTGTAAATGTCTAGGCACAATAATAAAATTGAGGTATATAGCTTTTCAAAATATTAATGCCCCTCACGACTGTTTTAGGGTCGATTGTGAGTTTTTAAAGTGCATTTAGTCTAACTATTTTAAGAGAAAGTAATGAGTGAACTGTTTGAAGTAGAGGTTGATGACGAGGATTTAGGTGATGAAACAGGAAGTCCTGCTGATGTCATCGATATTGACACCTCGGAAATCACTATTTTAGATGCGAGAAGGCGGCTTGAGAAGCTGTTGGAAGAAAAACGCCTGCGCGATGAGCTGGATGATTTTGTTGATTACTAAGGCTTTGTAATGCCCCTTGCGGTCGTGTTAAAAAAAGATGAAATAGCGCAAGTCTTTGCAAGCGATGATCGAATTTTTTTAGGTGAGGGATTAGTCGAAACTTTGCGAGTTGAAGAGGGTACGCCTCATTATGCGGATTTACATTGGCAGCGATTGCAGCAATCAACTAGCGCGCTGGGGATAGCATTTGATCTCTCATTCGATGATTGGTGCGCAAATCTTGCCAAATGTATTGCATCAGCTCAATTAATTAATGGCGGGGTGAAAGCTCTGTTAAGTGCCGGTCGTGCTCCCAGAGGGTTGGCTGAAAAGGGCACGAATCCTTGTCTTTTTTTAGAGGCTTTTTCTTATAAAAAGAATAGTTCCGCCATAAAGCTGGTCAGTGCCCCCTGGCTTCGGGATGGCAGAAATCCTGTTTATCAATTAAAATCAGTCAATTACCTCGAGGCTATTCTCGCCGCGCGCCATGCTCAAACACGAGGCGCTGATGACGCGCTTTTTTTTAATATCGGGGAGTGTGCGACAGAGACCACCATTGCCAATTTGTTTTTAATTAAAGAAGGCAAGCTTTTTACCCCTTCAGCAGAATGCGGCATTCTTACAGGGATTACGCGTGGCCGTATTCTTCTCTATTGTCGTGAACGCAATATTCCCTGTTACGAAACCACTATCAATAAACATATGTTAAGAGAGGCTGATGTATTATTTACTAGCAATGCCCTACAGGGTATTCGGGCGGTATCGGCATTTGATGCATTGAGTTTTGACACCAATCATCCTCTGTTGACTCAACTAACAGCCTTCATCAATTAAGCGCGTGGATTATTTAATTCGTTTTAAAAAGAAAAGCACAAGGCACAAGACTGCAATAATAATAAGACTCGTGCATTTATATAATGATTGCGCATGGGTAAGAGCGTCCATCCCCGCGTAGCCACAATAGGTATAAATGATTTCACAAGGCATTAAAAAAATGAAGGTGGTGAGGAGGTAGCTTCTGAATTTGATGCAAGTAATTCCCAGACCATAATTGACGAGATTAAAAGGAATAATGGGTGTAAGCCGCAACAAGGCTACAAACCGCCATCCCCGTGCTTCAACTCCTGTAATTAATTTATTGATTCTGGCACCGCTTTTTGCAAGAAGCCAATCTTTTGCTAAATATCGACTGATAATAAACGCACAAGAGGCGCCGAATGTCGCTCCCAAGAGATTTAGTACAGTGCCGTTTACAATACCAAAGAGCGCGCCTCCGGCTAATGTTAAAACCATGGTTGGTAAAAGCATAACAGTGGCTAAACAATACAGCAGGATAAAGAGTACGGGTCCAAGCCATCCTAGATGGTTGATAATCATCATGATGTCTGGTGCGTAATATTGAAAATAATACCCGCCGATGAGAAGGGTTATCAGGGCTAAGGCAAAACAAGCCGGTTTCATTCATTAATAAGTTGAGGCAACATACGCGCACTGTATTACAGTCTTTTACAGAGAGCAAGTATTAAGCACGCAAACCACCGAGCCGCGACCGCCAGGGAGTGTTGCACAGTGTTCCGTGCTCTCATGAACGATTTCAAGCTCACGATAGACTCCCTAACGGTCGTGGCTCGGATGACCCCTGACTTCGCTAATTGGCGATGTATCGGTTGAAGAAAGGCGCTCTCTGTAAAACCCAATTCTTGAAGCACATCCTGAGCTTTGGGATTTAGCGCGAACCCATACTTTACTATCTTTTTTGGGCGGCGGTTCTTTTTCTATGTCGAAAATACGCTGAAGTGAAGGACGACGCTTTGGAGCTACGTGAGAAACACGTGAAGTAATCCATGAAATAGCCGTTTCAGAGAGCGGGATTTCAGCGTTATCGCGTAAATGCTCTGCTCTATGGCGGCAATTAATTTTTTCTATTGACTGGGAAAGAATTAATTCAATAGCGCATTTTTCAGCATATTGCATATCGGCAGGAATGATAGGTGCATATATCATGGGATCAAGTAATTTTTGCTGATCCTCCACGTCATCAAGTCGCTTAATAGGCTTGGTTTTAATGATTTTGGTTGCAATAAATTCAATAGTATCAAAACCATGATGTCCTGGTATCCAGCTAAGATCACGGGATTCATTTTCCTTTAACGATTTATTTGCTTTGTTAAAATCAAGCAATAGTTGCTCGAGGGACAAGCGAGCAACATGATGTAGCAGCGGATGAATTCGCGGACTAAATTTGGTAAAAATGTTCCTTAGTGTATGCGTTAAGCCTTCTTGCGCATTGCTCTGTGTACTGACCTTTTCTTGAGCCTGACGTACATTTAACTCATCCACACTCCGAATGGAGTCGATTAAATGTTGATAAAATGTAGCAAAGTGGTCGAATGACGTATCCCAAGAGTCCAGCAATTTCTTTACCGGGTCTTGTTGTTGAAATGTAGAGTAGATTTTCTTTTCAGAGACACTGAGTGAAATTAATAAATAAAGTATAGAATGCATATGAACATGGATATCTTGCCTGTTAATAACAAAATTATCCATCACTGTTCGAGCTAGCATATGAAGCTCTATATAATCCTGCTGCGCCGGTGTGTCGTAGTGCTCCTCTTGATAAATTTTGTAAAAATAGGGAGCTGTTTTTTCTGGTAAATTAGTATAAAGTATTTTCAGAAGGTGCTGATATAGAAATGGATTAAGCCTGTATTTCAGTGCATAAAGCCGTTCTATGGCTTGCTTAAAATCACTGTCGGAGGTGGCAGGATTTAAGCGTGAGAAACGCAATTTAAGATCAGCGAGTGCGTCAGTTGATTCTGAAAATATCGCGTCTTCAAAGTTACTATCTTCCGGAATTTCCTGACCTTTACAAGCCGCATAATCACCAAGAGACAACAATTCAAATGTCGGGGCAGACTCTTTCTCCAAGGCCATACGAAGCTTTGAGCCTGATTGAGGGCGACTTAACTTAAACAATGAAAAAAATGGGGACAAAAGGGCGAAAAACCAATTAAAATGAGGTTTCCAAACCCTGCCTTGCTGATGTTTTTCGCTTAGAAGCATCTTTTGCCTTTCGGTAAAGTTATTAAGGCGTCTTAAAAAAATAGCGTCAGGATTTTCTAAAATAGCTAAAAGCTCTTTTTTCAACTCATCGCGTTTGGTAGTAACACTACTTATTTTTCGCTGCCATGCTCGTATAAGCGCTTCAGTCTCATTGTAGGCTTTCATTGCAATCAAATTAGTTTAATTATTATGCAATTATAATAACGTAAACAAAGGCCTTCGAATGTTAAGTTTTTGTAAGGCTTTGCATCAAAATGCTAAGTTATCGTTTCAACGTCAATGCGAATGACTTGCTGTTTATCCAATTTATCTATAGAGTCTCGGAATATTTTATTTAAGGATTTGAAAAATGTTACGGAAAACTCAACTGGCTTTCACAGTCATCCTGTTGTCTGCTCTCAATGCAAATGCCACAGCTCCATACTGGGGTGTGGGGGTTGGCTCAGACACTATAAACTTTAAACAAAACGCGCATATATCCCAATTGCCTACTTTCGATGTGACGGATATTACTCATTTATCAAGCACGGGTTTTTTCGGTACATTTTTTGCGGGATATTATTGGCTGCATAACCAATTTTATCTGGCAGTTGAAGGAAACGGAAACCTTAGTGCTACTGAATTTCAATCGTCCAATACCAATATAATTAATCCTAACGCGTCAAATACTCATTATAAAATGGATAACAGTTACGGCATCAGTATTCTTCCAGGCTATCAATTTTCTAACAATACTCTCTTTTATGTCCGTGGAGGTTATGGCAATGCTCATTTTGAAGTAAATACTTCAGATATATCCCTGGGGAATATAAGCCGCCGTGTTGATGGGTTTCGTTACGGGTTAGGGATAAAGCAGGCTATTACCGAAAATATTGCAGTACGAATGGATTATAGTCGTATTAATTATTCGAACACTAATCTGCATACTTTTGATGCATTAAGTTCGACGACTAAAAATACATCCATCCACCCGCATCAACAGTTGGTGGAGTTTGCTGTAATTTATGCGTTGGATTAGTAAAATTCCGCCGTCTTTGCAGAAGACAATTTGAAATCTGGGAAAATGTCGTCTTTGCGAACAAAGTGAAGCAATCCAGTGGCCTTGGAAAATCTATTGCTCATAGAGGTCACTGGGTTGCTTCGTCTACGACTCGCAAAGACGGTCTTTGCAGAGGACAATTTAAAATCTGGGAAAATGTCGTCTTTGCGAACAAAGTGAAGCAATCCAGTGGCCTTGGAAAATCTATTGCTCATAGAGGTCACTGGGTTGCTTCGTCTGCGACTCGCAAAGACGAGTTATTTACCCGCATTTAAAGATTGTCCTCTGCCAAGAAAGACGGCAAAATACGTGTTATTCTTAATAAAACCTTAATTTTTCTTTGTTACTATAGATTTAATTGTTTTATGGTTGGGGTGTTTCAATGTCCAATAGCACACAAAATATATTAAATGGCTTATGTGCAAAAACACACACATCGGAAAAAGCGGGTGAAAATTTTTCTGGTGAATTAACCAATGACGCTCCTGTTAAGACTCTCCAGAATAGCCTGGACTTTAGTCTGGAGTTGCAAGATTGCCTGACAAACAAAGATAAAAATGAGCTCAAACTTTGATCCATTGTCTGCTAACGTTTTTGCCTTCTTAATTCCTTGCTTTGCAATTCTCTCCTAATCAATTAGTATAGGTATATACTTAAAGAATCAACTGTAGACAGGAGATTCCATGGCCAGCGGTTTTTCACAAACGGCTCACTGGCGTGATTCGGCCAGAAGTGCGCGCTTTTTTATCGTAGATGCCCGGGCGGCTTTCCCTATCTTTTTATTTTTGATGCATATTCGTGTATGGACGGGGGTGCTGGTTATTCTCTCAGCTGTTTTTTTTGGCATTATTGAACATTATGGTTTTACCGTTCCTGTTTTTTTACGGTGGTTAAGAAATTTTCTTTCCGGCAGAATTAAATCAGCTCAACCCTGGTGGCGATGAATGGATACTGATATACGCAAAAGCATGGCATTAATTGCTGCATCATTGAATGCCAAATTTTACTTAAATGACAGATTTGTAAGTTTTGAAGAGGTTTTTTCAGAAACAGGTTTATTACCAGCTATTGCTAGACGCGCTGATCAACTGTGTTCCCTTTGTTTAGGCTACGGGTTAGGTGCGTCATTTGACGAAGCAGAAAATGCATTGCTTGGCATACGGGTAGTTTTTGATGAGGTCACCCCTAATGCGTTACGTTTATTATGTATGACGGATGTATTAAACGAACTCATTCAAGGCGGTCCCAGTCGAGATTATACGCCATTGGATGAGTTGATGTATGATTAACAATGAGTAGAATGGATAATGTGCTATTAAATGTAAAGAATGTGAAAGGTTATTAAAACTTAATCTTTCCTTAAGCATTATGTTGTATTCTTCAGCTTATAGAGAAAGCTTATTTTGGAGTAGCAAGATGAGCAGTGAAAATAAAGGTGGAAATAAAATGGTCTTCTTTTCTCGTGGGTATACCTTGGATGTTACTAAAATTACTGCGGATTTTATTGATGCCAATGTGATCAATGGTATCAAGAAGCTGGCCGATCAATTAGGCAGGATGAGTTCTTTTCGGCCTAATGAGGATATCAAAAAGGCAGAAAAAATTGTGAATAAAGCTGCTGAGATAGTTAAGACTATCATCAAGCCTGAAAAAGGGGTTGAGAATGATATCACTCCTGAAAGTAGCCCCCCTTCCCCAGGATTTTCAAAATAATTCCCCATTATTCAGCGCGCTGCGCTGAATAATGTTATAATTTCTTAACAACTCAAACTTATTTGAGCGTTTACAATAAACGTTTGAATATAACGACTTCTTCCCATATGAAAGATGAATTAACCGAATCACAAGTAAATGCTGTCTTAAAAGCATTGGATGATGCTCTCGACCAAGGGCCGTGGGAGGAGTCTAATTTTTTGCGTGTCATTGGCAAAAACCTGCGGGAAATACGGGACGATTTAACCAGCCATATTAATAAAAATGTCGCGCGAGGCACTGAGCAGAAAGAGAAAAAAATGGCCGTGTTGCAAAGTGGGCAACAGGAAGTATTTATTGCGCTTTATTCCTCTGAGGGTAACCAATTACAATCCTGGGAGCGGATCATTGCCAATCTTCAGCGTCAGATGATTTCTCGCCCAATTTATGCGCAAGAGAGCGACGTGCAGTTTCTAATCAAATCAAAAGAAAATAAATTGAATGAAGCTTATGTTGTTATTGTGGTAAATGAGGAAGATATTTTAACGGTAAGCTCTGATAAAATTCCTCGGGATAAATTCGGAAAGCCTTTGATGAGCCTAAAAGATCGCTCCTTAAATCTCAACAACATAACCCGATTCGTGCATCTTTCGGGCGCTTATGATTATACAAAAGGCCGTTTAATCAAAAAAAATCAACCCGATTGATCCATAATTTTCTAATAACCGCCTCACAGATTTCCCTCAATTTCACTTAAGTATCATGAACAATTAGTAATTTTCGGCCAGCAACTATATACTTAATTTAACTAACCTGAATCAAAAGCAGCAGATGGCCCAACAACAGCAAGCCGGCAGTGGTGGTAGTGATAATTCAATGGCCCCAGTATGGATTACCATACTGCTTTTCTTCACCTTGTTTATTATCTGGAAAACAGCCAGCCAATATATCGTTGCATTTGTTTTTAAGTTAAATATTCTGCAGGCAAAAATTGTTACCTTCTTTGTGGACAGCCCAGCGCTTACGAAAGATATTTATTTAATGCAAACGCAAGACCCAACGACCGTAAACTGGGCGCAATTTGTCGATATAACCAGCAGAGTAGGCGAATACACACGTTACCCTATTATTGTTCTGCTTGTCGTCTTAGCGATATTTCTTTACCAATCAAATATTACATTAAAATTTCGCCGTGCCCATAACATGAAGACATTACGTGCACAGGAACAATTTAATTGGCCTGCGATTATGCCTATTATTAAGGAAGATATTGTTAACGAGGATGTAAATAAAGGTCCTTGGGCAATGGCATTGACGCCCTTGGAGTTTGCTCAAAAATACCAACTATTAAGAAAAGATGACGCCCTATTGGATAACCCGCTTCCAGGCCATGAAATGACCGCAGGCGTAAGACGAGGGGATGCCAAACGAGTTTTTACCTTACAGCTCGGTCCTTATTGGGAAGGTTTTGATCATTGTCCTCCGCAGACCTATGCGTTGGCAGCCGTGTTTATGGCTCGAATGAATCGTGACAGGGATTCCGCCACCCTGATTCTTGAGACACTAGACAAAACCTGCGCTGCTGGCAAACCGGATTTTTCAGTCGCAAGAGCTGTATTGAAAAAATATCAGAACACAGAGGATGTACAGGAAATAGTAAATAAGCATGCTTATTTACTAACAGTTATGGCCTCGTTGCTGGAGGCAGCAAGGCTCGATGGCGTTGTTCCCAGCGCGGAATTTTTGTGGCTTAAGACCATAGACAGGCGATTATGGTATATGCTTAATAGTGTAGGCAGGCAAACGCCTTTTTCTGAAGTTGGCGGCCCGTTTGCTCATTGGCGTGCAGAGAAGGCAATGGGGCGGCGTTCTTTAGTCCCAATGATTGATGAGGCAATAACGGCGCTCGAAGTCGCGATTAAAGAAATTAAATTAACCCCCCGTGTATTTCAGGAGCTAAAGCCATGATGCGTGGTATTGATTCCCGTCATGAAATAGATCCCTCACTGCTGTTGCGGGATACCCGCACCATTGGTCAGCGGTTGGGTGATTTTTTTGGCGATTCCACCAATATCTCTATCGTTCTTATTACGCTCGCAGGCATCGCCTATTATGTACCCGAAATCACTGTTCTGGTGTTGCTGATTGGTATTATCAGTTTTTTCTACAGTTATACTCGCAAACAGATTCTGCCTTTCAGATTACCGCAAATTACACGGGTAAAAGACTACAACGATTTAAAGCCTGGCATTCACACACCTAATAAAGCACGAGGGATAACCTATTTTGGTAATGATAGAAAAACAAGTGAAGAGTTGTGGTTTGCCAACGAAGACATGCGAACTCATGCCCTCATCTTTGGTTCTACCGGTAGTGGTAAAACGGAAGCATTGATATCATTAGCGTTTAATGCGCTTGTTCAGGCAAGCGGGTTTATTTATGTAGACGGTAAAGGGGATAATTCGCTTTACGCCAAGATTTTTTCCATGGTACGCAGCATGGGACGAGAAGATGATCTATTGCTCGTAAATTTCATGACAGGGGCGCGGGATATTATTGGTCCTCAGGAAAAACGCCTTTCTAACACCCTCAATCCTTTCTGCCAAGGTTCCTCCAGCATGTTATCAAATTTGGTGACGAGCCTCATGGGAAGCTCCAGTCAGTCCTCTGACGGGGATATGTGGAAGGGGCGTGCTATCAGTTTCGTTGAAGCATTGATGAAACTGCTGGTGTATATGCGAGATGAGGGGGCTATTTTACTGGATGCTAACTCTATCCGAAATTATTTCGAATTATCGCGGCTTGAAGCAATCGTTATCGATAAGGTTTTTCCTCGTGATGAGCAAGAGAGCATTAACATTGAGTCGATACCCAAATTGGTAAGTGACCCGCTACGTAACTATCTTTTCAACTTGCCTGGTTATAATAAAGAGAAAAAAGGCAAGCAGGTTTCCCAGGTGTTGGAGCAGCACGGTTTTATTACCATGCAGTTAACGCGTACGTTCTCCTCTCTGGCAGATACTTACGGGCATATTATCCGTACTAATCTTGCCGAGGTGGATTTTAAGGACGTTGTTTTAAACAGGCGTATCCTGGTCGTATTATTGCCTGCTCTGGAAAAATCACCTGATGAGTTATCCAATTTGGGAAAAATTATTGTCTCCTCGCTCAAAGCGATGATGGCAGCAGGTTTGGGTGAGGATGTCGAAGGCGATTATCGAGATGTAATTGGCCGAAAGCCCACCAATGCGCCCACGCCATACATGTGTATATTGGATGAGTATGGCTATTATGCGGTTCAAGGTTTCGCTGTTGTGCCCGCACAGGCGCGCTCATTGGGGTTCTCTGCTATTTTTGCAGGTCAGGATTTGCCCGCATTCCAGAAAGCGTCCAAAGAGGAAGCTGCCTCAATCGGTGCGAATACCAATATAAAAATCTGTATGAAACTTGAAGACCCAATAGAAACCTGGGATTTCTTTACTAAAACGGCGGGTGAGGCCTATGTTACAAAGGTGGATTCGTTTCAGGTAAAAGATTCGAGTGTATCCAATACTTATCTGGATAATAAAAGCTCATCATTTGAAAAAAGGGCGCGTATTGATCTATTGGATTTGAAAGAGCAAACAGAGGGCGAGGCTCATATTTTCTTTAAATCAAAAATTGTGCGCGCCCGAATGTTCTACGCCAATCCAATTCCCGTCAAGCGCTTGAAACTTAATCAATTCCTGAAAGTGGAGCCGCCAGCTGATGATTATCTCGCTAAACTCCAAACGCAATTAGCCGGCTTCCAACGCATAATCAATAGTGGTGATTTGAGTATCAATAAAGACGTTGAAAGCGAAGAAATCACCCTGATAACCAAATCATTACGTGACGCTGCAGTGACTGAACCTATTGAGCGGGGAGTTGCCGCATTACTTGCGTACCATGGGTATAACGAACCCGAGCCAGTTGAAGAAATTGTCGAGGAAGAAGAAGAGGGTGTGCTCACCATTTTCAGCACTCTTCGACGCTCTGTTGGTTCCTTGCCGCTCTTGGTCAAAGACGTCCAACAGTTTTCTAAATCCTTACTGTCAATCAATGAAACCCGTAATCTGCTGACCTCAATAGAACGGGTGAGCGGTTCAAAAGACAAGTATGCCGGCTCTGTCGCTAATGAATTAATCAAAGATTTCCAGACAGCTACCAACTACCCACCTAAAGAACGCGATGTCATCAGTGCAAAAGATTTGACTGAAGTCGTGAATACACTGGCGGGCAAAATTGTTAGTGAAAGAGAAAAAGCCAATCTTAAGAGTCAAGAGGAGTAATTCCGTGGCTTGTAAAGATGGTTTCGTTTGTGGCTCCTGACTAACTTCTTCTTTCGCAGCCTTTACATCATTTTTTCTTAAATCCGCTTGCATTCTTTTTATTCGATAATTATTTGTACAAATTTAATCGCATACTTCTTGAATTTTCATGAATGGCTTGTAACGTAATGATTTGTATGTTTTATTTGAGGGTATTAAATAAAAATATAAATCATGAGGACTTAAGGTGAGACGATTGCGTATTGGCATACCTGGCCTTTCAGCATGGCATGCCACTTTGCTAGCCTCGTTAGTTTTGGTCGGGTGCCACCGCCATATGAGTTATATACCTTCACCGGATACTAACTTTAAGCTGCCTCGCAAAGTAGCCAATACGTCTGACTCGCAAGTTATCTTAATGATGAAGGCATTTAAGCGTGACGGGGTGGTCAAGGTAATAGCGATAGGGTCTGATTACTTAATCAGTATTCCTTCATCGGCGCTTTTTCCTGATCAATCACCAAGACTTACCTGGCAATCCTACAGAAGACTTAATCAAGTCGTTATGTTTATGAAGCAATTCAGGAAAGTCGCCGTTAATGTTACCGCTTATAGTAGTAAATATGTTTCAGTAAGACGGGAACAGTCATTGACCTTGACGCGAGCACGAGCAGTCTCTGAGTATCTGTGGTCGCATGGTATTGACAGTCGCTTTATATTTTCAGAAGGTGCAGGTAGTGATAAGCCAATTACGGCCATGACACAAGGTGGCGATAATGCCCCTAGTTCGAGAATAGAAATTACGTTCAGAGACGCTATTGTTTAACCCTGAATGAGGTAAAAATGAGTCGCGGAAACTGGAATAGAATAAAGCTGTCGAAGTTTTTTTACGTGAATATGTACAGAAAGCTGATGACGCTTATTATTGCGTCCCAAGGACTGAATGTATTATTTTGTCTTGCTGTTACGTACACTCATTTACAACAACCAGAGCGAACTTTTTATGCAACCAGTGGAATTATACCACCCATAAAACTTAACCCTCTGGATGCAGCTAACAAAAGCGCGGAAGCCTTGCTTCCACCTGATCCTGTAGATGATAATGAAATCAAAGTAATACCTGAATAAGAGGATAATATGGCTCAAGATGCACTGGCTGCCGTAGCATTGCGAAATAAATTTTACCGTGATGGTCAACGAAAATTGGTCACAGGGTTAATTATTACTTTGTTGGTGAATGTACTCATGGCCTCCATGTTGCTGTATGAAATCACGCATCCACCACTGCCTAAATACTTTGCAACCAGCGTTAATGGCAGAATTACGCCCTTATTTCCGCTTAATGAACCCAATCAATCAGATTCTGCCGTATTGCAATGGGCAAACCAGGCGGCAATTGCGGCTTTCTCTTACAATTTTGTTAACTATCGTGACGAACTTCAGGCTTCCTCCGGATTTTTCACGGCAGAAGGCTGGCAGCAATTTTTAACCGCATTGCAACAGTCCAATAACCTGGATGCTGTCAAGGCCAAAAAACTAATTGTCTCCGCTGTAGCCACGCGCGCGCCCATTATTTTACAAAAAGGGATGCTAAATGGCAGATATTCCTGGCGTGTACAGATGCCTTTATTAGTGACCTATCAGAGTGCTAGCGAATTTTCGCAACAAAATAATGTGGTAACCATGTTGATTAACCGCGTATCCACCCTTAATTCACCCAGAGGAATTGGTATTTCTCAATTCGTGGTTGGGCCTGCGAGTGGAGGAAGCTGACCTTATGAATAAAGGGATAATGATTTTCCGGAAAATCAGTTGCGCTCTGATGCTTACGCTAAGTGGTGCAGAGGCCATTGCAGCTCCCGCGCAAACGGCTCCGCAAACTGACTCAGCTCAGCAGGCTTTGCAACAGCTGCGACTGATACAGCAGCGTTTGGTGACACAAGGTCAGGGGAGTGATGGAACCGCAAATGGCAATCAATCCACCACAACAACTACCACAACGACTACAGGCGTTAACAGGCCACCCGTACAATCCGTCCAGGTGACAACAGCCCTGGATGATGAAATTATTGATGAGCGAGCATTTGAAGGGGTGACCCGACAGATGTTCCCATTAACACCAGAGCAAATTATTCGTTTGAAACAAATGTATAACACGTCAGAGTTTGCAAATGCATCGACTGCAGGTACGCCTCCCAAGCCCACGGCAACCTCACAGTTTGTTAATTTGTCTCCAGGCTCCACACCGCCGGTGATTCGTTTGTCACAGGGTTTTGTATCCTCTCTCGTTTTTCTCGATTCAACAGGCGCTCCCTGGCCTATAAGCGCTTATGACCTTGGTGACCCTTCTTCGTTCAATATTCAGTGGGACAAAACCAGCAACACCCTCATGATTCAGGCATTAAAATTATACAATTACGGTAATCTTGCCGTGCGACTTAAAGGATTAAATACACCAGTAATGCTTACGCTTATTCCAGGACAAAAAGCCGTGGATTATCGCGTTGATCTGCGAGTGCAAGGTTATGGGCCTGAAGCAATAACCGCACCTACTGGCGAGGGCCTTCCTCCTAGCGCGAGTGATATCCTGTTGCATGTTCTGGATGGCGTTCCACCCCCAGGCAGCCAACGGTTGACAGTCAGTGGCGGTGATGCCCGTGCCTGGATTCTTAATGATATGATGTATGTCAGAACAAATCTTACAATCTTGTCTCCAGGATGGATTGGCAGCATGACCAGTGCTGATGGAATGCACGCTTATGAACTGCAAAAGTCGCCGGTATTATTGGTTTCCTGGCATGGAAAAGTCATGCAACTCAAGGTAGAAGGGTTATAATCAAATGGCAGGTAAAAAAGAAAATTTAAAAGCACTGTTTACCAATACTCGTTCCCGGGTAATTATTGTCTTTACGGCAATTCTTCTGATTGTTGCGGTAGTTGTTGGGATTACGCAATTCATCAAAAGCGGGAATAGAAGCGCGCCTCCTTCTGATGTGCCCATTTCACCGGGCATACAATCAATCCCTGGTGCAATTGATCCCACCGTGCAGTATGCCAAACTCGTGGAAGCACAAAACGTCGGTCAGGCCCAAAGTGCCTTAAAAACAGGCTCAAGTGCAATTCCGACAATTGTACGCTCCCAGGAATTAGGAAGTGGTGTGCAGGTCGTTGGTGGTGCAGCCGGGCAGGGTGGTCTTGGATTTAGCGGGCTTGCGCGCGAAGACGAAGCCGGATTACAACGTAGCGCCTGGATTCAGGAATTGAAAAATAGTAGCTGCAGTAAAGCTGCGGTTAATAAAGTGGTAACCGAGGGAGCCTCCCTGGTGGATCTGAAGAATTCCTGCACTTGCGTTCAGCTCAAGGATAATGGCTATCCGGTAGCAAATTTACAACAAGTATGTTCTTGTCAGGAATTAAAAGCGGCAGGATTTAACGCCCGACAACTCAAAGATAGTGGTTATACCGCGGGGAGACTTCGTTTATGCGGGTATGATGCCTGTGAGCTTCGGAGTGCAGGACTTTCAGCACAGGAAATGAAGGACGGTGGTTATAGCGATGGGGAACTTAAAGGTGCGGGCTTTACTGACGCTGATATTGCCCGAGCTAGCGGTCTGCCTGACAATGTAACAGACGCGGATGTACGTAATGCTGGTTGTCAGGCAGCAGCACTCGCAAAACTTCGGGTAGCTGGCGTAACTGCCTCAGCAGTTCGTCGTATTAGTGGATGTACCGCTGCCCAATTAAAAGCGGCGGGCTACACAGCTCAAGATTTAAAAAATGCAGGCTATACCGCCGCTGATTTAAAAAATGCAGGGTTTGCACCAGGTGAGCTACATCAAGCAGGGTTTAGTGCACGAGATCTTCTTAACGCGGGTTTAACATCTGCTGATTTGGCGAATGCGGGATTTACTCCCCAACAAATAGCTGCTGTGTCTGGTGATGATGCTATTGGAGCCGCCGGACGTGCTACTGATTGCAGTGTAAGCTCTTTAACTGCTGCGCGCAAAGCAGGTGTCTCAGCGACTACCATCCGCGAGACGTTAGGTTGTAGCGCTGCCGCGATGAAAGCCGCCGGTTATACGGCTGCCGAATTAAGAGCGGCGGGATTTACAGCAGCAGAGCTTAAAAATGCCGGATTTACAGCAGCAGAGCTTAAAGCCGCGGGCTTTAGCGCAAAAGAATTGCGCGATGCCGGTTTTACCGCTCAGCAATTAAAGGATGCGGGCTTTACCGCAGCCCAATTGAAAGACGCCGGATTTAGTGCGGCAGAATTGAAAGCGGCAGGCTTTACGGCCAGTCAATTAAAAGCGGCGGGTTTTAGCGCGAAAGATCTTAAAGATGCAGGCTTTAGTGCCGGTGATTTGAGAGCTGCAGGATTTAATGCTAAAGATCTCAAAGACGCGGGTTTCAGCGCCGGTGAGTTGCGTGCCGCCGGGTTTATTCCAGCTGATTTGCACGATGCCGGTTATAGTGCCGAGCAGTTAAAACGTGCGGGCTTTAGCACAGCTGAGCTTGCGTCAGCAGGGATTAACAGCTCACAAGTCGCAGGTCTTGGCAGCCCTGATCAACTTCAAGGGGCCGTTTCTACCATGCCCACCATTCCAGGATATCAGAGTAAAGCTACTCAAACGAATGCAGCGGAAGCCGGAAATTCCCAGCAATTGCAGGACATAATGAAACGGCAAACACAACAGTTGGCTGACCAAAAATACCAGCAGAAAATTCAACAACGTACATCTGAAATGTTATCAGTTGCCAATCAGTCATTACAAAACTGGAAAAAAGTATCGACCCAGGTTTATATACGGGGTACAGAAGAAGTTAAAAAAGATGCTCCTGGTGTAATCGTTGACAGCCAGACAGGAGTAGTTACCCAGAATGGTATGGTTTCAACGGGCGCGCCGCAAAGAGCGCTTATTAAAACCGGAGACATTCTTTTTGGGGTTATTGATACTTCTATTAATAGTGATGAGCCAGGCCCAATTCTCGCAACGATTGTTTCAGGAAGGCTTAAAGGTGCAAAATTAATCGGCAGTTTTAATTTGCCCACCAACGCAAATAAAATGGTAATAAGCTTTACTACAATGTCTGTTCCAGGTGCCAGTAAATCCGTCTCAATCAGTGCCTATGCAATTGATGCCGATACCGCGAGAACGGCCTTATCCAGTCACACCAATCACCATTACCTATTGCGGTATGGGTCTTTATTTGCCTCATCCTTCCTTGAGGGGTTCGGTAATGCCTTCCAATCAGCAGATACCACTGTTACTGTGGGTGGTTCCGGAGGCGGAGATAATATTACCGTTCAGAATGGTATAGGTCGTTCTGCACTTGAAAATGCGGTTATTGGTTTAGCGACAGTAGGTAAAAGTTGGGGACAGGTTGCACAGCAACAGTTTAATACCCCAACTACAGTGGAAGTATATTCTGGAACGGGTGTGGGTATCTTGTTTACCCAGGACCTGACCTCCCTTTAACATGATGAGCAGGTAGGAAATGGCAGATAATAATAATGAAGATGAATATCAATTCGCCGACTTGGACATTGATCCTGGTTCAATGGATGCTGATGACAATATTTCAAAACCTGCAGATATTTCTGATTACCCACCTGGTTCCGAGAGAACAGATGTAAAACGAAATGCCTTGATAGTTATTGTATTAATTATTGTGGCGATGCTTGTTTATAAATTTATGGGGTCTTTTTTCTCAAAAAAGACCACTACCGTTGAGTCGTCCATTACGACTACGCCCCCCATTGTTCCAAAACCCGTTATTGAACAACCTATAGTACAAGCACCTGTACCAGTCGTGCAGCCGCCTACAGATGATATGGTACAGATCAACCAAAAACTTGGGTCTATTGATATGAATGACCAAAATATCCGCTCTGATCTGAGTAATGTTAACAATCAGCTAAATACCATTAATGATGGGATCAATAATTTAAACACCAAAGTTTCAAATCTGACGACTACTCTTACTACGCTTTCTGACAAGCTGGAACAGCAGGCTAATGAACTGTCCAGATTATTAGCAGCCCGCCAAAAACCGGTAAGACCTCATCATGTGGTGAGACGGGTAATCAGACCAAGTATCGTCTATTATATACAAGCGGTTATCCCAGGCCGGGCGTGGTTAATTTCGACAAATGGGTCTACACTTACCGTTAGAGAAGGTACAAATATTGCAGGATATGGTATCGTTAAATTGATTGATCCTAATCAAGGACGGGTGGTAACGAGTTCAGGCCGCGTGATAAGGTTTAGTCAACAAGATAGTTGAGGGTAATTATGGCAAGCGGTACAGGTACTTCGTTGATATCTGGCAGTATTGATATACTTAATAATATTGCTGCCAGTATGTTGCCCATTCAACGTATGGTAACTGGTTTTGCCTATGTGATTGGTATTGCATTTGCGTTTAAAGCAATTTCAAGCTTGAAGCAATATGGTGAATCCAGGACAATGATGTCGCAAAGTACCAGCATGAAAGAGCCTATGGTTTATTTGTTTGTGGCGGCTATGTTCATTTATTTTCCTAGCGGCTTGGCTGTTATGTTAAATACTACTTTTGGCTCTTCCAATATCCTGGCCTATTCGACAGCAGACGGGAATGGGCTAATGAATACGTTGTTTGGAAACAACAGTATGGCTGGGCGATCTCTCACGCTGATTATTCAAACGATTGGGATAATTGCGTTTATAAGAGGTTGGGTGCTGGTTGCGCGCGCGTCAGCGCACGGTCAACAACCGGGAGGTACAGGTAAGGGGATGATCCATATTTTTGGCGGTTTGCTGGCGATGAATATTGTTCTCACTATGCAAATCATTAATAATACTTTATTTGGTGCATAATTTAATTAACAGGAGAATTACAGTGGAAACATCGACTTATAAAACAATCAATGTCAAACGATTGTTTGTCTGGATGGCGAGTGTTACGTTCATAATGATGGCAGGCTCATTATACGCAGCGACTCCCCTGACACTAGGTAATATGGCATCAAGTATTACCCAGTCCTTTACCAACCTGACTAAACTTATTACTGGTGGTTGTTATCTTGCCGGGCTGGCTTTTGCGGTAACTGCGGTTATGAAATTTAAACAGCACAAAGATAATCCAACACAAATTCCAATCGGTACACCGGTTGCCCTGGTTTTCATTGCAGCGGCATTGTTATTTATGCCTTCTATCCTAAACGTTGCTGGTTACACAATGTTTGGTTCCAGTGGCGGTGAAGTGGCCGGTCCAAGTGGCGCGGTATATGGCGGCGCGGGTGGTTAATTTATAAACTTGTCAGAAGGCCATGTTTCATGGCCTTCAACTTTTTTGTAAATCAAGGTGAGTATATTAATGGCTGGTAATCAGGAACGCAGTGAGCTAAAACTTGTAGCTAGTCCCGGTGCCTGGCGTTTGTATTCAGCTAGAAAAATTGACGAGCGTTTTAAATCATTTGAATTAAAAGTATTCCAGCGAGACAGATACACCTGCCAGTTTTGCGGGTTTCAGGCCAGGCTGTTTCAAGATGTCGTAAACCTTGACGGTAACTACACGAATAACCGCATGACTAACCTTGTTACCGCGTGTTGTTTTTGTGCTCAATGTTGTTTTATAGAGTCTGTAGGTGTTGGTGGATACGGTGGTGGAACATTAATTTATCTTCCTGAATTATCACAACCTGAACTAAACAGTTTATGTCATGTATTATTTTGTGCCATCACTAATGATACAGGATATAAAAGCAGTGCCCAGAATATCTATCGCAGTTTTAAGTTCCGCTCCCAGATAGTTGAAGAGAAATTTGGTGAGGGAACCAGTGATCCAGCAATATTTGGACAATTGATTATTGACTCTGGAGCATCTTCCCCGGAAATGGAAGAAAAAATTTTCAAAAACATTCGACTTTTACCTTCCAGAGCCAAGTTTCGCAAGCAAATAGAACAGTGGGCGGCCAGTGCTCTGGATGAGATTACTGAAAAATAAAAAAAATGAATATGGGTTGCAACGGTAACACTTAATGTGCCGGTAGTAGTTGTTAATATCGCTAATAGTAGGGAAATGGCATGGGTAATTGGTCAGATTCTTTTTTTGAGGGTGTGGATACTTTTTTTGCCTGGTTGAGCACCTCTCTTAAACAGACAACAGAGTCCTATTGTGAATTGGAAACAGCGGATAGCCCGACTGTTCTCGTGACCCATGACGGATCCTTACTTTCCATTCTAAAAATAGAGGGAGTCACCGCGCTCTCAGGGCCAGAAGAATTTGAATTACTGGTTGAAGGTTTAAACAATGCTTTCCAGGCCGCTATGGGGCGTCCGGGCCACGCGCTTCAGGTTTTTTTCAGCCATGACAAGCAAAATATCAAGAAAGTAATTCAAAACATATACTTGCCCGCAGAAGCAACAGCCAAACGCCTCGAACTTCAGCTTGAAGATTTATTTAAAGAAAGGGTTGATTATTTATCACTCTATTGCGCCGATGAGCATGTTTATTTTGTTTTATTCACCCGTCCTTTTAATTTGCCTTCTGATCAATTGAAAGTGGCGAATAAAGCTAAAGTAAAAATGATTAAAGATGTAAAGGCCCCTCCGTTCAAGAACACGCAAACGGTCTTTGCCGCCATGCCGGAATTGCGAGACACACATGATGCTTATGTACGCTCTATTTTAAATGATCTTGACGCATTGAATGTTTATGCCACGTTGTTAGAAGTCCATGACGCAATCCATGCTATACGGATGACAGGAGACCCCGATTTTACCTCTGATGATTGGCGGGCCTCTCTTCCTGGCGATAAAATTTATCCGCGTGAAGTTAATGATTTTGAGGGAGATCCCTCCGATCTGCTCTGGCCCTCGCTCGCAAAACAAGTGCTGCCGAGGGATGCGGATTCCATTGATTTGCGGACGGTACAAGTAGGTAACAAAATTTATTCATCGGTGTTTATAGATTTATTTCCGAAAGATATCAGACCATTTGTTTCATTATTTTCACGCATATTGCCTGCGCATATTCCCTGGCGAATTTCATTTTTAATAGAAAGTGAGGGGCTTGCGACGATTAAATTTAAAGGTTTATTGGCGTCAATTTTAAGTTTTTCATCGGCTCAGAATCGATTGATAAGTGACTCGGTAAATTTATTAAAATATTTACAACTGAATACTGATGATGTCATTGTACGTTTGCGGGTAGTCGCAACTACCTGGGCACGTGAAGGGGATATCCCACTGCTTAGGCGTCGTAGTTCTGAATTAGTCAAGGCTATTCAAGGTTGGGGTTCAACGGATGTATCGGAGATTTGCGGGGATCCATTCGCAGGGTTTGCATCCAGTATGCTTGCCATGACAACCAATAGCCCTGCGGTACCTTCGGTTGCGCCCTTATCTGATGTTATTAGGATGCTGCCTATTACAAGGCCTGCATCTCCCTGGCCAAATGGCGCGCTCTTGTTTCGATCGCCAGATGGTAAACCGTGGCCGTTTCAACCGGGTTCTGCACAGCAAACCACCTGGATTGATTTAATATATGCGCGTCCTGGTTCTGGTAAATCGGTATTGTCTAATGCGCAAAATTTAGCCTTGTGCCTTTCAGGCGGCCTTACGCGACTGCCTCGTATTGCTATCATTGATATTGGCCCATCAAGTAGTGGTTTAATTTCATTATTGAAAGAAGCACTACCTGCATCCAAGCGGCATCTGGTTGCCTATCATCGTCTGCGAATGACCCCTGAATATTCAATAAATCCTTTTGATACCCAATTAGGATGCCGCTATCCAACGGCTACAGAGCGTGCTTTTCTTGTTAATTTTCTAACGCTTTTAACAACGCCACTTGGAGCTCCAAAGCCTTATGATGGTATGCCAGATTTAGCGGGTATGGTGGTTGATGAATTATATAAAAGTATGGCCGATGAATTTAACCCTACGCCTTATGCGCAAGGTGTAGAGGAGTTTATTGACAGTATTTTGGAAGAAATCGGTTTTATCAGGGATTCAAAATCAACCTGGTGGGAAGTGACCGATGCGTTATATTCAGCCGGTTTTATTCATGAAGCGATGCTCGCTCAGCGTTACGCGATGCCGTTGTTAGCGGATGCGGCATCGATTTGCAGAACAGCGTCGATAGAGGATTTATACGAAAAAGTAACGGCACCCACGGGTGAGTCGCTGATTAATGCCTTTTCTCGAATGATTTCCGGTTCTGTTCGTGAATACTCAATTTTGTCACGAGTAACGAGCTTTGATATCGGTGATGCACGGGTTGTATCGCTTGACTTGGATGAAGTGGCCAAAAGTGGAGGAGACGCTGCTGACCGCCAAACATCCGTTATGTATATGTTGGCGCGTTATGTACTTGCAAGGCATTATTATCTGACTGAAGAAAGTATCGGCAATATGCCTGATCAATATAAAGAATATCATAAAGCACGAATTATGGAGATACGTGAGGATCCCAAGCGTATTGTTTATGATGAGTTTCATCGTACATCTCGCTCAGCAGCCGTACGTGAACAAGTTATTATTGATATGCGGGAAGGGCGTAAATGGAAAGTACAGATTTCATTATTATCGCAATCGGTTGAAGATTTTGATCCGGTAATGATTGATTTTGGAACATCCATTTATATTATGGACGCAGGTCCTTCGCAAGCCGTTGAAAAAACCAGTCAAATTTTTGGTTTATCAAATACGGCCAAAGTAGCACTTCGTACGCGTGTGCATGGCCCACGACAAGGTGGCGCTACTTTTCTTGTGCAATATGCCACCAAGAATGGTATCCATGTCCAATTATTAACACTAACGCTTGGCCCTATTGAATTATGGGCATTTAGTACTACAGCGGAAGATGCTTCAGTAAGAAATCAATTATACAAGCATTTAGGTCCTGCAGAAGCAAGACGCGTACTCGCCAATTTATTTCCCAATGGCTCTGTTACCAAAGAGTTGGAAGAACGCCTGGCGTTTATGAAGGTGGGTGAGGGGTTAATCGAGGAAGAAGACAAAACCAGTGTGATTGAGCAATTGGTGCTTGATATTTTAAGCGCGTATTCCAAAGATCCCAACATTAAAATCTTACCAAGTAAAATGGACTAAATCCTGCGTTATGGCTTGCTCAACCTACTGTAGGTTGGGCCTTGGCCCTAAACCCTAAACCTTGCATTATGGCTTGCTTAACCTACTGTAGGTTGGGCCTTGGCCCAACAATCAACTTATAATTCGACTTATGGTATAATCTGCACATTATTATTCCAGTAGTGTGTGTCAGAATGAAAAAAATTACATTAACCGTCATTTTTGAAGGGACTATCTTTAGTATCGAAGCACCCAATTCTCATCTCTATCAGGTGTTGAATCATGATTGTAAAGGCACACGTGTTGGCAAGGTAGAAGACCTGCAAGAGGGTGAGACCCATTTTAAAATGGGCTTCAATGGTTGCGCCATTGACTATGGCTTGAGTGGGACGCTATTTGGTACCGGTGTTGATCAACAAAGTGATCAGGCGTTAGCGGTAGTTAAGGCGCTAATTAAAACGGGTCACAAAGTAAGGCTCAATGTTATCGGCCTTAGCCGAGGCGGTGTGGCGAGTCTTTTACTCGCTAAAAAATTGGCCGCAGTAGATCCTTATCATCTGGAAACCAATTTACTGCTTCTGGATCCTGTGTCAGGTAACTTATTAACGACCGCGAAACTGGATATATTGGGAGTAACATTAACCAATCAAGTCCTTAATATCTCCGAATCCAGAAATTTAAATTATGTTAAAAGCTTATACCCCTATATGGAGGTGGGCGATGACACAGAAACTGTCGAAGATAAGTTGCTCGCTAATTTTCATGTTCCGATAAGACCAACTTATCCAGATCAGGCGCTAGTTGAAGAAGATGTAATCCTCGGAATTCATTTAAGTGCATTTAGAGCATTTGCACCCGCCGCAGAATTATTTGACCTGGTAGAAATTATCAAAAAACTTAGCAAAAACATTATTAATAAATTTTTAATACGGGTTGGTGCTTTCGAGGGTGATCCATCACCTGAGAATGAATTGGACGCTTCTTATAAAGTACAAATGGCTAGTTGGATATCTAAGCTAAATGACATTATTGAAACGGTCATAACTAAAGATAGACCCCTACATTCTGAAGATGGTTCTCGCATTCAGGCAAATAACGAAGGAGAATTTTTAAATCGTGAGCATCTTGCGTTGGCTAATAGGAAAGATAATGATTTGCATTCTCTGAGTTTAAATATCGTACCGGAAAGACCACGTGTTGAGATTGATAAGCTTTCGCTAACACCGGAAGTATTGAGCGATTTAATTGCAATTATGGAAGCCAGTATGACGGCCATAAGCAAGACAGGAAAGAAGGGCCAGCTATTGGCCAAGAAAAAAGAAGAGTTATTCGCTCTCGACAAACCCAAGGAGAAGCAACTGAGTTATATACTGCGCGACTTGTTAGGAATCGCTTTGCAACGCACGCGCTTTGCTTATAGCTTTTACAAAACAACTAGCACAGGAACTATTATCCTTGCTGCCTTAAATACACCTGCCTTTGCGGCAATTCGTCAATGTATCCGACCTGATGACAAGGCGTTATGTTACGATGATTTGTGTGGTTATGTATTGGGAAGAAATGAGTTACTTCACTTTAATAGTCAGTACATGGACGTGAATCTTAATAACTTACTTTCCCCAGCTAGCGAGGATCATTTTCTCGACTACTTAATGTAGAAGGCTGTGCTGTGCCTGATGCGGGTAAATAGCACGTCTTTGCGAGTCGCAGACGAAGCAATCAAGTGACCTTTAAGAGCAATAGATGCGCTAATGAGCTTTTCCAAAGCCACTGGATTGCTTCACTTTGTTCGCAAAGACGGCATTTTTAAGACATATAAATTGTCCTGTGCAAAAGACAAAACTTGAAAATGGAGCTATGCTACGTCTTTGTTCAGGTTAAATCCCGTAAGAATGCCTGGACTGAAGGGGTTAATCTGGTTTTGTGTTTTTAGTAAATAACGCCCTGAATTCCCATTAACCTCAAATAGAATTTGCAGACTGGCGCTGTCATTACTGTCGACAAGAACATTTACTTTCTGAAGCATTTTGAAAAATGCCCAGGTTCCTCTTTCCTCCAACTCAAAATGATTTCCTTCAATAGACTTTAAGGTTAATTTGGCATCCGCTTGTGGCCAGTTGAAAAGCGTGTAGGAGTCACTTTCCTGATTATCGGTTAAAACGGTTTGGCCAATGGCTAAATGCAAACTGGCGACCACAGGATCCAGATTAATTTTCTGTAAGCTAAATTCAATTTTGCTGGTGGGCGAATTATCAGGGAAAAACATATTACTGATAACATTGGCACGAATTAATTCATTAATCAGATCAGCCGAAATGGGCAACACATACCCGTTTAATTCTTTGGGTTGCCACTGAGGGTGAGAGGTGTCTATAAACGGTTTTAAATAATAGTTTACAAAGGAATTAAGTGTCCCTTGGGGTGAAAAGAAACGGTTAAAATCCTCAAGAGCCACTTCATCGTTTTCCGATGAATCAAGCGGGTAACGATGCGCAATAGCGGATTGATAGCTTCGAAAAACGTCGTTTTGCCATTTATTATTAAGGTAGTTACGACTTTCATTGATAAAAATATACCAGGTATCGTCAGCAATTTGTTTCGCCCATGTTGAAATAGGCTCAGGGAGCTGACGTGCCCGATTATATAAAGCGCTTAACGGATCAGTTGAACTTTCGCCCTCAAAGCGTGCCCGGGTCAGGTCGAATACTGTTTTGCCATCGTCTTTAACTAATGACAAGGTGGTCAGGAATTTTTCAAGCTCATTAATATTTTGAGTCAATTCATGGGTAGCTGAGCTACTCATCAAGCTTATATGCGTAAACTGATTTGCAATTTTTTGATTAAAAAGCGCTGAATTTGGCGATAAGTCAGGGCTCGTCTCTTGCTGAATGAAATTAATCAAACGAGGAATAGCTTTGGTTTGATGCATGGTAAGCGTCAATTGTCGCGCTTGTTCATACCCTTGATAATGTTGGGGACGAGTACGTTTGGTAAAATTTTGCCACCAGGTTACATAGTCAAAACAATAAGCCTCTTCTAATTGAGCCTGCAGATTATCAAGATCCTGCCGAGCTAAAACCCAGTTTTCCTGCTGCAATTTTGCAGTAACTTCAGGAATGATGGCGGTAATTTGCTTAAATCCTTCTTTGGTGAAATAAACGGGTAATTCCCGGCTCGCCAAATCAAACCCATCTATACTGACATTAATCTTTTCCTGGGGGAAACTTCCTTTCGCCAGGGAGTAGTATAAATACGCCGCCGGTAAAGCATTAAGGTAATTACGCGTATCAATAACCAATTGCCTGTTAATGGCCAAGGGTTGTAACGATTGCTTGAGCGTGTTTTTCAGTAACAATAGCGGTTTGTCATTTAAATTATTGGGATTGTTAGTTTTCCAATAATTACTAAACCAATGCAAAACTTCCGCTTCTGAATAATATTGAGGCTCTCCTAGCATTAAATATACTTTTAGCGCCTGATAGCGCTCTAGCTGATTTTTTCCCGGGTTAACAATGACACTCTCAACCGCACGAACCAGATCAGGCAGAAAATTAAACTGAAGTTTATTTTGGGTATTGGCATGTAATTGCGCTTTAAGTTGTTTAATTAAAGGAGAGGTCAACGGCCCTGTGGGGATTAACCCCAGTTTGGCTTCAGCGAGAGACAGATGGTAGAGCGCTGTTGTTTTGTCTTTTTCCTGACTTATCAGGGTTTCATAGGTTAATAATTCTTTACTGGCTTCATCCAGTAGTTTGGCGGTTGTTAAATGTTGGTATCCGAGGCATGTTAATAATAATCCCGCAACACCTGCAATGATGCCAATGGTCAACTTCTGTTTTTTATTAATGGGGTTGATTTGTAATGGGGTTTGTTGCAGAAAAGACTGCAACGCACCTTCAATAAAGTAGGCGCGGTAATTATTTGATTGCGGAAATTTATCCTGAACGGTCAGTGCATATTCATGCTGAATTTTTTTATTAAGCCGGTCAATGCTTAAGCCACCTTGTTCGGCACTGGTAAAATAAATTGCCTGCAAACGAAAATAGGTGGTGGGTATGCTTTGAATTAATGTTTGTATCGAGGTTCTCAAGCTTGCTAATTGTAAAGGAAACTCTCTGATTAAGGTGCGCTTGGCGCCTGAGCGTGCGGGATGCAATTTGCCAATTATTTGTTGACCCAACTTTTCAATCATGTGATCAAATTGTAATCGGTAACTTCCTATTAACTTATTTCGCTCAGGCGAAAATTCAAGAGAAAACCCCAAAGGTTTTTTTAGATCATTAACATGTTCGGATTGGAAAAATTCGCAAAAGCCCACCAACGCATCCAATTTGGTAAACATGAGAGCTGCATGTACGCGATAACCTAAAGACTGGCCAAAACGCTCGAGCAATTGAGTATGGGATTTACTTTGTTCCATTTGCTGGAGGGGTTCAGTGAGTAATAAATCGCTGCTGTCAATGCATAAAATCAGACCGGTGATTTTAATATGGGTGTGACAGCGATTGAGGTGCTTTAAGGTGTTGGCAAGCAGCATATCGCTTTGATTTAACCAGGTTTCGCCCAACTCCAGAATAATGCCGTGATCGTTGTAAAAAAAATTAGCGCTGTTTTCCAACTCAACTGCATAATGTTTTAAATGACTTTGGCGCAGCACCCCTGTTTTACCCTGGTTAATTTTTCCTGTCACTAAGACAAAGGAAACAGGCGCTATGTGCGGTTTTATTTGTGTGGCAATTTTTTTTAACGCGTCACAAAGCGTTTGTAATGATCTATCCATTAGTCGTCCAGCTTAGCGATAACAGCATGTCCGAACTGAACTGCTTTGGCTTTATTTTCGAGCAAGAGATAACTCACCCCATAACCTGAAATCAGTAATCCTAAAGAAATTAAACCGGCCATCATCAATTGGGTATGATTTTTGGGCGGCGCTTCTATTTTCTTTATTTCTTTGAATAACTTATGTTCTTTGTTGACCCGATATTGCTGAATTAATTGAAATAACTCCTCAATTAAATTATCCAATACCAATCGCCCATCTGCTTTTTGATGTTGTGTGCCTTCAAAGCCTGCAATAAGGCAATAATAGGCTAATTCAATTAAATCCAGGTATTGATTTGGACGCTCTTTAATGTGATTAATAATGTCAAAAAAGCGTTGTTCAGGGCCTACTTCATCGAATGTTAAAGGAGTAAATGCCTGAAATTCGGCGGGTTTTCCATAAAGGCGTATGTAGCTTTTTCCTAATAACTCATCAATGGTGGCACATAGAAGGTAATGAGCAATGGCATCAAGCTCTTCGGTATAGGCTTTGCCATTTAAACGACTATGAAAAGCACGAAGTTCATGTTCAATATTTTCTCTAATGCTGTTAATAGGGGGTAGAGAAGGGCTTACACAGAGGCGCTCTACTAAAGACAATAAAGGACCTGCTGCAGCAACAAGCGGATTGTTCGAAAATGGTACAATAAAGAGCTTGGAGCGATAATAAGCTTGTGGCGAATGTTGATTAGCCGGTAATGATATTTTTTTGACAAGAAAGGCCGAAATAGGTTCGGCTGTCATGACTGCACTCCGGGTGGTGTTAATTCTTAAGCTCCTGTTTGTTAATCACCAAAATGGGAAAGCCGAAATTCGCCACCATGTTGCGAAGAACTTAACAATAATACGTTATCTACAGTGCCTTGTCGATAAGTGATTGTACAATAAAGTTTAAGCGCTAAATGGTGAGTAAAATTTTAAGCTATTGAATATTAATCAAATTTATTCAAAAGCCAACGCAAAATGTCTTTCTACCCATTCCTCGCCCAGAAATTCAAAACAATCTTTTAGAAAATCCGCCAATTCGTCGGCAGAGAGCTCATGTTCGTGCCCTGGCGGCTCAATATCATGATGAAAATAATCACCGAAATAAGTGTCGCAAAAATGCTGATAATCGCGCGTGTGTAAGATGAACGCATGCCACATGCTATCCATATCCAGTAGAGGACCAAAAAGAAAAGTGTGGCGCGTTATAGTTTTTCGGTAGATGGTTAACCACATCCAGCCGAGTAAATCCGTGAACAGTTGTTGACCTTGCTGTAGCGAAAAATTTGAATGATGGTGACAAAAATAGTGAACTACCTGATTATTCTGGTAAAGAAGTAGTTCTTTTAAAGCTGGTAATTTCACTGAAAGCCACAGCAGCTTTTACGCCATTCAGCATTTTTTTTAATAAAACGCACAATACGACATATTTTTTCTTCACGAGTCATTATCTTCTCCTTATAAAGAGGCGCTATTAATTTCAACAGTAAATTGGTTGAGATGCAAGTGGCAAGAAATACGCATTTATTTCGCTTTAATGACGCCGCAACCAATTCGTGCACCCCCTCCGCCAAGAGCCGGAATGTCGGTATAATTATCACCGCCTGCATGAATCATCACAGCCAACCCATCCAAATCGGTAGTCTTTAAGCGTGGAGCAAGCAAAGGGGTGTTCGCATTACCTTCGGCTGTTACAATTAATACAGGCAGATCCCCTAAATGACCATTTCCATAAGGTCCTTGATGGCTATTGGTATTTTGGGGATCAAAATGACCACCCGCTTTCATACCCGTGTCACCACAATCGGCATTTTGATGCAAATGAAAGCCATGGGCGCCTGCGGGCAGAGAGGTCAGGGTGGGTGAAATCAATAGCCCGTAAGGCGTATCTTTGAAAACAATATTTCCAAGAATTGATTTTGCATTGGCCGTGGCATAAATGGTGGTGGTAATATCTTGGGCGTAGTTTGCTGTTGCATAAAAAATAGCTATGTAGAACAAACTGGATAATTTTTTCATAATTTTTCCTGATTAAGATTTAATAGGGGAAGTGTAGGTCAGTATCCAATGAAAACCCAGATAATTTTCCAAATAATCGCGCAAAATGTGGGCTAAATTCGCTTTGCCCATTTTAAAGGTTGCGACTGGCAATACACTTCTATATGATGCGGCCTCTGCCGCTGCCATTATTCGCATGGTGTAGTTGTTGCGAGGCGGTGGTGCTTTATGGTTGTGGATTGTGATTAAGAAAGTTGCAGTATGGGCTACATAAGTGTTATTTATCATCCATGCTGTGTAGGAAATCGCTATTAGTGAGTATCTATTTACCCAATTATTTTTGACCTTAAATTAATCAATTTGATTTATATTTTGCATTAAAAAAACAGTCTGAAAAATAAAAATCGTGCACAATCCTGTTTATTTTGTTATTATAGTGAGCAATTATTGCATAACTTAACCCATTTGGGGTTACGCTATACTTATTTTGGAAAATTTATGACACAAGAATTAGTAACTTTTGCCGCCCTTGATCTATCTGATGTTTTACTTAAAGCCCTTGCCGATATGAAATTTGATACACCTTCACCTGTGCAAGTGCAAACCATTCCTTTTTTAAAGGCAGGTCGAGATGTTATTGCACAAGCGCAAACCGGTACCGGTAAAACGGCGGCATTTGCCTTACCTATTCTGCAGCGGTTAAATATGAAATCGCAGCACACACAAGCCTTGATTATCGCGCCAACGCGAGAGCTGGCGATTCAGGTAGCTTCTCAGTTTGAAGTATTGAGCATTCATCAGAAAGGCACGTCTATTTCTGTATTATGCGGTGGTCAGGATTATTCTCGTCAGTTAAAACAATTACGAGATGGGGCGCAAATTGTTGTAGGAACGCCTGGGCGAATTCTTGACCATATCGAGCGCGGTACATTAAAACTCGATAACTTAACGACGTTTGTTATTGATGAAGCGGATGAGATGTTACGAATGGGCTTTATCGAAGACGTGGAAATGATTCTATCGAAATTGCCTACTGAAAAACAAATAGCATTATTTTCAGCGACAATGCCTTCTCGTATTCGCCAGATTGCAAACAGTTATTTAACTGATCCAGTATCGGTGGAAATACGCTCGGAAACCGCAACAGTCAAAGCAATTGAACAGCGATACCTCTTTGCTTCTCCTGTACAAAAGTCTGATGCATTACTGCGAATATTGGCGGTAGAAGATTATCAGGGTGTGATTGTATTTGTTCGTACAAAAAGCAGCACTGAAGAAGTGGCTGAAGTCCTGCAGCAGCAAGGGTATCGCGCGATGGCCATCCATGGTGATATTACCCAAACATTGCGTGAACGCATTGTCGCTCAGTTCCGACAAGGTGCTATAGATATATTAGTTGCAACGGATGTTGCCGCACGTGGTTTGGATGTAGAGCGCGTGACTCACGTGATTAACTATGATGTTCCCCATGATTGTGAAACCTATGTTCACCGAATTGGCCGTACCGGTCGTGCGGGTCGAAGTGGTGTTACAATTCTCTTTTTAACGCCTCGAGAAACACGTATTCTTAATACGATTGAGCGCCATACCCGTCAACGGATTGAAAAAGTTGTTGTGCCTAACGATTACATGATTCAAGTGGCAAGACAGCAACGTTTTATGGCGGATATCAGTACCCGTTTGCAGCATGAGAATTTACCCGCATACCGTCAAATAGTTGAAGAATTCCTGCAACAAAATCCAGACGCCACAGCGGTGGACGCAGCAGCGGCTCTTGCTTTATTAATTAATAAAGATAAACCTTGGCAGCGCGAATTATCCTTACCAAAACCTGCACGTCCCGCTAAAGAGGCGCGTGTGCGTGATGGCGGTGATTTCAAGGGATCTAAAGGCTCTTTTGATCGCAACAAAAATGACAGAAGACCTGCTCGTGAGGAAAAAAGCTTTCGGGATGACGTTCAACAAGAGTTATTCCGCATTGATGTAGGCCGCGTACATGGCGTTAAACCTGGCAATATTGTGGGTGCAATAGCCAATGAAGCCGGTTTGCAAAGTCGTTTTATAACGGGTCTTAAAATTCACGATGATCACTCAACCGTAAGGCTTCCCAAGACCATGTCTAAAGAAATGGTTCAAGGGTTAAATAAAGCCTGGGTTTGTGGCCGTCAGTTGAAGCTTACGGCAATTGGTACCTAATCCCTTTGCCGACGTCCCGCGACTTGTTCGCGGGATCCAGGATCTAACATTTCCCTCCTGCGGATAAACCGCGTGACATGGCGAAGAAAATCTCATCCTACTTTGATTGATTGGCACCTAGCGCAACAGCTGCTGTAACGCCAAGTGTTACAACAACCGTTGCAGCGATAGCAAATAATTGATACCTGTTATATTTTTTTGCTCTTAAATCACCCATTGCTCCACTAATTACATCACGTAGTTTTAAAAATGGATCATGAGGGGCCGCCGTGTTCGCTCTTTCTGCTAATGATGGGGCAATTTTTGTTTTTATATTGTCGCTGGCATCTTGAACTTCTTTAAGACAATTAAATTGAAATTGTTCTGTGGTCAGTTTTAGCGCTTCAGCTACTGCTCCACTAAAGTTAGCGGCATTTTCATCGCTCCATTTTTGCAAGCCAAATTTTTCTTTGCATAAATAGCGGCTGTTGTCGGAACGGATGCAGGATTGTTGAAAACCGCCAGCTGCCTCTTTTAATTTTGATGAGTCACCGATAATTTCCAAAAGATTTTGATAAAAAAAATAAGTGAACTGTTGTTCGAAGTTCATGAGTAAATCCATTTATTTAAAGGATGTGACTATAAATGGCTAATGAAAAGTATGCAATAAACTGTAATTAAATCGAACTAAATGCAAATAAAATTGATCATTTTAGATGATATAGATTATAATTAGGCGTTTTTTAGCTCTGCAACGGATAATTTTTAAATGCTGGCAACCCGTCTTTGCGAGCGCCAGCGAAGCAATCCAGCGGCCTTCTGTTGTTCACAAAGGCCCGCTGGATTGCTTCGCCTGCGGCTCGCAAAGACAGCATCTAGATTTAAAAATTACCCTGTGCACAGTATTTTTGTCACATTATCAATCAATTAAGGCTTCAAATGAAAGTGTTAGCTACGTTAGTTGCGCTGGTTTTTTCCAGTATGGTTACAGCTACTCCCTTGCACAATATTGTTGTTTTTGGTGATAGTTTATCGGACAACGGTAATCTTTATGAATTCATGCAACACAAAATACCAATCTCCCCACCTTATTTTGAAGGGCGCTTTACCAATGGTCCTGTATGGATCGAGCGTTTAGCCGAGTCTTATTTTCCTGGAGAGGGCGCAGAGCACTTGCTGGATTACGCTTTTGGCGGCGCTGGTATCTCCGATGAAGCCGATGATGACGCTTTATTTACCTTGAAACACGAAATTGATGTCTACCTGCTTGCTCATGAAGATAAAGCTGACCCGCAAAGTTTGTTTGTTATCTGGATAGGTGCAAATAACTATTTGGCCGCTCCAGGCGAAACAGACCAAACCGTTCAGGACGTGAACGCTGGTATCAGGCATGGCATGGAGCGCCTGGCCAAGATGGGGGCTAAGCATGTGCTGGTTTTAAATCTGCCCGACCTGGGCAAAACCCCCATCGCGCGTGAATTTGAAGCAGAAGAGCAGCTCACCGAATCAACTAACCGCCACAATGAAACGTTAGCCAATACTGTCTTAAGTCTGGAAGAGAAATATCCAGATGTGCAGTGGGTTTATTTTGATGCCAATAAGGTAATCAGGGATGTCGTTGCAAAACCGCAAGATTTTGGTTTCAATAATGTTACAGATACCTGCTATGATGTAATAGTCGATAAACCTTCTCAACAGGCGATATTGAAGATGGCCTCTCCACATCAAAAGACAGGCAGAACGCTTGACGATGTTTGTGAAG
This sequence comes from Legionella sp., assembly GCA_030680075.1. Lineage (GTDB taxonomy): Bacteria > Pseudomonadota > Gammaproteobacteria > Legionellales > Legionellaceae > Legionella_C. The sequence continues at coordinate 287,535 of JAUXWR010000131.1, forward strand.
GCTACATGTTTTTTGATCCCGTTCATTCAACAGCTTTAGCTCATCAGCTTATCGCTGATAAAGTTCGTGCTCAGTTGAATACCTTGGGCATGAAGTTTTCTATGTAATTTTATATAGGGAAATAAACATGTTTTCATGCGGCAATTTAAACCTGGAATTGACTCTCCATGAACTAAGATGGCCGCAGGCTGACATAAAAGTCATCTTTATAGCTGAAAATGTAAATAGCGTTATTCGCGCCTTTTCTCTAATTAAAGATAAGGACAAATACATTATAGAATTCAATGTTGACTCAAGAACGGATTTAACTAAAGTTGGAGAGGTGAAAAATGACGAACCTTTGCAACATTCACCTGGTGTCCGCTATTTTTATGGTGGCACCTTAAGCTGTTTTAAAGTTAGCATACAAATAAAAGAAGGACATTTTCAAGAACTCAGCAAGATATTTGACGTTGCGACTCTTTTGGACGACGTTGACCCTGCTTTTATAAACTTTATAGAACAAGTAATTTCATGCGAAAGTAGCTATAGAAATGATATGTCCAATGAAAATCGGTTCGATGATCTGCTCATGAATGAACCAAAAAAAGGGAAAGGGCGATATCGGATGTGGGACAGTAGTTTTACAGAGGGGCTGTCGATGGATTCATTAAGTGGTGACGATCCAAACTGGCCTAGTCACTGGTAAGCTTAAAGAGAACCATAAACCGCAAGTTTTCGAAGAAAACAGCCTGTCATCGACGTTACCACCCCTTGCTTTCACAAATTTGTTCATACGCCTTAGTGATTTTTTGCGTCCTATCATTGGCCGCTTTTATCATTTCTTCAGGAAGACCTTGAGCGATTAATTTGTCAGGGTGATTTCGACTGATTGAACGGCGATAAGCGCGTTTTACTTCCTGCTTTGTAGCGGTTTGTGCCACTTCTAATAAGGCATAAGACTGAGCAAGCGCATTAGGGGGTACGGAGGAGTAATTATTGGAGCTACCACTGCTTTGTTGCTTTGAGGAGCTTCCTCGACGAAAGCCAAAATCTTCATAAAAGCGGTATTGCTGGTGTAAAGGCGCGAAGCCTAATCGCTTGAAAATATCATCAAGAGCCTGAAATTTCGCGGCAGACAAGCCATCCACTTGCGCTGAGCGGTATTGTATATCCATAAATACCTTCAGTAAATCAGGGTTATCATAACAACTGCTTTTCAGGAGAGTGAGCATGCGGTCAATATTGTAAGCCGGGGATTTTCCTTCATTAAAATAATGTTTTGCCAGCGTTTTATGTTGCCGGGAGAGGCGCATCTCATCCATCATGACACGTGCCATTTGGATTTCATTTTCAGATACACGGCCATCTGATTTGGCAATATAACCCATTATTGCAAAGGTAGCTTCAAAAAATATTTTTTGTACAGCTTCGCGTTTTTCGTCATGGTAGGACCAATACGGTCTTGAAAAATGATTAGCCAAACCACGGTCAAAAAAATTCCCGATTAATATACCCAATAAGGCACCGGCAGAACCCGCCATAAGGTAGCCAAAAAAACAACCCAGTAATTTTCCCCACCAGGTATTGGTCGTAAAAAATTGACGAAAATTCATTGAATCATACTTCCAACGTTGTGAGTGAGTGGTTATAACTTCTAATTGATAATTTTAGCTCTAAATAACACTTAACGACACCTCTATTAATGATATCGAAACAAGCCCGGTCATTATTTTCTCTGTAATTTTGGAAGTTCACGTGTTTTAGCCGTTAACTCGAACTTTTTCTTAACATAATACCATTAAGGTATATACTTCTTTTTTTTATAAGAGATCCTTTATGCGCCATCTGTATTCTTTACTTATGTATTTGTTAACCCCTTGTCTTCTACTGCGTTTATGGTGGAAAGGTCGACGTTTACCTGCTTACAGAGAACGTATTGCTGAGCGATTTTGTTGGGGTAAGATGACGCCTGCGCCAATTGATGTATGGGTTCATGCCGTTTCCTTAGGGGAGGTAATTGCGGCGATTCCCTTAATTGATGCTTTATTAAGTAAGCATTATAAAATCCTGATTACTACAATGACACCCACGGGCGCTATGCGCGTGAAAGCCCGTTTTGGCGAGAAAGTTCGCCATCGCTATATACCTTATGATTTACCATCGGTTTTACGTCGTTTCTTCAGTGTTTATCAACCGCGAGCAGGCGTTATTATTGAAACGGAACTGTGGCCTAATCTTATTAACCAGGCGACACGTTTTGAGGTACCTTTATTATTGATTAACGCACGATTGTCAGAGCGCTCTTATCGCTCGTATAAAAAAGGTAAATTCTTTTTTGAACCGTTATTAAATCAATTCCACGCAATTCTTGCACAAAGTGCCGATGACGCGAAGCGCTTTAAATTGCTGGGAGCCGCTGATGAAAAAGTTGCCGTTTTTGGCAACATGAAATTTGATTTACAAATTCAGAATATTGATAGCGCTGTGTTTACTCAATTAAAAAATCGTTGGGGAAAGCAGCGAGCGGTGATTATGGCGGCAAGCACTCATGAAGATGAAGAGTTGCAATTATTATCGCGACTAAAAATATTACAAGCAAGTATCCCTGATGTAATTTTGTTAATTGCTCCCCGCCACCCCGAGCGGTTTCAGAAAATTTTTCAACTCTCAGAGCAGTCAGGTTTCAAGACCGGTTTGCGAAGCCGTATTGACAGTTTACAACCTGATCTCGATGTGGTGGTTCTTGATTCACTAGGCGAACTTCTCGGTTTTTATCAACTGAGTGACTACGCTTTTGTGGGAGGAAGTCTGGTGCCGGTGGGAGGACATAATGTTCTTGAACCAATCGCTATGCATGTTCCTGTATTGACAGGTCGTTATATGTTTAATTCCACGGCCATTATTGAGGATTTGAGAATGTCTGATGCGATTGAGTTAGTTGATAATGCGGATGACTTAGTAGCTAAAATTATTATGTTGCACCAAGATACAAAAAGGAAAAGTCGCCTTGTTGATAATGCTATGAAAGTTTTAACCGCTAACAAAGGTGCCGTAGAACGTTATATTGCCAAGCTTGAGTCTTGCTTGGTTATGAAATAAAAAGGCTCACCATAAGGCAAGCCTTCGATTGATTGAATTTCATTAAGGCGTTAAATCCATAGGAATAATCGCAAAGTTTGAAAAAGGCAATTCATTGACTGTTATAAACGATCCCCCGATATAGACTGTGCTGGCACTAAGCGCAAGGCCAGAGACACTGCCGCTACCGACATTCGGGTTCCAGGCAGAAGCAAGGCCACTCGTACTATCTAGAGCTGCAAGACGGTTACGTGTTTGCCCGCCGATGGTTGTGAAGAGACCGGCTGCATAAACAAGGTTGCCACTGATTGCGATGACATTAACATTACCATTGGCATTGGGGTCCCAGGCACTAGCCAAACCACTTGTTGCATCGAGAGTTGCAATATGATTACGTGTTTGGCCACCAATGGTGGTAAATACGCCGCCAGCATAGACTGTGCTACCACTAAGGGTAATGACGGTTACAGTATTATTGGCATTTGGATCCCATGCTGTTGCCAAACCGGTTGTGGCATCGAGAGCTGCAATTCGGTTACGTGCCTGACCGCCTATAGAAGTGAAGCTACCCCCTGTATAAACAGTACCTCCATTGATTGTCAGAGCATTAATGGAGCTGTTTGCATTCGGGTCCCAAGCCGTAGCTAAACCGCTTGCAGCATCGAGGGCTGCAATCCGGTTACGTGCCTGACCGCCGATAGTAGTGAAGCTACCGCCAGCATAAATAGTGCTTCCATCGATTGCCAGATCTGTTATTGAACCGTTTGAATTTGGGTCCCAGGCAGTTGCCAAACCGGTTGTAGTATCCAGGGCTGCAATGCGGTTACGTGTCTGCCCGCCTATAGTGGTGAAGAAACCGCCTGCATAAATGGTACCTCCACTGAGTGCCAGAGCATTAATGGAGTTGTTTGCATTTGGGTTCCAAGCCGTTACCATACCGGTTGTGGCATCGATAGCTGCAATACGATTTCGTGTTTGCCCACCCAGAATTGCGAATGCGCCGCCAGCATAGACTGTGCTACCACTGAATACAAGAGCTGCTACAGAACTGTTAGGATTAGGGTTCCAGGCTGTTGCCAGACCGCTTGTGGTATCAAGGGCCGCAAGGAAATTACGAGTTTGGCCTCCTATGCTGGTGAATGAACCTCCAGCGTAAATGGTACTGCCATTGACAGCCAGAGTGGCGATACTACTGCTTGCATTTGGATCCCAGGCTGTTGCCAAACCGCTGGTAGCGTCCAGAGCGGCAATACGGTTACGTGCTTGCCCGCCGATGTTAGTGAAAACACCACCAACATAGAACGTACTGCCATTAAGTATAAAGGTATTGACGATATTGTTGGCATTTGGATTCCAGGCTGTTGCCAAACCGGTGGTGGCGTCAACGGCCCCAATACGGTTACGCGCCTGCCCGCCGATATTGGTAAATGAGCCGCCAGCATAGACTGTGCCGCTATCGAACACGAGGGTGTTGACAGCGCCATTGGGAGCTGGGGCCCAGGCTGTTGCCAAACCGCTAGTGGTATCAATTGCGGCAAGACGGGCTCGTGCTTGCCCACCAATAGTGGTAAATGCACCCCCCACATAGATTGTGCCGCCATTGATTGCAAGAGCCGTGACTGTATTGTCGGCATCTGGATTCCATGCGCTTAATACTCCGCTTGAAGCATCGATGGCCGCAATGCGGTTACGTACTTGACCGCTTATAGAATTGAAATCCCCGCCAACATAAAGCGTACTACCACTGAGCACAAGAGCGCCTACATTTTGGTCAATATCCGGATTCCAGTTAGGGTCGACCGTTCTATCATTGAGAATATGAGCAATACCATTTCGCGTTAGCCCTCCAACATTCGTAAAAGAGCCTCCTATAAACCAACCCCCTGAACCATCAGAAATAGCGGCATTTACAGGTCCATTAACTCTGGGATAACTACTCTCAGGCAAGCCTGAGCTGTCGTTGATGGGAACTCCATAACCCGTATTAGGCCCGACAGTAGTAAAGGTCCCTGCCAGGTAAATGAGATTGTTAACGGAATCTAATATTACTGGGACTATGGAGCCATTCGTTACATAAGGAGTGGTAAGAGTTATTGTCGCACTTGAAATGGTGTTTGTGTTAGTACCTGCGATAGAAACAGCTGTTGCAGAACAAACGGCGTCATTAGTCGTGAAGTGTAAATTACAACTTAATCCAGGGGCGAGAGAGGTGCAATTGCTGGCATCCTCAGTTACCTGTGATAAACAGCCGGGCAGTGTGGGGGTGATACTAAAAGCTGTATTAGCGCCGGTGTTGGTTACTATCAGCGAGCCCGTGGTGTTGGGGGTTAATAAAAGTGGAGAACCCGCTACTGAAATAGTGGTGTTAGGAACGGCACTGAAGTTTACGGAACAATTGCTATTAATGGCACCGGTTGTATAGATATTACCTGCCCAGGAACCTGCGGGACAGGTTCCTCCCACTGACGTGTTTAGTGTAGAACCCATATTAGCCGTTACCGTAAAAGCTTGAGTCGCCCCTGGGTTTACTGTTTGAGGTGTATTGGGTGTGATGCTTTCATTGCCATCGCCATTAGGCGTAACGGTGTAGGAAGAGGGCTGGCTGGTTAGCGTTATCCGTATTATATTCGCTTCAGCTGGTCGGTAACACTCCAGAAGAGAACCTTGTTCGCATACCTGAGGACCACCGACTAAAGACCCCGACAACCCACTCCCATTAACCTGTAAACTGAGCGTGCAAGATTGATGATAGCTAAGAGGTATCCCGCATCCGGAGGAGGTAATACCCTGAATAGGCTTCATAACCAGGTGATGTGTTTTATGGGACTGGTTAGTCACCGTATATTGAATAGTTGCCGTGTCGGCAGGGCTAATGGATATTGCAGGCGGAAACCCTGGAACCGGTACAATAGTCCATACAGGGCTGCCCGCTTCTGCAAGAGCCATCATGAAAAAGACAAATAAACTCACCAATGCTCTGCAAAAAAAGCGAATCATTTCATATCCTTATGTTAAAAACACGGTGTAAAACTATAACATACTATGAATGAGTATCTATGGTGTTACTTCTCAATTATGAACGTTAAAGGCTAGTCTATAAAACCAGCCTTCAATCGATTGAATACAGCTAGGGTGTTAGGTCTAGAGGAACGATAGCAAAGTCTGAAAAGGGTAAGTTGTTAAGGGTTGTAAATATTCCTCCGATATAAGCCGTGCTGCCGCTAAGCGCAATAGCGAATAAAATATTGTTGGCATTCGGGTTCCATGTGGTTGCCAAACCACTCGTGAGATCGATGGCTGCAATATTGTTTCGTGTTTGCACGCCTATGGTAGTGAATGTACCGCCAATATAGGCAGTGTTATTACTGAGCGCAATAGCGTTAACGGCATTATTGGCATTCGGATTCCATGCTGTTGCGAGACCACTTGTGGCATCAAGTGCTGCAATGCGGTTACGCGTTTGTCCGCCTATGGTGGTGAAGCTGCCGCCTGCGTATACCGTGCTGCCTCTTAGGGCAAGAGTTGATACGGTATTGCCGGCATTGGGATTCCATGCTGTTGCGAGACCGCTCGTAATATCGAGTGCTGCAATGCGGTTACGCGTTTGTCCACCTATGCTGGTGAAACTACCTCCTGCATAGAGCGTGCTGCCGCTTAAAAGAAGTGCGGATATGATATTATTGGCATTGGGGTTCCAGGCAGTTGCCAAGCCGGTAGTTGTATCAAGTGCTGCAATCCTGTTACGTGATTGCCCTCCTATAGTAATAAATATACCACCAGCATAGACCGTATTACCACTGACTGTAATCGCGTTGATGCCATTATCGGCATCAGGGTTCCACGCAGTTGTCAATCCGCTCGTGGTATCAATAGCTGCAATACGGTTACGTGTTTGCCCCCCCATTGTGGTAAAGCTACCTCCGGCGTACACGGTGCTTCCACTGAGAGCAAGCGCGAATACGGCATTATTAGCATTTGGGTTCCAGGCGGTTGGTAATCCGCTTGCAGCATCGATAGCGGCAATACGGTTGCGAATTTGCCCGCCAAGACTCGTGAATGTGCCGCCAGCATAGACTGTGCTACCACTAAACGCGAGAGCAGCTACGATGTTGTTGGCATCGGGGTTCCACGCAGTTGTCAATCCGCTTGTGGTGTCAATAGCGACAAGCCGGTTACGTGTTAGTCCACCTACGGTGGTAAACTGGCCGCCGGCATAAATGGTGCTGCCATTAAGCGCGAGAACCGATACTGCAGCATTGGCGTCAGGGTTCCAGGCAGTGGCCAGACCGCTCGTGGTATCAATAGCTGCAATTCGATTACGCGTTTGTCCGCCTATGGTAGTAAAAAGACCACCGACATACATCGTGCTGCCACTTAGCAAGAGAGCGGATACAGTACTATTGGCATCAGGGTTCCATGCGGTTGCCAACCCACTTGTTGCATCGAGAGCTGCAATGCGATTACGCGTTTGGCCACCTATACTGGTGAAGGCTCCACCGGCATAGATTGTGCTACCACTGACAACCAAGGCTGATATTATACTGTTAGGAGCAGGGTTCCAGGCTGATGCCAATCCACTCGTTGTATCGAGCGCCGCAAGTCGGCCACGTACTTGTCCCCCTATATTGGTGAATGAACCGCCTACGTAGACGGTGCTGCCACTCTGCGCAAGTGCTGACACGGTATTATTGGCATTTGGGTTCCATGCGGTGGCCAATCCGCTTGTGGTATCGAGTGCTGCAATCCGATTGCGTGCTTGACCGCCTATGTTAGTGAAGGCTCCTCCCGCATAGAGGGTGCTACCATTTAGAGTAAAAGCGGATACGGTATTGTCAGCATTTGGGTTCCAGGTTGAGTCGACAGTGCCATCACTGGAAATATGAGCAATGCGATTTCGAGTAAGCCCGCCAACATTCGTGAAGGAACCACCAATATACCAACCTCCTGTGCCATCAGAAATAACGACATTCATCGTTCCGTTAACCATAGGGAAGACACTTTCAGGTGAACCGGTACTGGCATTGATGGGAACCCCATTCCCTGTATTAGGACCTATAACCGTAAAATTCCCCCCCAGATAGATAAGATTATTAACGGCATCAAAGAGTACAGCGTTCACTGAGGCATTCGCTACGTAAGGGAGCGTCAATGTTATTATTGCTGCTGCGGTATTTGTATTAGTGCCTGAAATGGCAACAGGTGTTGCGGAACACACTTCATCAGCAGTGGTGAAATGTAAATTACAACTTAATCCAGATGCTAAGGACGTACAATTACTGGCATCTTCGGTGACCTGGGCCAGGCAACCAGGAAGTGTTGCGGTTACATTAAAGGCTGGATCAGCCCCGGTGTTGGTTATTATCAGGGAGCCTGTGGTATTGGGTGTTAATAAAAGGGGTGAACCACTCACTGAGATGGTAGTGGGGGTTATGATAGCACTAAAGCTCACGGTACAGTTGCTGGTAATAGCGCCTGTCGTATAAACATTCCCTGCCCACGAGCCTGCAGGGCAGGTACCGCCAACTGCAGTGTTTACGGTATATCCCGCATTAGGCGTTACTGTGAAGGCTTGAGTTGCTCCATAATTTATAGTTTGTGGCGTATTGGGAGTAATACTTTCATTGCCATCACCACTAGGCGTGACAGTGGGGTTTATAAACGCACTAAAGCTCACGGAGCAGTTGCTGTTAATGGCGCCAGTCGTATAAACATTCCCGGCCCATGAGCCTGCAGGGCAGGTTCCGCCGACGGAGGTGTTTACGGTATAACCAGCATTAGCCGTTACCGTAAAAGCTTGCGTTGCGCCAGGATTTACCGTTTGTGGTGTATTGGGTGTAATGCTTTCATTACCATCGCCATTAGGTGCTACGGTGTAAGTAACAACAGGAGGAGGTTGATTGGTTAGTGTTATTCGCAATATATTAGCCTGGGCAGGTTGATAACACTGAAGAGGCGAACCTTGTTCACATAGCTCAGGCCCCCCCACCACGGAGCCTGTTAATCCACTGCCATTGACTTGTAAGGTGAGTGTACAAGATTGGTGGTAGGTTATGGGAGCTGTGCATCCTGATGAAGTAATACCTTGGATAGGTTGCATCTGCAATTGATGCGGTCTATGGGATTGATTGGTTACTGTATATTGAATAGTTGCAGTATCCGAGGGGCTAATCGTTACTATCGGAGGAAACCCTGGAACAGGGACAATGGTCCATACGGGGCTGCCTGCTTGCGCCATAGACACCGCAAAAAAAATAAGGACGCCCGCAAGCACTCTGAAATAAAAAGGAAAGCGAACCATTTATATCCTTATGTATGGGTAAAGAAAATACGATGGAAAACTATAACATATTATGATTGAGTATCTGGATATAGATTGCAGGGATTTTTATTTAGAGAAATAATAACTCATCGGCTGAGGGTTTATGAGATAAGAACGCTGAGTTCGATGGTGTGTTGGGCCAAGGCCCAACCTACGTGATAGCACAACTGCTGCTCATCCATGTGTTACAGAATCAGACGAGATTAACTGCCCTGATTTTGTCTTTCTTTAATTTCCGACAATGTTTTACAATCAATGCAAAGCGTAGCAGTAGGACGTGCTTCCAGTCGTCGTAACCCTATTTCGATACCACAGGCTTCACAGTAACCAAAATCATCATCACGAAGACGCTCAAGGGCATCTTCAATTTTTTTAATCAGCTTGCGTTCGCGATCACGCGTGCGGAGTTCCAGGCTGAATTCTTCTTCCTGACTTGCTCTATCAGATGGATCGGGAAAGTTGGCGGCCTCATCTTTCATATGAGTAACCGTTCTGTCAACTTCTTCCATGAGTGATTGTCTCCAGGCCAGCAATATCTTTTCAATATGTGCCAGTTGTTTCTCATTCATGTACTCTTCACCCGCTACCTCTTGGTAGTGGGGGATCCCCATGCTGCCTACGGCGTCAGTTTTCACGTTTCGTATACTCTCATTGGTTGAGTCAACTAATTCTATGGGCAATACTGCCCCCCGCATTTACATCCTTTTTAGCATACCTCTTGGGACATGCAAAATTAAAGGCGGTAGGTATATCAAAAAACATGCTTTGCTTCAACTACTTATTCGATATCCGCCACTAACTCGATTATTCCCATTCAAATCTTGCCAGCATTGTACTTTTTCATATCCATAATCTTTAAGCATAGACGTAACTGACAATTTTTGATCGAAACCATGTTCCAGCAATAATAGCCCTTCTGGCGCAAGCCTCGCAATACTTTGTTCAATAATTAACGCTAATGCGGATAATCCATCGGTGCCGCTTACTAAAGCACCAGAGGGTTCAAAACGAAGATCGCCTTTTGCAAGGTGCGGATCATTAGCGGCAATATAAGGTGGGTTGGAAACTATTGCATGAAATTTTTGAGAGGGATTTACGTCTGAAAACCAGTTTGATTTGAAAAAATTTATGTTGGTAATGGTCAGGTTTTTAGCATTTTCCCGCGCCATTTGCAAAGCGCCCTCACTGTAATCACACGCGTAAAGCTGCCAATCGGGACGTTCTTTTGCCAATGCTAATGCAATAGCGCCACTGCCTGTGCCCAGGTCAAGAACCTGCGCATTACGCTCAGCACTCATCAATTGCAGGGTAAGTTCAACCAGAAGTTCCGTTTCCGGGCGGGGTATAAGAGTGTCTTCATTAACTTTCAAGGGAAGCGACCAGAATTCGCGGGTGCCAATGATATAGGCGATGGGGGTGCCGTCAACACGTTGCGCTACCAGTTTGTCAAAAAGATGCAGCTGTGATTCGTTCAGGAGTACTTCAGGATGAGAATATAAATAAGTCCGGGATTTTTCCAGTACGTGAGCCAGAATAACTTCTGCATCGGTACGCGCCGTACTGCTAGAGGGTTCGAGTTGTGATATTGCCAGATTAAGTGCTTTTTTAAGCTCAATCATGACGCCCTAACTCTGCAAGTAATTCAGCATTGTATTCACGTTTGAGCGCATCAATGACAGGGGACAGATCGCCGGCCACTACATCATTAAGCTGATAAAGAGTCAAGTTAATGCGATGATCGGTTAATCGGCCTTGCGGAAAATTATAGGTACGGATACGTTCTGAGCGATCCCCGGTTCCTATGAGTGATTTACGTGTTTGAGCTTGTTCTTTACGTTGTTTGGATTGTTCTGCGTCAAGAAGACGTGTTTTTAACAGCGCCATCGCTTTAGCGCGATTTTTATGCTGAGAGCGCTCGTCCTGGCATTCGACCACAACACCGGTTGGTAAATGAGTAATACGAATTGCTGAATCCGTTTTATTAACGTGCTGACCTCCTGCACCTGAAGAGCGGTAAGTATCAATACGTAACTCATCACTGCTAATTTCTATTTCATCGATTTCTTCTACTTCAGGCATAATAGCGACAGTGCAGGCTGAGGTATGAACACGCCCCTGCGACTCCGTTTCTGGAACGCGTTGAACACGATGAGCGCCTGATTCGAATTTAAGATGAGAGTAGACGGCATTTCCAGCGATACGGGCAATGATTTCTTTATAACCACCATGCTCGCCATGACTCGCACTGACCACATCGACTTGCCAACCTTGCGTCTCAGCATATCGGCTGTACATTCGAAACAGATCGCCTGCAAAAATGGCCGCTTCATCGCCACCTGTGCCTGCGCGCACCTCAAGGTAAATATTACGCGAATCATCCGGGTCTTTGGGAATCAGGTGCCATTGTAATTCGGTATCAAGCTCCTCTACTTGCGCTTTAGCGGCTTCAATTTCCTCGGATGCCATGGCTCTAAGTTCAGCATCGTCACCCGACAGAAGTTCTTGCAGAGCGTTCACATTTTCACGCGCGTCCAGATAGGTGTTGTAGCACGTGGCAATTGGCTCAAGTTGCGCATATTCTTTCGACAGGTTTCTAAACTGGTGCTGATCGTTAATAACAGACGCTTCAGACAGGAGACGTGCAATTTCTTGAAATCTTTCAAGCATTTGCTCTAATTTTGCTTCAAGCGATTTTTTCATAAGGGTATGGGGTCACTGGATGTGTTAAATAAATAGTGAGTCAAATCAAGCAATTCTTCGCGCCCATCCCAGGCTGCCTGCTTTAACCCTACCGTTGGATAATGCGTTAGTTTATTGACTAAACGGTCGCAAAATTCCCGCATGACGATTTCCTGAGATAAGCCTCGAGATAATTGAGCTTGAGCTCGTTGCAACTCCTGTTCCGCCATAAATTGCATTTGCTGACGATAATCGCAGATTACATCTTTTGCGCGTAAAGAACGATGCCAGCGAATGTAATTATCGAGCTCGCAATCGATTAGTTGCTCTGCTTGCAATGCTGCACTGCGGCGCTCGTCCATGCCTTTATCTATCATGGATTGCAAATCGTCGATGTTGTACAAGTGAACGTTAGCAAGGTCTGCAACATTTGGCTCAATATCGCGAGGTACCGCTAAGTCCAGGAAAAACATTCTGGCATTATCGCGCTTGTAAAGTGCATGCTCTACCAGACTTTTATTAATGAAGGGCAGGGGGCATGCGGTTGCCGAAATGACGATATCGGCTTTGGAAAGATACTGTGGAATGTCGCCAATAGTGAGGGCTTCCCCATCGAAGGTCGCGGCCAGTATCTGGGCATTTTCGTGAGTGCGACTTGCTATAAGAAATTGGCGTACTCCTTGTTTATGGAGGTATTTTGCCACAAGTGTCGCTGTTTCGCCCGAGCCGATTAAAAAAACACGCAGGGATTCAAAGTTTGTAAATAATTGGCCGACAAGTTGAACGGCGGCATAAGCAATTGATATGGGGTTAGCGCCAATACCGCTACGGTTTCTCACGCGCTTGCTTGCACTAAAAATGTACTCAAAAACCGTTCGCAAATTGGTTTTTACCGTTCCGGCTCGACAGGCTTGTTGGTAGGCTTGTTTCATCTGCCCAAGGATTTGCGGCTCTCCCAGCATCATGGAGTCTAACCCACTCGCCACGCGTAGGGTATGGCGAATCCCCTGATGACCGTGATGGGTGTAAAAATGGGGTGATAATAAATCAGGAGCAAGCTTGTGTGTATCGACAAGCCATGGCATTAAAGCCGCGGGATCGTCCGTGTCGCAATAGATTTCTGTGCGGTTACAGGTTGATAAAATCGCAGCTTCATTAACGGCCGATAAACTTACCAGGTTATGGAGGAGTTCATCGTGCATGGTTTGAGGCAGCGCAATTTTTTCACGTACCGTAAGTGGCGCAGTTTTATGATTAAGCCCACAGGCGACAAACACCATAGTATTTCAAAATTATGCAGAATAATCCCGAAATTGTAACCTAAAACCCCTTCTATTTGTACCCTGCGGACAGGAAAACTCAAGTATAAGTGCTTTTTGCCGCTAATAAAGGTAATGGTATTTGAAAAGGAGCCGCAAATGGATATCATTTTGCAAGGCCGGCATACAGGTGAAGAGGCTGCTGAAAATTTAATCAGCGCACTGCGTTTGTTTAAAGAGCGGTATCACATTGAGCAATTTCGCGAAATTCATTTGACCGTTACGCTGGTTGACAGCCGTGGTGATGATGTTGAGCTGGTTGACAGTGAGACTGCACAGGTTTATCGCACGGTTGAAATTTATGCCACGGGTCATGAATTAACCACCGGACGTCGCCCTCATCCCATGTTGAAGTTAGTGATAGATAATACGCGCTAGGTCCTGCTTATGTTGGCGCTGGTGAATGACTTGCGGCCTTATGTGCGTTAAATAGTGGTAGTTCTGGCCAGACACCAGACATCAACGCGTGCCACCCCTTGTTGCTTTAAGGTGCGGGCTAGTTCATTTGCGGTGCTTCCTGTCGTTAAGAGATCATCAATTAAAGTAATATGCTGATAAGCGGTGGGTTTAGCTGTAAAAGCATTAACCAGATTAAGCCGTCGGTGTTTGCCATTGAGATTAACTTGCGCCACCGTATTTGTTTTTTTTTCACAAAGGTTTAAATCAAAGGGTATTTTTAAACGTTTTGCGAGAAATTTTGTAAGCTCTGCAGATTGATTAAACCCTCGCTCTCTCAGACGAAGCGGATGCATGGGTACAGGAACCAAACAATCTGTTTGATAGGAAGGTGGGCGCGCATCTAGCATTAGTCTCGTCATGAAGGTGAGCAAATAAAGCGCTTCCTGATATTTAAAATCATGAAGTAAGGTTTTTAATGGTTCTTCATAGCAATAAGAGGATAATACGTTATCGAAAGCGGGTTTATTTTTAATACAATAACCGCATTGCATAAATAAATTATCTACTAAAGGTAAACGGCAAGTGCTACAACCAGGCCCGATACGGGTGAGCAGATTGGTACATTGCTCACAAACGGCAAAAATGCTGTTATGGTAGTGATGACAAAGCGCACAAACTGCAGGAATACGCAGCCCTTGTGTTATACTGGCTATTTTCTGACGCACGATCGTTGGATTTCCATACTAATTTCGTATTCTAAGCCTCTAGAGGCATGACTACATAACTTCCTTTTGCATAATGAATCTAAAAACAGAAATTTGCAATGCGTTCAATCAACAGGCAGTAAATTACGAAAAAGCCGCTAAAGTTCAACTTGAAATTGGGCAGCGATTGTTTGAGCGCTTAAGCTATTTGAAAATTAAACCCCGTTATGTGCTTGATTTAGGCTGTGGTACGGGAGTTTTTACCCCTCTATTAAAAAAGAAATATCCCGATGCTCAAGTTATTGGGGTAGATTTAGCCTACGGTATGTTGTTAGAGTCTCGAAAAAAGCAAAGACTGTGGCGCAAATGGCCGTTAATTAACGGGGACATGACCGCGCTGCCTTTTGTTGATGGGCTTTTTGATTTAGTATTTGCTAATCAGGTGATTCATTGGGCTGAGCCCTTATCGCTGGTTATCAGGGAGCTCAATCGAGTGATGAATGCAGAAGGTTGCCTGATGTTCTCAACATTAGGCCCCGACAGTTTTATCCAACTCAAAAAATCATGGGAGCAGGCAGATGGCCATGCGCATACCAATGTATTTGCTGATATGCATGACATCGGCGATTGTTTGCTGAGAGAGCGCTTTCTGGATCCCGTCGTTGACATGGAGTTATTAACGGTTAACTACCCTGATTTGGCGCGGTTGATGAAAAGTTTAAAAGCGCAAGGTGTTCGTAATGTTAACCCTCAACGCAATCCCGGTTTAACAGGCAGAAAGGCCTGGCAAGCATTTGAAGTCGCCTACCAGCATCATTGTTCAAAGGAAGGTAAATATCCGCTTACCTATGAAGTGGTCTATGGGCATGCCTGGAAAGGGGAGTCGCGTCGAGCAGGTGATGGCGTAGAAACATTTATTCCTGTTTCACAGATTAAGCGGTAACACCTGTGCAACTCAAGTTGCAGAATAGAAAAAATAGCTATAATTTTAAGAGCGTTCCAAAAAATAAGTATTAAGTATGAGGAGTATGATATGAAATTTGTCAGTCGTTACGTTTCCCATCAGCCTGATGCGTCAGGAAGAGTGAATTACTCTAATGAGGAAAATCGTATCTGGCAAATACTTTACGAACGTCAGCGCGCCATTCTACCTAATCGTGCCTGTGATGAATTCATGACCGGGTTAAAAATTCTTGATTTACCCAAAGACCATATTCCTCAGTTGCCGGATGTGAGCTGTAAACTTAAAGCCCTGACAGGTTGGCAGGTTGAAGCTGTAGCCGCCCTTATTTCTGCGCGCGATTTTTTTGAGCTTCTGGCGACAAGACGTTTCCCGGCTGCGACATTTATCCGCTGTGAAGAAGAGCTTGATTATGTGCAAGAGCCTGATATTTTTCATGAATTATTTGGGCATTGTCCTATGCTCACTGATCCCGTTTACGCTGATTTTGTTTGTAATTACGCAAAAAAAGTGTTGACATGCCCTGAAGAGCAATGGCCATTATTGCAACGATTATTCTGGTTCACCGTTGAATTTGGCCTGATTAAAACGTCAAATGGTATACGTGCTTATGGTGGCGGTATTTTGTCTTCTATCAGCGAAACCGCGTATAGTGTTGAGAGTGATATATCCATGCGAGTATTATTTGATCCGGTGACGGCATTTCGTACACCTTATCGTATTGATATGTTGCAACCCGTCTATTTTGTAATCGATGGCTACCAGTCACTGTATGATTTTGTGCTGAAAGATATTGATTTGCTTATTAAACGGGCAAGAGAGCTTGGCGAATTTCCTCCTTTTTTTTCCGTGGATGCAAATAATCCCAGTATTCATATTTATGCCTGTTAATGCGCATCAAAGGAGGCACTATTAAAGCAACGCACATATCCAATTGTAAAGGTTGGCCAGTCTTGTTAATATCGAGGCACCTTTTGTGTTCATTGACTTATTGTCAAGGAGCATCCTTTGATTAAAGTGCTCATCGTTGATGACCATGCGTTGGTTAGAATGGGTATTCGCCGCCTGTTAGATGATTTGCCTGATATGGATGTGGTAGCTGAGGCAGAAAGTGGTGAAGAAGCCTTGGTACTGGTAAAATCGCATAAACCGGATGTCGTATTACTCGATATGAAAATGCCGGGTATAGATGGCTGGGAAGTGACTCGACGGCTCAAAAAATCTAACCCGCAAATAAAAGTTATTGCTGTAACGGCTATGTGTACGGAGCCGTTGCCCTCACGTGTTTTACAGCTTGGGGCAATGGGTTATCTTACTAAAGAGTCCGGTGTAGAAGAGATGGCGGCAGCTATTCGTAAAGTAGCTAAAGGCGAAAAATATTTAAGCGCGGAAATTGCACAAAAAATGGCCATTAATAGCCTTGAAGCGGTGCAAGGCTCCCCCTTTGATGCCCTTTCCGAGCGAGAAATGCAGGTTATGTTCATGATTACCAGTGGTATGGAAGTCCAGGACATTGCCGATCGTTTATTCTTAAGCACAAAAACAATTAATGGCTATCGCTATCGCATGTTTGAAAAACTATCCATTAAAAATGACGTAGAGCTTACTTATCTGGCGATGAAACATCGCGTTATTGAGAAGCCTATAGACGCACTTCATGATGATTAATGGCCTCAGATGACCTACAAAGTTTTATCGCGAAGCTAACCAGTGCTCCAGGTGTTTACCGCATGCTGGACGATACGGGTACAGTTCTCTACGTCGGAAAAGCGAGCAATTTAAAAAAACGTGTTGGCAGTTATTTTACCAAACAAAATAGCGGTGCCAAGACGCGCTCGCTGGTTAATCAGATTAAATCAATAGAGGTAAGCGTTACCCGTACCGAAACCGAAGCCTTATTACTGGAAAGCAGTTTAATCAAGTCGTTGCGCCCGAAATATAATGTATTGATGCGCGATGATAAGTCATATCCTTATATTTATGTAAACACTAACCATACCTATCCTCGCATGGAGATGATACGCTCCAAAAAAAAGCCACAAAAAGGCCTCTATTTTGGTCCTTATCCCAGCGTGGTAGCTGTTCGTGAAACCTTAAATACGATTCAAAAAGTTTTCAAAATTCGTAATTGTCGCGATAATTATTTCAGTACCCGCTCGCGCCCCTGTTTACAATATCAAATTAAACGATGTACGGCTCCTTGCACGGGTTATATTTCGCCAAAAGATTATCAGCGCTCGGTCAATGATGCTATCCGGTTTTTGCAAGGGAGGTGCCAGCTTATTCTTGAAGAACTGGCAAATCGCATGGAAAATGCGGTAGAGCGTCTTGCTTATGAAGAAGCCGCCGTTTTTCGCGATCAAATCAAAAGTTTGCGACTGGTTCAAGAGCAACAGGGAATTATGCAAGGCCAGGGCGACGCTGATATTATTGCTATTGAGGCACAAAGAAGCTTTGCATGCGTACAATGTGTAACGGTGCGTGATGGCAAGGTGATAGCCAGTAAAAGCTTTTTCCCAAGTGTTCCTAAAACGGCCATGGTCGATGAAAATACGGATGACTTACGTCAGCAAATTCTGGAAGCGTTTGTGGCTTTTTATTATGTCGATATGCCTGAGCGTATACCTGCTTTGTTAATACTCGATGAGCCAGTGGCAGAGTTGAAAATTATTGAAAAATTAATGACGGATTTACGCGGCAAAACTTGTACTCTTCAGGCAAATCCCCGCGGTCTAAAAAAAGGATGGCTTGATTTTGCGACCAATAATTTGCGAATGGCAATTGCGGAACATGTTAGCTCTAAAGCAACACTTGCAAGGCGCTACGAGGCTTTAGCCGAGCTCTTGCAGTTCACCGGCGCTATCGTGCGAATGGAGTGTTTTGACATTAGCCATACTCAGGGAGATTCTACCATTGCTTCTTGTGTGGTATTTGATAATGAAGGACCGCGAAAAAGGGATTATCGTCGTTTTAATATCACAGGGATTACGCCTGGCGATGATTATGCGGCAATGGAGCAGGTTCTTACCCGGCGCTTCAAACGTTTGCTTGCCACATCAGATTTACCCGATGTACTAATTATTGACGGGGGAAAGGGGCAGGTTGAGGTGGCTCGACGAGTATTGGCAAATCTTGGGGTAGAGGGCATTTGCTTGTTAGGTATAGCAAAAGGTGCTTCTCGCAAAGCCGGGTGGGAGCGCTTGCTTCTCGTGGCGCAGGAAAGAGAAATAACCCTGGCAGAAGATTCGCCTGCACTGCATCTGTTACAACATATCCGTGATGAAGCGCACCGCTTTGCCATCACAGCGCATCGGAAAAAACGCCAAAAAGCGAGTTTTGATTCATCCCTGGAAACCATCCCTGGTGTAGGCCCCAAAAGGCGCCATGCGCTGTTGCAGCGCTTCGGTGGTATGCGCGAGCTGGCTAAAGCGCCTATTGAGGAAATTGCTAAAGTCGGGGGCATTAGTGCGGAACTGGCGTCACGAATTTTCCAGCATTTTCACCCATAAAGATCCTTTTATCAGCCGGTTTTAATTTTTTTTTAAATTGTTGTTAAAAAAGCTAAACTTTTTAAAACAGTTACCGAAACAAGAATTAAGAGTGTTTTAAAATTTAAGCACAATTCTTGCATTATAAACATGGAGTACCTTTTGGGAATCACGTCATGAAAAAAATATTGATGATGTTTGCACTGTTGATGCCTTCTCTTGAAGTCTTTGCCGCGAGCTATTATGGCACCGGTCTTTGTGCATATCCCCAGTACGAATGTATCAAAGTAAGCGGGGGCCAAAGTTGGGATAAGTTATTTCCTAATGAAGAGCAACGCGATATCGTACAACGTATAAACCGCACCTATAACTACCTGTGGGCTGGGAAAGTAATAGCGGTTCCCAGGAACATGGAAAACAAAACATTACTCGATTTTTCACCATTTCCTTTAAAAATAACCCCCGATGGTGAGCAACAAATTATTGTAGATCAGGATAAACTTGCCTGGGGCGCTTATGACATTAATGGTCAATTGGTTAAATGGGGACCTATCTCTTCTGGACGGGATAAATGTTCAGACAGTAACAAATCTTGCCGCACCATAACCGGTATCTTCCATTTTTTCAGTAAAGAAAACGAAAAATGCCGCTCTAACGTTTTCCCCATTGGACGCGGTGGTGCGAAAATGCCTTATTGCATGTACTTTCATAAAGGGTTTGCACTCCATGGGTCTGATGATATTCCGGGTTATCGTGCCAGCCATGGTTGTATAAGAATGTTTACCCGTGACGCCTTTTGGATGAATCATGAGTTTGTGATGATTACCAATGACAAAAATAATTTTCTGGGAACAAAGGTTGTTGTTAGACCAATCAATTCAACGACAAGTGGGAAAGAACAATGAAAAATATAGCCAACTCACCTGTAAAAAAGGCCCTGTTACTATCTTTGTTACTCACAGGATCAGGTAATCTTTATGCTGAGAAGGAGGATAATCGAAATCCCCTTGGTTGCAATGATGTCGGTTATGAATTTGTTATGGACACACTCCATTTAGTACCGGGAAAAGCAGGCCCGAGTCAGTCGCTTTATTTTTTGTTTAATACGCTGCGCGAGAAAGTGACACTGTACCAAATGCGGGATGAAGACAGCTCACACAGTATGTATTTAAATCATGCTATTAATCCTGAGCAATGGGCGGTATTGTCGACTACAGAGCGGAAAGTGAAATATATTTGCACCGTTCCTGACGGTAAATCCCAATATGGAAAGATAGTCGATTGCGCGACGAGTCTTAGGATATGCGAATACACTAATGTGAAGTATGGTATGAATAACAGGGGTAATTACTGGTTAGTTAACAGTAATACAAGAAATGGCGCAATAAGAGAAGTGGTGCGATACGGCATCATTCCGGCGATATAAAATCGCATTTGCGGCTATTAACCAATAATAAGGGAAATTACCATGAAATCATTAGTACCATGGTTTTGTCTGGTTGCAGCGGCTGGAAGTCAAGCGCTTCACGCAGCAGATGGTTTAGAGGCTTACCGTCAGGGGAACTATACACTTGCGGCAGAACACTTGAACGCCGAGCTGACAAAAGACCCTGTCGCTAACTATTATTTGGGACTGATGCGCTTATATGGTTATGGCCAATTAAAAAATAATGAGATAGCTTTACGTTATTTTAATCAGGCAGCCCAGAGCGGTTACCTTCCAGCGCAACTCCTTCTGGCGCGTTATTATTTAGTGAGCGCGGGTGATCCAGCCCTTGCCTTCCAGTGGTTTAAAAAGGCCGCAGATAAAGATGATATGACGGCGCAGATGTATGTGGCAGCCGCCTACCTGTTTGGCTATGGCGTCAAACAAAACCCGGATGCTTCAAGACGCTACTACATCGAAGCGGCAAAAGATGGGAATGATATTGCGCAATACGCTTTAGGTGAAAATTTCCTCGAGAGCCGTGATAACAGAAATAAAAAAATGGGATTAATCTGGCTCGGAAAATCTGCTGAAAAGGGTAATGCTAAAGCACAATTAAAGCTTGGAAATATGTATGCAACCGGTGGTTTTGTTAGTCGCGACCCTGTAAAAGCAAAAGAATTATTAGAAAAAGCGGCAGCACAAAACTCACCTGCTGCCATGGTATCACTCGGTGAGCTTGCTAAAAAAGAAGGGCAATTTCAACAGGCCCACGAGTGGCTTTTGAAGGCAGCCAACGAGAAATATATACCCGCTCAATTTGCCCTGGCTCAGTTATTTATGGAGGCTAATAGTCCCATTTATGATGGAAAATCCGGGTTCTTATGGATGTTAAAGGCGGCTGAAGGTGGTTCTTATGATGCCGAGCTTGCGTTGTCAAAAATGTATAAAGAAGGTCAAGGTGTCCCCGTTGATCCAAACCTCGCGGAAGAGTGGCATCAAAAAGCCGTAAAAACCGCGGCTCTCAAGCCTGCGTCTCTGGACGCAAAAATAGCGGTGGCCAAATGGTTAAGCAATGATAAAAGCGAGAGCCTGGCTGAAAGTGGTTATCGGTTAGGCGGCATTTATAATGCCTGGAAAAATCCATTGGCGCTTAAAGAAAACAATTATAATCAGCCCCCGCAAATGGGTGTTATTACACGTCAGGAGCTTTATAAACCCCAATTTGTGTTGGTAAATCCTGACGAAATTCCAATAAGTGATTATTTTGACGCGCTGGCACCGACATTAAGTGATTCGGGCGCCTGGACTTTTCCACGGTATCACCTTGATGAAGAGATTGAAGCGTTGCTGCGAGATGAATCTTTAGTCTTAAAACACGATAAAGAAACATCCGTGGTAGATGCCAATGCGACTTACCCCGTGAATAATGAGCTAAAACCCTTCGATTATGTTGATGAAAAAACAACAGGGTGGGAGCATCAATCCAATTTTCAGGCCGTTTTAAGTAAATTATACGGGCAGGCAATATTGGGTGAGTCTTCTGCTCAATTTGAGTTGGGGCAATTGTATCAATACGGTATAGGGGTTGCCCAAAATATCGATCAGGCAATAACTTATTTTCAATTAGCGGCAGTACAACAAGATATACGCGCTGAATATAACCTGGGCGTTATCTATCTTGAAGGAAAAACTAGCCCGGTTGATTATCAGAAAGGTATAGAGTGGATGACAGATGCGGCGTTTAAGGGAAACTCCTACGCTCAGTATGTGTTAGCCAATCTTTACGAAAAAGGCCTCACCGATCCGGCAGGTCAAGTGGTTATAGCCCCCAACCATCAACAGGCTATGGCTATGTATTATTTAGCGTCTTCTAATAATTTTGGCGATGCTGAATACAGTTTGGCAGACTATCTGGTTAAAGAGAAAAAAACAGGGTTAAGTGTTGCAGCCAAACAAAATCGCAGTAAGCTCATCAAGCGTTTATATGAGGGTGCTGTTAAAAATGGAATTGCCGAGGCCGTATTGCCTTTAGCATTTTACAACGCAATGGATAGCGACACGTCTAAACAAAAGCAGGCTTTTGAGGTTGCAAAAAAAGAGGCGCAGGCTGGAAATTCTGAAGCGGCATTGTTGCTGGGAATGATGTATGAGCGCGGCATTTCAGTTCCCGCAGACCCTGTGGAAGCAATGTACTGGTATCAGAAGGCTGCACTGAATCCCGTAAGTGCGTTTATTCTGGGAACCTATTACGCGGAAGGAAAAAGTTTAAGTAAAGACGCTCCTAAAGGTCGCGAGTTGTTGCAGCAGTCAGCAGATGCAGGCTTTGGTTATGCCAATCTTAATCTTGCCATACTTCAGCATCAGGAGGGGCAGGATTTTCTGACGGAGCTTGATAAGGCGCGCCAGTTAGGAAACAGTAAAGCGGGGTTATTGTTGGCAGATTATTATCTACTGGAAGCCAATGATCCGGATAAAATGAAACAGGCGGCAGACATTTATCAGTTTTTTGCGGAAAAAGGCGATAAAGACGCGCAAATGAAATTAGGATTTCTTTTTGACCGAGGTCTAGGTGGTCAAGCTAATACAGAACTTGCCGCACAGTGGTACACATCCGCTGCAGAGCAAGGACAACCTCTCGCGCAATATTTATTGGGTCAGCTCTATCAGTTAGGTAAAATCTCCAAAGAACCTGACTACGTGGAAGCTAAAAAATGGTTTAATGCAGCGCTTACCGGTTACCCACAAGCCGCAGTAGCATTAGGCTTTATCTATGATACCGTCGACAATGATTATTTAAATGCAGAAAAAAATTATAATCTGGCAGCGAATGCCGGGGATGCCATTGGGCGGTATAATTTAGGGCTTCTCTATGAAAACGGTAAAGGAATCCCTGTTGATAATCAAAAAGCTCAAGCCCTGTATCTGGAGGCTGCAAATCAGGGATACCCTAATGCTATGACGCAACTTGCGGAATTGTATTTCAAGGGAGTTAAAGGTGAGCGCAATGAAGAGGAAGCCTTAAATTGGTATAAAAAAGCGGCGAGCCTCGGCGAAAGTGGTGCCATGTATCAGCTGGGTTTATTATCTGAGACAGGTGTTGCCACCCCACTTGATTTGGCGGCAGCGCTAAAATATTACCAACAAGCAGCCGATCTGGGTAATGAAAAAGCGAAAATGGCGCTTGCGCGCATGTACCAATATGGCTTAGGCGTTGAAAAAGATCCCCAGCATGCGGCTGATATTTATAAGGAGTTGTCAGCGACCAGTAATGCCTATGCTCAATTTCAATTGGCAGTTATGTATTTAGACGGGACTTTAGGGGAGCGTCAGCTTGAGCAAGGGAAAGGGTTGTTACGTCAGGCTCGCGATAATGGTTATAAACAAGCGGGTATAATGATGCAGTGGTTAAACGCACAACAGGAACAACGCTTGAGTTTTATTGAGCCGGTAATCCTGAATCACGCACCCGTACTTGCCGGGCAATCGGCAGATTTAATGTATCTTGATGCATTAAGTGAATGGAATCGTGGTAATGAAACACTATCGCGAATGATCCTCAATAGAATAATGAGTCAGTTTCCTCAGTATGCGCCAGCTAAACGTGCATACGAGCAATTGAATCAACAAGGAAAAGCGACAATTATCTTTGGGTAGTGAACAGAGAGCGGGTAGGACCCGAACCGTGAGTTATCGGTTCGGGGTTTACGGACTTAGAGCGACGGAAACACAGGATTAAGCTGCCATTGCTTTAACTCGTGCGCTTAGGCGACTTTTAATTCTTGCAGCTTTGTTTTTGTGAATAAGACCTTTTCCTGCTGCTTTATCTATTATAGGTTGAGCTTTTGCATAAGCGGCACGAGCTACTTCTTTATCACCAGCTTCAACGGCCTTTAGAACGTTTTTAACAAAAGTACGAAACATGGAACGTGCACTGGCATTGTTTTGACGCAGTTTAATGTTTTGGCGAGCACGCTTGATCGCTGATTTAATATTTGCCACTTAAAAATCTCCACTCAATTCTGGTACAACAAAAGATGCTAATCATGCACAATACTATAAATTTTGTCAATATAATACTCTACTTATTAAGGAACTAATAGCATTAAATTACCCCACAAGGCCTAATAACCGAGCCGCACCCTAAAACGGAGCCACGACCGTCAGGGAGTGTTCACGGAATCCGCGGTTTAAAAAGAGCGGTGTTTATTATTCGCATCGGCTGAGCATTAATTGCTTTTTTGAGTTGTATAATAAGCCCGAGCATAAAAGCGATGAAGTAAAACCCAGTCATTCGCTTCTTTTTATTTTGTTTTTTTACAATCTCAAGAATGGCGGAATAACTGGCTGTTGAATGAGCAACCATTTCATATTCATAAACCCACCGTTTTGAAAATAATTTGGCGAGTTTAAAATCCAGAATGTCACGCGCCTGCCAATATGGCGAAACCATGGCTTTGGTCATTTGCTGCAAATGAGCCTCCGACAATCTATGCAGCGCGTCAGTGTCAGACTTTCTGATTTTTTCATAGGCAATAAATGCCTCTTGTCGCGACAAGGTTTTGTCATGGAAATAATTGCTCAATAAAACAGCGTCCTCAAGCGCCGAATTCATCCCCTGTCCATAAAAAGGGTAGGTCGCATGACAAGCATCACCTAACAATACAATTTTATCTTCAAGGTACCATTTATCCACTTTTACGCTAACCAGCAGATTATAAGGATTTTGGCCACAATTCTTCAAGAAAGAGGGTGCTGCGTTCAGAAGATTTGGGTATTCGCGTTTGACCAAATCATCGAAGTGATGAAACTGACCCTCTTGACTCTTAAGTGGCGCTGTAAAAATGACCGAAAAGCTACTATCCGTATTGGGTATTGCTACCATTAACGTGTTTGATTTGGGCCACATGTGCATGTTGTCTGTACTCAATTGTAATCTATCACTATCCTCACCATCGAATTGATACTCTTTATAGCCCCAATTAAAAACGGTTTGTTGATAACTCGTTATTTGGCTTTTAAGCATGATGCTTCTAACGGCCGAAAAAATCCCATCGGCCCCGATAATGCAATCAGCCTTTGCAAGCACGATTTGTTGATTAGTTGAATTTAAAAAATGGCAGGTCAGCGTGGGTATATTAATATCCATCAACTCTAAACCGCAGTAAAGTTGAATATTGGGCTCCAGTGCGACTTCATTCAGTAAAATATCAACTAATGTCGTGCGACGAATGGAAAGCAAAACTTGCGCTTTTTTAGTGCCATATTTATAGCGCACAGCAGGGGCTTTAGGTAAATGAACCATACGGCCTACCATAGCAGTTGAGTGTGCCAGTACTTTATCTTTTAATCCGAGCTTCTCTAAAACACTAAGCCCGCGCCCTGAAATAGTAAAATTGATGGAGCGCCCGTCTTTTTGTTGACCAAACAGCGTTCTTTTATCATAAAGCGCAATTCGACGACCTTGTCGTCCCAGCAAAAGGGCTAAAGCAAGGCCGCTAATACCAGCACCCACAATGATGGTGCTTTCAACGTCCCGTTGTAATGTACTGCTTGCCTGATTCATTATCTTTACTCAATTATTGGTTCATAATGTTCGTTTAAATAGCCAAATGTTCGCATGACATCGCCGTGATCATGAATAATTCGTTGAATTTGGTCAGCAGTGAGCGTCGTTTGCCAATCGCCAGCAACCCCTTTTCTAAAAAAATTGGATAGTTTGGGCGGTTTATCCATGAAGCCTACTTTTTTTTCAAATTGTTGCAATTTATCGAATGATGCTCCCGATATCGCTTGTTCAATGATGCTTGCACTGACATCAAGGTTTAAAAACTTGACAGCATTGGTGAATGATTCGACGGGGTTGGTTATCATGTCTTCATAACGCAAAATAAAATGATTGCATCCCTTGGCATTAACCCAGCTGTTAACGTGCATTGACCAGGAAAAGAGCAGTTGGCGTAAAGGGTAATGATAAAGCGCATAGGTTCGATCGCCCATTATGTTAATCACTTCATCAATGGTGCAAGAAAGATGATTAGCAAATGAAATAGCGATATCTAGCGGATTTCTAATAAAATAAATAGCACCAAGACATCCCTTCAGAGGAATCAAAGGTTTATTATCGTCAACATAAGTATAGGCTCTATGAATTTTGTGGTAAGTAACGTCCGTTTGTTGCGCGCTCTGCCAGCTAAATAGAGAAGGCATTAAGGCATCAAGCTCATCATCAGTGAGCCAGGAGGTGTTAAATCCACAGGCTTGATTAACCCAGGTTCTGTTGGTTGAAATGTTATCGTTTATTAAATAATCCACGTGATTTATATTCATGGGCTCTTCGAATGAATCGGCCTTGATAAGCCCTGATAGATTAAGGAGATTCGCGAGAAATATGCGAAACCAGGTGTTGCCGGATTTCGGATAAGATGACAGCCAAAAAATGCCCTGGGAATGAGTCATGCAAGTATCCTTGTTTTAACATCTCTTTCGATAGTATCAAGGAGGGGCGTTAGTAAATACCCTAGCTGATTCATGCCATAGTCCCAGCGAGGTAAGGTGAGATTAACCGTGGGCACGCTATCGGCAAGAGCTTTGGTTGATTGAAAAAGCCCGGGGGGCGTAATGGATCCATTTATCAAAGGATTTAATCTTGGGTTCGCGGATATGTCGCTTAGCACCAACGAATCATTTTTATGATAATTTAGTGTGTAAATTAATTTAATGGGCAGAGGGGCCAATTCAGCCTCTCTATGCAAATCCAGTCTATATTTTTTTACCGTCGATCGCATGGTTTTTAATGAAGTCGAATCGATTTCCACTTGCTCTGCTATGTTGGCCCAAAGGTTTATGACAGGGAAGCTGGGATGCAGGCATAAATTTTGATCAATAGCGCAAATTTCATCCGTTAAAACAGAGTAACCACGCTTTAAAAACATACTTGCCAATGTTGATTTACCAAATCCTGAAGGCGCTAAAAATAAAACAGCGAAAGCACCCATTTGAATAGCACTGCCTTCTAACACGAGGTAATTTTGTTGACTCAATAAGGCTTTAAAACAACTCTCTAAAGTAAAAATGCGAAGAGTCGTCTCCTCCGCATTGCTGCAGGGGTCAATGATAATATGTTGACCATCTTTAACTAAAAAACGCGCCACTTTAGGGATGTTCATCCAGAAACTGTACTGATTTGCCTGAAAAAAAGGGCTGGATTTCAAAGAGAAGTCGAGTCCATTAACGGGTATTTCTCCATACGTTATTTGTACATCGGCAGGCGCATCATTTTTTATGCATTCTCTTAATTCTGGAAAATGCAATGCGCTGTCCACGGTACTATTAAATGCTTTATAGCGATGAATCACTGGGGAAATCCTCATACCGATATCATTTTTTTTACAATAAGCCAATCGAGAATGATTTGCACCGCTTCATCTGGACTTAAACTCACTGTATCGAGGTGCAAATCCGGTGATGTAGGGGCCTCATAAACAGCGCTGATCCCCGTAAAATTGGTTATTTCACCGACACGTGCTTTGGCATAAAGCCCATTTACATCCCGAGCTTCTACAACGGAAAGAGGCGCATCGACAAAGATTTCAATGTATTGCTCCTTACCAATTAAAGCGGCAGCTGACTCTCGTTGGACGGCGAGAGGGGCTATACACGCGACCAGCGTAATTAGGCCTGCTTCAGTCATTAATTTCGCCACTTCAGCAATTCGTCGCATATTTTCAATGCGACAGGCTTCAGTAAATCCTAAATTGTTAGTTAATCCATGACGCAGATTATTAGCATCAAGAAGCATCGTGTGATGCCCTCTGGCGTGTAATTTTTTCTCAAGCAAATTGGCAAGAGTAGACTTGCCAGCGCCAGATAAACCGGTGAGCCACACGACAAAAGCCTTTTGCAATTTTATTACAGAGCGCATGTGCTGATTTATGGATAATGTCTGGTAGGGAATATGAAGTGCGCGCTCTACGCCTGACAGGATTATGCCTGCGGCAACAATCTCGTGAGTGAGCTTGTCACTGATAATAAACCCGCCTAAAGCGCGATTTTTTTTATAAGATTCAATCGCTGTAAGCCTGTCGAGTAAAAGTGAACAACGGCCGATTTGATTAAAACCCAGTTCGGAAAAAGGCACTTCTTCCAGGGTATCAATGTCAAGAACATAATCAGGCGGATCAATTACACAAGAAATAGAGGTGGTGCCAATTTTCATGGTGTATTGCCGACCGCCAACAAGTGGCTTTTCTGCTATCCAGAGCAAATCGGCCAGGATTTGATCAGCAATAGGGCACGGATGCTCAGCGTGTGCCAGCACATCTCCTCGTGATACATCGATGTCGTCTTTAAAGGTTAAGGTGACGGATTGCCCAGTAAACGCATTTTCCAAATCGCCATCAAAAGTGACGATGCGCTCCACGGTAGTTTTTTGGCCAGACGGTAAAACTACAATCGGGTCGCCAGGGGATATAACGCCGGCGGCAATTTGCCCCGAGAAACCGCGAAAATCGGTGTCAGGCCGATTGACCCATTGCACACACAGGCGAAATGACTCTTCGTTTTGTGGCGTGTCCACTGCAATGGTTTCAAGGCATTGAATGAATGTTTTACAGTGATACCAAGGCATTTTTAGCGAATGGTGTAAAATATTCTCGCCAAAAAGCGCTGAGATGGGGATGCTATGGATATTGGAGATACCTAAGGATCTGGCATACCGTTGGTATTCATTGCTTAATGCCTTAAAGCGGCTTTCGCTATAATTCACCAAGTCCATTTTATTCACGATAAAAATAACGTGTTGAATGCCAAAAAGTGCCGCAATCATGGTGTGACGTTTTGTTTGGGTCATGAGCCCTTTTTCTGCATCCACGAGAACAACCGCGACAGTAGCGGTGGATGCTGCTGTTGCCATATTGCGCGTGTATTGAGTATGCCCTGGTGCGTCAGCGACTATAAAGGCGCGTTTTGGTGTTGCAAAAAAACGCCAGGCGATATCAATGGTTATTTTTTGCTCACGCTCGGCAATCAAGCCATCCATTAAAAGAGAGAAATCATAAGAATCGTTCGTTCCCTGTCTTTTACTGTCAAGAGCCAAGGTTGTCAGTTGATCTTCATAAAGCAAGCCCGCGTCATAAAGCAAACGGCCAATAAGTGTGGATTTCCCATCGTCTACGGAGCCGCAAATGACAAAGCGCAAAAGTCCAGGCAAGGCTTCAGTGCTTTTGGTACCAATGAGATGCTTTGGGCGGCTGAGTGTTTCCATTAAAAATAACCTTCCTGTTTTTTCTTTTCCATAGAGGCAGTACTATCAAAATCAATCAGGCGACCTTGACGCTCAGAGAAAGTTGTTTGCGAAATTTCACGGATAATAGCAGGGAGTGTATCCGCTTCTGATTCGATAGCCCCTGTTAATGGATAGCAGCCTAATGTACGAAAACGCACGCGTTGCATTTCAATGGTTTCATTATCGTGCAAGATGAATCGTTCATCATCGACCATTAATAACATGCCATCTCTTTTTACGATTGGGCGAGGGGCTGCAAAATATAAAGGGACAATATCGATATTTTCCTGGTAAATGTAGCGCCAAATATCCAACTCAGTCCAGTTTGACAAAGGGAATACGCGAAAACTTTCATTTTTATGCTTTTTTAAATGATAAAGCTGCCACAACTCAGGGCGCTGGTCTTTTGGATTCCAGTGATGGCTATGATTTCGAAGGGAAAAAACGCGCTCCTTTGCGCGCGACTTCTCTTCATCACGACGAGCGCCACCAATGGCCATATCAATCTCATAAAGGGCAAGCACTTGTCTTAACGCGGTTGTTTTCATGATATCGGTGTAGTGCGAGCTGCTATGCGTAAAAGGGCTTATTCTTTCGTTAACGCCTTCTTGATTAGTATGAACAATCAACTTAAGACCATAGTGCTTTATAAGCCTGTCGCGAAACAGAACCATTTCACGAAATTTCCAGGTAGTATCAACATGAATTAACGGGAAGGGGATTTTGGAGGGATAAAATGCTTTAAAAGCCAAATGCAGCAATACTGAGCTGTCTTTTCCAATAGAATAGAGCAGAGCCGGATTCTCTGCCTGTGCAACAGCTTCTCTCAGAATATAAATACTTTCATCTTCGAGTTGTTTGATATGCCCGAGGTTTACAGTATTTATGCTGTTTGTCATCCTTAAACATCCTTTAATCCTTTAAAAAACACGTCAGGCTAGCAATTTTATCTCTATTTATCAAGCGAGGACCTATTCTCCCAACGCATCGGCGAGGTCTTAAAAGAAAAATTATGAATGGCAACATATCAGGCAAGATAATCTGTCAAATTCAATGGTATTATTGAGTTTAGTAAATATGCAGCATCCACCGCACACACGAAACTAAACAGGATAAACTGATGAAAATTTTACCAGAATGCCCCCAATGCCATTCCGAATATACCTACGAAGATGGCGCACTTTTTGTGTGCCCGGAATGTTCTCATGAGTGGCGAAAAGAGATTGCCGAAGACATGTCAGAGCGCGCCCGGGTTATTAAAGACGCTAATGGAAATGTTCTTCAGGATGGTGATTCGGTGACGGTCATTAAAGATTTAAAAGTAAAAGGAAGTTCTTTGGTGGTTAAAGTCGGAACTAAAGTAAAAAATATCAGGCTTGTTGAAGGGGATCATGATATCGATTGTAAAATTGAGGGAATCGGTCCTATGAAGCTTAAATCGCAATTTGTGAAGAAAGGCTAGAGATGAACATAGCCCGGATTCTTTTTTGCTAATCCGGTGCTATGTTAGTTTTTGTTAATAGCAAAATTCTTTGGCCATGGACGTTTCATCGACTAGCAACTGAGCCAATAACAAAGCAGGATCTGCGTGTATTTTAGGAATACTTGTCTGTTTTGACGAAATAAACCCCGCTTGTTCCGCAGTCGATATAAACGAAAACAGATGATTAAAAAAACCCTCACTATTTAAAAAGCCAATGGGTTTATTTAGCGTACCAATCTTTATCGCATTCCACGTTTCAAAGGCTTCCTCCAACGTTCCAAGCCCGCCAGGCACCACAACAAAGGCATTTGCCCGCTCCTGCATAATAAGCTTTCGCTCTTGCATTGTGTTAACCACAATCAATTCATCAAGCGTATCAAGAGGTACTTCCTTAGGAATGAGGTGTTCGGTGATAACTCCGGTCACCTTTCCCCCCTCTGAGAGAACGGCTGTAGCAAGAAGCCCCATTAACCCCTTACTTGATCCACCATAAACCAAACGCGCGCCGACTCTGGCTATTTCTTTACCTAAATTTAAAACCGCCTCACTAAAAGCAGGATTATTCCCTGTATTTGCGCCTAAATATACGCCAATAGAAGTCATTATCGAATTACCAATACTTTAAAACGCAGACTATATAATAAGACTATTCAGGCTGCAAACAGGAGGTTTTCTTCTAATAAACACTTTATGGTCTGGGGTTTAATACCAGGCTAGACAAAATGAATCAGGGATGGCACTCTTAGCCAAATTTAATCGGTATATTGAACTGCTTTTCGCTATGAAAAATCCACAAAAAGTCACCTGCCCAATCTGTGGCAAACTTAATACCTGGTATCCGGAAAATGCTTATCGGCCTTTTTGCTCTGAGCGCTGCAAGTTAATTGATTTGGGCGAATGGGCAAGTGAGACGCGTAAAATTCCAGGTGAAAAAGTTGACCCAAATCTTGTACCTGAAAATGATCCGGATGATTTCTAAGTAAACCGAGCCACGACCGTTAGGGAGTGTTCACCGAATTCGCGGTATAAAAAGAGCGGTGTTTATTACGCCTATCTGATTGTCACTAGATGCTTGAAACGATATGATGCTCCAAAAAAACGGATGCAGCGAATCATGCCTCATTTAATTTTAGAATACAGTGATAACATTCCAACGCTTAATTGCTCCGCATTTTTTCAACAGGCACATCTTCTTCTGGCAAAAGAGCTTCCCACGCAATTGTCGAGTTGTAAAAGTCGATGCATTGTTCATGAGGCTTTTTATGTGGGGGATGGTTCCGAACAAAACGCCTTCGCGCATTTAACCATTAAAATATTAGCAGGGCGTACAGATGAGAAGAAAAACTATATTGGCAATGAACTACTCAAAATAATGAGTGAATTTTTTCAAGCGGATGATAGTGATTTGAAAACAGGTTTATCAGTAGAAATTCTGGATTTGGACCCGCACTATTTTAAAAAACAGGAAAAAGGATGACGAGCGCTTTTTGTTAAGTCAAAATAGCCCGTCTTTCAATTGAATAAGGATTTTTCGAATGCGCTGTCGCTTTATTTTCACCATAGGATTATCAGCATTATCATCAATTGCTCTTGCAGGTGACGTAGTTATTGATCATTACAGTCGTTTTGGCATCCAGGGTGCCATGGCTACAGGCGGCAACCTTGGTATCGGTATTGTAAATTTTACTCCCGTCACGGAGATAGGCCTGACTGTTTCAGGCTCTGTTAATAATGCCCCTGATGAAACCCGAACCATTACGCCTGTTGTTTTCGCGGGATTAAGAAAATCCTTGTGTGAACATACTTATTTTGCCTATGGTATCGATTTAGCTGGAACCTATGGGCGTATTTATGGTCAAAAAATTGATTCTGATTATGGCGTGGGTCCTTATATTTCTCTTGAGCAAATGCTAACACCCCATCTTATGTTAACCGGATGGATTCAGCCTTACCAATATCACTATCAAAAAAGAGACTGGCAATCTATTTCCACCAATAACTTCTTTAGTACTGGCGGAATAGGGCTTAATTATTTATTTTAAAGCGAGACTTAAAAGTGGCTCATGTGGCGCTGTCAAATAACGTATCTCTTGATCTCGCCGAGATTGAATTTACCGCCATTCGCGCTCAAGGCGCGGGTGGCCAGAATGTCAATAAAGTGTCGACGGCCATTCATTTGCGCTTTGATATTATCAAATCGTCATTGCCTGAAAATTATAAACTGAAGTTATTAAACGCGCGTGACTATCGCATTACCCGTGAAGGGATCATTATTATTAAAGCGCAACAGTATAGAAGTCAGGAGCAGAATAAAGAAGATGCGATAGAGCGATTAATCATTTTGATTAAAAAAACCGTTATTAGCCCTAAAAAGAGAACACCCACCAAGCCCTCAAGGCAATCCATAAAAAAACGGTTGGATAGCAAAACACATCGCAGCAAAGTAAAAAAATTACGTGATAAAGGTTCGTTGGCTGATTAACGAATGGGGCGCAAATCAAATGTGCTTTCAACAGAACGATGCGTATTTAATTTGCGGGAACGCTAGTATTAACCAAGGTGTGTTTGTTAATCAATTCGTGCGTTCTCTCGACCAAAGAATCGATAATATCGGTGTCAAAATCATTGGTTAGCAGAATAATGCTAAGTTGTTTGTTAGGAAAATAATAATATTGTCCTTGAAAGCCTGACGTCAGGCCATTATGCGACCATGCTCTTTCGCCATCCACTTTCTCTTGATAAATACCCAACCCGTAATCTTCTTGTACCGAGAGCATTTGTTGCAAGGAGGCCGTGCTCAAGAGGGTTTTATCTTTTAATAAAGCTTGAAGAAATCGGTTTAAATCTTGAGCCGTACTTATCATTCCGGCATCGCCTAAACCAAAACCATCGTTGAAATAAGTGACATCGCTTAATTTTTTATTTTGCAGGGCATAACCATGCGTCTTTATATGATTACTATCATTTGATTCAATCGTTTCTACAAAAGTATCTTTTAATTGCAATGGGTCACTAATTTGCTGACGGATAGCAGAAGCCAAAGAGCCTCCTGTCAATTTTTCTACAATTAATTGCAATAATAAATAATTCGTATTGCTGTATTCGTACGATTTATCCGGTTCAAAAACGGGTTTTTCATCGTAAACAAGGTAAACAAGCAACTGTGGCGTCCATTTTTTGACGTGCATTTTAGTCGTGATATTAGTGTAGGCTTCAAGTTTCACATAATTAGGGATGCCGCTTCGCATTTGTAACAATTCTTTAATGGTTACTTTTTGGCCGTTAGGGATGCGGTTAATATTAATGTATTCAGGCAGTAAATCCCCGATTTTTGCATTAAGGTTCAATTTTCCCTGTTCCACTAATTTTAAAACAGTCACGGCAAGAAACGTTTTACTCATACTGGCAATGCGAAAATTATTGGTTTCATTCATTTTTATATCCCCCCCTTTGTCTGCCACCCCTCCCACAACAATAATGGTTCCAATTTGAGGGCTCGAAACAAGCAATACGGCGCCGGGGGTTGAGGAGTTAGCGAGGCTATCGTTGAGGATTTTTTGCAGTTGACTGGCTATTTGGTTGTCAGCAAAGGAGAGTGAATGAACAAAAAGGAATATAACAAATATAAAAGCAGCGCTTTTTTTAAACAAGAACAATGGCTTTATAATCATTCCTAATCCCGAAATGTATAAGCTTCGCTAATTCGAAGCTAATATACTGATAAGGAAAGGATAGCAGGGGAATCGCTTTACTGCTTATGGGTAGGGAAAAGGAAACTCATCATAATGGTAAAGAGATTCTTTGGGTCGAGGTAGAAAAATAGAGTGATTAACTACGCTCACCGGTGGACTATCTGCTCGAGGAAAACCGTCTCTTTCCCCATTATCAATAACGATACCCATAGGCTCTTCAGGGGGAGGGGCCGCAATTGCTTCTGCTATTAATAAACTGTTTGAAGGATTTTTTTGAAGACCTGTATCAAAAACAAATATGGTAATTGTTGAGTTCATTGCTGCTATGAAGCGCTGCTCATCA
The DNA here is from genome assembly GCA_030680075.1 of Legionella sp. GTDB lineage: Bacteria > Pseudomonadota > Gammaproteobacteria > Legionellales > Legionellaceae > Legionella_C. The sequence continues at coordinate 322,694 of JAUXWR010000131.1, forward strand.
GCCGCATCGATCGTAAGCCACGTAGCACTATTCCAGGCAATAAAAGCGTTAATTAAAGGAGTAAAAATAGCAAAAAAATGTCCAGAAAAAAATACACCCACAAGAAAAGTCATTAAATTACATAAAACCGCAAACCAGAAAGTTCGCTGCGCACGAATAATGGTTGCTTTTAAATGACCATCCACAATAGGAGAAACACGCGTCTTTTCATACATTAATTTTGTTTTTAGCGTGCCTTCTTGGAGTTCAGTTGCTTGTGGATAATCATCTTTAAAGCGGTTAACAGCCTCAATAATGATGACGTCCCTTTTTCTGTAAAGGTAAGCTAGAAGGTATTTTTCGATAAAATTATTAATAGGACGTATCATAGGGTGCGGTCAAAGGGTTAGATAAAAATTCGCCAATATTACTCTTTTTTTACAAAATAAAAAATTTTTTTTTATTGCGAAGGAATCCCGTTTATTTCTCGCCATTTTTTCAAAAGAATTTGCCGGCGTTTTGGGTAGCGCATTGGTATTAAATCCAACTTTTGTATTCTATCTGTACGAAAGTGCCGATAATCCCCTCTCAACTCACACCAGGCAATAACAATACGTATCCCATCAAAAAAACCAAGTGCAAAAGGCCAGATGGTGCGCTCGGAATTTTGCTCTTTTAGATCAAGATACTGAATATGGAGTTTTTGTTCAGCTCGAATGGCCTCGCGAATGGTAACCATCTCTTCATCACCTGCCGCTAATGTTTGATTAGGCCCAATAAGAAGTGTATTGGCATCCAGTTCATAACGAAGCTCAGAAGGGAGGACGGCCGAAATTTTAGCGAGCGCATTTCGCGCGGCAATTTTCAATTTACTATCGGTTTTCATGGCCACCCAGCGTGAGCCAAGTACCAGTGCTTCAATTTCCTCTTCCGAAAACATCAACGGTGGCAACATAAAACCCGGCTGCAATAAAAAACCAAGACCCGGTTCACCCTCAATATGCGCACCTTGCGATTGCAGGGTTGCGATATCGCGATAAATCGTTCGAAGACTTACGCCTAATTCCGCGGCCAAAGTCACGCCATTAACCGGATAGCGATGACGCCGTAAAATCTGCATCAGTTCAAACAATCGTTCAGTTCGTGACAAACGGGTTTCCTTCATGGATTTAACAGTTTAGACACTATATTAACAGAAATAGCCAGAATTGTTTCTGTAATTGGCATTAAGTATTAATTGAGTGCGCTAGTATGCACCAATAAAAACGTTGTGTAATAGAGAGCACTGGTTTATAATTGCCCAAAAATGACGCATTTTGGAGATTGTTCATGCTTTTATCAAGAGTTGTCGTATTAGGTGCGCCACATAGTGGAAAAACATCTCTCATCGAATTATTGGGCAATCCAGAGAAAATTTTAGACTCTCGTTATAAATCTACCATTGCTGTCGATTTTTGTACTATGGAGACGGCTCACCAAAAGATACAGCTATGGGATTCACCTGGAAATTCTACCCTCGAGGCGTTAGGAGTCGGTTATTTAAGAATTGCGGATTTAATGGTTTATTGTGTCGATTTATCCGATAAAGCCCCATTTGACGACATAAAAATAAAGAGAATAAATGATAATATTGAAGAGTTTCAATATTATGCTCCTGGTAAGCCAGTTATATTAGTAGGAACACACTTAGATACATTAAGTAAAGAAGATGCTGACAAGGTTTTTTTAAAATTTAATGAAATAGGTGAGGCCTTGAAAAAGAGAGGGTGCAATCTCAAAGGCTATTGTATGATCTCTGCTAAAGATAACACAGGTGTCAAAAAACTTCGTAAGACTATATTTTCCCTTGTTAAAGACAATGCAGAAATCAATAATAACGTCAATGTAAAAGCTCCAAAGGTCTCCTCACCAACATTGCTAGAGGATGATGCCAGTCAATTATTCCTGAATGATAAATTCCTGAATGATAAAATGAACGATGTTTTAAAATTGGCGGGTGATTCTTTGCTCAAAGAGAAGCTTGAAAAGCTTCAGAGCGCGATGATTGGCTTACCCCGTAATAAATATAATTCAATAGCTGACGCTGCATATACACTGGTCTGCGATCTTCAAAGTAATCTGATTGGTGATAAAGCCGCTGTTATCAATAAATTTGAATCAACCTGTAATCAGCAATTGGCAAGTGACCACCCTGTATTGAAAGCCGTCGCTAAAGCCGTCGCGGTCGTCGCGATAATGGCTTTTGTAACGGTTATTACCGCATTGGTGGGGTTTGGTATTGGCTTTGCCGCAGGCGCGTGGACTGGGCCTGGTGCTTTTATTAGCGGTGTTGCTGCTGGAACTGCTGCGGCCTGTGCTGTAGTAGGTACAAGTGGCGCCGCAGGACTTATTGCTGGTGCTCTTGGTGTTTATAGCTTGTTTAAACCGTCGCCAGTCGCTCGCGCCGTTCACGACGTAGCGAAATGTGCGAGAGATAACATTAACGATAAACCTGACGTGGTTGCGACATACTAACCCGAATTACTGGAGAATAGCGACATGACAGCAACAGTTAAATTAGTATTTTTTGGTGCAGAAGAAAGTGGTAAAACCACGCTAGCACAATATTTTAGAGACCCTGAATCGCTATTTTCGCAGGAGTATACACCGACTGTTGGTGTGGATGTTTTTAATAAAAGTTATTACCGCGAATCTGATTTAAAAGAAGACTATAGAGTAAGTTGCTTTGACACCGCGGGGCAAATGCGTTTTCAGTCAATAATTGCAACCTATCAAAAAAAAGCACAGATTGGCGTTTACTGCGTAGATTTATCACAACCATTGGATAAAGATAAAATTGACCAAGATATTGCTTCTTTTAAAAGACTGGCTGGTGAACATGCCTCTGTTATTATAGTAGGAACCAAGAGCGACCTTCCTCAAAATGACCCCAAAGCCTTTGAGGCTTTGCAAGCTCAGTATGAAGAATCTCCTTTTTTTATTATTTCTGTCAAAAACAAGGACGATAAGGAAAAAAAGAAAGAGATCGAGAAATTTTTCGAGAAGATCAAGGAACTGAGTAAACACCATGCTTTTGGTGTCGCCCCTGCTCCGATTTCACCAATTGATGAAGCCTTGGCGCTCACTCACGGCTCCCTATTGTATGATGCGATTGATTTACTTAAGAAAAAAATGACCTCACTGTCTCCAAAGACATCTGAATCGATAGGTCAGGAAACTCTGAGCTTAGTGCGAAATCTTCAGGGCTTTAATGATGCAAATGAGGCCATTAAAAAATTCGAAACCAACTGTTACGCCCATTTGGCAGGCAAACACCCTGTGTTAAAAGCTGTAGCAAAACTCGTTGCGATGGTGGCGATAACGGCTTTTGTAACGGTTATTGCTGCATTGGTGGGCTTTGGGATTGGTTTTGGCATAAGCGTATGGATGGGGCCTGGCGCATTTATTAGTGGTATTACAATGGGGAGTGCTACTCTCTGTATGCTCGCGAGTTTGAGTGGCGTTGCAGGTCTTGCTGCTGGTGCGTTAACGACCTTGGGTCTTTTCAAAGTTTCACCAATAGAAAAAGCGGTGCAAGAAGTAGCTACATGCGCCCGACAACAAGCAATGTCCCCTTTTATATTAGTATAGAGTCAGAATTTAACACCATTAGTTCGTGGCGCCGAAGGGGTGGGTAATCCCGCCTCGACGTATCTGCTCGACAAATCTTATGCTCCGAGAAGGCTAATTATTGATTAAGGTAATGTGATGAAAGAAATAAATGTTCTATTATTTGGTGCGCAGTCAAGTGGTAAAAGCTCCCTTTTGGAACGGTTTTTATTTCCAGAGAGAAATCCTCAGGTCGAGTCTACTCTTGGTGTGGATTATAGGGAAAGGGCTTATGAGGATTTTAAATTAATATTTTGTGATACACCTGGGGATGAGCGTTATCAGTATATGGTTTCTATCTATATGAAAAAGTCCCAACTTGGCATTTACTGTATCGATTTATCAAAGCCTTTTGATGGACCTAAAATTGAAAGAGATATTGCATTATTTCATGAGAATGCCGGTAAAGAGGCCCCCGTAATTTTAGTAGCAACGAAGAGCGATGCAATAAACAAGGATACGTTTAGCGCTTTTGCCGCTTTGAAGCCGGTGGGGTTTTCGCAAGCGGCCATTGTTTCCAGCAAAAACCGGGAAAGTCCAGCGGCGCTTTTAACGAAACTCTGCGAAATAGCCCGACAGTATTTGCTTAAAGCTTCTCCTTCAAATTCAACGGAGTTTCCGGTTTATATTAACGCGATAGATGACGCTATTAAGATGAGTCTTTCAGATAATCTATTGCACACAGCATTAGTTCATCTAAAGCAAAAAATGGCCTCTTTACGAGATGATAAATATCGCTCCATTGGTAATGAAGCCTGCACGTTGATGCAAAGGCTTGGCCAGGAGAGGGATGCCAACAAAATACCACAGATTATTGATAACTTTGAAAAGAACTGTAAACGACATTTGGCGGGCGAGCACCCGACGTTAAAAGCGATTGCAAAAGCAGTAGTGGTTGTGGCGATAACCGCCTTTGTAACCGTTATTGCTGCATTGGTGGGTTTTGGTATTGGATTTGCCACAGGGGCATGGATGGGGCCTGCGGCATTTATTAGTGGCGTTGTAGCAGGAAGTACCCTCGCAGGTCTTGCTGTCGGCGCGCTCGTGGCCATTGGTCTTTTTAAAGCTTCACCCGTAGAAAAAGCGATGCATGAAGTGGCTAGAAGAGCACATGATACGTATGGTGTGGTTGGTAGTTCAGTCTAAATTGTTGATTACCCTCGAAGCATAAGCACAAGGCCTCCATACCAAGGTGAGATCTTTACGGTAATTACTTGTAACAATCCCAGGATGTGGCTCGCAAAGACGGAATCGCATATTCCGTGAACACTTATTTATCAGGAAACCTCAACATGAAAAAAGCAGTTGCCGTTAAAGTAGTATTTTTTGGTCCGAAGAAAAGTGGTAAAAGCGTCCTTGTTAATAGTTTTTATAACCTTGAATATGAGTGTCCAGAAGTTTATCAAAAAACAAATGGCATAGCGTCCTATTCAAAAGAGTATTCTAATGACGGCTTTGTATTGCAATGTTGGGATTGTAGTGGTGACGAGCGTTGGAAGCAGGTAATTTCGCCGTATCAAAAAGGCGCCAGAATTGGTGTTTATTGCGTTGATTTAACAGAGCCTTTGCATCCAGGGAAAATTGACACAGATATCGCATCGTTTAAAGAAAATGCCCGCGATGCATCCTTGATTATAGTCGGAACGAAGAGCGATTGTCTTGGTGCTTGCATAGAGAGCTTTAAAGAGTTGCAATTTTATAATTCGTTTATTGTTTCTGGCAAAAATAAGGATGGTACTGAGGAACTTTTTACTAAACTTCACGAACTGGGTAAACAACACGCAGGCGATCCTAATGCCACGGCCATTGATGTGGCTCTGGCCAATGTTGATTCTGCTTCGTTATTGTATGAGTCACTGCAGAACCTCAAAAATAAAATGGCGTTGCTACCCGAAGATAAATATATATCAGTGGGTGAAGAAGCAAAGACGTTGGTGGAGAATCTTAAAAAGCCATTTGTAAATCGAAATGAGGTTATTAACAAATTTGAAACTAACTGTTACCGCCATTTGGAAGGTGATAATCCTGTATTAGAAGCGGTAGCCAAGACGGTTGCGGTAGTTGCGATAACGGCAGTTGTAACCGTTATCGCCGCATTGGTGGGATTCGGTTTTGGTCTTGCCACAGGTGCATGGATGGGGCCAGGGGCATTTGCTAACGGCGTCATAATAGGCAGTGCCGTTGCAGGCGTTGTCGCGGGCGGTTTAATTACTCATGGTTTTTATAAGGCTTCACCAATAGAAGAAGCCGTGTATGAAGTAGTTGAAAGAGCATATAAGGCTTAAGATAAGTGTTACTTGTTCCTGATTACCAATTATTGTGTTTTAATTTAGCTCACGATGCTGTATAATTGCTCATAATTGAGTTATTAGGATAACATCGAATGACATTTACAGTAATATTTTTTGGTGCTGAAAAAAGCGGTAAAAGTTCTATTTTTCAATCCCTTACCACGCCACAATATCAGTTTTCAGAGCATTATCAACCAACAATTGGTTTGGAGTGGGCATTTAAAAATTATTCGGAAGATGACTCTGAAGATGATTTTAAATTAAGATGTTATGATCTTGGTAGTAATGCGGCTTTTCATTCAATTACGACCGGCTATCATAAATGCGGGAATATTGGCGTCTACTGCGTAGATTTAACAGAGCCTTTAGATAAAGAGAAAATTAAAGCAGATATTGCATCGTTTAAAGAAAAAGCGCCAAAAAAAGCTTCCCTCATTATTGTAGGGACGAAGAGCGATGTTGATTCTGCTAACATTAAAGAATTTGAAGAGCTGGACTATAAGGAACTTGGCTGTATAAATTCATTTATCGTTTCCAGCAAGAGCGAAACAGGGCTTAAGAAGCTCTTTGCCAAACTTCATGAGCTCAGTAAAAAGCATTTCACGCACCCAATTGATATTGCACTGCAAAATCTTCCTAAAAGCTCGTTATTGTATAATGAGGTAAGTAATCTCAAGAACAAAATGGTGGCTTTACCCTCTGAAAGCATCGAATTCATCGGAACTAAAGTTCAAGAGTTGATAACAAACCTTCAAGGTGTAGGTTCCGTATATTTTAAAGAACAAGCCATTAATAATTTTAAAAACGATTGCAGTTCTCATTTGGCTGGCGAGTCTCCTCTGTTAAAAGCCGCAGCAAAAGCGGTTAAAGTAGTGGCGATAACAGCATTTGTAACGTTTCTTGCAGCATTGGTGGGCTTTGGTATTGGTTTTGGTATGGGTGTCTGGACAGGGCCTGGTGCGTTTATTAGCGGCATTCTTGCGAGTGGAAGTGCAGCTTTAGCGGTGGTTCTTTCAAGTGCAATTGCCGGAGGCGTCACCGGTTCTTTATCTGCTTATGGTTTTTTTAAAGCATCCCCAACAGAAGAGGCTACAGATGAGATAGCTCATACTGCTCGCAATATGTTATTAGCTGATAATAAGGGCCATTACAATAATGTGACCAGTTCTGAAAGCTATTACGATGCAACTAGCTCAGATCCGTTTGCTTCATCGTCCTTTTTTCCATGGAGCCCTCTCTCAATGAGTTGGCCTCTCCATTGGGGAAGGTAATTACTTCCTGGCGGAGATTAGAAGAAGAACTGCGGTAAATGTCTTTGCGAGCGCAAGCGACGCAATCCAGATCGCGGGTCACTGGATTGCGTCGCCTGTGGCTTCGCAAAGACGACATTCACCTATCTCGTGAACGTTACAAATTACGTCTCGGCAGAAGCTGAATACCCGCAACCTTCTTTCGGGCAAAGAATCTGGCGCCCGCCGCGTTTGGTTTCTTTTACGGTGAGAATTGGCCACGCACATTGCGGGCAAGGTTTATCAATGGGTTCGTTCCATAATGCATAGTCACATTTAGGGTAACTCGCGCAAGAGTAAAATATTTTTCCTTTGCGTGATTTGCGCTGCAAAATTTTCGCCGCATTACATTTAGGACACTCGACCCCTGTGTCAGCCGGTTTTTCCAAAGGCTCAATGAACTTACAATCAGGGTAATTACTGCACCCGATAAAACGCCCATAACGCCCGGTTTTAATATGCAAAGCGCCCGAACAATCAGGGCATGCTCTTCCTTCTAATACTTCAGGGGCACTTTTAACGCCATCGGGGGTATTAAGATCTTGTGTGTAATCACACTCAGGATAACCGGTACAACCAATAAAACGACCGCGTTTGCCCAAGCGAATAGATAACTGTTTTTCGCATTTAGGACATTTCTCGTCAAGAATTTCAGTGGTCACATCTTTGCGCTGTATATTTTCATCGGTATCATGAATCTGTTGGATAAAGGGTTTCCAGAACTCTTCCAATACGGGGACCCATTCTTTTTCACCGCGCGATACCGCATCCAATGTATCTTCGAGTTGGGCTGTAAACTGGTAATCCACATAACGCGTAAAGTGGCTGGTGAGGAAGCGATTAACAATACGTCCCACATCAGTCGGGAAAAAGCGCTTCTTATCCAGTGTAACGTATTCACGCTGCTGAAGCGTATGAACGATGGACGCATAAGTAGAAGGGCGGCCAATATCGTATTCTTCCAATGCTTTTACGAGCGTGGCTTCCGAATAACGAGGAGGCGGCTCGGTAAAATGTTGATTAGCAGCAATGTCATGCACTTTAACTTTTTCGCCAACCTTTAAGTTAGGCAGCATAACAGCATTTTGATCATCGTCCGTCGAGTCGTCCAGCCCCTCTTCATAGACACTGAGAAATCCTGGGAAGGCAATGGTTGAACCATTGGCACGAAATACATTTCCCTCACCACAGGTTAAATCAACCGCTACGGTATCAATAAGAGCATCCGACATTTGACAGGCAATGCTGCGCTTCCAAATCAAGCTATAGAGTTTAAATTGATCAACCGTTAACGCATCTTGCACCATTTCAGGCGTGCGTTTAATGGATGTTGGACGAATAGCCTCGTGCGCTTCTTGCGCATTTTTAGACTTGGTTTTATAAGGACGTGGTGCGTCTGGGCAATTGTCCTTGCCATAACGTTGTACAATAAACTCACGTATTTCATCGATGGCTTCTTGAGCCAGATTAACCGAGTCAGTACGCATATAGGTAATTAAACCGACTGTTCCTGTGCCAATGTCGATACCTTCATAAAGTTGTTGCGCAACCATCATTGTTTTGCGTGAGGTAAAGCCAAGTTTGCGCGCCGCTTCCTGTTGAAGTGTCGAGGTAATAAAAGGGGCTGCGGGCTTTCTTTTGCGTTGCTTTTTCTCAATGTTATCAATTAGCAACTCGCCCTTTGCAAGACTTAGCAGTTTATCGCGAATTTGATGGGCTTGCTCGGCACCGGTGACCGTAAATTGCTGTAATTTTTCGTGTTGGTATTGAGTGAGACGGGCGGAAAATGCCGTTTTTTCATGTTGACACTCAGCAATAATCTTCCAATATTCCTGCGCTATGAAACGCTCAATCTCTTCTTCCCGCTCTGCAATAAGTCTCAGTGCCGGGCTTTGTACGCGGCCTGCTGATAAACCGCGACGAATTTTTTTCCATAATAAGGGTGAGAGGTTAAAACCTACCAGATAATCAAGGGCGCGCCTGGCTTGCTGTGCATTCACTAAATCCATGGAAATAGTACGAGGGTTATTAATCGCTTCCTGGATAGCCGATTTGGTAATCTCATTAAAAAATATGCGATGAACTTCTTTGCCTTTTAATAAATTACGCTCCTCCATTAACTCAGCAATATGCCAGGAAATAGCCTCGCCTTCGCGATCGGGGTCAGTTGCGAGCATGAGGGCTTGAGATTTCTTCAAGGCTTTGGCAATGGATTCAATGTGGCGCGCATTTTTTTCAATGGGGCTATAGGTCATGGTGAAGTGATTATCGGGATTCACCGACCCTTTACGTGGCGGTAAATCGCGTACGTGTCCGTAGGACGCGAGTACTTCATAATCGTTACCCAGATATTTTTGTATGGTTTTTGCTTTCGCCGGGGATTCCACAATTACCAAGTATTTGCTCATAATGAAGGGGACCTTTTCCTGTGGATTATCAATGTAGTGGTAATTCGTCTTCTTTTTGGTATAGCACAAGATCAAGAAAAGCAAGTTGAGCTGCGGTAAGATTTTCCGCAAGAGTATTGCGGATAGTCCACTTTGTTTCTTGTAAAGTGACAAAACGTGATTCGGAGAATATCAGTTGATTTATAATCAATTCCATACTTTCCGAGGCAATTATGCCCCATAATAGCATGCGCATCAGAAACTGATAGCTCGCTTTTGTAAATTTCATTTGTTCATCATAGGTAAAAACTCGTATTGACGTTTCATGGGCGGGTCTGACGACTAGCGACTGATTTTCGACGCTCGCCATTTCAGCATCAGCACTCTCTAATGCATCGGGTTCAGCAATGGCATCTTTTTCGTTAACGGATTTGCTTTCTGTTATTTGAGACAAACTTTTTTCAAAAAAATTCATCAACATTTCAAACAAGCTATCTTTCATACAGACCACCTCATTATTTGCTCAGCGAAGATATCGGGAAGAATGGCGATTAGCATTCATTTTCAACCGATACACAACGGGTATAACCGCCAGGAACTGCTTTGACAATGCCAGTTAATTCTAATTGTGCCAAGTCGCAAGTCACCTTTTCAACGCTTAAACCACTTCGTTGAATAATTTGATCAATCGTTGTAATTTCAAAACCAACGCACTTTACTAGGTTTTTATTGTTAGTTGCAAGGGATGAGCACGGTTCATTTGCTCGTTGTACTGTTTCCACCCCCAGTTCATCAAGAATATCCTGAATCGATGTTACAAGTTTTGCTCCTTGTTGTAACAAATGATGACAACCCCTTGCCTGGGGATTATGTATAGAACCCGGTATTGCCAAAACATCCCGGTTTTGCTCTAAAGACAGTCGAGCTGTAATTAAAGAACCACTCTTAATTGCGGCTTCAACAACCAATGTGGCTAATGATAAACCACTTATTATACGATTTCTGCGGGGAAAATGTCCAGCGCTTGGTAGCGTTCCTAATGGAAATTCGGTCATCAGAAGACCTTTCTCTTTGATTTTACACGATAATTGAATATGCCCGCGTGGATAAATAATATCAATCCCGGTTCCCATAACAGCAATGGTCTGGCCATTTGCGGCAAGGCAGCCCTTATGAGCGAGCGCATCAATACCCGCCGCAAGACCGCTTACAATGGTTATCCCGTGCGAGGCGAGCTGATTGGCAAAGCGTGAAGCAGTTTCGCCGCCGCTCACTGAGGGTTTTCGCGTTCCAACCATGGCAAGCATGGGTTGCTGCAAACAAGCAAGATTGCCTTCGGCATAAATTACCACCGGCGGGTCGTGTATTTCTTTGAGTAGTGGTGGATAGGCCGGACATTCCCATGTTAACAAATGGTTGTTTTCTCTTTTTTCCCAGTTCAGATCAGCGTCAATTTCTGCTTTGTTAAAATGCGCGATAGCTGTGGCGATTTTTGCAGGTAAGCCTGATTTTTCCAAAGCACTTTGGGATAAAGTAAACATATCTTCCAGGGAAGGCCAGCGGCTTAAAAGTTTCATAACCGTTCGTGGCCCAACACCATTAATGCGATTCAGGGCAAGCAAATAAGGTTTATTATTCATGAGTTGTAACGATATCCATTAAATTTACGACGCGGAGTTAGGCGAAAATGAGCAAAGACTGGTTTCCATAATCCATAATGACTCCCTCAACCCCGTTTAGCTTGCAGCAAAACACAGTATTGGCGATAATAGCACGCATAATCAGATTTAAAAGATACCTTATGGCTATTCGCAAAATTATTTATTTACCCGATTCAAGACTTCGTGAAATTTCCAAACCCGTCGAGAAATTCGATGATGCTCTGCAACTACTTATCGATGATATGTTTGATACCATGTACGATGCACGCGGTGTGGGTCTTGCTGCACCTCAGATTGGTATTAATATTCGTCTTTCAGTTGTTGATGTCATAGGGGACAAAAAAGAGCAGCTGGTTTTGGTGAATCCTGAAATTATCAGCTCGGAAGGGCAAGCTGAATATGAAGAGGGCTGTCTTTCAGTTCCCGGGGCTTATGACAAGGTTATACGTGCTCATAAAGTAACCCTGCGGGCGCAAGACCGAAAGGGTGAGTTTTTTGAGATGACGGCAGAAGGGCTTCTGGGTGAATGTTTTCAGCACGAAATTGATCACCTGAATGGAAAGTTATTTGTAGATTTACTCTCGCCTCTGAAACGCGCTATGGCACGACGTAAGCTTGATAAATTCAAACGTATGCATAAGTCATGACCCGTTTAAATATAGTTTTTGCGGGAACGCCTGAGTTTGGAATACCCTGTCTTGATGCATTGGCATCTTCAAACCATCACTTGCAGGCAATCTATACACAGCCTGACCGCCCCGCGGGTCGTGGACGGAAATTACAGCCTTCTGCTGTAAAAACCTGGGCATTGGCTCACGGGCTTCCCGTTTATCAAACGCTCAATTTTAAAGACGCTAAAGCAGTAGAGGAGCTTTCTGCCCTGGAGCCGGATGTGTTAGTCGTCATTGCCTATGGGCTTATTCTCCCTAAAAAAGTGTTGAATATTCCCAAATTGGGTTGTATCAATGTTCATGCCTCATTGCTACCGCGCGCGCGCGGCGCCTCGCCTATTCAAGAGGCTATCTTGCAGGGTGATTCACAATCAGGCGTAACTATCATGCAAATGGATGTCGGAATGGATACGGGCGATATGCTCGCGGAAGTTTCCTGTTTAATTTTGCCAGACGACACGGCGGGCACACTCCATGATAAATTAGCGAAAATAGCGCCAGCCCCTTTATTAACTACATTGGACGCTCTGGCTTTAGGGCGCGCGAAAGCGACACCTCAAGACAGTACTCTTGCGACCTATGCCGGAAAAATTACTAAAGAAAATGCGGCTATTGATTGGCAGCAATCGGCTGATGTTATCGACAGACTAATCCGCGCCTATAATCCTTGGCCAATCGCCTACACACATGCAGGTGATGAAGTAATCCGTATACATCAGGCAAAAATACTCGAGACTTCCAGCCATTTACCGCCAGGTACAGTATTGGCCGTTGATAAAAACGGTTTACAGGTTGCGACTCGCGATCGTGTTGTTGCCATTCAACGCTTGCAGTTTGCCGGTGGCAAGGTGATTTCTATTACTGACTTAATAAACTCCGGACGTGCGTTAAGCTTTTTACAACAGGTTTTCCAATGAGTAAAAATGATCGATTGCAAGCGCTTCGCATTCTCATCAAGGTTGTAGAAAACAAGACGCCATTAACGCATCTTCTACAGGCAGGAGAGGACATCAGTCCCTTGACTAAAGCCATTTGTTTTGGTGTTTGCCGTCACTATTTTCGCCTGCAAGCCTTAGCGGATAGTCTTGTTGAAAAAAGACCCCAGGTGATGGAGATATGGCTTGCCTTGTTAATGGGGCTCTATCAACTTCAGTTTCTCAATAAACCGGAGTATGCTGCGGTAAAAGAGACAGTTGACTTGCTTGATAAATTAAAAAAACCTTGGGCAAAAGGGTTGGTTAATGCTGTTCTAAGGCGGTTTTGCCGCGAACGGGAGGCAATATTGGCAAGACTTGCCAGTCAACCCGATTTTGAACAAGACCACCCAACATGGCTTGTTGCTCGGCTGAAAAACGATTGGCCGCATCATTGGCAAGCTATTTTAAGTGGAAACGATAAGCATCCACCGATGAGTTTGCGTGTTAATCAGCAGCATGGTTCTCGGGATGACTATTTAAACCGTTTAGAGGAAGCAGGAATTGCTGCAACCCCTCATCAATTTTCGCCTGTCGGAATTATCCTTGAGACCCCTTGTGAAGTAAGTGAGTTACCCGGTTTCGCTCGGGGTGATGTTTCCATCCAGGATGAGGCCGCTCAATTAGCCGTGTCATTATTAGCACTAAAACCGGGTTTAAGGGTTCTTGATGCTTGTGCCGCTCCTGGTGGCAAAACCTGTCATATTCTCGAAACAGAACCTGAGCTTGCCGATTGTATAGCGCTTGATATTGATGAGAACCGTTTGCGGCGTGTTCGCGAAAATTTAAAACGTCTCTCTTTAAAAGCAACCGTGCGCCAGGGGGATGTACTTGATACGGCCTCGTGGTGGGATGGAAAATTATTTGACAGGATATTGCTGGATGCCCCGTGTTCGGCAACGGGTGTTATTCGACGTCATCCTGATATCAAGCTTCTTAGAACCGAAGAGGATATAAGTGCCGTTGCGGGCATACAAGCCAATATGCTTAAAACAATGTGGCCATTGTTACAACCGGATGGGCTATTGGTGTATGCGACATGCTCTGTCATGAAGCAGGAAAATGAAGCGCAAATTGCTAAATTTCTCAGCAATCAGCCGGATTGTCAGGTTGAGACAAGTGATAAAAATTGGGGCCAAAATACTGGTATGGGCTGGCAATTAATGCCAGGCAATAATAATTGCGATGGATTTTTTTACAGCGTGTTGAGTAAAAAGAAATGACGGTTAATTCATGAGCCCTCTTTATCGCCTGCTTTCTGTCGATTGTCTACAGCGCGGCCGCTACCAGCCGCGAATTGTGTTTGAACAAAAATCCCTCGAAGAACTCGCGGCCTCTATTTTAACGCAAGGCTTGATTGAACCTTTAATCGTCCGTGAAATTGCATTGGGGCGGTATGAAATTATTGCGGGTGAAAGACGTTGGCGCGCGGCACAAATAGCGGGACTTAAGGAAGTTCCCTGCTTAATTGGTCAATATAGCGATGAGCAAGCGGCGGCGATGACCCTGGTTGAAAATATCCAGCGTGAAGAGTTGAACTTGATTGAGGAAGCTCAAGGCTACAAGCGCTTGTGCGATGAGTTTCATTTTCAACAAGAGGATATCGCCACTTTAGTCAGTAAATCACGTAGTCATATCGCTAATCTTTTACGGTTATTGAGTTTATGCCGAGAGGTACAGGAAAAAATAATAGCGGGTCAATTAACGCTCGGTCATGCACGTTTAATGGTGGGCATGACGTCTGCCTTACAGATTTCACTCAGCACACAAGTGATTGAAAACGAGTGGTCTGTGAGACTTCTTGAAGAAAAAGTAAAAGCGTTAAAAGCCGCGCCCGAGGCTCAGAAATCTACGTTTAAAGACCGAGATATTGAACGATTACAAATTAATCTTGCCGAGCAAATTGGCGCGCCTGTGCAAATTACTACTGAAAAAGGACAGGGTGGTTGGCTGCAAGTAAAATTTTTTGATAATGATACCTTGGCAGGGCTTCTGGAGCGCATGGGCTTGAGTTATGATTGAACTCTCTTTCTTTGGGAATTAACAGTGATGAAAAGGACCTTCTCCGGCGTTTTATTGTGGACTTTATACTCCGCACTATCTTATGCCACCATACAAAGCGGCGCCGATAAGTTAATTAATGAGGTCAGCCCTGATATAAATATCGGTATTGAGGTGGTGGATTTGACCTCAGGCACCACACTTTTTCAACGCAATAAAAGTCGATCATTCATTCCCGCCAGTAATATGAAGCTTTTTTCTGATGCGGCGGCCATAATGGTTTTAGGGCCTGATTATCAATTTAAAAATAAGTTAAGTATCAGTGCTTCCCAACTACAGCAAGGGGTATTAAAAGGCTCCCTGTATTTGCATTTGCCGGGGGATCCTTCTTTTAGCCGTGAGCGTTTGGCCACCTTAATCGCAGCCCTTAAAGATTTGCATATTAATCGTATTGAAGGCAATGTGTATATCGACAGCAGCCATGCCAATGTTACCCCTTACGCCCCAGGCTGCATGGTTGAAGACAGAGCATATAGTTATGGCGCACCTATTGCGCCTGTTATGATTGATGCCAATCGCATGGTCGTGACGGTAAATCCCGCAGGGCGAGCAGGAGAGCCTGCTATTGTTGAGGTGGATGACCAAAGCGGTAGTGTTGTATTAACCAACCAGGTCAAAACCCACGAAAAATCAGCCCATTGCGGCGTTGATTTTGCCATGAATGGTGAGAATCAACTGACCGTTCGCGGCTGTGTTGGTGTGGGGCAGTGGGCGGTTCAACAAAAAATGGCAATTCGTAATCCTCTCATGTATGCCCAGGGGTTAATAAAAGAGCAACTTAAGCAGAATAATATCGCCCTCCAAGGTAGTGTTCTTCTTGGAAAAGCGCCAGCAGGCTCTATGTTAGTGGCGACTGATGCATCTAAACCGATTGCGCAATTGATGGCTGATACACTTAAACCCTCTGATAACCTTTATGCGGATAGTTTATTTTTACATGCGGCCGATAAGTTGCATGGTTCTCCCGTGAATTGGGCGGAAGCACAACCCATTATTAAAAAATTTCTGCAAGAACAAACGAAAATCCCATTAGACAAGGCGGTGTTAACCGATGGTTCGGGTTTATCGCGCAATGATTCGGTAACCCCTAATCAAACGGTAAGCTTGCTTCAGTTTCTTTTTGACCGATTTCCCTTATCTTATGAATACATTGCTGCCTTACCCGTGTCGGGTCGTGATGGCACCTTGCAACGGCGCTTTAAAAAACCGAATCAGCAAGATTTGGTAAGGGCTAAAACAGGTACTATGACAGGCGTTGTCAGTTTGTCTGGCTATCTCTACACAGCCAATGCCCATACGTTGGCATTTGCTATTTTTATTAATAATGTTCACGGCACTAAATTGTCTGTTTCGGGGCGTTATCGTTATTTAGTTGATGCCTTATGCAGTTATTTTTTACAGCAAAAGCCCAGCAACACTTCCTGGGCGAAAGTGTTTGCTCCCCATTCGCGCATTAAATATCAACTAAATCCCACACAGGCAGAGCAGCAACGTGGACGGCAAGCGAGATGGAGACGTCTTGAGACGGTGGTTAAGCAAGCCTTGAGAGGGCAGGCGGTTACGGTAATTTATCGTGGCAATGAACTGGTACTTAATGATAATCAAGCAGAGCCCGCTCATGTAATGGCTGCTTTGCAAACGCTTGCCAAAAAATATTCATTTGCCGTAGCGCTATCTTCAAAGACCATGCCTTCTATGTCCGGTAAACCACTCGTTCTATGGACCGAATCATCGTCTTTGCCTGCGCAACGTGTATGGACGATTCGTGAAGCAGTGATGTAGTTTCAGATATTGGCACTGGCAATGGCGAGTGCCAATGGTATTACCGGACGGGAAAATCAAAATAAGTCGAGGGGTAAGGTTCATTTTTCAGGGTGAAATGCCACCATTCTTTCTCATAGGGATAAAATCCGTGGCGTTTCATCAGATTGCGCAGCATTAATCGATTATGCAGTTGTTCTTTCGTTAAATCGTTGTAAAAAACAGACGCACTTTTATCAAGGCAATCAAAACGTGTTCCTGTATTAATCGAATCATCATTAGTATGTTGATTTGTTTTGCTGTAGCACTTAACCGATGGGGCTTTATTAAGAGGGGTGGGGTTATTAATTTTGACGAGAGTAAGATCCACGGTGCTTCCGCGCGTATGGCCTGAGGCTTTGGAAATATAGCCCTTACTGAATAAAGTTGCTTTATTTTCACGGGGATAAAATTCATTTTTCATGAGGATATCTAGAGGGTCTTGACTCCATTTGTAGAAGTCATTTACGGCGCGCTGGGGGCGATAACAATCATACACCTTTAATCGATAACCCAAACGTTGTGCCTCTTTTTCTGCTTCAGCCAGTTGGTACGCTGCGTGTGAGGTTAAAATACAACGACCTTTTTGGTACCCGCTAATGGGTCGTCCTATAAAATTATTGGCACTCACATAACGCATATCTTCGCTAATATCCGGCGAAATGCTCTGTAAATAGACAAACCCCTTGGGCAAGGCATGAGCAATGGACGCTATGATTGTCAATAATAGGGTCATCAAAACAGAGGGCATGGCTATCCTTAAATTCATATTGTTAAGCGTCAGGAGAATACGATTGGGGCCGATGGTCGTTGAGCGCAGGATGGCTTCCAAGATAAAGATGTAATTAAATCGTGATAATAGACTATACGTAACTTTGATTAATTTTACACTATTAATTAGTCGTATTTGGCATGTAAGTCATTGACGCACACTCAGGTGTAGCACATATTTTTATTATAAGAATAACTAAAGAATCCCCTGATTTTTATTGAAACCCCAATTTTTACTGAAGATGTATTAAAGCTTTACACAGGGCAATTTGTTAAATTTCAAAATAGATGCTGTCTTTGCGAACGAAGTGAAGCAATCCAGCGGCCTTGAAAAATCCAATCAGCGCATCTATTTTTCATAAAGGTCACTGGATTGCTTCACTTCGTTCGCAAAGACGAGTTATTTATCCGCATTTGTAGTTGATGCAATTCATGTAAAAGAAATAAGACAAAAAACAGGCTTAACTCAAGCTAAATTTTGTCATTAATTGACGTAAATCTAGGAACATTAAGAAATTGGGAGCAGGGCAGGAGAGAGCCTACAGGTCCTGCAAAAGCGCTCCTTCGTGCAATAAATAGAGATCCTGAGCATGTATTAGCTGCATTAGCTTGATAATATTAATCACTGTTCTGCCAGATTTCCTTTGGATTCAAGCCAGGCTTTCCTATCGCTTGCACGTTTTTTTGCAAGCATCATATCCATCATTGCCATGGTTGTCGGTGCATCGTCTAATGTTAGCTGAACGAGGCGACGCGTATTCGGATCCATCGTGGTTTCTCGCAATTGGAGTGGGTTCATTTCGCCCAGTCCTTTAAAGCGTTGCACATTAATTTTGCCTTTTTTGGTGCGCGTAAGTTCTGCTGTGATTTTTTCTCTCTCCTCATCATCGAGTGCGTAGTGAACAATTTTACCCGCGTCAATTCGATAGAGAGGAGGCATTGCGACAAAAATATGACCGGCATCTACCAAGGGTTTGAAGTGGCGCAGGAAAAGTGCACAAATAAGGGTGGCAATATGAGCGCCATCAGAGTCCGCATCCGCGAGAATACAGACTTTTCCATAGCGCAGACCGCTAATGTCCTGAGCGCCGGGGTCAACGCCTATAGCAACAGAAATATCATGTATTTCCTGCGAGGCTAATACTTGGGATGAATCCACTTCCCATGAATTTAAAATTTTTCCTCGCAAGGGCAGGATGGCTTGAAAATCTTTATTGCGCGCCTGTTTTGCTGACCCTCCTGCTGAATCCCCTTCCACTAAAAAGAGCTCAGCCTGATTTAAATCCTGTTGCAGGCAATCAGCTAACTTACCGGGTAAGGCCGGCCCCTGGCTTACTCGTTTACGAGCTACCTGTTTGGCTTGTTTCAAGCGTTTTTGAGCGCGCTCAATAACAAAGGAGGCGATAATTTCTCCCTGGCTACGATGGTGATTAAGCCATAAGGCGAAAGCATCTTTAATAACATTGTTAACGAAGGCGGCAGTCTGGCGCGAGCTTAAGCGCTCTTTCGTCTGGCCTGCAAATTGCGGCTCTTTCATTTTTACTGACAATATATATCGACAAGGCTCCCACAAGTCATCTGCGGCAAGCTTTACTCCGCGCGGCAGAAGATTCCGTAACTCACAGAAAGCGGAAAGCGCGTCAAATAATCCAGAACGCAAGCCATTAACGTGTGTTCCTCCTTGCACCGTTGGAATTAAATTGACATAACTTTCATTTAAGCCGGTCATTGGAGTGGTTGACCATGCCAGTGCCCAGTCAACCGTTGCTTCACTGCTGGCAAATTCGCCTGAGAAGGGTTCGTCAGGAAAATAATCAGAGGGCAGTGATTGCCTTAAATAATCCACCAGACCCTTTTCAAAACACCACTCGGTTTGCTCACCGGTGAGTTTATTGATAAAAGTCATGGATAAGCCTGGGCATAAAACCGCTTTTGCTCTTAAGTCATGCGTGAGCTCTTTCACAGACAGCCTGGGTGAGTCAAAATACTTCGCATTTGGCCAAAAACGGATGATAGTGCCTGTATCCCGTTTTTTAGTGACACCAATTTCGTTTAGTTCATGAAGTTTATCGCCATTGGCAAATGCCATTTGATAGATAATACCGTTGCGTTTAATAGTCACATCCACACGTTCTGACAATGCGTTGACGACAGAAATACCTACGCCGTGTAATCCACCGGAAAAACTGTAATTTTTATCCGAAAATTTGCCGCCTGCATGCAAGCGCGTCATAATAACTTCCACCCCGCTTATACCCAGCTGAGGGTGAATATCAACAGGCATTCCACGCCCATTGTCTTCGACCTCGACGGAGCCGTCTTCAAAAAGGGTCACAATAATTTTGTTCGCATGCCCGGCCATTACCTCATCGACACTGTTATCGAAAACTTCTCGCGCCACGTGATTAGGCCTTGAAGTATTGGTATACATACCAGGACGGCGTTGTACAGGCTCAAGGCCATTTAATACCTCAATCGCTTCAGAAGTGTAATTGTCAGACATGGTTGTTAGCCTTGTTGTAAGGATGGTTTAGTTTACCACGAAAAAGTTCAATTTATTGTAAATGATTATGCCTTGCTATGCTCGACATGATATTCAGTTCGACGCTATGGATGGTGGCCGCGTGTTTTAACAGACCAGGCGGCAACACCAATCCGATGTCAAAGACTATTCCTCAATTTTTACCTCAATCCTTTTCTCAACGGAAGGATTTCTTTTAGGAATGGAGATTTCCAGAACTCCATGTTTGCATTTAGCGCTGATTTTTGACTCATCGGCCGTTTGAGGCAGATTAAAACGACGGTAGAATTGCCCTTGCATACGCTCTATGCGCGAATAACCCTCTTGTTCCGAGGTTTTTTCAAAACGCCTCTCGCCGTGTAAGGTTAGCAAATTGTTTTCCAATGAAATATGGATGTCTTCTTTTTGAACGCCCGGGATATCTGCAATTACAATAAAACGGTCTTTTTCTTCTTTAATATCCACGGCTGGCGCCCAAGTGCCTGTGTCTACAAACGATGAGTCCTCTGCTTGTCCTTTGAAAAGATGCTCTAATAAATGACTTAAATCTTTTTGCAAAGGATAAAAATCACGTTTAATAATAGCCATATTTTACTCCTCTTCCAAAGTTATCACTTAAGAATAGTCATGGTGGCAAATTTTGCAAATTCAAGGGGTTGAGTTTGGGTATCGGTGTGAATTTAAGCGCCTGTGGCGCTCCCTAATGGTCGCGGCTCGGATCTGAACCACGGACCATCATCAGGGAGTGTTCACGGAGTCCGCGGTTAAGAACGGTCTCTACTACTTGTATCAGCGTATGATTCAAATCCCGTGGCGTACATTTACTTATCGTTATTCTCATAAAAATCCACAACAGCTTGCAAGGGCTGGCCCACACTTGCTGATGGAGCCTTTATCTCCAAAATAGCAGCAACAGTCGCTGCAATATCAGTCGTGCTCGCAGGGGTTAAAATTCGGCGTGCTTTAAATGCCGGATTAACAAACAATAAGGGCACAAAACTATCATAGTTCCATGGCGTTCCATGATCGACACGAACCGATTCGTCCATTGGTGATTGATAAGGGGCTGGAACAATATAAACATCCCCTGAGCGATTGGGGAAAGCCATTTTATCCACTTTACTGCTTAGCCAATTTTTTTCAATATCTGCCACCGGTAGAGAGTAGGCCTTGAAAACACCGGGATGTTGATTTAAGTTATCAGCCAGTTTCTGACTTATTTGTGCTGTTGTATAAGATTGCTTCGCCAGCAACTGATGATCAAGGTAAATATAGGGTAGCGTAATGGATTGTAATGTCGCCGGAGGAAGATTAAAGTTTTTTTGCAAAGTGCTTTCAATCACTTGACGGAGAAATGCCGTATCAGGAAGTGCAGTTTCATGAATGCCTTGCGAATGAAGATAGGCCGGCGCATCGGTAACGCCATGATCAGCCGTTAATATTATCAAGGTATTTTGTAAGCCGGTCTTTTCATCAATTGCCTTTAAAAGCTTTGCGAGTGTTTTATCAAGACGGCGCAAGGCGTCTTCTGACTCCTGACTATTAGGACCAAATTGATGCCCCACTGTATCGACGGTAGAGAAACTAATGGCTAAATAGTCCGTTTGATTAGGCGATTGACCAAGTTTTTCTTCAGACAAGAGGCGCTCGGCAAAGTTTGCTGTAAGCTCATCAGCATTAGGTGTCATTGATAAATACTTATAGTACAAAGGATTCCCGGGTTCACCTGTATGATGAGGAAAGGTTTCGCCGAATTCAGGAAAGCGGTTTTTGAAACGAGGGGCGCTGGCAAAGCGGTAAGCCGAATTTGATTGGCTTAATGCCCAGGTTTCATTTTTTGGTTGATATTGGCTATCCCACTGATTTACCCACGCAGGATAACTTTGGTAATAATGGGTGCTGGTTATAAAGCCGCCGTTTTCTTTATCAAACCAAAAGGCTTTTCCGGCATGTCCTGCAAGGGTAATAGCTGCGCGGTCTTTTAAAGCAACCCCAAAAGCGCGCCCCTTTTTTGCTAAAATAATTTCATCGCTTAAGGTTGAGGAGAGCACATTGCGCGGGGAGCGACCTGGTAATTCTATTTTAGTGCGCGTGGTTGGGAGAATTTTACTCTGTAAATCTTCAACGCAATAAGTTTCCTTTTGCGTATCACGGTTAAACCAGTCATTGGCGATAATCCCGTGCAAATAAGGATAACTGCCTGTAGCAATAGTTGCATGGCCGACACATGTGACGGTATTGGCATGGGGGTGGTGTGCATTTTGAAAATTTATGCTGTGGTTAAGAAGATAATTAAATCCATCTGCGCCGAACGCTGAATGATACTGTTGAATTAAATCCCCGCGCAATTGATCAACGACCAGCTGCAAGATGAGTTTGGGTGGGGGATTTTCTGCAAATAAAACGCTGGAGCTTAAAAGGAGCAGTAAGGCGATTTTTCTCATGGTTTATCTCCAACGTCGAGCTATGCAATTTTTATTTTAATAAGGGGCGACATACTAAGGGAGAATAGTAATTCGGTAAATAATTATTAATTGTTATTTTTCTCAGTATTATATTTTATTATTCCACGCGGCTTAAATCCTCTGAATTTTTATATTTTAATCATTAGGTTATAAATTGAGTAAGTCGTGTAAAGAAAATTCATGACGAACGCTTTTAATTGGTTTACACTGAGTTTCGATGAGTCTATCTCATCAGACCTGTTAATGGAGTTTAAGGAGAGAATAACATGGGTTTTGAATTGAAGGCATATGGACCATTAAAAGAGCATCTTGACGTCCAAATAAAAAAATTAGTGAAGCATCACTGTGGAGATGACGCTGTTGTAGCGGACTTGGAGCCAATACGCAGATCGCATGTGTATTTTTTGCAAGCAGCGGTTAAAAAAATTGATGGTTTGGAATTTCCCAATCTTGACAATGACGCAAAAAAAGATGCGGAACGTTCGCGAATTTTGGGCGGTTTAATGCTAATTTTTGTAGAATTAGTTAATCAATCGTACTCTTATCTGTCTCCAGATAATAGTTGTTTTCGTGACTGCCTGAAGGATGCGTTAGGGCTATCTGATCAAAATTTATTGGATTCTAATAGTCATTGTTTGATGGTTTCTGCCGCAATGAAATTTATTGCAGATGACATATTTAACATGGGATTAACAACAGAACCATTACGTGAAAAACATTCTTTTTCCGACATCCCTAAGTTAAGATTGCAGGCTATATGGAGCGCAGGGGTGACGTCGAAAGCTGAGGCTGAAAACGGTATTTTTAAGGATGCAGAGACTGCATTAAAGAAAATCATTCAAAAACAGGAAGATGAGGCTGCTGCTGTGCGTAAAGCGGAGGCTGCTGCGCGTAAAAAAGAGACAAAAGGATGGAGTTTATTTGGTGGGAGCAAGAAGGATCTGCCTGAAGTTAAAGTGATTGACAAAGAAGCCATGGCAAATCTAGGAAGTACATCTACTCCTTAGTGGTAGTTGTCCATTACACCTTGTTATGAAACAAGGTGTAATGTTTCTTTAAGAATTATTTACGTACTTCATACCCACAACGCGCCCATTCAGCAATACCGCCTGTAACCGAATAAACCTCTTTATAGCCCATATCCATTAAACGTTCGGCCGAATGAGCGGAGCGAACGCCACCCTTGCAATGTAAATAAATTGGCTGTTGATGAGACGAAGCTTTTGCGTCAATTTTGGCGGGTAACTCATCCTTGGGGATATGAGTGGCTCCCGGAATATGACCTTCATCCCATTCATCTTGTTCTCGAACATCAATCAAACAAAGCGAAGGGTCATTATCAAGGCGTTTTTTTAATTCATGAACATCAATGGTAGCGATTTTATGCGCGGTCATAGTGCGTTTCTCTTATAGTGGGTCTGGTTAATGTTGAATGATGTATAAACCAATAGATTGCGGCCGTTATCACGCCACCTATCAAGGTTGCAAATGCCCAGCTTGGTGCAGACACCAAAGCAGGCCGCTGGCCTATTTTGTGCAAATTGCCCGCATCACGTGCCACAGCGCCTGCAAAAAGAACATGTAAAATGGCATTAATCAACAGCAAAAGGTATTGAAAATTTTCAATTTGGGAGCTGTATTGAGCCACGATTTGATTCATAGTCGTCCTTAAATTGTCGTGATTGCCGCCATGATAGCAGAAAAAGTGCCGAACACACGCAGGCGATAGCGAGCCACTCGAGCCTGTCAGGAATTTCACCAAAAACGATAAACCCCCACAGTAACCCCGTCAAGCTGACCACGCCTCCGGTCAAACTATAAAAAACCGGTCCCGCAAGGCGAATGAGTTTAAAAAAGAGAAAATAACCAATACTTGAGAGGACAATCTCTAATAACACAACCTGTTTTGCGGTCGTAAAGGGGGCGGTCAGGGGATAAAATGCGTGCTGTTGAATAATGAGCGGCATAAGCAATAAAGACGCAGCAATTAACATTCCACTGGCTGATTCCAAGGCATTCAAGGCCTTGGGTTGATACGCACTGATGTAAATAGAGCAAAGTGCAAAGGCAAGAGGGGTAATTAATGTAAGCATACTCCAGTAAGAGAGCAGTGTGTGCGTCGCCGGTGCAATAATCAGAATAATACCAACCATCCCTAATAAGATGGCAAGTACACGAAAGCTGTCAAAACGCTCCTGATTGGTTAATAAGGCCAGTGGATAAACCAGGAGTGGTACTGTATTCACTAAAACAGCTAAAAGACCTGCTGGAATGTGGCTTGCAATAAAATACATATTGGTATTAGGGATGGCAATTCCCAAAAGCCCACAGGTGAAGTAATAAGGCCAATAAGCTCGTTTAAAAATAGCAGTTTTACCACTTATCAAACAAAAGAGCGTCAGTAAAAAAGCAGGACCTGCAGATTGCCAAAAGGAGTAGCCTAAGGGTGGCACATCATGGGTCATGGCATATTTGGCAAGCGTATAACCAGACCCCCAGATAAACCCAAGCAAAAGAAGCAGCAAAAGTGATAATCCGGTTCGCTTTTGATTCATGAGTAATGCCTCTTTAAAATTCATTCATGTTGAAAAACCTGTTTCCTGCGTGGCAACAAGATATCCGTTGCATCTGCCTCTATGGCAGGATAGTCTTAGTTATTTTATTAAATTTATCGCCAGTAATCTTATACTCCGAAATTTAAGCGAGAGAAAGTATGCAAGAGTACGATATTCCAGTACCAAATTTAACAACAGCGCATTCAGGGCCTTTATATCATGTAGAAAAGGTGCTTTTAAACCATGTATCGACCATTGAATCCTGGTTCAGGCAGAAATGGCAAGATACGCCACCGCCGCTTACCTCATCCGTTGATCTTCGTCACGCAGGTTTTAAACTATCGCCAGTTGATACTAACCTGTTTCCGGCAGGGTTTAATAACCTTAATCCAGATTTTTTACCCTTATGCGTGCAGGCGGCTCAATCTGTTTTGGTTGATTTTTTGCCAACCTGCCGGAATATTCTGTTATTACCGGAAAGCCATACTCGCAATCGTTTTTATAGCCAAAGTTTAAGTGTATTGCGGGATATTTTTGTTAAAGCAGGTTTTGTGGTGCGGATTGGAAGCCTTGATCCCGAAGTTACCTCACCTCAAGAAATGACGACTGATACCGGGGAGGTTTTATTAATTGAGCCCATTATTCGTCGCGATGATTTTATAGAGCTTGCTGATTTTCGTCCGTGTATGTTGCTTTTGAACAATGATTTATCAACAGGCGTTCCCCCTATTTTAGAAGGGATTAAGCAGCGAATCAGGCCTACCTCCAAATTAGGGTGGTCGTCACGTCTTAAATCAAGTCATTTTAATTTTTTTGAAGAAGTCGCTGTCGAATTTGCAGAATTAATTGATCTTGATCCATGGTTGATAAATCCCTACTTCAGAGCGGTGGATAATATTGATTTCATGGCCCAGGAAGGGGTGGAAAATCTGGCCGTCAATGTTGAGCAGTTATTACAGCTGATTAAAGAAAAGTATACTGCCTATGGTATTGATGAGGCACCCTTCGTGGTCGTTAAAGCAGATAATGGGACTTATGGAATGAGTGTCATGATGGTGAATGATGCTGACGAACTAAGGCAGTTAAATCGCAAGCAGCGCACTAAAATGGCCGCGAGCAAAGGTAGCCAAAAGGTTAGCAAGGTCATTATTCAGGAAGGGGTTTATTCATTTGAAACCATGCCCGATGGCGCAGTTGCCGAACCTGTTGTTTACATGATAGGGCAATTTGTGGTGGGCGGGTTTTATAGGGTGCATCAGGGGCGCGGCAAAGATGAGAATTTAAACGCACCAGGCATGCATTTCGAACCATTGGCTTTTGCGCAGGCCTGTAATATGCCGCGGGGGGATTTAAAGCCGGTTGATTGCCCCAATCGTTTTTATGCCTATGGCGTAATCGCACGGCTCGCCGCCTTGGCTGCTGCACGAGAAATTGCACAAATCGGGGGCGAATAATGAAACTTGCTGTATTAATGGATCCATTGCATCTCTTAAAACCCTATAAAGATTCAACGGTCGGGATGTTAAAGAGCGCCCAAAAGCGCGGCTGGTCTTGTTTTTATTTCACGCCGCTTGATATCGCTTGTCGTGATGGACATGCTTATGCCAATGTGTCATCGATAATTATTGGTGATGTAAACTCGACGGATTGGGCTAAGGTAACGCCTACAGGGGAGGAGCCATTAAGTGCGTTTGATATTATTTTAATGCGCAAAGACCCGCCTTTTGATCTGGAATATATTTATGCGACTTATGCGCTCGAATTAGCTGAGCGCGACGGTGTTTTGGTGGCTAATAAACCTCAAAGCCTTCGTGATGCCAATGAGAAATTTTTTACCCTTAATTTTCCTCAGTGTTGCCCTCCAACATTAGTGACGAAAGATAAAGCTCGATTACGGGCTTTTTGGGATGAACATCGCAATGTTATTTTTAAGCCACTGGAAGGCATGGGAGGAAGTGCTGTTTTTCACGTGACAGAAGATGCGCGTAATTTATCGGTAATTCTCGAAGTGTTAACCAGGCACCAAACCGTCACTATTATTGCGCAGCAGTATATTCCAGAAATACAAAGCGCTGGTGATAAGCGAATTTTGTTAATTAATGGCGAGCCTGTGCCTTATGCCTTGGCGCGTATCCCGGCGCGTGGAGAATTACGGGGTAATCTTGCGGCAGGAGCGCAAGGTAAAGTGGTCAGCATTACAGACCGTGATCGCTGGATTTGCCGAGAGATTGCTCCGACTTTACAAGCAAAGGGGCTTTATTTTGTAGGCATTGATGTTATTGGTGAATACCTGACAGAGATTAATGTGACAAGCCCTACCTGTGCTATCGAAATAGAGCAGGAAACGGGGGTGGATATTTTAGGTGACTATCTTGATTTCCTTAAGGGTTCCTGACGCTGGTGGGCACGTCGCTTGCGCGTCTTTGCCCACCCTACGGTTCGGTCGTAAATCACCGGTAAAGTCGCTCGCGAAATCGGGTAGGGTGGGTAAAGGAGCGAGAGCGACATGCCCACCAAGTTCAAAGCTGGTTCCTCGCTGGTGGGCACGTCGCTGCGCGTCTTTGCCCACCCTACGGCTCAGTTGTAAACGCACCGGTAAAGGCCAATTGTCGCCAGCCGGGTAGGGTGGGTAAAGGAGCGAGAGCGACCTGCCCACCAGGTTCAAAGCTGGTTCCTCGTTGGTGGGCACGTCGATTGCGCGTCTTTGCCCACCCTACGGTTCGGTCGTAAACGCACCGGTAAAGACCAAGCCGGGTAGGGTGGGTAAAGGAGCGAGAGCGACGTGCCCACCAGGTTCAATGCTGGTTCCTCGTTGGTGGGCACGTCGATTGCGCGTCTTTGCCCACCCTACGGTTCAGTTGTAAACGCACCGGTAAAGGCCAATTGTCGCCAGGCTTCAAAGAGAATAATCGCCACCGCATTGGATAAATTAAGGCTCCGGCTGTTGGGCCCCATAGGTATACGAATCGCGTGGTAAAGCTCGCGAAGCTCGAGAGGTAAGCCACGTGTTTCAGGGCCAAAGAGCAACATATCTTCATCCTGATAACTAACGTCGTGATAGCCCTGGGTTGTTTTTGTGGTGCAGGCAAAAATACGCCGATTCTGGTTTTGCTCGATAAACGCCTGCTCATCAGGGTAGTGAATTACATTAGCCCATTCATGATAATCAAGCCCCGCACGCCTCATGCGTTTATCGTCCAGCTCAAAACCCAAAGGGTGAATGAGATGCAACTGTGCGCCAGAATTAGCGCATAAGCGAATGATATTCCCCGTATTCGGCGGAATTTCAGGTTGATACAACGCAATATGTAACATACAACACCTGGTTAAGCGGGTTTTTTAATAGATTCAGGCACTTCATCAATATAGTCGTTGGCGTCTTCGCCCTCATCGTCTACATACATTGAATCAGACGCAGAAGCATTGCCGGATTGCTCTTGACCTGTTATCAAATAAGTCCGATGCTGAAGATAGGCATCCCGGATAAACGTATATTGATCCAACGCTTCAGCTAAAAATTTGTCATTTTCCAGAAATTGCGATCGTAGATCAATATAGCGAAGTACGATTAAACTATTTAATACCGCATCATTCCTTATATAAGGGTATGGAGTCAGGAAGGTATACTCGAAAAGCATTCCCATGCCGTCTCGGATAGTACTTGGGCCTAAAAACGGAATCACGATATAAGGTGATTTTTTATCGCCCCACTTGGCAAATGTCACCCCTAAATCATTTGGATGAAGCGGCAAATTATAATTGGTGGCGACATCTAACAAACCGCCAAGCCCTATGGTTGAATTAACAACAAATCGTCCGGCATCATCGGACGCATGTCGCCACTCTGCCTGCAGAAGATCATTAGCGACAGTCGGGATGAGATAAATATTGTTATAAAAATTATTAACGCTTGCTCTGACGCCGGCTGGTATTATTGCTTTGTAAAGCCTGGCCGGGGGTTTAAGCATTGTCGCGTCTAATGCCATATTAAACTTGTGGATTTTTCGATTTACTGATTCATAAGGGTCATCGGGATTAGGGCCTTTATGCATGCAACTAACAAGCAAGACCGCACTTGCGACGGTTGTCAGGGTGGCAATTAAACGCATGATAATTCTTACTTTAATGGCAAAAAATGATGGTACACCACTTTAAGAAACTTGCAAACTGCTAAAAGGAAACGATCGCAAGCCGCTTAGCAAGCATCAAGCCCCTGCCGGGAAATCTCTTTAGCCGTTGCAATCACCGCATCAATAATTCCAGCCTCCTCATCAGAATGGCCTGCATCCCTGACAATGCTCAAATTTGATGCGGGTAAAACTTGGTGCAACTCCCAGGCACCCTCTAGAGGACAGACTATGTCATAGCGGCCATGAATAAGATAAGTGGCGATGTGTTGTATTTTGTGAGCATTGGCCAATACCTGATTATCGGTAATAAAAAAATGGTTGTTAATATAATGAGATTCGAGCGTTGCGAGCGCTAAAGAAAAATGAGGGTCTTGATGCTCATCAATGACATTGAGGTGTGATTGCAGGCTTCGACATCGCGCTTGCCAAAGCCCCCAGTTTTTAGCCGCTGACATTCTTGCTAACTCATTGTCCCCTTGCAGGCAACTTTCGTAATATTTTGTAATGTGCAAGCGTTTGTCAGCAGGAACTATACTAATAAATTCTTCCCAGTAATCTGGATAAAAAAGATTAGTCCCGTGTTGATAAATCCAGTCTATGTCCTTTTGTCTGCCTAAAAATATGCGATACAATAATAAATTACAGACGTAATGCGGATGCTGTTCTGCATAGAGCAACGCTAATAAAGCGCCCCAGCCGCCACCAAACAGCGTTATTTTTTTTAAGCCAAGGTAATCCCTAATCGATTCAATATCGTCAAGCAATAATCCGGTATTATTTTCGCGAATTTCAACAAAAGGTGTAGAACGCCCGGAACCTCGCTGATCAAAATTGATAATACGCCAGATTTGCGGGTCAAAAAAACGTCGCAAATCGGTATTACCCCCTGCACCCGGACCTGAATGCAGAACAATCACCGGCATGCCCTCGGGATTACCCGTTTCTTCAACATAAAGTTTATGCAGCTTACCTACAGGTAGCTCATGGCACTGGTATGGTTTGATAACAGGGTATAAAGGATGCATAAACTACCTCGGCTACTTTTAATACTTATCTTATACCAGCTCCGCATTATTGCCAAAAATTTTGATGCCAATAGCGTAAATATCTTTTTTATGATTCAGAACGACCATCAACGCGACAATTTAGTGAAATATTCCGGGCTTTGCTTTACCCGCTAAAATGAAGATAATACCTCACTATTTTTTTGCAGAGGTTAACAGGCATGACATCAATCATTGATGGATTAAATGAAAAGCAATGTGAGGCGGTGACCGCACCTCTGGGCAATACACTGGTATTAGCCGGAGCCGGTAGCGGGAAAACTCGCGTATTGGTGAGTCGCATAGCCTGGTTAATTGAGCAACAGCATATGTCGCCGCAAGCGATTTTAGCGGTAACCTTTACCAATAAAGCCGCGGGCGAAATGAAAACGCGTCTTAACGCGCTTCTGGATATCCCTTTAGTCGGCTTATGGGTAGGGACTTTCCATGGTCTTTGTCACCGATTATTACGTCGGCATTACCGCGAGGCAAGGCTCCCTGAGCAATTTCATATTTTGGACAGTGAAGATCAGGCACGGGTTGTCAAACGTGTTATTGCAACACTAAACCTTGACGCTGAGCAATGGCCATTCAAGCAGGCACAAGCCTTTATCAATGGAAAAAAAGATGAAGGTTTAAGACCGCAACATATTAATGTTATGCACTATGGCCCTACTCGTACCCTGGTGAGCATTTATCAAGCCTACGAACAGGCCTGCCATACGGCAGGTGTTATTGATTTTGCAGAGTTATTACTGCGTGCCCACGAATTGTTACGTGATAATCCTGAAATTTTGGCGCACTATCGTCAGCGTTTTCAAGCCATTCTCGTGGATGAGTTTCAAGATACCAATACGATTCAATATGCCTGGATTCGGTTACTGGCAGGCGGGGGTGCGGCGGTAATGGCCGTTGGCGATGATGATCAGTCTATCTATGGCTGGCGAGGCGCTAAAGTTGAAAATATCCAGCAATTTTCTCATGATTTTTCTACTACCCAAATTATTCGCCTGGAGCAAAATTATCGCTCGACCGCGACTATTCTTGATGCGGCCAACGCCTTAATTACCCAGAATGAATCGCGTATGGGGAAGGAGCTTTGGACAGCGGGCGGTGCTGGCGATAAGATTGTTGTGTATAGCGCTTTTAACGAATTGGACGAGGCGCGGTTTGTTGGCGAACGTATTGCTCTATACATTAGCCAAGGGCATAGCACTGATGAGATAGCTATTTTATACCGCTCTAATGCTCAATCGCGGGTATTGGAGGAGGCCTTGTTGCGCCGGGGCATTGCATACCGTATTCATGGCGGCGTTCGCTTTTTTGAGCGGGCAGAAATTAAAGACGCATTAGCGTATTTGCGATTATTGGCCAACCCTCATGACGACACCGCATTTGAGCGAGTATTTAATTTTCCCACACGTGGAATTGGTGAAAAAACGCACGAGGAAATGCGCGCGCTTGCCAAAGAAGAAGAGTGCTCTTTGTGGAAGGCATCAGAGCTACTCTTGCAACGCGATATGCTCTCACAGCGAGCGGCCTCATCGTTAGCAAAATTTATAAGTCTGATTAACAATTTACAAGAAAAAACAGCATTACTCGAATTGGATGAGCAAATTAGCGAAGTGATTAATTTAAGTGGTCTTTATGATCATTTTTCGAAAATTAAAAGCGATAAATCAGAATCTCGTCTTGATAATTTACAAGAGCTGATTAATGCCGCCAAACAATTTCGTTATGAACAGGATGCAGACCAGGAGTTGCCCTTATTGGTGGCTTTTTTATCGCATGCATCATTGGAAGCAGGCGATATGCAAGCAGATGAGCATGAGCGTTATGTACACTTGATGACATTGCATGCAGCGAAGGGGTTGGAGTTTCCGCTGGTATTTCTGGTAGGCCTTGAGGAAGGTGTATTTCCCGGGAAGCAATCAGTGGAGGAGCCAGGGCGTTTGGAGGAGGAGCGGCGTTTGTGTTACGTAGGGTTGACCCGTGCTAAGGAAAAACTGATTTTATCGTACGCGGAAGTAAGACGCCTGTATGGTCGAGAGGAATACCATCGACCCTCGCGTTTTCTGCGTGAGTTACCCAAGGAGTTACTTGATGAAATTCGGGTAAATACGCAGTTTAAATCGCCTGCAACCAAAGAGTATGTTCCAGCGGTTGCTGCCAAAGAGGCGGGTTTGAGACTTGGACAAAATGTTTCTCATGCGAAATTTGGTCAAGGCGTGGTACTTGCTGTAGAAGGCAGTGGAGCGCATACGCGAGTGCAGGTGAAGTTTGCGACAGAGGGATCCAAGTGGTTAGTACTGGCTTACGCAAACCTCACCTTACTTGAGGATTGCGCGCCATTTTAGATAGAACGTAGTAGAGCATTTCCCGGATTACGCTAGCGCTAATCCGGGCTACAAATGGGTTACTTTAGGGAGCAAACACTTGACGCGTGAGCCCATCGTCTCGCGCATTTTAGATAGAGCGTAATAGAGCGTAGCCCGGATTAGCGTCAGCGTAATCCGGGAAATGCACTATGAAGGAACATCGAACCCGGATTACGCTAGCGCTAATCCGGGCTACAAATGGGTTACTTTAGGGAGCAAACACTTGACGCGTGAGCCCATCGTTTCGCGCCATTTTAGATGAGTGTATAAAAATCGTAGTACAACGTAGCCCGGATTAGCGTCAGCGTAATCCGGGAAATGCACTATGAAGGAGCATCGAACCCGGATTACGCTAGCGCTAATCCGGGCTACAAATGGTGAATTTAGGGAGAAGACACTACGCGTGAGCCCATCGTCTTGAGACGCTGCCTTAAAAATAAAACGAAAAATCAGTTTGATGCTTGAATTTAACGTGAGTGGGTGCTACGGTTCGTGTGGCAAAATAAAACCTAGGGGAAAGCTCGTGAAATTTACAAGTTTATTAACAGCAAGTGCACTGGTTGCAACAATGGCTTCATCAGCAGTAATGGCTGAGAACAATAGCCTGTCACCATCACAAAAAACGGAAGTTCAAAAGATTATTCATGATTATCTCGTTAATAATCCCGAAGTATTAATAGAAGCATCACAAGCATTACAACAAAAACAACAGCAGTCCATGCAACAGCAAGCACAAGCAGCTATTACAGAAAACGCGCCGGAATTGTTTACCGATAAGTTGACCGTTGTTGGTAATCCTAAAGGCAGTGTAACACTCGTCGAGTTCTTTGATTATCAGTGTATCCATTGCAAAAAAGTGGCACCTGTCATCAGTGAACTGGTAAAAGCCAACAGTAATTTACGCGTTGTTTATAAAGAGTTCCCCATTTTTGGTGCAAGCTCTGATCAAGCCTCGCGCGCAGCACTGGCCGCGGCAATGCAAAACAAATACCTGGCTATGCATGAAGCCCTCATCAAAGAAGAAAAACGCCTTGATGATAAAATCATTAACAGTGCTGCTGAATCAATCGGCCTGGATATGGCAAAATTTAAAGCGGACATGACTAGCAAAACGGTTACTGATGCGCTGGATGCTAATCGTAAACTCGCTGAAAAACTGCATTTGATGGGAACGCCTGCTTTTATTATCGCCTCCACACCAGATGGCACGTTTAATAAAAACTCTACCCCTGCGTTTATTCCAGGAGCGGCCAGCAAAGAGTCTTTACAAGAGCTGATTCAAAAAGCTGCTAAAAACTAGACTTTCGCGGCACAGTTGTACTGCAATCCCTGCGTGCAGACGCAGGGGTTGATTTATGTAACAATACACGCTTTTATACGTTAACGGATGACGGTAAATGGGAAGCGCCTGCTTTCAGAACCCCATGCCGGAATTCCTGGTTAATTTCAGGTAAACTATCAGTGTCGCTCGCAACACTGAACAGATGAATTTTCCGTTGCTGCAAATTTGTAATTCGAGACAATCATGACAAAACCTATTACTTTTCAGGATATTATTTTAACGTTACAACAGTTTTGGGCCTCCCAAGGGTGTGTGTTATTACAACCGCTTGATATGGAAGTCGGCGCTGGTACGTTTCATCCTGCTACTTTTTTACGCGCCATTGGGCCTGAGCCATGGTCCGCGGCCTACGTGCAACCATCACGGCGACCAACCGATGGGCGCTATGGTGAAAATCCCAATCGTGTGCAGCATTATTATCAGTTTCAAGTCATCCTGAAACCTTCCCCACTCGATATTCAGGAAAAATACCTTGATTCATTACGCGCACTCGGTGTTGACCCGCTCACCGATGATATTCGTTTTGTTGAGGATAACTGGGAATCGCCAACGCTGGGTGCTTGGGGGCTTGGTTGGGAAGTTTGGCAAAATGGCATGGAAATTTCGCAATTTACCTACTTTCAGCAAGTGGGAGGGTTACCCTGCAAACCCGTTACTGGCGAGCTAACCTATGGATTAGAGCGCTTGTCCATGTTTATTTTAGGTGTGGATAATTTGTTTGATTTACCTTGGGGTAAAACCGCTCACGGTATAGTAACTTATGGGGATGTCTTCCATCAAAATGAAGTTGAAATGTCGGCTTACAATTTTGAACACGCCAACATCGATGCATTATTTCAACAATTTGATTATTGCGAAGGAGAGGCTACAAAGCTTGTCGAACTTAATCTTCCATTGCCTGCTTATGAGATGGTAATAAAAGCGTCTCATGCGTTTAATCTCCTTGATGCAAGACATGCTATCTCAGTGACGGAGCGGCAACGGTATATTCTTCGCGTAAGACAGCTCTCAAGAGCAGTAGCACAAGCGTATTATGAGGCACGTGAAGCCTTGGGTTTTCCGATGAAGGTGTGTGATGGTGAATGATTTTTTATTTGAATTAGGCTGTGAAGAGTTACCCTCAGGTGCTGTTTTGCCACTGGCTAATGCCTTGGCTCAGAATATTGTTAGCAGTCTTGATAAAGCACAAATTTCCTATGCAAACGTTAAAGCTTATGCGACGCCAAGACGTCTCGCTGTTTATATTAGTGATTTGGAAGAAGAGCAACCCCCTCAAAAAGTAGTACGCCGAGGGCCTGCGATTAGTGCCGCTTACGATGCCCAAGGTGAACCTACCCCGGCATTGAAAGGCTTCGCCAAATCTTGCGGTGTTGAGATAAGTGAGTTGACTGCTACTAAAACCGATAAAGGGGAGTGGTTAGTCTATGAGGCGACGACCCTGGGTGTTAAAACGCAAGAACTTTTACCTGCCTTGGTTCAACAAGCGATAGCGGCTTTACCCATTGCGAAGCCCATGCGCTGGGGAGATGGGGATGTTGAGTTTGCACGACCTGTGCACTGGGCTGTTATGCTCTTTGGCGAGGATATAATACCTGCTGAAATTCTTGGCGTGCAAACAGGCCGCAAGAGTTATGGGCATCGTTTTCATGCGCCCCAGGCAATACAGATTGATAATCCAGCACACTATGAAGCGCTTTTGCAAGACGCTTACGTGGTAGCTGATTTTGCCAAACGACGCGCGTTAATTGTAGAGCAAGTGGAAAAGGCTGCGAAAGAACATGATGCCTGCGCATTAATGCCAGATGCATTGGTTGATGAAGTTACGTCAATTGTTGAATGGCCCGCGGCACTTGTTGCGACCTTTGAACGGGATTTTCTCGACGTACCGGCTCAAGCCTTGATTGCCTCCATGCAAGCTCACCAGAAATGTTTTGCGCTTGAAGATAAAAATAAAAAACTACTGCCTTATTTTATAACGGTGACCAACCTGCAAAGTAATAAACCCGCGCAAGTTATTGCAGGCAATGAAAAGGTGATGCGCGCGCGGTTAAGTGATGCGGCATTCTTTTTTGCTCAAGATAAAAAGCAGCCATTAAGTCATCACATTGCAATGACGGCAAACGTTGTATTTCAAGTGCGTTTAGGCACTTTACTCGAGAAAGCCACCCGTGTGCAAAACATGATGAGCCATCTCGCAGCTCCTCTGGTGCTCAATGTGCGCCACGCAATGCGTGCGGCCGAGCTCAGTAAATGTGATTTGATGACTGGCATGGTGGGTGAGTTTCCTGAGCTGCAAGGGTTGATGGGGTATTATTATGCCTTAAATGATGGCGAGGCGCTTGAAGTCGCGCACGCACTGCAAGAGCAATACCTTCCCCGGTTTGCAGGAGATGAGCTACCGGCTTCAACTTTAGGTCTGGCATTGTCCTTAGCCGACCGGATTGATACGCTTGTCGGGATTTTTGCGATTGGTCAAAAACCAACAGGGGACAAGGATCCGTTTAAATTGCGTCGACATGCGTTGGCGGTTGTTCGTTTGTTAGTCAATAATCCTGCTTCTCTAACATTGTCTCAATTAATTACGGAGGCGGCGTCTGGCTACGGTACAAAACTTCCTGGCGCCCTTGAAGCCCTTGATGATCTGTCTTCGTTTATTTTTGAACGGCTGCAATCTTACTATCAGGCACAAGGTATTCCTCAGGATATTGTACAAGCAGTAAAAGCACGTCAATCCGATTGGCTCTATGATTTTGATAAACGCGTGCGTGCATTAGCCGAATTTGTCAGCTTGCCTCAAGCAGAGGCATTGGCCGCTGCCTGTAAACGAGTCAATAATTTGTTGCAGCATAAAGAGGGTGGCTTCGAATCATCTACGATTGATGAGGCTTTGCTTCAGGAAAATGCAGAAAAAATGCTCTTTAATGCGATAGTCAAAATGGAGCAAACCGTGCAACCTTTGTATGAAAAAGGTGACTATGCGGCACTTCTTACAGAGCTCTCAGCACTTAAAGAACCTGTTGACGCTTTTTTTGAGGGCGTTATGGTAATGGTTGAAGAAAAGGCTATAAAAATGAATCGCCTGGCATTGTTATCGCGTTTACAAACGTTATTACAAGGCACCGCTGATATATCTTTATTACAGGCAAACTGATGCGCGACAATCTTCTGAAAAAAGTAGTCCTGCTCGATCGTGATGGGGTTATCAATCAGGACTCGCTTCATTATATCAAGTCGGTGGATGAGTTTATCCCGATTCCAGGTAGCATTGAGGCAATTGTGCGCTTGACGCGTGCAGGTTTTCTTATTGGTGTTGCTACTAACCAATCGGGAATTTCAAGAGGATTGTATAGCGAAGAGGAGCTGCAAGCCATTCACCGTAAAATGGTCAAGCTGGTGCAAAGTGCTGGCGGTGAAATTCATGCTATCGAGTACTGCATTCATATGCCTGATTTGGGTTGTGCTTGTCGTAAACCAAATCCCGGAATGTTATATGCGCTGGCCAGGCGCTTAGGCTGTAGCCTTGAAAATGTCCCTTTCATTGGCGACAGGGTTTCGGATATACAAGCAGCAGAAGCCGTAGGCGCGAAGCCTGTTATGGTGTTATCTCCTATGACAGACAGAGTGGGATTATTACCTTATTCCTATGTTCCTGTTTATAATTCATTAGCTGAATGGGTCGATGCTTTGCTTGTTACTCCCTGTGTCACCTTGAAATGATTAATTCGTTTGCTGTAGGTTATGAGGGAGAAGACCAACGTCTGCGAGCGGAAGAGCTGGCTACGCGTTTGGGTCTTGCTATTGAAAATGAAGCTGATAATCAGCTACTGGTAACGGCTGATAAGTTGCTTCTTAAAATTCATCCTTTTCTGCCCCTGCATGCCAATTTTAGCAGTACATTCTGGCAAAAACGACGCGATGCGGGTAAAAAGCAAGGTTTGGTGCGAGCATGTAAGCCGGTGAATGGTTTGCGTATTGTGGATGCTACAGCGGGGTGGGGGCGAGATGCTGCTGTTCTTGCAAGCTTTGGTGCTGATGTATTGATGCTTGAGCAGAATCCTGTGATGGCGGCTCTTCTTCAAGATGCACTTGAAAGGCGCGATACGCATTCTAAAGCAGTATTAAAATTAGGGCTTTTGAATGTGGATGCAAGAAAGTACCTGGAATCCTTATCAAGAGAAAATTATCCTGATGTTATTTATATCGACCCAATGCACCCCGCCAGGCAGAAAGCCGCGCTCGTTAAAAAAGATTTGCAAATTTTACAGCAATTGATTGATATTGATGACGATGTTTTATCGCTTATACATCTCGCTCAAACTCGTGCAAAAAAAGTGGTCGTCAAATGGCCTCAACAATTATCACCTTTATTAAAGCCTATGAGTTCTGTCGATGGTAAAACCGTGCGTTTTGATATTTATCATGCTGAAATAAAGGCAGATTAAAATTTTTGTTTGCAAAAAATAGTCTCGTCAAATAGCAGGATCTGCCCCCTCGCCCACGAAATGAGTTCTTTTAAAATATTGAAGTCGAGAAGGGAGGGGGTTGATCAAATTAAAGCAAATCAAACTCACCTAACTCTTCACGCATC
The DNA here is from genome assembly GCA_030680075.1 of Legionella sp. Classification (GTDB taxonomy): domain Bacteria; phylum Pseudomonadota; class Gammaproteobacteria; order Legionellales; family Legionellaceae; genus Legionella_C. Next base: position 361,248 of record JAUXWR010000131.1, read on the forward strand.
CGTTTTTCTTCAAACAAATCTTCAATTTTTCGTCTTCTCTGCAATTTTGTGGTGGGGCTTGGTTCGATTGTTTCATCCTGACTATTATTTGCATCATTAATACCATCGATATTATCCAGGTGTTGATTACTCATCGCAATTCTCCTTTGCGTGTGTGGGCAGTCCATCGTTTGAGAACCCAATCCCCATAAAAATATCAGAATTTCAGGGTTTATTACAGCGGAATTTTTAAGATATTTTGCTATAGAAAACATTAAACCGCAAAGAGGCTTGCGGTTTAATGTTTGGAGCGCGTGACAGTCGGCCTAGATAACCAGGCCGTGGCCTCCCGCGGGCACAGCAGGGGCGATAGCCGCTTGTTCTGCGGCAAGAGTTTTTTCCCGTATCTCCTTTACTTGCTCTCTGTATTTTGCTGTTTCCACCTTGATATTAGGCGGATTTTTAGTGTACGCGGCACGTTGGGCTTGTTCTTTGGTATAACTGTCCTGGGCGGCCTGTAGGCGGCTTCCTTCATGTCCAAAAAGGGTTTTTATATCCACCGCTTTTCCATTTACTTTAATAACAATATCGCAGGTGGCTTTTGTGGGATCGTTAGGGTTTTCGGGATCAGGAGTAATCTTAGGATTAAAGCCTGCTTTTACAGCCGCTTCAAATTGTTTGCGACCAAGTTCCATCGCATAAGCGGAGTGTTTTTCACCATTAGGGTGATCGGCTTTTAAATCCCCATCGTAATTTATCGACATTATGATTGTATCGCTACCACAAGCACGTACAGCCGCTGCCATTGTTGTAAAGTCATAGTCAATTTGTTGATTAGGTCTGTTATAGTACAGTAAACCAAATTTGGGCAGGGTCATGGAAAATGAGTTACTGCTCTTATCATACTGCATTTTTCTGCCAGTAATGGTTTGAATCATTTGCAGATCGCTTGGTTTAATGCCTTTAAAGGTACCCTTACCCTCTTTAGGATTATAGCCAATTTGTACAGTAGTATCTTCTTCGGGCAGTCCGTTTTTTTGCCTATATTCTTCTGCGGCTTTATTAATTTGCGCTTGATTAAATTTACTTTGTTTGTAGAAAATATCGAGAAGAGCTATGCGATCGCGTTCACTTTGAGCAAGGCGATGAAGTTTGATGACTTCATCGCTCATGGTTTTACCAAATTTACTCAATTCTGCCTTTTGAGATTTCTCCAGCTCTTTAACCATATCATCTTTGAACTGGGTGACATCTTCTGGGGTCTTTAAGCCCACTACACCCTTTATCGAGTTGAGAGAGGATGATGGGTCTTTGAATAAATCGAGGGTCTGTTGTTTTTCAAGTTTATGTTGTTCTTTAATGGCCTTTTCTGTTTCTTCTCTTATTTCCTGCAGCACGCCCGCAACAGCGCTCAGGTTAAGCGGTTTTGCATCCTTTGCTTTACTATCGGCAATCAGTTTATTTAAGGCTTTAACATCCCTGTCAAAGTTATCACGAGCCTCTAACATACCATCACTGAGCGCGAGAGTTTCTTCGAATAGTTTGTCTATTTCTTCACGGTCTACGGCTTTTAGTTTTTTGGCAAGTGATTCTCCATCAGGAGCGATAAGTGCAGGTGATTTTTTATTTGATTTTTTATCCTCGGGCTTCTCATCTGAAGCGGGCTTTTTAGGAGCTGCTTCTAAAGCCGCAAAGCCATTGAGACTATGAAGACGGTTTTTAGTGTAATCCGTCATGGCATTGACGCCAGACTTTACTTTTTTTGCTGTTCTAGCGCTGGTACTATATTCGTCAAACGCCTCATTTTGGTTACCTGGCTCAAATAATTTCAGTTTCTCTTTCGACGCCAAACGCTTACCAACAAAAGGAAGGCCAAAAATAGACATAATTCACCCGTTACTATTTAAAGTTTATAAAAAAAGTATAACACGGGTTGCTTAAGTTAAAATTAAGAATTTTTTTAAAAACAAAATACGAGCATGGAAGTATGTATAAGCTTCATACACTCACCTGAAACCGGTGTTATTACCAGCATCATCCACACTCCCTAACGGTCGCGGCTCGGTTAAACCCATACAACCGAGCCACGACCGTTAGGGAGTGTTCACGGGGTTCAAGTATTACTCCAAAGCAGAGTTATCATTCCCATCATCCACGCTCCCTAACGGTCGCGGCTCGGATTAAACCCATACAACCGAGCCACGACTGTTAAGGAGTGTTCACGGGGTTCAAGCATTACTCCAAAGCAGAGTTATTACACGCATCATCCACGCTCCCTAATGGTCGTGGCTCGGATTTAAACATATGAACCGAGCCGCGACTGTTAAGGTGCGTTCACAGGGCCTAATTACCACGCAGGAATAGCCGCATCGCCGAACAATATTTTTGCCTGATCAGTCACTTCTTTCGAATGAAAAGCTTTCATGAACTGCTCTAACTGTGGCTTTTTAATGCTATTTTTCTTGATAACGATTAAATTTGCATAAGGTGAGTCTTTACCTTCTACAAATATCGCGTCACGAGAAGGGCTTAAGCCTGCGGGAATGGCAAAAGTGGTATTGATAACCGCCGCATCCACATCGCTTAACACGCGAGGCAATTGTGCCGCGTCCAATTCTTTAATCTGTAATTGTTTAGGATTAGTCGCTATATCCGCAGTACTTGCTGTCTTCGTTTTTTTAAGAGTAATTAAGCCTGCTTTTTGTAATAACAATAACGCTCGAGCTTCATTACTCGGATCATTAGGAATCGCAATCAAGGCCTTTTGGGGGATTTTTTTCAATGATTTTATTTTAGTTGAGTAGATGCCGGCAGGATATACAAAGGTTTTACCCAATACTTCCAAATCATAACCATGCGCGCTCATTGCCGCTTGTAAATAAGGCAGATGCTGGTAAATATTGGCATCAAGGCTTCCATCCTGCAAGGCTTCATTGGGCAGATTGTAGTCATTGAATTCAACAATTTTTACCGTTAAGCCATAATCTTTAAGTGCTACTTCTTTTGCCACCTCAACAAGCTCTGTTTCAGGGCCTGAAATTGTGCCTATTGTTAAAGTGTTAGGTGAAGGTTTACTGCAGGCTATTAAACTTGCGACGAGCACAACTATACCAAAATAACGCATTAACTTTTCTCCTTTTGATTCTTTAAAAACCTCGTGCCTTATCATGCATGAGAATAATGATTTGCCAGCCTATCGCCGCCTGCCTGCAGCAGTTGGACAATTATTACCAAGAGCACCACGGTCGAGAGCATTATGCTCAGATTAAACCGCTGATAACCATAACGAATGGCTAAATCACCCAGCCCGCCGCCGCCGACCGTGCCTGCCATCGCCGAATAATTTACCAATGTAATAGCCGTCACGGTGATTGCCTGAATTAAAGCCGGGAAGGCCTCCGGTAATAAAATATGGCGTATCATCTGCCAGCTTGTTGTCCCCATGGAAAAACCGGTTTCGATTAATCCTTTGGGTAAATTTCGGTAAATATTATCAACAAGTCGCGCAAAAAAAGGAGCCGCTCCTAAAGTAAGCGGCACAATGGCTGCATTTATCCCAATGGAGGTTCCCACTAATAACCGCGTAACAGGAATCAGAGCCACCAGAAGAATAATAAAAGGAATAGACCTACTGAAATTAATTAAGCCCGCAATAGCACGATTTAATCTCGGGTGCGGTTTTATTTTAGCGCTACTAAAAAGCAAAGTGCCTAATGGCAAACCTAAAAGCACCGCAAGCAGGGTACTTATTGCGACCATATAAAGCGTTTCTCCGCAAGCTATCAATAAATCATAAAACAGCGTCAGCGACATAGCCTATAATCTCCACAGTTAAATTAGCGTCTCCACAACGCTCAATAAAGTCCGCCAAGAGAAAACTGCTTGCAGACACTTCAACCACTAATACACCGCAGGTAATCGTATCAAACCTGTCAATATTGGCGAGCAGGATGTTAATATCAAGGTGTAACTCGCGACTGGTTTTGCTAATAAAAGGAACCGTTGCACTATCTCCCTGAAAAAAGAGACGAAGTAGTGTTTTTCCAGTAGGTATGGTAGTAATTTGGCTAATAAGACAAGCAGGCAACTGCGGGCTTAACTGGCTATAGAGCATATTGCGCGCGGGACTCGCGGGTGAATTAAAGATGCTGGCAAGGGAGCCTGATTCGATAATTTCGCCACCCTCCATGACGGCAAGCCTATGGCAAACGCGCTTCACTACATCCATCTCATGGGTTATCAGCACAATCGTTATTCCATACAGCTGATTAATTTTTTTGAGCAATTGTAGTATTGAATCGGTCGTTTCCGGGTCAAGGGCTGAAGTTGCCTCATCACAAAGAAGTATTTTAGGCGAACAACTGAGCGCGCGCGCAATTGCTACCCGTTGTTTTTGGCCGCCACTAAGCTCGGATGGATAAGCTTCACGCTTACTTTCTAATTCAACGATTGGTAAAAGTTCCTCAATCTTCTCTTTGATTTCATCCTCGCTAATCCCCTGAATGCGCATTGGCAAGGCAATATTGTCATAGACATTTTTAGCGCTCATTAAATTAAACTGCTGAAAAATCATCGCCATTTTATGGCGAGCCTGCCTTAAGGCTTTATGTTTCAGGTCGGTGATATTCTGGTTGTCAATAAAGACTTCACCGCTATCAGGTCGTTCGAGTAAGTTAATGCTGCGTAACAGCGTGGACTTGCCAGCGCCACTTTTGCCAATGATGCCAAAAATTTCGCCTTCCTGAATAAAGAGATTTATATCCTTTAAGGCTATTGTTGAGGCAAAGGACTTGTTTAATCCAACTAGTTCAATCATTTTTATTAACCTGGAGTAGAGCTGGCGAGGAACTAAGGAGGGAGGAAGCCCGCTTTAGCCGAATTTACAAGAAAAGGTTTTCTTGAGCGCCCGCAAGCTAAGTAATCAAATCAGCGCATCGCCATGATACAATAAATGTGCATTGAAAAAAACTTAAATCCTGGAAATCGTGTTTTTTTGAGGTTCCTTTAGAAATGGACGTAATAAACAGTAGGTTTTAGACCCCATTTGTTCACTTAACCCCTTAGCCATTGCAGTTGCCATTAACTGCGAGACGGCATATTCACACTTTAATGCCATCGCGTCTTTTATAGCAGTATGAGCCAATGCACCACATAAGCCATTTTTCTGGAATTGAGGGAGTGTTGCCCCGTTATATAAACCAACTAAAGCACCATCAATATAAGCCGTTAAGGTCGATACGGGTTCTCCCGCATAATAGCCTATATAATGTTTGAATTTTCCTGCTGGGCCATAAGCGTTATACATTTCTCTTAAATCTGCTTTGATTGATTCAGACATTTGAAAAACATCACACATTATTGTTAAAAAAATCTCATACTCTTTGGGAGTAGTTACCTCACCTGTTTCAATTTTATTATTGATTGGAGCAAATTTTATCTCATCGAGTTTAGCCGCGACTCCTAAAAAATCCCCGAGAAAATGAAAGCCTTTTGAATTCAGATCCGCTTGAATGTCCTCAGGAATTTCAGCAGGCTCTGTCCACCACCAAATAAATGGGCGATTTTTGGCATTATAGAAATCAATAACAGGATCTAAATTATCGTTAATTGCCAATTTATCATGCTTGTAATTGTTAAATACACCATTAAAAAAGGGAAACTCACAGCCGCTATAATAATGAAGAGAACCGCCAATATCGGTAACTCCAGATTCATTATGAGACGATTGTTGCGCGGCAATACTCATTATGTTAATTAAATTATCAATAATACCTTTGGTAATAAATGCGTTTGTCACGACGATACTCCTGACCTTGTTATTGGTGCTTCCAGAAGAGCTTAAGCGCTTCCAGGAAGTAAAAAAAGCGACTATAAGACAGTCATAACGACTTTTAAAGTAGAATTTATTAAATAATTGACAAGGTAATTATTTCTTGGCACGCTGAGGGGCAATTTTTTTTAAGAAGGGACACAACGATGAAAAAATTAACCCTGGCACTTCTTGCCAGTATGGCGTTTTCTGCAGAAGCCACTCAATTAACGCAATTTTCCCAGGTAGCAGAAGGTGTCAGGCAAGGGAAAGAAATGAGTTTCGTTTTAACGGTAAAAGATTGTGAGACGGATTTCCCATCTTCTGATATTACCACCTCTCTCAAGCCTGATGCATTCATGCTGATTGGCGATGACCGTGTTACCGCCTCGCAACGCCATTTTACGCTTGATGATCCCTCAATGGGAGGCGAGCCTGCTTTCGGGTATGGAAAATACATGATTTATAAAGATGGTAGTGTGACTGTGAAAATTACCTTAATGCGCGCCGCTGACTATTCTAAAGTTAAAGACTATCAAATTCGTTGTGAATTGGGTCATGGCTTTAATGTATTTTATTAAGGTTTAGGCGTTTTTTCTTCCTTTTTCACCTCGACGAGTGGTTCCTTAAGATCGTGAAGGGCTGATTTAAAATCTGAAATTGATTTAGCCAGCCCTTTTTCTTCTCCGATTTTATAAGCGGCGGCTCCGGCAATAGCTGTGCCTGCTATGGCTGTGACGCCTATCGTGCCTGCTGCGCCAACAGAAAGACCGGTCGCACCAAGGGCTGCTGCTAACATGCTGGTGCCACCGGTGGGGATAGCTGCTAAAACTCCCGCCACAACTAATGCCAGGCATGCAAATGTTAATAATCCTGCGCCCAGTGTTTTCCACCCGGGAGATTTTTTGCCTGATACTTCTTGAGAAAGGCTGGCCAGCCGTCTTGTGCTTTCTTTAACGTCAGGATTATTAATATCCTGATTTTTTATCAGTACTTTACTATGGGTTAGCACGAGATTTATATCAGCAATACTTTGAGCATTCAGAAATTTGGGGTTATTGCCCACAATTTTATTGATGTTTGCCAGTATGGAGAAACCTGCCTCGGCGAATTGATTTTTTTTGGCAGAGCTTTTATTGGCAATGCTATAACTGTGCAAAGCCTTTTTAAAATCCTCACGATTTTTTTCGAACTCTCCAATAGCCCTATCACTTGGCTGTTGCAAAAATTCAACATTGCCAACCGTATTTTGTTTATTGGCTTTTATAACCTCTGTTGACAAGGTACGGTCATCTTTTATTAGTAGATTTGCAAATAAACTATTTGCTTGTTGAGTGGCGATATTTTGGACATTATGGTCGTTGCGCTCGTCTTTGAACGGATAGGGTTGTATCTTCGTCAAGTCATTAATTGTGTCTTTTTGTTGTTGATTTTTTTTAGTAACTGGTTGAAGAATTTCGGGTTCTTTGGCAGGCGTTAACGTTATAACGGTTCGTGCGGGTGTGAGTAAACTGGATAGATTGCTATAATGAGATAATAATTTTTCGGCATCTTCAGGTGTGTTACAACCGCCAGTGAGATTAGCTTCATGAAGTTGTTCAATTAAAAAAGTATTGAATTGTTCTTCCTGTTTGTTTATTTCGTTTAAGCGCTGAGCGCCAGTTTTATTCGGGCTTTGAGCGATTTTAGAGATATTTTTTATAATAGAATAAAGATCATTTTCCATGAGCTCACGGATATCTACCGCTTCGGAACCAAGTGTTTTTTCAATGGCATAATCAATAGCTCGTAGCCGGGATAAGCAGCGCAATAAGGCATTATTACCTTTGATAAGCGATGAGTCATGTGGAATTTTTTGAGACAAAGACGTTAATTCTCTCGTGTCTCTTATCCAGCGGCCACGTGCATCAAGGGCAGAAATAATGTTAAATTGGGCATCATTAACTTCGTGTAAAAGATTATGTATTTTATCGTATTTGTCATCAATACCTTGCTCAGGTAAAAAAAAGCGAGAAAAATAAAACTGGAGTTTAACCGCATCGAGCAATATTTCCGAATTGGGACCCTCTGTTGTCAGCTCGTTATATTCTATTGAATGGGGCATATGTTTTTTCTCACCTGATATTTATTCTTATTATTGTACTACATGATTAAGAATAAAACTTTTTGTAAGCTATTTTGCTTCTTTTTTCAATAGGAGAGGCATTCAAAACACTAAAAATATTTGCTTACCTGAATTTTAATGTTATACAGCCATTATGTTTAAAAATTTTATATTTATAAGGAATGAGTATGTTTAGACATTCAATTTATCAAAGGCTTAAAGAGAATATGGCTGAAAGACATCAGGTGAGATGGGATGATCCTTTGAGCAGTGATATGAGTGAATTTACGCCCATTTCTCATCCTGAAATCAATAAATATATGAAATTTGTCGAAATAGGTTACTCTAAATCAAAAAGCCAACAACTTAACAAAATTATAAAATTAGCTAAAGATGGGGATAAAATTTGTCAGGAATTTTTAGCGTTCCAATACCCATTTTTTAAAGCCCATGAGGAGCAATTAAGTGAAGAAGAGGATGTTGACACAGACATCATTAGCGATTGGGTAGAATCCGATGACAATGAATCAGGTGAGGAAACTAGCTCACAAAAATATAACCCGCTTGATATGGCAAAAAAATCGGTGGAAGATCATCAAAGTGCGCTAGGTCATTATGTATTGTTTAAACATAATAGGCAAAAGAGGCGGACAGAAGAAGCAGCAAAGCATTTAACAACCGCAATCGAAAGCAATAATCCGGATGTGAGGCTGGATCTGTTTCTTTGGCTTGATCCGATAAATATTGGAATGATACGTGGCTTTAGTGAATATATAGCACAGTTAGCCGAACATAGTCAGCTGTTTGGAGCCTTCCTTTATTTCTGCATAAATAAAATGAACCCCTTTATTTCTCTAACCGCTCTTAAAGTACACAATGATTTGATACAAAAAAAATTATTGGCTTCATACCTCGAAAAAGGTGATGTTGAGAATGCCTGGAAAGAGTTAGAAACGATGAAAACTATGGAAATGACGGAGGCACCTGATTTAGCCCTGTTAGTTTTGGTGTCCGGAGATATTCGTGACCCATCAAAAACTACCTGGAGAGACATGGTAACCTATAAAACTCAGAATGCTGACTTTAAAGAATATATCAATAATCATCCTGTTCTCTCTCATTTTGTCAATGAAAATTACCTGAAACAAGTTATTGCAACTCGAAAGATTTTTGAAACCATATTTTCAGAGGATGAAACTCAGGATGAAAAAAATGAAATTGTAAATCAAAATCTTGAATTAATTTCTAAAAATCCAGAGATTACAATAATTCTCGAATTAATGGATATTCGTATAGAATATAAGACACCAGAAACTAAATTAGTAAAGCAATTTTTAAATTCTGTGGAAAGTAGTAGCGCAGTAGCAAGTGCATTTATAAAATTTCATAAGGCTTTGCTTGAAGAGAATTTTACCAATGCAGCTCAATATTTTATCGAGATTGATAAATCAGCGCCTCTGAAAGCTTTCATGGTATTACAAATATTACATTTTACTAATTCGTCCGTTTTTAATGGTTTTATTCAGCAATGTTTTGAGCTTAAAAATCATTCCCCTGCGTTTCAACAATTTGTCAATAATAATGCTGGCTATCTTTCTTGTCTCAACCAGGAAGGGGTACTTGAGAAGTCCAGAGTTTATGGTGAAGAGAGTTCTGATGATAGTGATGAGGAAAGTTTTAGTCCTGGATTCTAAATTAAACATGTAGCCTATTTACAAGCAAAAGGGCTACATGACTTTTGCATGGGACAATTTTTAAAGATGCGTCTTTGCGAGTTTTAAAGATGGTCTTTGCGAGCGCTAGCGAAGCAACCCAGCGACTTTTCGAATGACAGATGTACTCATTAGCCTTGTCAAGATCACTGGTTTGCTTCATTTCGTTCGCAAAGACGGAAGGTCGCGTGATGCTGGAGAGTCAGTTTTTTGCGTGGGACAATTTTTAAAGACGCATTGTTGCGAGTTTTAAAGATGCGTCTTTGCGAGCGCTTTAGCGAAGCAATCTCGCGACCTTGTAATTGCTTTAATTACACCAGACTTTCATAAAGATCTTCCCAATAAGGATTTAGTTTTTCAATTAAGATCAATTTCTTTTTTCTTGATCCGCCTTTAAGTTGTTTCTCTCGGGCTATAGCGCTTCTCATATCCTCAATAAGTTCATAGTACACCAGAAATTTACACCCATATTTTTGAGTAAACCCAGGTACATTTGCATATTTATGCTCATATATTCGCTTGATCAAATTACTGGTAACGCCAGTATAGAGCGTCCCATTGCGTTTATTTGCCATGATATAGGTGGCGGGTTGTTTGGTTGACATATTTTTCCTTGTTGTTGGACTATTTTTGTTACGGTTATATCAGTTGAAGGTCACTAGATTGCTTCACTTCGTTCGCAAAGACGAAGGTCATAATTGCTTCGCCTTTGGCTCGCAAAGACGGGTGTGTTTTATGTTTGAAGCTCTATACGGCCTTTAAAATCAGCTAATGCTTCAGGATTGGCGAGTGATTGCAAATTATTCACGGGTTCTCCTTGCACGGTTTGCCTTACTGCCACTTCCACAATTTTACCGCTTATCGTGCGGGGGATATCCTTTACTTGTAAAATTTTGGCCGGAACATGACGTGGGGAGGCATGAGTTTTGATAGTCTGGCGTATTAATGTTTGTAAAGCTTCATCAAGAGTGATTCCCTCTCTTAATTTTACAAATAAAACAACACGCACATCATCTTGCCAGTCCTGCCCTATAACAATACTGTCTAAAACCGCCGGAATTTTTTCCACTTGCCGATAGATTTCAGCCGTACCAATTCTCACGCCGCCAGGGTTTAAAACGGCATCAGAGCGGCCATAAATGATAAGGCCATTGTGTTTGGTTATCTCAGCGAAATCCCCATGTGCCCAGACATTATCAAAACGCTCAAAATATGCGTGCCGATAGGCTTTTTTATCCTTATCTTGCCAAAAATAGACAGGCATGGAGGGAAATGGTTTTGTGCAGACTAGCTCTCCGCGCGTCTCTTGAACCGATTGACCTTCCTCATTAAAAACTTCCACGGCCATGCCTAGCCCCAAACATTGCAGTTCACCTCGGTAGACGGGAAGGATGGGGTTGCCGAGTGCAAAACAGGAGACGATATCAGTGCCTCCCGAGATAGAACTTAATTGAACATCTTTTTTAATGTGCTCATAAACGAAATCGTAATTTGGGGGAAGCAGTGGGGAGCCTGTTGATAAAATGGTGCGAAGCGATGCCATTTGATATTGACGGCCAGGCTTTACATCGGCTTTTTCAACGGCAGAGATAAATTTGGCACTCGTTCCAAAAACGGTGATATTTTCATCATCAATCAACTGAAAAAGGCGAGAAGCATCTGGATAGGTAGGTGCTCCTTCATAAAGGGTGAGGGTCGCGCCCAAGCTTAGCACGGAGACCATCCAGTTCCACATCATCCAGCCGCAGGTGGTGTAAAAGCATAAATTATCATTAGCACTAATATCAGAGTGTAGCCCTAGTTCTTTGATATGTTGTAACAAGGTGCCGCCTGCACCATGGACAATGCATTTAGGCTTACCTGTGGTGCCAGATGAAAAAAGGATGTAGAGGGGATGAGCAAAGGGCAGAGCCTCAAACTCCATCTCATCACTGTTAACTATAAAATCATCCCAAAAAATTGCTTTTGGCAGAGTCGAAAGAGAAAAATTGCTGTTTATAACAGGGCATACCACAATATGCGTTAATGAGGGCATGGCAAGGCTCACCTCGGAAATTTTGGCAGCTCCGTCGTGTTTTTTACCCATGTACTGATGGCCATCGCAAATAAACAAAACACTTGGCTCAATCTGCCCAAGCCTGTCAATCGCGGCTTGCGCACCAAAGTCAGGGGAGCAGGATGCCCAGATTGCGCCTATTGACGCTGTCGCGAGCATGGCAATAATGGTCTGGGAAACATTGGGCATGATAGCCGCAACCCGCATGCCTTCTCTTACACCGGCGCGTTTAAGCCCATGACGGCACCGAGCAACTTCACGGCGTAATTCTTTATAGGTTAATACGTCGCGCGCGCCATCTTCATTAATGCTGATTAATGCCGGGTGCGAATCCTGTCGTTTTAAAAGTTTTTCCGCAACGTTAAATGTCGCGCCTTCAAACCAGCGGGCTTCAATCATCTCCTCGTTTTGCTTTAAAATTTGGGTGGGAGGGGTGGTAAACGTAATGTCAAAAAAATCACAGAGAGTTTGCCAGAAGTCTGCGGAATGATTAACCGACCACTGATGAAGTGCGTCATAATCATTGAATTGCTTGCCGAAGGTCTTTTCTGCAAAACGCATGAATTGCCACATTCGAGTTTTTTCAGGGTGCTCTGGTTTCCAGACCATGCTCATAATGATATCCTTTTGACAATTTTTTATTATAATACAATCAATGGTTTTTATACGAAATAATCTGCCTAATCAACAAGGATTCTCTTCCTAATGAGTCATTTGGATACAAAAGAGCAATTTTCAGCTATTCCTCTTTTTTTATTAGTTTTAATTCTGTTGCTTGCAACGCTTATGCAAATGACCACGGATTTATATTTGCCTTCTTTGCCGGCTATTACCAAAACCTTTAACAGTAATGACGCGACAATCAAGCTGACGTTATCAATTTTTATGCTTGGTTTAAGTTTATCAAATTTGATTTATGGGCCATTGTCTGACCGATTTGGTCGAAAACCGCCAATTCTTATAGGAGTTGGGATAAGTGCGTTAGGTAGTTTACTGTGTTTTCTGGCGCCTTCGGCAACAGTATTAATTCTTGGGCGTTTTTTGCAGGGAATTGGTATTGGTTGTTGTAATTCAGTGGGGCGCTCTCTAATCAGGGATTTATTAACGGACACTTTGCTTGCAAAGATTGGCTCTTATGTTGGCATGGTTAGTGTTTTTATAATGGCTTTGTCACCTACATTGGGCGGTTATGTGCAGCATTACATGGGCTGGCGTGCCAATTTTTTATTGTTACTGCTTTTTGCGCTGGTTATTTGGTTTTTGATGTATTTTAGACTGCCTGAAACAAATAAGCACCGTAATCCTGAGGCAACCAAACTGAAAATCATGGGGGCGAATTATCGTATTCTCCTGCAAAGTAAAATTTTTATGGGTTATACGCTTTGCGCGTGTTTTGGTTGTGCGGGACTTGTTGCCTACCTCACCGTTGGGCCTTTCCTAATTCAGGATATGTTGGGTTTTACTGCGGTGGAATTTGGCTGGATGTCGTTTTTTTTAGCAGGGGCAATATTTTTTAGCGGGCTTATTAATAGCCAACTCGTCGTAAAAAAAGGAATTTCATTTATGTTAATGATTGGGATTTTTTTAATGATTGGCGGGGGCTTAATTATGCTGGTTTTAGTGCTTTCAGGATTTATCACTATGCTGGCTATTATGATTCCGGTTGCGATTTTTAGTATGGGAGCAGGTTTTACCTTTATTAATGCTTTTGCAGGTGCTTTCCATCCGTTTCCCAAAATGGCAGGTACTACGGGCGCTTTGTATGCTTTTTTACAAGATTTAAGCGCGGCCTGTGCCAGTGCTTTAATGGCGTATATGAAAGGAAGTAATCAGTTTCCCTTGGCTATTGTTTTTACTTTTCTGGGTATCGGTTCATTATGTGCCTGGCGCTATTTGGCTGTTGCCGAAGGTAGGAATAATACCGATAATTTGCACACAATGTGACAAATTTATTAATCTGAATTACACTGGCAGCATTTAAGGCTTAAGGTGTTATTGATGAAAATTACAGATACTGAACTTAAAAAAATTATTAGCGAGCTCTCAGGCGCATCCTGCGAAGATATCCATGAGGACACGGCATTAATTCATGAGTTGCACATGGATTCATTGAAGATTGTTGAATTACTCGCGGTTTTAAGTGAAGACTATCAACTGAATGTGACAGAGGAAGATGCTACGCAATTTCATACGTATAAAAACCTTTTTGATTTTACACAGAAATAGATTGTAGCGTATTGAGCCTGTTGGTGGGCACGTCGCTCTCGCTCCTTTGCCCACCCTACGTTTAAATACTGCATTGATCTTTTGTACTATCGTAGTTGGTGGGTACGTCGCTCTCGCTCCTTTGCCCACCCTACGTTTAAATACTGCATTGATCTTTTGTACTATCGTAGTTGGTGGGCACGTCGCTCTCGCTCCTTTGCCCACCCTACGTTTAAATACTGCATTGATCTTTTGTACTATCGTAGGGTGGGCACGTCGCTCTCGCTCCTTTGCCCACCCTACGTTTAAATA
>JAUXWR010000139.1 GCA_030680075.1 Legionella sp.
CCTCCACCTGACCTGACCGCTCCTTTTATCCAGTTGGAACCAAAGCCCGAACGGCATTTGAGCGCTTTGGCTCGGTGATGCACTGGGACGGCGCGGAGCCCCATTACAGCCCGAGCGACCCGTCCCGTTGCTTCGCGGTTCGCCGAGTTTGGCGTAGACGACAGGCGGCATGTTGCCGATGGCGCTGTGCGCCCGCTGGGTGTTGTAGTCGACTTTCCAGATTGCCAAGACTTCGCGAGCATGAGCGAGCGGCATGACCAAGGTCTCGTTCAACAGCTCGTCACACAGTACGACTTGACGCTCGTTAAGGCATTCTGCGTCGGCTTGCCTGGCGCGACGTAATTCCTACACATATACGCTCAGACAACGGTCCGGAGTTCGTTGCTATTGCCCTTCGAGAATGGATCGCAGCCGTCGGGGCCAAGACGGCCTACATCGAACCTGGAAGCCCTTGGGAGAATGGCTATTGCGAAAGCTTCAACGGCAAACTGCGCGATGAGCTGCTCAACGGCGAGATCTTCTACACATTGAAGGAGGCCAAGATCGTTATCGAGGGCTGGCGCCGCCACTACAACACCATCCGGCCTCACTCGTCGCTGGGATATCGACCACCGGCACCTGAGGCGCTGGTCTGGCCAGCAACAACAATGGTAGCGGAAATGCCGGCTCTAAACTAACATTCCAATCGGACCACTCAGTGGGGGCCGGTCAACCAGACGAGGCGGCCCCTCGCCGCACAGCTATGCGGCCAGGAGCCTAGGCCGGCGGCATTAGGCTAAGCCATTTTTTTTGACGGAATTCATAGACCTTACCATTTTCAGTCAGATTCGGTAGGCACGCCTCAACCAACTTTTCGGCGACATCTTCTGGCGTTGCCACAGTCGTCATATCGGCGCCCGGAAATGCAGTAACGAAAAGATCAGTGAGTGTCGCGCCCGGACTGAACAGGTTGATTCGCAATTTAGTCGACTCGTTTTCGATCGCGTAAGCTTGCACCAATGCGTTGAGAGCGGCCTTACTCGCAGCATAGGCGGCGAGGCCCGGCAAGCCGCGCCAGGCGATGCCCGAAGTGACAAATACAGCGCGGCCGGCATCGGATTTCTTGAGCAGCGGATGAATGGCGCGAATAAAATGCAAATTGGAGGTTAGGTTGATATCGATGGTGTCGTCCCAGACTGCAGGCTCGATTTGATCGCTCGGCACCCCGGTGCCGAGGATTCCGGCGTTCGCGATCATAACATCCAGTCGCTTGAACCGCATATCGATCGTCTTGGCCAGATTCGCGATACCGCTTGCATTTTTGATGTCGAGCGGCATCAAGGTCGATGTACCACCGCCCAGGCTAATGGCGGAGTCCAATCTCGCAAGACCTTCGCCGGTGCGGGCAACCGCAATTACATGAGCGCCGGCTTTGGCGAGCGCTAGTGCAGCAGCTTCGCCGATACCGCGCGATGCGCCAGTGACGAGCGCGACGCGTCCATCTAGAAGTTTACTCATTTCCGTATACTCGCGAAAAGCAGGCGTATTCGCCACCCGGCGTCCGATGCGTCGCTGATGCCTACAATCAGGCGGAGCATGCTGGTCTCACTGGATTTCGAGCTCGCATAAGCGCTTCCATCGCAAATCATGCATAAGGGTTTCGACAT
>JAUXWR010000226.1 GCA_030680075.1 Legionella sp.
GTTTTGAAAGCGAGCTGGTGTCGCAAGGATTTTCCGTGGCCCGGCTTTTTGGCGCCACTATTGTCGGCTTGATTATTGCCGCTGGTATGTTTATTATCACCGACTACTACACCTCCAAGAAATACAAACCTGTCAAGGACATTGCCGCGGCCTCGCAAACCGGCCACGCCACGAATATTATCGCCGGCTTGGCCCGAGCGACGTGGTGATCAGCCACGGCATCTGCCCATCCTGCTTCGAACGCGTCGTGCGTTCGAACAGAGCGGCCTGACGCGCAACCGTTCCGCGCGATTATCAAGGGCGCGGCGCAAACCTTTGACGGGCGTCGTCATCGGCGCCGGAGGGCAAAGCGGTCTTGGGGGCGGCGATCCAAGCGAGGATGTCGTCCCACACCGCTTGGCCCTGCAAATCGCGCAGCAGCATGTGATAGCCGCGGCTGTAGATGGCGATCCGATGCGCGCCGCTCTTGGGCAGGCGCGACATCATCGCCAGCGTCGGCGCTTCGGGCACCACTTCGTCGCGCGCGCCGTACAGGATCAGGCTCGGGCCGGATAATTTCGGCGCGGCCTCGAAGGCGTCGTCCATCAGGTCGACGAGGCCGCGGATGGTGTCGATGCGCGTCGATTTGATGACCAGCGGGTCGGCCGACAATTTGCGCAACATGTCGATGTTGTCGGACGGCATGATGTCGAGGCCTTTGGCGCTCAATTGCATCCAGGGCAGCGTGTTGCTGGCGAGCCAGAGCGACCAGGTCTGGTAGAACGGCATGTGGCTGCGGTCCCATACGGCGGGCGCGACGAGGATGACGCCATCGACATCCGGCGGCGCGCCGCTCGTCATCGCCATCATGCCGATCGCGCCGCCCATGCTTTCGCCCACGAGATAGAGCGGCAGGCCGGGATGGCGCGCGCGCAGCAGCAGCGCCGCCGCGCGCGCATCGTCGATGTAGGTCGCGACGCCGGCCCAGCGGCCGACGTCGGCCGCGCGGCCGAAGCCGCGCTGGTCGTAAGCATATGTCGTCACGCCGCGCGCCGCCCAATAGGGGGCGGGCATATCGAAGGCGTTGGCATAGTCGTTGAAGCCGTGCAGCGCGAGAATCACCGCCTTGGCCGCGCCCCCATCTCCGGCGGCGGGCCAGACGCGCAGCGGCAGGCGCATGCCGTCGGCCGTCGCGACGAACCCAGCGTCGCCTGCAAGCTCGAGCGCCGGCGCGTTCACTGGCGGTCCCATCGGCACGAATCGCGGCGCGCAGGCAGACGTGGCGGCCATGACGGCGGCGGCGAGGCAGCCGACAAAAGCGCGGACAAGTGCGGACATCCTGGGATAACGACGGCCATGATAACGACGGATCGGGCCATGCAATTCCCGCACCGGACTTAGGTCGCGGCCGCTGCTTCGGCCAAGCTGGCGGCGCGCCGCCCACCGGTCAGTTCCAGGAAAATATCTTCCAGCCGGCTTTCTTCGGTGGTGATGTCGGCGATGACGATGCCGGCGGCGGCG
>JAUXWR010000146.1 GCA_030680075.1 Legionella sp.
GTTCCGCCAGAGGATCGGGAGCTTGGGCCGTTCCTTCTCCAGCGCCGGGGCCATGTACGGCCGCGGCGCGATCTTCACCTTCCGCGAGGTCAGCCGTCCGCCCCTCCGCGAGAGAACGACGGTGTCCCCGCCGTACTCCAGGACACTGGGTGCGGTGCTCTTCTTGAATCCCACCGGACCGACGACCACAGAGTCGGCGGCCTTGTCGTACCCGAAAAGGATCAGCCGCCGCAGGCTCCCTTCGTGCGAGTGCGGCGGCGATCCCGGAGGTGCGGACTTCTTCCGCTTGCGGATGCTCGTCTTCGCTGCCGTGCGGATGAACGCGCCGGCCTTGGAGAGCACCTTCCGCTTGGCCCCATCGACTGCGCGGATCACCGCCGCGCGGTCGAAGAACATGTCCTTGATCCGCATGGTGATCACGCGCCGCTCGCTGCGCCGGCTCCGTTGGAGCCGGTGAAGTCGCGTCCCTTCTCCATGCCCTTGTTGAACGACGCTTCCTTCTCCTTGCGGAGCCGCCCCGACCCGATGAACAGACCGACGATGCCGGTCAATGCTGGCAGCGCGGGGCCGAGCACGGGCAAGCCCGCGACGGTGGGGCCCACACTGTCGAGGGCCGACAGGGTGAGCTGGCCGAGCAGGCCGCGGATCTCGCCGGCCTTCTCGATGTTGCTTTTCCACTGAGCGCCGGTGGTCTGCGTCTGGCCGAACCAGTTCTGGTATTCGACCTCGGCCTCGTTGAGGCTCATGGTCGATGGCAGGCCGGTGGTCTGCTGGATGGTGTTGGGCGTCTTGACCTTGACGATGTCGCCAAGGTCGAACCCGGCGCACGAGGCCAGGACGAGCGCGAGCAGGGCGAGGACGGCGATGTACACGTAATGGCGGGTCGTCATTCTGAATCCTCCGTAACTACAGGCGCAATCCGTGGGGGTCGCCTGTCGATGAACACGTCTTTGAGAACCGACACGTCAACCTTGACGGGTGCGGGCGAGCGGGACTGCTTGGCGAATGGGTCGAAGTCGCTGGGCTTGATGGGGCGGGATCGCTTGGGGTCGCGGTTCGTGTTGGCGATGACCGCCATGATGCTGCTGGCAATGCTCCAGTCGTGGCGCTGCCTGCCGTCGAGCATCGCCACAAGCTCGCGCAGGGTCAGGAGTCCGGGGTCGATGCCGAGGATTCCAGAGCACTGCCAGATGAGCCGCCAGCAGTCGCCAGCAGTCGGTCGGCCATGCGATCCAGTTCCCCGCTGTCC
>JAUXWR010000152.1 GCA_030680075.1 Legionella sp.
GCCGTTGACGAAGACGACAAGGTCGGGCCGACGATTGCGGCCATTCTCGATGACCGTAAACTGGTTGACGGCGAGCCAATCGTTGTTGTCGAGCGCGTCGAAGTCGATGAGGCGGACAATGTCCGACTTGATGGTGCCGTCGGTTTGCGTGAACTGAACCGTCACGCCTTCAATCAGCAGTTTGTGGATGCGCCGGTTTTCCTCGACGAGGGACGGCGTCTCGGACTGGAATATCTTGCGCTGTGCGTCTTCGCGGGCGCTCTCGGGAAGTGATGGATTGAGGCGAGCAATCGCAGCAGATAGCCGCGCATTCAAGACGACATCAGCGTAGTTCGCGCGCTCCGGCGAAGGGCCATCCGGCGCGATGTCCGGGCCAAAGCAAACCTCAAACCCCAGCTCTTTCAAGAATGCGAGGCCGGCTTCCTCGACATGGGATTCGGCGATAGCGCTCATGATGCCTTCTTCCCACGTTTCGTGCGGGGCGATGCCGGTTTCGGAAGGCGCTTTGCCTGTGCCTCGATCTGCTCGAGCTCTGCAATCGCCTCGCGCTCGGCGGCTTCATTCTCGGCGATGCGGCGCTTGTCGTCGAACGTCTCGTAGCGCTCGTGCGCGATCTGCTCCATGCGGGTGTGAGACACGCGCCCCGGTCCTTGAAGTACCGCGCGCTCGTTGAAGGCAACGAAGCGGTCGGTCTGACCAACCCAGTCGGACATGGTGGTGGTCTGGCGGTTCTTGGCACGCAGTTCTGCAAATTCCAGGAAGCCGGTCACGAGGCGGTTCAACGTATCGACCTCGTCGGCGCTCAGATAGTTCTTGGAGGTCGTGACATCGCCCTTGCGCACGCGCTCGCCCTTCCAGCTGGTGAGGGCCATGTTGGGCTTCGTTGGGTCGCCGCGGGTGACGATCAATTCCGCTGCTGTCGTGCCTGTTACGGCGAAGACCAGCTTGTTCTGGATGGTGGCGAAGAATGCCTTCGCGAGGTCGCTGTCCTTGTCGTAATCCGAGCTGGTCTGGGCGAAGAGATCGCGGATCTTCTGATAGAACCGCTTCTCGGACGCCCGTATGTCGCGGATGCGTTCGAGCAATTCATCGAAGTAGTCCCAGCCGCCGGGCTCCTTCAGGCGTTCGTCGTTCATGACGAAGCCCTTGACCAGGTAC
>JAUXWR010000164.1 GCA_030680075.1 Legionella sp.
CGCCAGAAGCGGGTGCACCGCATCGTGCGCAAGGCGGATGGAAAGATCTCGCGCACTGAACTGTGTCGTAAGACGCAGTGGCTCACCCAAAGGGAGCGGCAGGAAGTCATCGACAACCTCTTGGAAACAGGGCAAATCGAGCAGGTCTTCGAGGAGACGGCGACCAAGCCGAAGGTGGTCTATGCGCTGGCCTGAACCAGAAAGTTCAATCACTCAAGTAACTCTCTCGCGCGCACGCGGGGGACGCGCGTACGGGCGGAAGGACGGTATTGAAAGATTGAATGATCTCTCTCTTTCTACATCATCTTCTCCTCCGACCCCCCGGCAGTCGCGCCTAGCGGGAGCCTTACAGCCGGAGTCCGAACGGGAGGGGGGAGGGGGTCATAGGTACTCCGCCGGGGGGGACCGGTCCCGAAACGCCCGCGGGAACAGCCGCAAGTATCGGGTCAGTTTGTTGTGGCCGTCCGCGTGCCGGAACGCCCCCCGGCGGGGGTTGGTAGCCCGACCCGCAAGGAACGCGACGTGGGCCAACGTGGGCGGACCCGTGGCCAACGGGCGGCGTCGGTAGCGGGCTAGACACGGGCGGAACTCCGCCACCAACGGACGGGCCCGACTGCCCGAGCGATCCAGCCAACCAGCGATCCGCCGAACCTCGGACCGGCCGCATGTGCGGCTGGCCACCACGACGCCACGCACGCCGCCTCGGCGCGCACGACGGAGATCGCTGTGAACATCGAAACCCTTCCCATCGACGCGGTCCACGAGTACGACCGCAACCCCCGCACCATCAACGACGCCGCCATCGACGCGGTGGCCAAGAGCATCGACGCGTTCGGCTTCAAGGTGCCGATCCTGATCGACGCCGACGGCGTGATCATCGCCGGTCACACGCGGCTCCGCGCCGCGCGGAAGCTCGGGCTCAAGGAGGTGCCGACCATCCGCGCCGATGATCTGACGCCTGAGCAGGTCAAGGCGCTGCGCATCGCCGACAACAAGGTCGCCACGCTGACGTCGTGGGACATGGAGCTCCTTCCGCTGGAGCTGGCCGACCTCAAGGGCGTGGATTTCGATCTCGCGCTCCTGGGCTTTAGCGCCGAGGACCTCAGCGCGATCATGGCACCCGC
>JAUXWR010000167.1 GCA_030680075.1 Legionella sp.
TCGGTGCCGTGGAGCGTGGACGGCATCCCGGCGGCAACGTGTTCGGACTGAAGAAGGTCCGCGGAAAGACCGAAGAAGAGGATGATTATTTCCCGGACGAGGATCAGGCCAAGATCGTCTTTCGTGTCATGTGGGAGATCGGCGTCCTGGAAAGGAGCTACGCGGAAATCGCGTATGATCTGAACAGAGAAAACATTCCGGCACCGCGGGGTGGACTGTGGAGCGCACAGAACTTTGTGAAGTCGAAAAGCGAGCTCGGCGGCTTCGCCACGAATCCCCGCTGCATCGGTGTTGTGCAGTGGAACAAGGCCAGCTATCCGCTGAACCGGGAAACCAATACCCACGCCACCCAAATCAATCCTCGTTCAGAATGGATAATTGGATATAACGCCAACCATCAGTTCATTCCGATTTGGCTCTATCAGAAGGTGCAGGCAGTCGTGGCCAGCAGGAGAACGGGCACAGGCGGACCGAAGGCGTCAGTCCCCCGCCGGCTTTTGACCGGTCAACTGAAATGCGGCGTTTGCAGAACCGGCACGATGCGTATCATCGCCGCCGACAAGTACGGGCGGGACCGGGTTGGATGTGCGGTCTACTCGGTGCGCGGAGACTGTAATCACGGTCGCACCTACTATCTGGACATTATCGAAAAGATGGTGGTGACCGGTCTTCGCGACTTCCTGTCATCGCCGGAATTGGTCGCCGCTCAATTCGAGGAAGCCTCTGAGGAGATCAACCGCATCCGTAAGGACCTCGAAGCCGAAAGGAAGGCCATCGAAGCCGAGGTGGATGGCCTCCAGCCGATCACCGCGGATCTTGTCGCGAAGATGGCGGGCGCGGGCATTGACGATGGGATGGTTAGGCACATCGTCGACCGTGAACTCAAGCCCATCTATGAGAAGCAGGAAGGACTCAGGGCTAGGATCAGTGAGATCGGTAAGCTGCTTTCTTCCGATCAACTGCAAATCTCGAAGATCGAAACCGAGGCTGGCGCGATGGCGGACTTGGAGAAGATGCTGGAGGAAACCAAGGGCCGCAATTTGCCGAGAGACCTGATCAACTCGCTGCAGGCCCTGGCCGGCAAAGTCTACCTGGTTCCTGACCCTGAAAGCCGGCACTTTGACTTGCGGATCGAAGGCCATTTTGATGCTCTGGTTGGCGAGAACTATCTGGGCCCCCTCGCGGTTCTCAACTCTCTGGAATATAAGGCTGGTCAAATGGGGGGGTCCCGCCATTTCGACAAACTTACAATTGGTAAGCAGTTCGTGTTGAACCTTACCAGCAGAGCCATGCTCAGGGAGACAGAGCTTCCGGGGGTCAAACAGCGGCGGATTGATAATCTTGGCAGCCGAACCAGAGACCCGAAAGCTCTGAACCTGAGGGTGCTTGACGCGGCTGAGCAGTTAGACCCTCAATGAGAGAAAGGCCACGGAGGGGCTGTTGCCACGAGCGAAATTCGGAAATGAAACACTAGGCCGCCGGTTGCGGGCGGCCCGTCTGCGGGCTGGTTATCGGTCGGCGAAAGTGGCC
>JAUXWR010000169.1 GCA_030680075.1 Legionella sp.
GACGAGGGCGCGGCCTACATCGAGGGCCCCGAGGGCAAGCTCTTCCCCAAATTCGAATCGACCATTACGGGGCTGAAGGAAAAGGTGGACAGCCTGCCCGATCCCGCGCCGCGGATCATAGACTTCTCCGAATCGGTGCGCACCCGCCAGAAGTTTGCCCTGAACGAATCCAACGGCCACCGTTCCTGCACGCTGGTCAACCTCGGCGTGATCGCGGTGCGGCTCGGGCGCGATCTGAAATTCGACCCCGACACGCTGCGATTCATCGATGACGAGGGCGCGAACCGCCTGCTGAAACAACCCATGCGCGGCCCCTGGCACATCTAGGCAACGGAGAGGAATACCACCATGAATAACACAACCCTGATTGCCCGCTGCCTCCCCGCGCTCCTGCTGGCCGGCCTCTGGACCGCACCCGCCACCGCGGGTGTGGATGAAATTATCGCGCAGTTTCCCGCCCCAAATGCGGAAGAGGCCGATGCACTGTTTGATGCCCTGTTGGTCGAAGGCGAGGAGGCCATCACCGGTCTCTGCGGCCAACTCGTCCCCATGGGCGAGGGCGATGACAACGCCGTGCGCTACGCGCTGACCGGGCTCGCCCGCCACGCCAGCCGCCCGGATGCCGGTGATGCGCAAGATACAGTGGAAGACGCCCTGCTGGCGGGACTCGCCAACGCCGTGGATCCTGAAATCCAGTGCTTTCTCCTCCGGCAATTGCAGCAATGCGGCACAAACGCGTCGGTGAATGCCATCGATGAGTTCCTGCTGGACGATGCCGTGGCGTCCAATGCGATCCTGGCGCTGGACGCCCTGGGGACGCGCAAGGCCAAGCGCGCATTGACACAGGCCCTGAATGAGACCACGGGAACGACGCAACTTCAGCTCCTTTCCGTGCTGTCGGACGATGGGCGTAACCGCACTGCGGCCCGCGTGGCCACGCAACGCCTGGACAGCACCGCGGACGCCAACGAGTATGTCCACCTGCTTTCGATCCTCGTCGCCCTGAAGAGCAACGGTGCCAACGACCATCTGATCGCCGCCATGGACCGGGAAGAACCTCGCATCCGCAAGGCGGCCCTGAGCCACGCCGCGCCCCTGACGGACCGCTTCGCCGAAAGGAAATGGCGAAAGAAATTGGCGGATCCCGG
>JAUXWR010000230.1 GCA_030680075.1 Legionella sp.
CAGGACACCATCTCGTCCACGAGCGGCTTGTCAGCCGTGTAGCCCGCCGCCTGCATCATCTTGGACGCCTCGGCCGGGTTGAACTGGTACCACGGGCCGTTTTCCTTGCGCGTCGGGTATTGGTCGAACATCAGCGGCCACGGCATCGGCGACTGCGAGAAGGCGCCCTCCGGGTTCGCGTTGTCGCCGTTGAACCGCGCCAGGTCGAACTCGTCGCGGTCCAGCGCCAGGGAGATCGCCTGCCGGACGCGGTCGTCCTGGTAGATCGGGTTCTTCATCTGGTACTGCCAGCCGTTGACGTTCGCACCACGCGACACCGGCATGGTGGAGCCGACCACCGTGTCCGGTCGGCGGTTCAACTGCTCCATGATGTCCGACTGGTCGCGGGCGTTCATGGTCATGTAGTTGTCGGTCTGGAAGCCGGCCCGCAGCGCGTTCGCGTCGTCCTGGATGAACGTCTCGATCCCGTCCAGGTACGGCAACTTGTTGCCGGCAGCGTCTACCTCGAAGTAGTCGGGGTGCGCGGCGAACTTGGAGCGCTCCTTCTGGATCCACTCCTTCTGGATGAACGGGCCGGTGCCGATCGACTGCTTCTGACGCAGCTCCTCGTCGTCCACCAGTTCGCGCGGGTACATCCACGACCACGCAGCGACGTTCGTGGGGAAGTCACCCAGCGGCTGGTTCAGGTTGAAGATGACCGTGTGGTCGTCCGGCGTCTCCAGCGAGTCGACGACGTTGAAGACGTCCTTCTGCGAGCCGTTGAGATAGATGTCCACGGTGCCGCGCACGTCGTCAGACGTGAACTCGCGGCCGTTCACCGGCGCCACGTTGTGCATCTTCACGCCCTTGCGGAGGTGGAAGATGAACTTCTGGCCACCATCGAGCGCTTCCCACGACTCGGCCAGATCCGGCTCGATCTCCGCGCGGTACGGGTCGGCGGTCGCACCCTCCTTCGCCCGCGTGAGGCGGTTCGAGGTGTACGTCAGCGTGTGGAAGATCGTGCAGGACAGTGTCCGCGACAGGTCAAAGCGCGGCGGGTCCAGGTAGAGCCACTTCAGGACGCCGCCACGCTTGGCGTTGACGGCGGGGGCCAACTCGGCCGGGGACGGCGGTACCGGGCCGTCGTAGGCGCCGGGCTTGGTGCGGACCTGATCCGCCGGTACCGGCGTGGACTGCGCCTGCGTCGCGACCGCGGTCGCGTCCAGGACGTTACCGACGCCCGGCGTTGCCGTCGCCGCGTCATCCCCACCACCACAGCCGATCAGGGCGGCACCCGCGAGGCCTGCGACCCCGAGGCTGGCGCCCCGGATCACGGTTCGGCGCCCCACGGGACGCCTGGTCCAATACGTACTCTCCACGTCCAGAACTCCCTCCGGTTGAGTCGGTCCCAACCTGTTCGAGCCGGACATTACACTTGTGCTGAGATGGGAGGCAAGGAATCCCGCAACGAATGTCATACC
>JAUXWR010000192.1 GCA_030680075.1 Legionella sp.
GTTCCGACGAGCATCGCCGTCAGCACGCCCACGGCAACGATCTCGCCGAAGACCGAAGCACAGCAGCTCCAAAAAAGAATGCGAAGGCAACGTCGCGCGATGGACGCCTCCTCGACGTCTAGCTTCCCGTCAAGAGGAGACAGAACGAGCGTCAGAAACGCCACGCCGCCCACGACGATCGATTGCGTCGCGAGGAGATATGCGCGCAGCACGAGGTCCAAGAAACCGTACAACGCGATGAAAGATTGCATCTTCAGCGTTCCACGCGAAAATTAAGCTTGCCTTGTGTCAGGTGGCCGTCAAGGCTCAGGATTTGCCACTCGAGCGTATACGCGCCCGCCCCCAAGTCCGGCGCTCTCGCTTTTAGGCCCTCTGATACGGGGCTCGTTTCGAGAGCCTGAACGACGCTTTGATCTGCGGCCTTGAGAAGCGTGAGACGCGAAAGCTTCGAGTCGATGCGGCTATTGAACCGAAGCTGAATGACGACTTCTCCGCTTGGAACCGTTGCGCCATCCTGAGGCGAAGCCGAGATCAGAGCCGCATGCGCGTGGCAGGGAGCGCGCACAAGCGCGAACGCTAGGATAAGTGACAGAAGAAAAGGTATTTTTTTCCGCAGGATCATTGTGAGCCCCAGTTGAAAACCAGCGCCTTCGGCCGTCAACGTCATTGCATCTAAGTCGCGCGCGTATACCGGCAAGCGGAGCGTCGCCGATGTTTGTTGCGCTGTCTCTTCGAAGTATTTTAGCGCCGAAAGCGCGCGCCCTACCCTGCAGGTCGTTCGCCCGTTCGCTCGCGTTGGGATGCCTTGATGCGGACCTTTGGCGTCGCCTTAGAGCAGGCTTGATAGCCGACGAACGAAAGGAAAAATGCGCGCGCCTATTGTCGATGTCGACGGGGGAGCCAGTTCAGAAACAGGTTGTATGTATCCCCTAAAGGAGAGCGTAATGGATCATACTTCCAGCGGCCGTCCGCTTGCGGTCGTCACCGGCGCTTCAGTCGGCATCGGCTTCGAACTGGCGCAAGTTTGCGTCGTCAATAACTTTGATGTCGCAATCGCATCCAACAAGGCGCGCATATATGACGCCGCCGCAAGTCTCCAAGCGCGAGGCGCTAGCGTTGTCGCGATTCAAGCTGATCTTTCGACGATCGAAGGCGTCGATC
>JAUXWR010000193.1 GCA_030680075.1 Legionella sp.
GCTCATCTCACTCTTTCACGAACTCGGGCAGGTGGAGCGTGTGGAACATGAACGCGGCGGCGTGGTCATGCAGGGACGCATTCCCGGCAGGCTTCTGGCACAATTTTCCCCCTGGCACATGGACGCAAAGCAGGCCGAGGAAACCCCTGAAGATATCGAAGAAAGCGACCTGGAGGAAGTATGATCTCAAGACTATTGGATTTCCTGTCCGATTACCTGGCGCGCCGCAAGGGGCTGCTCCCTACCATCGGCCTGGTCCTCATTGTCATGAACCTCGTTATACAATTCGTCTTTCCTTTCAGCCCGCTTGCCTTCAGCAATATCTTCCTGCACTTCGGGCTGATTATCGCCATCTTTGGTCTGATGCTGGCATGGGCATTGTGACCGCTACAGATAAAAATGTCTTCCTCCATTACAGGAAAAATCCTTCTTAACCAATACCACGTTGAAGAATTTATCACACTCACGCCGCTTGGCAGGTTGTACCGCGCAATGGATGAACGCAACAACAGGCATCTTGCGCTCACACTGCTCTCAAAAACGATCTCTGAGAACGCTGAAGCCGTCAGGGAACTCGAAACAAAGTCCACCAAGCTTCAAAATATCCTGAATCCAAACTTAACCAAATACCTGGGGGTATATCAAACACCAACGCTTGCCTTTCTGCTCGAAGAATGGGTGGACGGTCCATCCCTGTGGGATGTGCTTAAAAAAGCCCCCGTCAGCGTGGAGGAGGCTCTCGTCTACGCTAGGGCAATTTGCGGCGCGCTTGAAGCGCTTCTCAATCAAAACCATGTGCATCACAACCTTGCACCCGAATGTATCCGCATCAACGAACGCGGCGGGATCCTCGTCGGCGGCATTGCAAACGCGCAGCCTGTCGGTGCACAGCCCGCTCGCAAACTCAGCAAATATCCGCCGCTATATACATCCCCGGAACAGATCAAGGATCAGCCCCTCGCTGCGGCTGAAGATATCTACGCCATCGCTGTCATTCTTTATCAGCTCATCACAGGGGTTTGGGTCAACGGCAAACATCCGCCCAAAACC
>JAUXWR010000196.1 GCA_030680075.1 Legionella sp.
CGCCACGGTGGGGTACGGCAGCGCCGCGATTGCCTGGAAACTGGAGGTAGCGGCGAGGAGTGCGGACGCGGCGAGAGCCGGCTGCGCGCCGGACAGACCATCCTTCAACGCGTTGATTTCAGCCCCGGACGAGAAGTGACGGCCCGCGCCGTGGACCACGAGCCCCCGTACCGGAAGGCCTGCGAGTGACCCGACCAGCGCGGCGAGGGTGTAAAAAAAGCCCCGGTCCATTTCGTTGCGCGGCGGGGCGTCGAGAACGAGACGGGCGATTCCGCCATCCGGCTCGACAACCAGTCGTGGCGACCCATCACTCCCCACGCGCCACCCCCATGAACAGCTGCGTCTCGCGCCGCAGCGCCTCGGCCAGGGGTAGCCGCCGGGCGTTGCGGAGCGACTCCATGACGGCGCGGACCTGGGACACGGTGCGCTTGCCCACCAGACCCTGAAGGTAGTCGCGGGCGCTCTGGTCGAGGGCAGCTGGGGCGCACACCCGATCAACGATGCCAAGACTGTGTGCTTCCGCCGCACCGATCATGCGGCCCGAAAGCAGCAAGTCCACGGCGGCCCGCCGCGTGGCGACACCATCGAGGAAGAGCGGGCCCCCGAATCCCGGAATGAGGCCCAGTTCGACCTCGGGGAAACCGAACAGGCTGCTCGTTGCGGCGATGCGAAAATGGCAGCAGAGGGCAATCTCGAGGCCGGCGCCGAGGCAGCCGCCGCGGATCAGGGCGAGAACCGGAATCGGAGCGTCGGCAATATGAGCGAGGAGTTCCTTCCCGCGGTCCAGTTCGCGCTGAAATGCCGGGCCACGCAGCTGCTCCCGCAGCGTTTCGAGATCGGCTCCGTGCGAGAAGTGCCTGCCCGAGCCCTGGAGGATCAGCGCCTTCTGGCCCGGGTGGTCCAGGACGCGCTCCACCAGCTGGCGCTCGGCGAACTGCGGCCGGTCGAAGGTGTTGTGTGGCGGATTCGACAGAACGAGCGTGCCGATACCGTCCCCGCCGGGGGTGAACAGGAGCTTCATCGCGTCACCATGGTCGTCCGGCAGCGTGTCTCAGGCAGGAAGTACGAGCGTCCGGTCGTGCGGCGCAGCCGGGTCAGGCGCTCGACCTGGCGGGAGTCCCGACAGCGGCGGCGTTC
>JAUXWR010000203.1 GCA_030680075.1 Legionella sp.
ATGTGGGCGCGCCCGCCGGGATCGCACCGACCCGCGCGGCGGCAATCGGGGGACCTTGACAATAGGTGTTTATAGACACCATAATTAACCATTAACGGTGTTTATAGACACACAATCATGCCAACCAAGGCCGACTTCCGAACCCTCGCCCTCGAACAACTCGACGAGGCCCTCGCCACCTACGGCACCGCCGCGACGCGCCCGCCCAAAGGCTGGATCCGCGCCCTGCGCGAGGCCCTCGGCATGAGCGCGGGCCAGCTCGCGCGCCGCGCCGGCGTCTCGCGCGAAACCATCGCGACGCTGGAGCGCAGCGAAGCGAAAGGCACGATCACGCTCGCGAGCCTGGACAAGCTCGCTCGCGCGCTGGGCTGCCGCGTCACCTACGCGATCGTCCCCGAAGAAGGCTCGGCCACCGATCTGCGCCGCGCCCGCGCGCTGGAAGTCGCGCGCAAGGAACTCGCACCCGTCTCGCACAGCATGCGGCTGGAGCAACAGGGACTGTCCGGGGAGCGTGAGCGCCGGCAACTTGAGCGCCACGCGCAGGCGCTGCTCGCGGGCAGCCCGCGCCGGCTCTGGGAGTAGCGCATGGCCGCGGGCGCGACCCCAATCGACGCCAACGAAGCCGCGGGCCTCCTGCCGGGACACATCACGTCGCGCGAGCAGCTGGACGAGTGGGAGGCGGACAACATCCTGGAGGGCGAACGCTGGGCGCGGTCCACCGCGCGCCGGCGCGATCCGCTCGACGACGCGTTCCTGCGCGAGCTGCACCGGCGCATGTTCGGGCGTACCTGGAAATGGGCAGGCACCTACCGGGGAACGGAGAAGAACATCGGCATCGCACCTCTGGGCATCGCGGTGGAAGTGCGCAAGCTCCTCGAGAGCACCCGGGCCCAGCTCGCGGCAACGGTGGCACCGCTGGATGAAATCGCGGCGCGCTTCCACCACCGACTGGTATGGATCCACCCGTTTCCCAACGGCAACGGCCGCCACGCGCGGCTGCTCACCAATCTTCTCCTCGAGTCGAATGACGCAAAGCCGTTCTCCTGGGGAGGGGATGACCTGGAGCATGCGGGCGAGGCGCGCGATCGCTACCTGGCTGCACTTCGCGCGGCGGATGCGCGCGATTTCGCTCCCC
>JAUXWR010000209.1 GCA_030680075.1 Legionella sp.
GTTCCCGCCTGCCACTTCTCCCGCAGTGCGCTCACGAAAGGCGGGGGGATCAGCAGAAGTTCCCCTGCCATGTCGAGCATCAGCTGGACCGAGCAGCCGGTGGCCACCAGACTACCGTCGCTGCCACGAATGAGGAATTCGAAGTCGAAACGGGCGGCATCGGACCAGTGCAGGATCGCCTCGACTTCGAACTCCTCCTGGAAGCGCAACGGCGCCAGGTAGTCGATCTGCAATTTCCTGATGGGGGCCGGCACGCCGTGGCGGAAGAAATCCTCATAGCCGATGCCGTAGCGGCTGCCGAGGGCCACCCGGCCATCCTCGAAATACCCCACGTAGCGCCCGTGCCAGACGATGCCCATCGGGTCGACTTCCTCGAAACGGACCTGGCGCCGCACGATGGTCCGCAGAGGAGGGGGATCCCCCTCCCGGCCGGGGAAATAGGGCTTTTTCATGCGCCGGCTGCCGACTCGCGCAGCGTCAGAAAGAACGAGGCCGCCGCCTGTCTGTCGGAGTCGATTCGCGTCTCCCAGTGGTCCGCGGTGGCTCCGGAAAGGCGACGGCACGTGATCTCGACAACGGCTCCCGGCACAATGGGGAGCACGAACTTGGCCCGCTCGATCGCGGCCGAGCACAGCCGCTGGCCTGTCGCCGCCTCGACAAGCTGGTTCGCCGCCATGATCTGGAGCACCGCCGGGAGGATCGGCCGTCCCGGGAAGTGACCCGAAAAGCCCGGGAAATCAGCGTTGAATACGTAGCGCTGGCGGACGGAACCGTCCGCTCGGCGCTCGATGTCGCCGACGGAGGCGGCGCGGATCGCCTCGGTCAGATCACTCGTCGACACGCTTCACGCTCTCCTGTTTGATCGTCAGGCTGGCGCCGCCCCGTTCCTTGTAGCGGATCGAACGCGGGACCGGTACGCCGCCCACTTCGCCATATTCATCATACCAAACCCTCCAGACACCGGCCCCGCGCGGGCTTGCCGACGCGACGGTGCCTTCGGGGCCGGGCTCGAGAAAAAGCCCCTTCGCACCGGGAGTGGCGCGGCCCGGATCGAGGTAGATCCTCCGGAGGCTCGTGGCAACGGAATGGGTCACTTCCGCGCCGCTCGGCACCAGCGGCAGGATGAAATCGACGCGTTCGTCGGTGCGGGTTGTCGTCAGGCGAAACAGCGTGACCCCGAAGTCGTCCAGCGCCGCCAGGCGCACGGTGCCCGCCGCAGTGTCCAGCTCGAGCAGTCCCTGCATCGGGAACTTCATCTCGCCCAATTCGATCAGGACCACCTGCCTGATCCGCCAGACCGCGGGCTCAGCCAGCCACGCTGGCGGCGCGGCCGAGGGCCCCTCCCGCCGCGGGGCGGATGCGCAGCCGCCGAGCAGCACGACGACGAGTAGTGCCACCCACGGGGGATGAAGGGGGTTTGTCCGAGTTCTCACGAGCGTTTCTTCCGCTGCAGGGCGGGGATAACGAACAGCGCGGCTGGCACGGCTGCCCCGAAACCCAGGAGCACCGTCAGCCCCAGGGATTGGAGAGCCGGGTGTCTGGCGATCGCCAGTACGCCGAAACCGGCGATGGTCGTCAGGCCAGAGACGAGAACCGCGCGCGATGTTGCCGAATCGGCTTCGCCGTCGACGCGGGAGACCATGAAGATGCCGTAGTCGACGCAGAGCCCGATGATAAGCACGGTCGCGATGATGTTGAAGAGATTGATCTTCATGCCGAGCGCCCCCATGACGCCGAACATGAAGATCATGCCGGTGAACACCGGCACGAGGGCGAGGAGCCGGTCGCGCGCTCCGCGAAACGCGAGGGCGACGACGCCCAGGATCACCAGCGACGCAACGAACATGTAGCGCAGGAATTCACGGTGGAGCGCTTCGGCAATCGAAACCCCAAAGCCCTTGGGCGACACGATGGTGACACCCGCCAGCGCGCCGTCACCCGCGAGCGCGGCGGCGGCGCG
>JAUXWR010000210.1 GCA_030680075.1 Legionella sp.
CGGGAGCCGCGGCCCTCTCCTCAGAGCCCGACCGTGTCCCGGTGGTCTCCGAAGACCGTCTTGAGCGACTCGACGATCTCGCCGAGGGTGACGTTCCCGTCCACCGCCTCGACGATCGGGGGCATCAGGTTCCGCCCTTCCCGCGCCGCCGCGACGAGGTCAGCCCGGAGCCTCCCGACCCTGCCGGCGTCCCGTCGGGCCCGGAAGGCTGAAAGGCGGGCCACCTGCTCGGGCTCCACCTCGGGGTCGAGCGTCATCGTCGGGATCGGGGTCTCCTCCTCGAGCGTGAACTCGTTCACGCCGACGACGACGGCTTCCTTCGACTCGATCGCCTTCTGCGCCTGGTAGGCCGCCTCCTGGATCTCGCGCTGGAAGTACCCCGCCTCGATGGCGGCGAGGGCGCCCCCCATCTCGTCGATCCGGGAGATGAGGGCCGAGGCCCGCTCGACGATCTCGGCCGTCAGGGCCTCCACGGCCCAGGAGCCGCCCAGCGGGTCCGCCACGTGCGCGACGCCCGTCTCGTAGGCGATGACCTGCTGCGTACGGAGCGCGAGCCGGGCCGCCTCGGTCGTCGGGAGCGCGAGGGCCTCGTCGCGGGAGTTCGTGTGGAGCGACTGCGTCCCGCCGAGAACGGCCGCGAGCGCCTGGATCGCGACCCGGACGACGTTCACGTCCGGCTGCTGCGCCGTGAGGGTGGAGCCCGCGGTCTGCGCGTGGAACCGGAGCGCCTGCGAGCGAGGGTCGTCGATGCCGAAACGCTCCGAGAGGAGGCGCGCCCAGAGCGTGCGCGCCGCGCGGAACTTCGCGATCTCCTCCAGGAAGTCGTTGTGGACGTTGAAGAAGAACGTCAGGCGCGGCGCGATGCTCTTCGCGTCGAGACCCGCCTTCACCGCGGCCGAGAGGTACTCGACACCGTCGGCGAGCGTGAAGGCGACCTCCTGCACCGCCGTCGAGCCCGCCTCGCGGATGTGGTAGCCCGAGATGGAGATGGTGTTCCAGCGCGGGACGTTCTCGGCGCAGAAGCCGAAGATGTCGGTGATGAGGCGCATCGAGGGCTTCGGCGGGAAGGCGTACGTTCCCCGGGCGGCGTACTCCTTCAGGATGTCGTTCTGGAT
>JAUXWR010000233.1 GCA_030680075.1 Legionella sp.
GGACGCCATGATCTCGGCGCTGCGCAGAATCGAGAACCGCGGCGAACTGGCGAGCGCCAATTCCGCGGTGATGGAAATGTGCATCGACAATCCGCGCTCGGGCTTTGCCGATATTTTCGCCACCCATCCGTCGGTCGACAATCGCGTGGCGGCGCTGGTGGAATTCGCCGGCGGCCACGATCCGGGCCCGCTGGCTTTGGATGCGCCCGGCGAAGTGCCGCAGATCGAACCGCCGCCACCCGACGGTGCTCCCGCACAAGGGCCTTGGAGCGATCCTTCGCCCGACAGCGGCAAACCGTTTTTGCCGGGCGAATCGCCATTGGGTCCGGCAGGTGGCAAAGGGCCGTGGGGCTAGCGCAGTTAAATCTGACTTTCCTATCGCGTCGCCAACAGCGGATTCCACACCCACGCATCTCCGGGAAGTCCGGCGGCGACGGCATCTGCACGCAGCTTGGACGCGCTGTCATAGGACATGCCTTCGCCGATCACGACACGAAAGCGACCGTCGCTGCTCCCGGCCGGAGCGCAAACCTTCGCGGTGAATTTTCCAACATAGCGCCGATTGAGCAACACGGCATCGCCGGTCGCACTTTGGGCCGTCGGGTTTGATCCAACAACGACATACCACTGATTGTCCGGCTGCAGACCCAAAAGGCCTTTGAGCGCCTGCTGCGTGAACGTAGCCTGCTTTGCCTTGGTACAATCTTCAACCGCAACGTCTTGCGCGACGGGCTGCGCATAAGCCGCGTTTACAAAAGACGGCATGAAGGATATTCGCTCGATACCAGGTCCGTCATACAACATCGACTGTGCAGGCGGGCTTGCCACGGGCGGCGCACCGTTGCCTTTGGCAATCACCGCACCATTGATCATGCCCGTCAACAAGGCCGGAGCGGCGACGCCGAGCTGGAATAATTTGACGGGCCGCACTTCGTCGCTATTGAGAAAAATCACTATGCAAGCTGCGCCGCACAGGGCGGCCACACGGATGAGGTAGAAGACAACGGAAACTAAGGTAACATTCGAAAGAGTGGTTTGGAGATCGACAATCAGGACGTTGATCAGGATCGGCGTCAACGCACCCACGCAACCAATTCCCATGCGGCGAACGGTGTCTGGAT
>JAUXWR010000245.1 GCA_030680075.1 Legionella sp.
GACGACGAGTTGGCCCCCAAATTCGTCCCCAGTCCCGACTTTCACACGTTCCTGGCTTTCACAGGACGCGTCGGGCCCGCCTGCTGGCCAGGCTGGTATTGTAACGTGACGCCGATCGCAGGAACACTCGCTCGGTTGCGCTCGATGTCGGCTAACAGCTATCGGGCGATTCGAGAGCGCTCACGCGGTCGTCGGCGTACTACCGAAACCCCGCCAATATCCATCGGCCTACTTTGCGTGCGGCCAGAGCAGTACAAATCCAACACCTTATTGGACTTCAGGGATACTTTTGGCCGCTTTTTGGCCGGCCGCAGCTTCGATATGCTGAAGCAGCTTGTTCATCTGGTATGGATCGAGCGTGAAGACCGCCGGCCGGTCTCGCTCCATTTCAGGGGCTGCTGCCAAGCCCGTTAGGATTTCCGTCTGTCTGCTCGCTGCAACCGCTCCGTAGCTCGTGAATGTCGTGAGTACGTGGGAATGACCGAGGTTTTGGCTCCAAGCCTTGAATGCCTCGGGGGTCGGGCAAATCTTCTCACCCAGCGTCGCCAAGGTGTTGCGGAAACTGTGTGGATTGAAGTAGGGCAAACCAGCTCTCGGGAAAGCGTTTTTAAATATCGCGCGGATTGCAGCAGCGTTCTTCCAGTGCTTGCGAGCCAACCCCGCGTTTTCAAAATGCCCGCTCGCTCCGAGCGCCACTTCGGTTGCTGGGAACAGCGGGTCGTCTGGCCCCCAAAGGCACTCAGTCTCAAGATAATTAATCCATTGCGCCACGATCATTTCGATGTCACCGCCCACGGGGAAGAACGTCGACGTGAACGTTTTCGAATTTTTCGTCCGCACCTCCCTCGCGTCCTGATGAACAGTTCGAGTCGCCAGATTGATGTGCTTAAGTGACAAGGAGGCGATAGCATTGTCCCGTGCCCCGCTCAACAGCGTAAAGGCAATCAGGGCTCTGTTGCGCCGGTCGATGTCCGTACTGGCGGGCATCGAGGCCAGGACATGCCGGATTTGTGCGATGCTCGGCACGGGCCGCTCCCGAACCGCTTTGGCGATTCGCTCGTCACTGGCGGAAGCGTTAAAGTATTCGGCATCGGAGTAAACGAGCCGGGATCGGAAGCCGGGCTGCTGCGCCAGCCACTGGAAAAACGCTTTCAGGGCCGCTAGGCGGGAGGACACCGTTGCCTTTGCGAGAGGCCGTCCCGTTGCTGAGTTCGTCGCCTTGGCGAGTCGTCGCTTATAGCTCTGCGCCTGCTCTGGACGATACTGACCAAATTCCCGAAAGCTGGTCGACGTTTCAAAGTCAGTCAGCGCTGACGCGACCTGATCGACACTGTCCTCAGAAAGGCGTTTCGCATCGCTCAGGAACGCGAGGTATCGGTGCTTAATCCGCTCATTCACAGGATTGAATTTGCCCAAGGGGTTCTTGCTCCCGTCTAGTGTTCAATTGAGGAGGGGCGGTGGCTATCATCTATGCGTGCAATGCGCTCCACGATGGTCACGTCCAATTTGCCGCGGAGTTGCTCAAGATGAGCCCTCGATGTCCGACGGTGCATCAGGCTCTCACAGCTGGGGCAGACAGCCCGCAGGTTGCCAGAGGTGGCGCTGATCATGATGTATTCAGCGAACGCACCAGCGGGCTCCTTGGGTGCCTTGCACTTGACGCAATAGCAGTGACCGGGCGGGCAGGGCTGTTTGGGTTTGATCCTTGCGCTTAGATATGCCGCCAGGTCGAGCCCTCGGATAAGGGCGGGCTTTCGCGCATCCACCAGGGCAAGACCTTTCTTGAGCCACCGCCGGATCGTGCCCTTGGCGGTTCCCAAGGTCTGCGCGGCCTCATCAACCGTGTAACTCCGATGAATTTTGATCCGCCGCCGGTCGGGACGATATCGCGCCACGTTCAATCGTCCACCATTGAAGAGATCGTTTCGGTGCGATAGCTGGCTGCGACAGCCGCCGGCGTCATCATGCGACCACCGGCAGCGCCGCGAGGAACGCCTGCAAATCCTGTCGCAGAATGATCGTGCGCTTGCCGTACTTGCGGGCCACAAGTTCACCCGACGCAATGGCTTGATAGATTTTCGTGCGGCCGATCCCGGCCATTGTGCAGGCCTCAGAAATTGAAAGTCCTTCGCGCTGCAGGTTCGGGGCAGTGTCGTTCATGCTGCAATCTCCGTTGTCGTCCGCACGAATCGCGGCGGACGCTGGAGAATTGCTAGATTGGTCGCGCCCGATAAAGCGCCCGATATTCGCCCAATATTTTATTTTTGGGCGCTGACCCGGTTTCTATACGCTTCAGCCAGCTGGTTCTTGATGGTCTTTGGCTTTACTGGTGGGGCTTCAGGGTGGGTTTTGCTGAGCCATTCCGAAAGGGCAGCGGCTTCCTGGGTGATCGATTGAGCCGTCAGCCCTTTTTCATGCCGCGCGTCGAACTCTCGACGAACGAGCTGCATCGAAGTCGGCCGACCGGGGGCGCCGGTCTCGTAGGCAATCTTTCTTTCAGTTGCTGTTTCGATAAATTGAATCTCCTGCAGAACATCGGATTTCTTTACCTGCAAATGCGTCCAGGCGGCGGGTCCCGACCTTGACAAAAATAGCTGATCATTAAAGTCGGCTTTCCAGTGCTGTTCATCAACGTAGGGGGTACAGCTTATCCATGGGTTGTCGCCGCCGATTAGGGAGAACGAGTCCCGGAGGGGGTGAGAAATTAAAATATCCGCAAACACGTGGTTCTCTATCGGCTGCGCTGATCCGCCGGAGTTAGGTCGGCCAAGAATCTGGATTTCGCTTGTCGAGATCAATGGAAGCAACCGATCGACGCTTCCGGTCCAGGCATCGATATCGTCTAGATTTCTCGTCTCGCTACCGCCGGTGGTCATGATCCAGTGCAGTACAGCGCACAAAGGAACGTAACCTGCCGTCCCTTGCCGCATCATTGGCTCGATCATGTAAGGCTCAACAAGAAATTCCTGCCAAAGCCGCCGGAGGTCATCTCGCTTCAGCTTTACATCTGTGAAAGCGGCCTGTCGGTCCGTGGGATGACGTTTAAGAACGTCTTGCTCTTGTTCCTCGTACACCTTGAGGTAGGGCCATTCTCTTTGCGGAATGTCTACGATGCCGCCGCGATCGTCTTTCGCAACCGCAACAAGTTTTCCGCCGGCCAGCGCTGCCACGAGCAGCTTTTCTGCCTTGGTGATCGTCATTTGGGTACTTGGCGGCAGCCCGTCAATCGAACTCAAGTACAGCTCCGACAGCGCAAGTCGCGCGGTCGTGGATCGGCGCAAAGCCTTCAGTTCATACCCATCAATTTGTTTGAACTTTGTGCCATTATCGTGCGGGACACTCCACGATCCGGGAAACCATTGCAGATAGTTTTCCCGGTACTCGGCGCAATGTTTCTGAACCTGCTGCTCGGTTCGCCAAGCTATCCAAGCCAGAGCCATTGGCAGTGTCCACCACGGCATATTCTTCGGATCAAATTCAATAGAATTTGGTTGGGTTGCAAGCGGTCCAAACCCTTGACGCGCGGCCTCCGCTTCGGCCTCATCTGGGGTCACTTCGCCGCGCCGAACGCGGTCAATCAGGATGTCCCTCGGGTCCGGCTCCCATGTCTCATTCGGCATATGCTCATCTCGCGCGCATCGAATATGACATGAAAAGCGATCCTACCAAATGGTCAATTTACTGAGCAAAGTAGCCCACCAAAAAGCTTAGCATTTGGTCTTGATAACGTCGGCTGACGCAGCGAGCCGCACGGTGCACCCGGCGTCCCGTCGCTTGGCCGCCTTCAGCGGATGAGCCGTCCGGTTCCAGACCCAGGCGGTTCGAACGATCCTCGCGAGATCCGAATGTGTAGGGCGAAATTTCAGGGCCGCGCTAGGGTCGGCAACCAGGTAGCCGGTGTATTGCGACCATCAGCAGCCGATCGCCCTTCCTCGATAGTCCGGAAATCTCAGCAATCGGATTCGGCCGGTGTTGATTGTCTCCGCAGGCTTGCGCGAGGCGAAGTCGCCGAACTCTGCGCCTTGCGGCACGACGACAACGAGATTGAAATTTCCGCAGACCTTTTCGACGACCGTGTCTGCCTCTGCAAAGTCCTTGGCGCGGTAAACCCGCTTGTTCGACACGCCGACTGCCGTACTCAAAGCCGGCGCCTCCAATGTCGGGGACACGACAACGTCCTGAAAAGCGGTGTTCCGTCCAATCTCATCCCACATCAAATACGTGTTACGATCGACTCGACCCGCCAGTGGCGGATGATCGCGCGGCCCGATCGCGTAGGCATAGCTGAAGAAGCCAACGGCGGCTGACGCCGCGACGACCACGTTACCGAGGCGAAGTAGCCAGGCTCTACCGAAATGCGCGCAGAGAATTCGAGAGGCGAGGAATGCACTGGCTGGAAGCAGCGCGAGTGGAATAAGGGCGTAGGCAAACAGCGCTTTTGAGGCGGCCCACTGATGGATCGCGGTGTGCTGATAGAACAGCAACATATGACCGTAGAACGGAACGACGACCAGTCCGAGCATGGCGGTGATCGCGAAGACGGATCGTCGATCCGCGTCCTTTTTGGGAAGGTACCACAGAACAGCGCACATCGCGGCGGTTGCCAGCGTCGATCCCGCGATTAGTAAAAGGACGTTCGGAGAGTAATAATTCGCGTGTATCTCGACAAACGTATTGGCGAAGCCGGTGATCGGGCTGTGATGCGTCAGGTTCATTCTTTGGCCAATTTTCTCCAACAACTGCCCAACGGATGATGAAAAGCCCTCTCTTTGAAATAACGAACCCGGCGAAAAAAATCTCCAAACCAGATAGGCCGAGAATGCGCTGAGCGGCATCAGCAGCAGCCCAGCCAGTTGCAGCCTCGTCCAGCGGCTCTCCAGCTTCAGCCCGCCGGCCGTCAGTCGAGTCAACAGCCAGAAGACAAACAGGGAATATGATAACCAATCCACAAAGAAGGCGAGATAGATAATCACAAGCTGCAGCGTCAAGAATATATTTCGATCGCGACGCGATGTCGCCCGATAGGAAAGTACTTCGAGAAGGATGAAGATTGCGCAGTACGGCAACACAGCTGTTACTACGTCGTAGACCTGCGAAAATATGTAGACAATGCCCGGTGGCCGTAGTGTCGGCACCGAAACACCGACCGCAATGAAGCCGGCGACGACCGGACCGACGCGGGCCAGGCGGGCGATATTGTAGGCGGCAAACGCCACAGCCAAGGCTATCACACCGTTCATGACAACGTTGAACCAGTTCACGAGCGGAACGCTTGGTTCGATGCCGAAGAGCTTGGCGAGGAAGTAAATTGGAACGAAGGCTCCCGGCGGCCAGGATTCGTAGAGCGTGCGAGCCACCAGTGTCGGCGTTTCTATCGACAATGGTGAGCGCGGTGTGGCGAACCACATTTGCAGGGCGCCCTCATTCCACCAGA
This sequence comes from Legionella sp., assembly GCA_030680075.1. GTDB lineage: Bacteria > Pseudomonadota > Gammaproteobacteria > Legionellales > Legionellaceae > Legionella_C. The sequence continues at coordinate 5,435 of JAUXWR010000245.1, forward strand.
AGCGCAACCACATACTGGCCGCCGCAGTTGTCACATCGGCGTCGAATACGGGTATTTGGTCGAGATACGGCAGGCGCTTGACGAGAGCGGTTACCCAAAAGATGCATACCGCGAGGAAAACGAGCCCCACTACCACTTGACGCAGCCGCATAACGCTCTGATGCCCCGATTGAATTTGTGCAATTATGAATTGATATTGCAGTGTCGCTAGACTATGCAATAGTTCATCTGATGTTTGCACGCTATTCCCGAGGACGTTTTCGAGGACTTGCTGATCGAACCGATAATGGACAGTTCCCGACAGAAGCAGCA
>JAUXWR010000246.1 GCA_030680075.1 Legionella sp.
TGCGTAGGGTGGGCAAAGGAGCGATAGCGACGTGCCCACAAGGATTTATATTTGTGCACCCACTTCTTCGTGCGGAGAAATTAATGGGAAAGACGATTTGAAACGCAATAGATTTTTCTTCTTTCGTGAAGAGCCAATAACAAGCGACGTGCTCGCGCTTCACCAAGGGTATTTCTAAGCTTTCAAATAGAGAGTAGTCGTTAATACTGTAATCCGATCGCCTACTTAAAAGTTGTAAAAATTAACATGATGAATTATATTTGTCCATTCGGTTCTTTGTGTGGAGTAATCAATGGGAAAGACGTTAATAAGAGCGGTGATGTTTAGCTATAAGATGGCCAGTGGACAAACGGCTCTTTCTAAACAACTTAAAAATTCAGAGAGCAAATTTTCTCTCGAGCATCGTAAAACTTTTGGCGCTGATTTTATACAAGTGAGCAGGGATAATGAGGTATTACAGCTTTGGGAGACTGCTAGTGATCCTCGTTATTTTAATGATGATTTCGACTACTTGTTTTATCATGATGCGAGCATTGTCCTATATTGCATTGATTTATCCAGGCCTCTTGATCAAGCTGAGATAATTGCAGATATTGAACAATACCAACAAAAATACGAGACTTTCATTAATTTAGTGGGTACCAAAAGCGATATTGCCCGTCCTAAGTCATTAGAGTTATTTATAGAGTTAAGTTACAAATTAAATATTAAACCTAATATTACCTCTGCTAAAGATAAAATAGGTGTCTCTGAGTTACTCGATAGCTTATTTAATCCTGCTCCGCAAATACAGAATCCACCCATTCCAGCTATACGTGACCAACTGTTAAATGAGCTTGATGAGCAGCTGAAAATTTTAAAAGAAATACGCTCTGAAGTGATGGTTAATTTTTCTCAAGTGGAGCTTGATAAACTGCAGCAAAAATTTGTTGATTGGAAGCTTAATCAAACGCGTGAAAAAGAACAAGGGAGCGCTTCTGATAATTCGAATCGCAATGCGTTTTTCTCACTTGATAAAGGGCAGCCTTCAGTATCAGAAGAGAAAAAACTCGAACAAGCACTAATATAGCAACAAGCGCTTTTGATGTGCAGGATCTATCTCATCTCATGCATCTTGTGAAGAAGGATCTATGTTATTTCCGTGCTAACTCAGAAATAGATCACGGACATTAAGAGAGACTAAACTCTCGCACTTGTTAAGTCTCTCTCTAAATTCTTAGGGTCTGTTGACAATTCACAGCCCGCCTACGTGCCGCGGCTTTGTCCGCGGCATCCAGTAGATGGTCAAATTAAAATATGTTCGTCGCTATGGTATGCGCATTTTTATGGCTGCCCATGTAGCTCAACTTCTCCGATAGTATCTCGGTCTTCGTCCAATCGAAAAACTTAATCCCGAATGGCGTGATCTTTATGAAGAAATTTGCCAATAATTGAGATCTACTGGATGCCGCGGACAAGCCGCGGCACGTAGGCAGGATGTGAGTTGTCAACAAACCCTAATATAGCAATTGCCATTTATAAATTGCAAAATCTCTCATGATGCCTTATGTTTGCACATTTGGTTCTTTAAAGGAGTAGCGCAGATGGCACTAGTAAATGTAATCGTGGCTGGCGAGGAAGGTAGTGGAAAAACCTCTTTTTTAAGATATATAGAAGATCCCCGCACGGCGAAGCTTTCTCTTCGCCCTCTAGATATTGAATGTGCCGATGTGCACACATGGGATGCAAATTTTCATTTTTGGGATGCGTCTATTGACGGTGAGCATCAGAATCTTCGCATTCTTATTTACTGTGTGGATTTATCAAAGGCTTCCCTTGATGAAAAAAAGGTTATAGCTGAAATTGAACAATTAAAAGAAAAAAATCCACAGGCTGTAATTTATTTAGTTGGTACGAAAATGGATATCGCTGATAAAGACACGGTAATCGCATTCGATATTTTATGTGAAAACGACATCATAGATTACGGCAAAGCTATTTCTGTGTTACCAAAAATGGGCGCGAGTCGATTACGATTACATCTATTTCAGCTAGGCGTGGAAAAACCAAGCCCTGAAGATGAAATTAAACGTCAAAAACTGCTAAGTGATATTGATATTAAAATACAATCTTTATCAGCATTACAGACTCAGGTAGAGCAGGCTTCTTTTAAAATCAAATTACAAAAATTGGAGAAAAAATTCAAGAGCCTGAAATCCTCTCACGAGATAAGTGAAGAAAAACAAAGTACTGATTTCAGCGTATCAGAAAGAGACAGGTTTTTCTTACCGGCTGAAGCTCAACTCCAGCAAGGCACAAGCAGCAACACCCCCACCTCCGGCAGCCACCAGTAACACTTTATCCCCATTTTTTACTTGCGCATGCTTAATTAGATGCGCAAGGGCGATTCCTACACTGGCACCCGAGGTATTGCCGGTATAATCAATGGTTTTAATGACTTTTTCAGGAGCTATTGATAATTGTTTGGCGACTGATAACACGAGATGCATGTTTCCTTGATGAGGAACAAGCCAGTCAATATCGTCGGGCGTTAAATTTAATTGCTGTAAAAAATCTTTGGCATAATTACTCATGCCATTCACCGCTTTGACGAATAAACCCGTGCTCTCTTTCATTTGAATAAATAATTGTGCCGCGTCGCTACAGGCTGCCGCGGGCAGACGTGAACCACCGGCGGGTATACAAACGGCATCACCTACTTCGCCATCAGAAAATAAAGCAGAGGCAATAAAGCGAAATTCCGCGTCTTTTTTATCAGGACCGATAAGACAAGCTGCAGCCCCATCACCAAATAATACACTGGTAGTAAAATTATTTTTATCTAAAAATTTAGAACGGATTTCGGCGGCAATCAGCAAAATGGTGCCAGATGTCGCCTGTGCCAAGGCCGCACTAGTATGTAATCCCACCACAAAACCCGCGCAAGCCGCTCCTATATCAAAGGCGCCACAATTTTTTAAACCCAAACGATGTTGCACCAAGGGGCTAGTCGGTGGGGCTAAATAATCACCGGAAATAGTGGCTAATATTAATTGCGTGATGTGTTCTTTTTCCTCGGGCTTTTGCTCAAATAATGCATTAGCAGCCTTTATCGCGAGGTCGCTGCAGGCTTCATCTTGCTCAACCCAGCGGCGCTCACGAATTCCTGTTGAAAAACTGATTAACGCGGGCTTCTGCTGAGCCCCCATCCAGTCAATAACATCCTGATTAGACATTGTTTTTTCGGGCAAGGCGCAACTTGGGCCTTTAAGGTAGATAGCCGTCTTCGCCAAAAAAAAATTCATGATAATAACCCTTCTGAACGAACAAGCGGCAAGCCCCCACTCACGGTGATGACGGAGCCTGTCATAAAAGAGGTAGGGGATAATAAAGGGTCTAGTGCTTCGGCCGCTTGATCAGGCTCACCCATAGCGCCTTGGGGTGTAATTTGTGCTATTTTTTCCTGATACTGGGCATTTTTCCAGAACAAACGGGTGCGATCCGTTTTAAAGGTGCCAAGGCGCACGATATTGGCCAAAATATTATCCGCGCTATAATCAACCGCGAGATTTAAAAATAACCCTTCAATGGCCGCTTTGGCAGCACAATAGGCGCCATAGCGGCTGGTGCCTGTGATGGCGGAGATGCTTGATATAAAAATCAGGCGACCAAAATTATTGGCCAGCATACCAGGTAGCAGTCGATGAAGGAGCCAGAGGTTTCCCTGTACATTTTGCATAATATAATCGTGCGTGGTTTCATACCGACTTTCATGTAATTTACGAAAGCGGGTTACGCGGGTAAATGCATTTAAAATAAGCGCGTCAACAGGTTCTTTCAGTAGCGCCGTGATAGCGTCAATACTTCCTTCAGGATTTGAAAAATTATAGACAAATCCTGTGACGTCCAGATTTTTTTCCTGATAATCTGCCAATGTTTTTTGTAAGCGCTCTTCACTGGAGCAAGTGATAATAATTTTATCGCCGAGGTTCAGGCGTCTTTTGGCAATAGCACGTGCAATGTCAGACGAACCACCGGTAATGAGGATATTCATTTAACCCCCAGCTCAATTAGATAATTTTCAATAGCGGCTATTGACTCAAAGCGCTCTTTTACTAATGGAATGACAGGAATTTTGAGCTTGAATTCCTGCTCCAGTTCAATAATCCAGAGCGCCAAAAATAAGCTATCAAGGCCGAGGTCGATAAGATTTGCGTCTTTATCGTCAGGAACCTCGAAAAATCCCGCATTTTTTAATGTACTTTGAATACGACTAACGAGCATTGGCAGTATCCTTATTAATAAGAGTGGTAGCAATGGGCATTAAAGCGGCTCTATCCAGTTTGCCATTTTTATGGCGGGGCAGGGTACTTAATACGTGTACAAGCCCCGGAATTTTTCGTGCTGAAAATTGATCGCGGACTTTCGCACTACACTGCTCTGAAGTCTTTTCCAGAAAGGCAATCAAGCGCACACCATACAAGGCATCAGCAACGGGAATAACCGCAACTTCTGTTAGTCCTTCTATCTTTTTAATTTCAAGCTCCACTTCAGCAAGGTTAATTTTTTCACCACCTATATTAACAATATGATCGCAACGCCCCTTAATACTGACAAGACCTTGGGGGCTAATGTCTGCCAAATCGCCTGTAGATAGCCATCCGTCATTGATTTTCTGAGAAGACTCCTCGCCAAGATAGCCAAGCATAACCTGGCTTCCTGCGATAAGAAGCTCTTTTTCAGCGGATAATTTTAGCTGCCAATCGCCTACTGGATAGCCGGTAAATTCGTGTAAAAAATCAGGGTCACGACTGGATAAACTCAGCACTCTGGGAGAAGCTTCTGTTAAGCCATAATTGTTATAAACTACGGCATTGGGAAATGTTGCCAGTAATTGTTCTTTCAACGGCGTATTTAACGAGGCGCCTGCAGAAATAACGTGACTAATTTTTAAGGCGGCTTTTGGAAAATTGGCGGCTATTTTTGCGATGGCAAACCAATGCGAAGGGACGCCACTCCACATTTGAGGCACGTCTTGTGTTTCAAAAAGCGCTTTTATATCGGTGAAATTTTCAATCAAACGAGTGGTTAACCCCGTCATTAAACCGGGCAATAGCTGCCCTGATAAACCAAAGGAATAAGACAGGGGTAAAAATAATAGTTGTGCCTGAGCGGCTGCGAAATCAAGCGTTTTAATAACAGCATGGCAATTGGCTAGAATATTTTGCATCGATAATTGAACGGCCTTCGTGTGCCCGGTGCTGCCTGTTGTAAATAAAATAAGTGCTGTTTGCGGATGAGGTTTAATGGCCTGTTTGCTTTCTGTGTAACTAACTACAACTCCCAGCGAATCTATAGTAATAACATTGCCTAATAAATCGGATTTTGTTTTTCTCTCATCAAAAGACCAGTTACTCGCAAAAATGGCAACGGGCTGTTTATTATGCAGTGCTGCCAAAAGTTGAATGACAAAGCTTTTATCATAACTTGCGGTTAAAGCTAAAATTCCCTCGGGCAATTCGTTCAGGATTACCGCCATTTTTCTGATTTCATTATCAAGGGCTTTATAAGTGATGGAGGCCCCCTGATAGGTCAAGGCGATTTTTTCCGGGTAATTTTTAGAAAGAAACGTCATGGCTTTTTCTCATCAAGCATTAATTGCCAGGTTGCAATCACGGGAATTGTATTATTACCGAGATGTTGCCGACAAAAATTTCTCCGTATCTTGCCACTGGTTGTTTTAGGAATGGTTTTGGAGGGAATGAGTACAATCGTATGTATTTCCAATTCATGTTGTTGATACACGGTTTCAAAAATTGAATTAAAAAGATACTCTTGTTCCGCTTTTTCCAGATAACGGTTTTTTACCTCACACATAACGGTAAGCCGATAGTCGTTTTCCACCGTCATCACAAAGGCCGCGCAATCACCTAATAAATGATGAAAGGCACAATGATGGAGCGTATATTCAATATCTTGCGGGTAATGATTTTTACCATAAAGAATAATTAAATCTTTAATGCGCCCGGTGACGTATAGCTCATCGTCATGAATAAAGCCCAAATCGCCTGTTCGCAAATAATCAACATTGCTCGGGTCATCTGCTATTTTGCCTTTAAAGGCGAGCTCTGTTTCTTCAGGCTGTTGCCAATAACCAGCCGCGACACTCGGGCCGTTTATCCAAATTTCACCAACGGTGTCCTTGCCGCACTCAATCAGGGTGTCGGGATCAACAATTTTAATCGTTTGAATGGTTTGCCCGGAGCTGACTAAGGTATAACCTTGCTCGCCTTCCTCGACAAAATGTACCTTGTTTTCCTGAAAATGTTCTTTCGCGACGCGCACTGTACGGTAGTTAACGCCCAATGGACCTCCTGTTGCAAGTAGCGTTGCTTCTGCAAGACCATAACAGGGGTAGAAGGCTTCTTTCTTAAAGCCATAGTTTTTAAACGCCTGATAAAAGCGCTCCATCGTTTCTGCTTTGATGGGTTCTGCCCCATTAAAAGCAAGTTGCCAGGAGCTTAAGTCGAGGCCTTCCTTTTTTTCCTCTTTAATTCTTTTTACACAATAGTCATAGGCAAAATTAGGAGCACCACTAAACGTCGCTTTGTATTTCTGAATATTTTTAAGCCATGAAACAGGGTTTTGCAAGAAAGAAAAAGGAGTCATTTGCACTAACGATAAGCCGCCATAAATAGGGGTAAGAAGATTGCCAATTAAACCCATGTCATGATAAGGGGGGAGCCAACTGAAAAAAATGGTATCAGCATGCAATCCAAACGAGCGATAAATTTTGGCTAAATTATCCAGGAGATTGCCATGGTTAACCATCACGCCTTTGGGGTGCATGGTTGAGCCTGAGGTATATTGTAAAAAGGCGATGTCATCGCGATTTAAAGCGGGCTGCTGCCAATTCTCAAGAGTTGCAGGGAGTAGTTTATCAGTTGCAAGACAAGGTAATTTTTCAAAATACCTTTGTTTATTGGATGTTTGTGCAAAATTTTCCTCATCATCGCCAGTGGCAAATTTAATGATACTTTCTTCAGTACTCAAAATAATATTTGGGGTGGAATTTTTAACAACGCGCTTCGTTTTTTCGAGGAGTTTGGGGTTTATGGGTGGGTAGACAGGAACGGCAATAACCCCTGCATATAAACACCCAAAAAAGGCGGTGGTCAATTCAAGGCCGGGCACAAAAATCAGCAAGGCTCGGTCGCCTTTTTTTAATCCATTTTCTTTTAAATAAAGAGCAATTAATTTTGCTTTATCAGCCAATTTTTCATAAGTAATTTCATCAGCGCTATCGCCTTTCCCAAGAAAAATACAGGCATTTTTAGTGGCATTATTTTGCCCTCTGTAAGTCAGTACATCCACTAATGTTTCACAAGTAGAATTGAATAACACTGCATTAATCCTTGCTTGAAAGGTTGATGAATTATATCACGTAGATAATTTTTTTACTGTATGCTCTATTTTTGTATTTTCATTTATTACCTGGTTGATCAATACATTGCCATAACCAATCCATGCACCTTGTTTGATAGTGGTTCCTGGGCCTATCAAATTGGCCATAGCAACGAAGACATTATCCTCAATAATTACCGGCGCAAGTAAAAGATAGTTACCTATGTCTGAATGACAACTAATATTGGTCTGACTGGCAAGCGTGACACCTTTACCAATAGTAATAAGTGGGCAATCAACAAAATCTATATCGAAAGAGCAGGTAATGTTAAAGGCAACTTTGGCGCCCAAGGCTCGCCAATAAAAAAATTTGGTAATATTAAAAGATTGTAGCAATGGTGTGAGTCCCGCTATTTTAGCCGAGCGGGAAAGGGCTAAATGACAGTACCAAAAAAATACGTCTTTATTAAATTCACGTTTATAGCGCCCTGGTTTGAGCTTTGGCAGGCACATACGAATCAAAGCGATTATTGCGATAAAACTTGCGAATAATACAAAAGGCGCCAAGGGTAAAACAAGCCATGTTTTGGAGTAGCCATGGTAGATAAATAAACCCGTGAGGCTAAAGGAAAAAACGCTCGGCATTAAACTAAAAAAAATCGAGACGATATCGATTAGCAATAAAGACGATAGCGACAACTCTGTTTTTTTGAGAGGTGCCCGTTTCTTTTTAGTTTTGTCAGCAGTTTTTTCAGTCATAATAGCCCCTGATTTTATAGTTAATTGGTAACAAACTACCCCTCAAATGAAATCACCTGCGCCGCGTAAGATAGCCCACCGCCAACACTCATCATTAAAATCTTTCCTTTTCTGTTAAAAATGTTCTCATCCACAGCTCGCGCCAGCGTGTATAAAATCGATGCGCCGCCTATGTTGCCGATTTTATCCGCATCCCACAATACTTCACTGTGGGTAAGTTGATTTTGTTGCACAATATAATCAATAACCTGCCGGTTAACCTGATGAGGGATAATCCAGCTAATTTCAGCGCGCTCTTTTGGGGTTGGAAGCAAGGCATTAATCATTTGAGTATACCGGCTCAGTGCCAACTCTTTGAGTAATGTTTCATCACCTTGCAGCCAATACCCTTCATTATCCAACTGTTGCTGAGTGGGGGGTAAAAGCCCCTTGGTCGTGTAAGCATCCACATAAGCCCCATCCGTGCAAAAAAAACTTTTTTCAATCGTAAAAGGGCCCGTCTCATTTTTTTCAAGCCAAAGCGCTGCCGCTCCATCAGCAACGCCAATCCAGGTTTTTTCGTTCATCGGGTCAATAACTTTAGATAAAGTCTCAGCGCAACTCACTAAAACCCGGTTATACCCTAAAAGCATCAGTGCGTAAGCAAAATGAAGGCTTGCTAATGAGGTTGAGCAGCCGGCTTTAAAATCATAGGCAGTGGCCGATAGACCAAAATGGCCAAGGACAGCTGAGGCCTGAGAGCCTGTATAGCGTTTATTCGTGGTAGAGCCTAACACAAAGGCTTGTAATTGCTTCGCGTCCATGGTCGAAAATATTTTTTTTACGCAATCTAAAGATAATGACTCTGAAGAAAGATGCCTCACATCATCTAAAGATTTCCAAGGTTTGTGACACCAGTACCGTGTCAAAAAGCCAAATTCTTCATGGATTTTTTCGGCGAATTTTGCCTGAAAAGCGGCTGATTTATCAGCAGTTCGCGGAAAATTTTGCAAAATTTCAATATTGGTAATGGCAGGCGAGTCAGGAAGCGTGTGGGCAGATGCTTTAATGTCAAAGCGGATATTTGGTTGTAAGACGTCCATTTTTTTCCTGAAAAAAAGTAGAAGGTCAGTTATTATATGTTATGAACTGCTACCTGGAGTTATTGAATGCCTTCTCAATCATTGGATAGGGTTGCTATGCAATGGATAGAAAACTTAATCGATGAAAACAGTTTTTTGCCATTTTATCCCAGTTGCGAAAATACGCCTAGTGCAAATCACCAGTTTGGAGCCGAAGTTATTACCGGACTTGCCAAAGTTCATCACCGCCCCATTGCCATTTACGCCCATAACACTAACATCAATCGAGGTTATATTAGCAGTCAGGGAGCTATCAAGATTTGCCGTTTGATGGACAGAGCAAAAGATTTAAAAATTCCGATTGTAGCTATTCTTGCCTCCCCTGGTATTTCTCTTGAAGAGGGGATTTTAAGCGGTGATGAATATACGCGAGTAATTAGTAAAAATATTAAGCTCTCAGGTGACATCCCTCAATTGGCCGTCATTGTGGCGCCTACGCTAGGCGCACCGGCTTATTCGGCAGCATTAATGGATTTCGCTTTCTTTAATAAGTACCGCAGCTTTTTGATGGTTACGAGTCCTGCAGTAGTTCAACAGGCTATTGGCGAAAAGGTGACCATGAGTGAATTGGGAGGGGCGACAATGCACGCGAGCATTACCGGCATTGCCGATTTTGTCGATGACAACATTGAAGCGCAGTTGCATCAGGTAAAAACCCTGCTTGATTTTTTGCCCGCCAACGCTTATGAAAATCCACCTCTGCAAGAGCCAGCGGAACCCATGCAATCCATGCCTGAGATTCCGCTTAATCCCAAGCTTCCTTTTAATATGGCAAACCTTATCGCCGCCATTGTTGATAATTCGACCTTTATTCACTACAAGCGTGCTTTTGGGCAGGCGATGGTATGTGCTTTTGCCCATATCAATGGCTATCCGGTGGGAATTGTCGCTAATCAAAGTATGCGCATGAGTGGCGCCATTGATTCGGATGCAGCGCAAAAGTCAGCGCGTTTTATTCGTATTTGTGAAGCCTATAATATCCCTCTGATAACCTTAATTGATGTACCGGGTTTTATGCCCGGAAAAAGAGAAGAGCAAAAAGGGCTCTTAAAACATGGTGCCAAATTATGTGCGGCAATGCAGACCACTGTTCCCCGGATCAGTGTTGTTATTCGAAAATGTTATGGCGCGGCTGCATTTTTGCTGATGCAAACCAAATCCCAAGGGGGTGATTTGGTGCTGGCACTGGAAACAGCAACAATTGGTGTAATGGGTAAAGAGACAACAACATCTGTAAAAAAAATTGATCAATCGAGTGTGATTGAAGGAGAGGATAAATCTGAATCTTCTCTTGAAGCGATTTATTCAATGGGGCTAATTGATGAAATTATAGCACCGAGTCAGATACGAAAACGTCTGGCTGAGCATTTGGAGTATTTGCGAAGAAAGCATGAGCCACGAGGGAAAGTGAAAAAATCCATTAGTGATTAGCTGGGATTGCTGTTTAAACAACGCTCCGTGAACACTCCCTGACGGTCGCGGCTCGGTAAACCCGTATATACACAGTTGAGAGAAGAACCGATGACGTCTTTATCCACCATTATGAAGCTTGCTGAATCTTTTGAGACTTATTTGGGCAATCCCTTTCTCAAAGCAACACCGCTTAATTTTGAGCAAATCCTTCTTTTAGATGAAGAAGAAACGCTGCCTCGGGCACATATAGAATTCATCAGGCAATGGGGCTACATGGAGTACCTGATTCCACACCAGTTTGGCGGTAAAATGCAGTCGTTGATGGATATGTATGCTTTAACACGATGCCTGTCTCGCCGCGATTTAACCACCGCTATTACATTAGGCATTACGGTGCTCTCTTCATTACCTGTCTGGATTGCAGGAAGTAAGGAGCAGAAAATTGCAGAAGCCACACGCATCAAGAAAGGTCTTATTGGCTGTCTTGCCCTTACAGAAGAGGCGCACGGGAGCGATCTGACGGCTAATGAAGTTTTTGCTGAACCCTATGAAGGAGGGTGGCGTCTTTCGGGGAAAAAATGGTGTGTGAACTATGCAACACTTACAAATCACGCAACGGTTCTTTGTCGCACGCACCCATCTGGTGGAGCACTTGGTTTTTCATTGTTTCGGGTAGATAAAACCGCCGTTAAAACCGGCATACACCACTTGCCCAAATTACTAACGACGGGTGTCAGGGGTTTGGATATCAGCGGGTTTGTTTTGGATAAGGTCATAGTGCCCGAAGATGCTTTGATTGGGCAAAAAAAAGGGGGGTTGGAAGTAACGTACAAAGCCTTGCAAGTTTCTCGTACTTTATGCGCCAGTTTTTCTTTGGGGGCTGCCGACACAGCGCTTCGTTTAGCGCTTAAATTTAGTTTGGAGCGTCATCTTTATGGCGAATCAGTCTATGCAATTCCGGCAGTCAAGCAACGTTTAGCTGAGAATTTTATTTACCTGTTAATCGGGGATTGCATGGCTTTAGCGATGGCTCGTGCTTGCACGGTTATCCCTCGACGAATGAGCTTTTGGTCTGCCATCGTTAAATTTTTCATTCCCAAACTCTCTGAAGCTATCATTGATGAATGCGGTACGGTAATTGGTGCGCGTGCTTACTTACGCACCACTGAGTGGGCAATTTTTCAGAAAATAAAGCGCGATAATCAAGTGGTAGGGTTATTTGATGGCAGCAGCCAGGTTAATTTATTTATTATTGTGGGGAATCTCGTGTCGCAAGCCAAAATGCGAAAAGCCCATCAAATTGATGCCAAAGCGCTATTAAAAGCAATTTTTGATTTGAATGAACCCATTCCTGATTTTACTGGCGAAAAATTAGGCGTTTTTAATTCCGGACAAGATGAGATTATTTCTGCTCTATGGTCACTGAAATCCACCAAAATCAAGCCACTCGTTACACGTGTTATAGAAGAAGTCGTTAAACTGGATAATGAAATTCTTAAGCGCCAGGAACAATCTCGTTTTGATAAACGCGGGTTGGCAGAGTTCAGGCTCGCTGAAAAATACTGTTGGTTATTTGCTGCCAGTTGTGTTCTGCAATCCTCAGTTTATAATCAGGAAAATTTACCCGTGGCACTGAAAAACAGTGAATGGCTAACTCTCGCTATTGAACTTATTTTAAGTAAATTAAACGCAAACAATGCGATTAATCCCCTCTTTCAAAATGCAATGGCTGATTGCTTAACAACATTTTATGACCAGAAAATGATGTTTTCACTACTGCCTATCATCATAAAAGGTTAAACACTATGAGTTGGAAACGACGGTTACTTGCAACGTTTACCTGGAAAAAATACCGGGATTTTATAAGCGACACGCGTAATCCTGAAAAAGCCAAAGCAAGGTTATGGGAGAAAGAAACCTTACCACTGATAAAATCCTCAAAATTTTGGCAGCAATTAATGGATTTTTATCCCACTCCTGCAATTGATGCATTTAATATCACTACCTATGACGATTATAAAGAGGCTTTAGACGAGGGATTAACTACCGGTGTGCTCTCTTTAAATGGTGAAAAAATCACCTTTTGGTCAGAAACCTCGGGCACCTCTGGCGCGCGCAAACATTTCCCCATTACCAATGCATTCCAACGGCAATTTCAGCGCACGATGGCGCCTTTTATGCAAAGCCTTATCAAACGTTTTCCCAGCTTTTTGCAACATAAAATAGTGTATCTTGCCGCGTGTAATCCACAAGAAATATCGCCTTCGGGTATTGGCATGGGGTTTATTAGTAATTTCAACTACCGCAATCTGCCGCCACTGATTAAATCATTCTACGCACTTCCAGACGAAGTATTTGTTGATGCAGAAACATTTGAAAAATGGGCACCTCTGTATGCACTGGCTTCTAATCTGAGTGGAATTTTTGCAGTGACGCCGATGGTAATTGAGTCTTTTTATGAATTGTGTGCTAAGAATTTTGCTTTTTATAGGCCTTATCTCTCAGGACATAAGTCTTTGCCAGACAATCTTCCTCCCATAAAAATCAGCAAAAAACGCCAGCAGTATTTGCAAAATTTAAATGAAAACGAACGGCACAGTTACACGGCATTATGGCCTGGTTTGAGTGTTGTCTGCTGCTGGATATCAGGGCCTTGTGAGTATGTCGCAGGCCAACTGGCCAAGGTGCTGGGAGAGGATGTTGCACTCGTTGATGGTGCTTATTCGGCAACAGAAGGGTGGATGACCGTACCACTTGAAGCCAGGCAAGTTGGTGGTATTTTACACCCGGGTGCCCATATTGTGGAGTTTATTGAGGAGGGAGAGGCTATTGTTAAAGAAAATCTCCTTGATAGTTGGCAATTAAAACCGGATACAAATTATGAGGTATTTTTGACCACCGCAATGGGTTTTGTGCGTTATCGATTAAATGATATTGTGAAATGTACCGGTTTTTATAATAAAGCGCCTCGACTTGAATTTTGTTATAAGGCAACACTTTTAAAATTGGAATATGGTGCGATATCCGAGCAAGAATTAAAAGAGATGATAAAGCAGGCTAATTTTAGAATGGATCCTTCCTGGTATTTTGTGCGCAATTCCACTGGCGACAGGGTAGTACTCATTACAGACGATGATGTGCAAATCAGTGAAGATATGCTGCGAAAATTGCATGAATGCCTGATAAATATCAGTGAAAACTATTCTTACAATGTCGCGAGCGCAAGCATTTTGCCAATGGCGTTACTGCAACTTCCCAAAGAGCGATTATTAAAAAACACCCATGCGCAAACAAAACCTAAATTAATTGGTCAATACCATAATTGGCGTTGAAAATTATTTTATAGAAAGCGCTGGAGGCGTCATTTTTTCATCGCTAATTCCGATGAGAACGCTAAGTTTCCCCATGGCGCCATTGACGATTTTATCCAGCGTTCCCATAAATAAGCCTTTAGTTGCGTATAAATCGCGAATGCGGCCTTGAGCGTCTTTGAGTTCCGTAACAATGGCGTTGACATTATTGCCTAAGCCTTCGGCATCCAGCGTTGACATTTTTTCTTTAAGATTAATGGCAATTTCTTCTTTTTGCGAATTAAAGCTGAATGGGAAAGGCAGGTGTATGGCCTTAAATATTTTTTCCACAGTTTTCCAAAACGTATTTCGGTTGGTGTACGCTTCCAATTTATGCACAATGGTTCCGGCCAAACTGGTTTCAGCATAACCCGCATTAGATAATCCATTAAGCTTGTTGGTTAATGAGGAAATCGTATGAGTGGGTTTCTCATCAATACGGTGAAAAGCCTGATTAAAAATATTATGCATTTTTGTTTGTTCATCGGGCTCAGTAATCCTTGCCTGTACGCCTATTACTTCCTGTTTGATGGCACGGTATTTTTGGCGCGAGTCTAGGGCTTCATCTGTCTCTATTTGCTTTATAGTGTGAATAGTATTTTTTATATCATCTCGTTGCTCAGAGATAAGTTCTATATTATTTTTTAAGTGATCATTAAGAATAGCTAACGTATTCTCTGCATATTGTCGGTAGTCAGGAGCGATGCGGCGAAGTTGTTGCGCTACAAAGCCATGGTTATTTTCCTTCTGCAAAAAGGTTTTCATGTGCTCAATACGTTGAGAAAGATAAGCGGTTGCCTCTTCGGGAGGTAATTTGGCTGCATCTTTTAAATCCAGAAATATAGCTTCTTTGATACTTGTATCCTGGACGCTTTTTATCGGATAGTGATGTTGATAATAATTGGCAATAGAGCGAAGCGAATACCTTAAATAGGATAATTCATCCGCGATTAATGGCTTGCCGATTACGGATCTTTCCTCAACCATCATACCTTGTGGTTCGGGTAGAGTTGTTTCAATTCCGTTTAAATTGTAGTCAAAATTTTTGGCCAGGCTCTCGGCAAAATGAGAGTGCCCTATGGTTTTTAGTTCAGCGATAACTGCCTCTTTTGAAGATTGGTTGCAATTTTTCTCAAAAAACCAGTTAAATACTTTGGGGTAATTGGTTTTAAATAATTCGCGATGTTCCTGATTTATAAATAATTCAGGATTAGCCACATAATCTTCTTTTTTAAAGAGTATGCTCCTTTGATTAAGTCTGGTGCCTTTTGCATAAAGCCATTCATTTTCTCGCATGGTGCAATAGTGAAGAAAGCGCTCTTTTGATGATAGGCCGAGTTTATTGATGACGGGTACGTCAGCAAAGTTTCCTTTTTTACCCTTTAAATAATAATCAGGAACGACAGCGCTTTGCGGTAATGATCCGGTTTCTTTAGCGAATCGATAAAGGTCATCATGGACTAACATGCTGGTATGGTTAATGGCGGAATTTGTTGAAAAACGGGTACCTGCTCCATGCTCTCCAAAGTATGTTTTGAGAGAGACTTTTGTGGTTTCAGGTGCTGTAAATACATACCTTTCCTCATCCTGCGGGTCAAATCCCGGGCGATATTCATGAAACATTAAAGCTGATTCAAAACGTTTTACATTTCTAGGTATAGTGTATGAGTGTGGGTCATTACGTCGGCCAGGGCCTGGTACTTGATCGATTAAAAACACATTAACGTCAATGTCTGGGTATAATTGGTCGAGAATATTAGCCATTCGAAGGCATGCATCCGCGCCCCGGCTAAATCCTTGTAAATTGATAGTTTTAGGCATTTTCCCATTATTTTTTTGGATAATATTGTTTACATAAAGCGTTGCTTCCAACAGTAAGCTTTCGACTCCTTCACCTGCTACCGTACCGCTTAAACAGGCAATAGCATTATCAATGTCGCGGGAGATTTTAGGATCAACAACAACTTTTTCATCGGTTGCCGGGTTGTAAAGATAGGTTCCGGGGGTTGGGTGTTTACTGTCTTGCGTTTGTGGAGACGAGCCTGGGCCGTCAAATAATCTTACCGCGATTTCTGGATTCTCAAGCGCGTAGTCTTCCATCGTTTGGTGGAAACGCGTAATAATATGCTTGTTTTTTTCACGATGTTGACCCGTGCCTAAAAAATTCAAGCTTATTGTATGTACGGCTTTCTGTTTGAAATCGTTCATTTTTATGCAAAATAGTAGAGTATTTGTTCAAAGTATATCAGTAAATTGTTAAGTAATTATTACGTAGTTTAGCGCCATGTTTATTTTTTTTACCGATCACCGTAGCCCGGATTAGCGCGAGCGTAATCCGGTCTACAGGTCTTAACTTAGTGGCTGCTGCTGGGTTATACAATGAATACCGCCACCACCCGCAAATACATCTAATGCGTCAATTTGATTGATAGCATAGGTGGGAAAGAGTTTTCGGAATAATTCCAAGGCGGCTTTATCTGCTTTTTCATGACCAAAGGCAGGCATCACAATGCCTTTGTTGGCTAAATAAAAATTAATATACGATAAAGTCAGGCGTGTGTTACCCATATAAGTCGCTGGGGGTTGTTCAACGGTAAATACCTCCAATTGACGTCCTTTGGCATCGGTCGCTGATTTTAAAATCTCAAGATTTTCCTGCAAACGGTGATAGTTATCATCGTCTTTATCCCCGGTAATCAGACACAATACTTTTCCAGGGGCAATAAAGCAGGCGATTTCATCAATATGTCCATCTGTTTCATCCCCGAGTAATCCTTTATTTAACCAAATGACTTTTGATGTGCCGAGATAATCGTGCAAATAATTTTCAATTTCATCTGGTGTCAAATGTGGATTACGATTTTCATTCAGTAAACACTCCCGACTGGTTAATACCGTACCTTCGCCATCAACATGAAAGGAGCCGCCTTCCATTACCAATGGCGCGGAAAAATAATGTGCTTTGGTGTGGTGTAGGACAGCTTTTGCTATGTTGTTATCCAAATCACACTCTGGATAGTTGCCACCCCAGGCGTTATGTATCCAGTCAACACCGGCTAATTCCTTTTTTTCATTTAACAAAAAAGTAGGGCCAGTATCCCGTAACCAGGAGTCATTAAGAGGAAGCGTCATTTGTCGAATGCCATCCCCACAAAGCGCGCTTACTGATTTTTCATCGCCAGGGTTTACTAACATCGTGACCGGCTCAAAGCGCGCGATTGCCTGGGCTACCCGCGCATAAGCAATACGAGCCCGCTCAATTCCTATCGCCTCCCAGCTTGGAAGATGACAAGGCCATCCCATCCAGCACCCTGCATGAGGGTACCATTCCGCCGGCATACTAAAACCTGATTGTTTGGGTGTAAGCATGATTATCCCTTTTTACTATCAAGATAGGTTAATTGCGAAAAAATACTGCGTAGTTCATTAAGATAAAGATGGATGATTTCTTCTGATAAATCGGTATTCAGTAGTTGCTTTTCATAAGATTGCAACAATTTTTTGGTATCAAAATGAGCAAAATTCAACACATTGGTTACGGTGTCGCCACTCACCAGGTCGTTTATTTCAAACTGACCATCACCTTGTAATTTCACGTCTAACGAGTTGGTGTCACCAAATAAATTATGCAGATTGCCCAAAATTTCTTGATACGCACCCACGAGAAAAAAGGCAAGAGCATACGGATTGGCGCTATCATAGACTGGAAGCATCAATGTTGTATCAATGGAGGCGCGCCCGGTGTATTGCTTGAGGGTGCCATCTGAATCACAGGTCAAATCCTGCAGAATGCTATGCATCATCGGTGGCCTGGTTAATTGGGAAATAGGCGCCACGGGGAAAATTTGCCCTATTGCCCAGGCATCCGGCAATGATTGAAAAAATGAGAGATTGCAAAAAATTTTAGCGGCCATCCGTTCATTGATGAGCTCACTTAATTTGATATCCACAGGATTTTGAGGATCGATTCGTTTCTGGATTTCAAAACAAATGGTGGTGAAAAGTTGCTCAACCTTTGCTTTTTCTTCAAGTGTAATTACCCCATGCCCAAACATTGAATGCGCTTCTTCAAGCGAATGAGTTGCATAGTGGTAGATTTCACTGGGTGAATGGTTATTCATTGTTTGATAGGTGTCCCAGATATCTCGAATCACATGGGAGTCATCCTGGGTAATGAGTGGAAGTTCCTGGCTTTTTTTAACGATTTCAACATCAGTAATATTGGTTACTAAAACAGCATGATGCGCTGTTAGTGCGCGACCTGATTCGGAGATAATATCAGGTTCTGGCATACCCGCTTCTTCACAGAGGTGGCGAATGGCGAGAAGAATATTCATGGCATATTCTTTAGGGCTATAATTCATCGAGCAACCGCTGCCCATACGGGTTCCTTCATAATCAACACCGAGCCCACCGCCAACATCAATCGTTCCGATTGGCGCGTGCAAACGACGTAACTCGACATAGTAGCGCGCAACTTCCCGCATACAATGACGAATATCATGAATGTTGGCGATTTGTGAGCCTAAA
Organism: Legionella sp.; assembly: GCA_030680075.1. Lineage (GTDB taxonomy): Bacteria > Pseudomonadota > Gammaproteobacteria > Legionellales > Legionellaceae > Legionella_C. The sequence continues at coordinate 18,557 of JAUXWR010000246.1, forward strand.
TGGCAGTGCATTAATCGAAGGCAATCCAGGGCGTTATTTTCTTTTAATCGATTGACGACCTCAATAACTTGTTCGGCATTTAAACCAAATTTGGATTTATCCCCGCCAGTATTTTCCCATTTTCCCGCGCCTTTGCTAACCAGGCGAATGCGCACACCGATGGTGGGTTTAATGTTTAATCGTGCTGACTCTTTAAGAATAATGTCGAGTTCCGAGCGCTTTTCGATAACAATAAATACGTTATGACCCATCTGCTGGGCGATGAGCGCGATACGAACATAAGCGCTATCTTTATAACCATTGCAAACAATGGTCGAGAGCGTTTGGCCGAGCATGCCAATGACGGCCATTAATTCGGGCTTACTGCCTGCTTCAAGGCCGACGGAGTGATGAGGGGCTTTTAACAACTCACGTACAACGCATTGCTCCTGATTTACTTTGATAGGATAAACAAGTTTATAGCGGCCGCGGTAATCAATTTCCTCGATGGCCTCTGCAAAGGCTTCGTAGAGCTTTCTGACCCTGTCATGGAGAATATCAGTGAATCGTATTAATAAAGGCAGCTGTAATCCGGCACGATTGGCGGCATTAACGATGGTTTGTAGTTCTACTCCTGTATCAGCCGGTTTTTTACCTACTTGGATGTTACCTTGTTCGTTAACCGAAAAATATCCTTCGCCCCAATGAGCAATATTATATAAATTGACTTCCGTTTCTCTAGGCTGGCTCATTAGGGTACTCTCGTGTCAGGTTGATTGGTTTTAACTAATTCATGATAAGTGTGAGGTTGTCTCTGGTTTCTGAAAGGAAATAAACGCCCCCACAAAGCGCGCTGGCAAAAATCCAGTTCGGCCACTAATACCGCAGGCTCATTACGAGGCGCTTGCACCAATACTTCACCGAACGGGTTGCTGATAAAGCTCTTGCCATAAAATTCAAGGCCATCCTCAACGCCAATTCTGTTTACGGCCACGATAAAACAATTGGCCATAATCCCTTGTGCTACCATTATTTTTTGCCACATGGGCTGGCTGTCAAATCCTGGCGCGGTTGGCTCACCACCAATAGCGGTTGGGTAAACAAGCACTTCAGCACCTTTTAAGCCATAAATGCGCGATAACTCTGGAAACCATTGATCATAACAGGTGGGCAACCCAAACTGGTGATGTGCTAATTGATGAACAGGGTAGTCAGAGTCACCGGCTTTAAAATAAAAATCCTCGTGGTATTTTTCGCCACTTGGGATATGCTGCTTACGGGTTACGGCGACAAGTTTTCCTGTTTCATCAAAGGCCACTGCCGTATTAAACCCTGCTTTCTCAAAAAGCGATGCGGTAATGGTTACCTTGGCAGTTTTTGCCATGTGACTCACAAATTGGGCAGTTGGTCCTGTTTCAACTTCTTCCATAAAAGGCGTTCCATCAACATCGGGACGTGTGCAAAAATAAGGTGATAAGGTTAACTCTTGCAAACATACGATTTTTGCGCCTTGCCTGGCTGCTGCCATAATACCTGTGGCAAGCTTATCCTGATGACTATCAGGGTTGTCATGCCATTTTTCCTGTACCAATCCAATGGTTAATTTATCACTCATTTTTCCCTCAGTTTGCCATTATTGTAGCCCGGATTAGCACAGCGTAATCCGGGAATCTATCTTAAATTTGTAGTCAGAGATTTTTTCAATGCCAAGGTTCTAACACTGATTAGCCAAAAGAGCATTGGCAACTTTAGACTGATTTTTACGATTAAGCGCTTTACAAATAAGCTCACCTGCTGCGACTACTTTGTAAATATCAACGCCTGTCTCAATACCTAAGCCATGCATTAAATAAAGAACATCTTCGGTGGCTACATTGCCCGTGGCACCACGTGCATAGGGGCAGCCACCAAGGCCTGCAACAGCGCTGTCAAAACGCATAACGCCGCAATCAAGAGAGGCGACAATGTTGGCAATGGCTTGACCATACGTATCGTGGAAGTGCATGGCAAGGCGCGAAAGGGGTAAGAGTTGTAGAACGCCATTAATGGCCGCTTTTGTTTGTTTAGGTGTACCCACCCCAATAGTATCGCCAAGGCAAATTTCATCAACACCCAAGCGCAATAGCTGACTGGCGACATCAATGACTTGTGCCGGCGTTATTGCCCCTTCATAAGGGCAACCAAGTACACAGGAAATATACGCCCTGACAGGAATTTTATGGGCTTTGGCAAGCAGCACAACCGGTTCAAAACGCGCAATACTCTCTTTAATGGAACAATTGATATTGCGTTGATTAAATGTTTCGCTCGCCGCTGTGAAAACCGCAATTTCTTTAACGTTGACGTTTAGTGCCTGAATCATGCCGCGTTCATTGGGAACAAGCGCTGAAAAATGAACATCAGCCGGTTTATTAATTGCGCTAAATACCGCCTCATTATCAGCCAGTTGCGGAATTGCCTTGGCGGATACAAAGCTTGTAACTTCAATATGTTTCAGACCGCTTAAGCTTAAAAGATTGATGAAATCAACTTTAGTTTCGGTTGCAACAAACGAGGATTCATTTTGCAAACCGTCGCGTGGGCCAACTTCAACTATGGTAACTTGTGAGGGGTAGTCCATCTCCGTTCCTAAACGTTATTCACCATCATTAAGGGTAAGTAATTCCGCACCTTCATTAACCTGTTGCCCTGTTTCATAGAAAAGTTCCGCGAGAAAACCATCTTTAGGCGCGTGAATGGTATGCTCCATTTTCATGGCCTCCAGCACAATTAATGGCTCGCCTTTTTTTATAGCATCGCCTGCTTTTTTCAAGATAGCAACTATGGTCGCAGGCATTGGGGCTGTCAATTGGCCGCTACCTTGATGGGCGATATCGCTTATACGCTCCCAGCTAAAACGCTCCATAGTAACGGTGCCATTGTCAAAATAAATAGTCAATTGCGACGGGTGGTTTTCAACCCATGCCCAATAAACTTCTTTTCCATCATTAATAACGAGTTTTTGATTAACAAAGCGCGCGCAAATATTGAATTTCTTATCTGAGAAATCAATTGTAAACTGGTCACGATTAATGGGCGTGATGTTCATTTCAATGGTCTTGTCGTCTAATAAATAACGCCAGGTCCAGTGAGTTGACAAATGCATTTGCCAACCAAAGCTCTCAATAAAGAGCGGATCGGTTTCTTCACTGACAAGTGCCAAATAATCATGGCTCGCTGCCATTAAAAGTGCCAAATCTGTGTCGGGCGTGTCTAAAACAATCGTTTCCTGACTAAGGAAATCAGTGCTTAAATCAGCGGCTATAAAGCGGGGGTGGCTGCAAATCGCTTGCAAAAAAGAAATGTTGGATTTAACACCGCCAACCATAAATTGCTTTAACGCCATTTGCAGTCGTTGCAGCGCGCATTCTCGAGTTTCACCATAAGCAATTAATTTCGCTATCATGGGGTCGTAATACTGACTTATTACTGAATGCAGGGTGACGCCGCTGTCAATGCGAATACCAGAACCTTCAGGTTCTTTTAAAAATTGCAATTCGCCAATGGATGGGATGAATCCTTGATGAGGGTCTTCTGCGTAAATGCGACACTCTATTGCATGACCTTTCATCTTGATATCGTCTTGCTTTAACGGCAGCGGCAGATTGGCAGCTATTTTTAATTGCCATTCGACCAAATCAAGGCCGGTTATCATTTCAGTTACCGGGTGTTCAACCTGTAGGCGAGTATTCATTTCCATAAAATAAAAATTGTCACTCTTATCGACAAGAAACTCGACCGTACCTGCGCTGCGATAATTAATGGAGCGCGCGACATTACAAGCAGCTTCGGTCAGCTTCTGGCGCAAATTTTCGCTTAAATTGGGCGCTGGCGCTTCTTCTATAACTTTTTGATGACGTCTTTGGATGGAACAATCGCGCTCAAAAATATGCACCACATTGCCATGATTGTCAGCCATCACCTGGACTTCAATATGGCGGGGATTTACAACCAGTTTCTCGATAATCATGGTGTCATCAGCAAAACTTGCCATTGATTCTCGACGGGCACCCGCTAAAGCTTGAGAAAAGTCCGCTTCATTTTGCACCGCCCGCATGCCTTTACCGCCGCCACCGTTTGCCGCTTTTAAGAGCACCGGAAAACCTATGCGTACTGCTTCTTTTAACAAGCGCGCGTCAGATTGTTCATTACCGTGATAGCCAGGTGTTAGAGGAACATGGGTTTTTTCAAGGAGTTGTTTGGCAAGCTTTTTGGAGGCCATTGCCTCCATCGCGTCAATAGAGGGACCTATAAAAATAATATCCGCATCAAGACAGGCTTTGGCAAATGCAGGATTCTCCGATAAAAAGCCATAGCCCGGGTGAATCGCCTTTGCCCCACTTTTTTTAGCAATAGCAATAATGGCCGGGATATTGAGGTAGCTATCTTTGGCGAGCGCCTCACCTACCCAGTAGGCTTCTGATGCCTGTTGTACGTGCAAGCTATTTTTATCTACCGTGGAATATATCGCAACCGTCTCAATACCCATTTTGTTGGCGGTATTAATGACGCGACATGCAATTTCACCTCGATTTGCGATGAGAATTTTATTAAACATGAAAATTCCTAATTCCAGTTAGGTGTTTCTTTATTAAGAAAAGCATGTAAACCAAGCTGTCCTTCACGGGAAACGCGTTTTTTTGCAATGAGAGAGGCTGTTTCCTGACATAGTTGATCATCAATGGTCTCACCGCTCACTTTTGCTACCAATGCTTTGCAATCTACAACCGCTTCAGGGGCAAACTTTGTAATTTTTTCGGCATAATCGAGGGCAAAAGGCCATAATTCATCCCCATTAACACAGTGCTGAACCAAATGCAGATGCTTTGCCTGTTCAGCATCGAAGATTTCAGCAGTCATAAATAACCATTTGGCCGCGCGCTCCCCAATGGCTTTGACCACATAAGGGCTAATAACCGCAGGGATTATGCCAAGTTTCACTTCCGAAAAACAAAAACGAGCGTTAGTTGCGGCAATAGCAATATCACACGCCGCAACGAGTCCCGCACCACCGCCCATGGCGGAACCTTGCACCACTGCAATAGTGGGTTTGGGGCAGTCGTACAGTGTGCGCATCAAGCGCGCCAATACCATGGCATCAGCAATGTTTTCCTCTTCACTGTAGTTTGCCATTCGTTGCATCCAGCTTAAATCAGCCCCTGCTGAAAAATGTTTTCCATTTGCTCTAAGGACTATAACCCGTACCTGGGGGTCTGCAATAGCTCCATCTAATGTCAACTGTAAGCTCTTTAAAAGAGCATCATCAAATGCGTTATGTTTGGTGATACGGTTAAGCGTCAGAATAAAAACTTTATCATGAAGCTCACTTAATAAATCACTCATTCATTTCTCCTTTAAAACCATTTACACGTTGTCTCGCAGGTTACATTCGAAAGACGCCATATTGGGTGGGAAGGATTGGCGCATTCAATGCGGCTGATAAGCTTAGTCCCAGAATTTTACGAGTATCTTCCGGGGCTATAACGCCATCATCCCAAAGTCTGGCGCTTGCATAGTAGGGGTTTCCCTGTGCCTCATATTGACAGCGTAGTTGTTCCTTGAATACCTCTTCTTCCGCGGCAGGCCATGTTATACCCATTTTGGCTTGTTTTTCCTTATTGACTTGCGCCAATACATTTGCCGCTTGCTCACCGCCCATAACCGAGATGCGGGCATTGGGCCAAGACCATAGAAATCGTGGATCAAACGCACGTCCGCACATGGCGTAGTTGCCGGCGCCAAAACTGCCGCCCACGATGACGGTGAGTTTGGGAACAGACGTATTGGCGACAGCCGTTACCATTTTGGCGCCATGCTTTGCGATGCCTGCGGCTTCGTACTTGCTGCCTACCATAAAGCCTGTAATATTTTGCAAAAACACTAAAGGAATATTGCGCTGTGAGCAAAGTTCAATAAAGTGCGCGCCTTTTAAAGCGCTTTCACCAAAGAGGATGCCATTATTGGCAATAATTCCCACAGGAAACCCAAATAAATGAGCAAAGCCACAGACAAGCGTTGTTCCAAAAAGGGCTTTGAATTCATCAAGCTCCGAGCCATCCACGATTCTTGCAATAATCTCGCGGATATCGAAGGGCTTTCGCGGATCAGCAGGCACTATGCCATTTAATTCCTGGGCGGCATAAAGTGGCTCGCGGCTTGCAATTCGCTGAACGGTTTCCGGTTTTTTACGGTTTAAATAACCAATGGCGGTGCGAGCAATATCCAGTGCATGCGCGTCATTTTCGGCATAATGATCAGCAACACCGGATTTACGGCAGTGCACTTCAGCCCCTCCCAATTCTTCGGCGCTGATGACCTCTCCGGTCGCGGCCTTTACAAGTGGGGGACCACCTAAAAAAATGGTAGCCTGATTTTTAACCATAATCGATTCATCAGCCATGGCCGGAACGTAAGCACCACCGGCGGTACAAGAACCCATAACCACCGCTATTTGCGGAATGTTTAATGCAGAGAGATTCGCCTGATTATAAAAAATACGCCCGAAGTGTTCGCGATCTGGAAATACATCATCTTGTTTGGGCAGAAAAGCGCCACCTGAATCAACCAGATAAACACAAGGTAGATGATTGGCTTTGGCAATCTCTTGTGCGCGTAAATGTTTTTTAACGGTGAGGGGGTAATAAGTTCCGCCCTTAACCGTTGCATCGTTTACTACTATCACACATTCAATTTCTTTAATGCGACCAATTCCGGTGATAATTCCTGCGCCAGGAACATTGTCATCATAGACTTCATAAGCGGCTAATTGAGAGAATTCAAGAAAAGGGCTGCCAGGGTCTAATAATTGTTGCAAGCGTTGGCGCGGCAAGAGTTTGCCATGTTTTAAATGCCGTTGACGTGCTGACTCATCGCCGCCTGCTGAAATGAGTTTAACGGTTTCTTGCAGTTTGCTGACTAAAGCCTGCATAGTGGATTCGTTTAGTTTAAATTCGCTGCTGCCTGGATGAATCTGGCTAATGATTTTCGTCATGAAAGTTCTCAGTGGATCAATACGTTACTTAAAATAATCACTAACCACAAACACCAGGTCAGTTCAATAAAATAAGGCATGTTTTTGCCTTTAATCAAGCGATACACCAAAGCTGGAATGGCTGCTATCAAAATCGGGATTAACACCAAAAGAAGTACTTTGCTAATAATGCTTCCAATACCGCCCTGATTAAATATGGGCGACAAGTGTAGATTAATGTAGCTATAGAAGAGATCAATATAAACAATGATGACATGAATATATTTGGCGAAAATCACGACCAGAATACTTAAAAGCAGGTAAACAATACTTTGTCGAAACATATACATCCTATTTTTGTTTTTATTTACGATAAATCACAGTACACGTCATCTTGAACGAATTTACGTCATCCCGAACGAAGTGAGAGATCCCTTGCATGGCACTTTGCAACATCAAAGGGATCCTCACTACGTCTTCCAAATAGCAGGCAGCCCCGCGCCCATGCCAGAAATTTTTGTAAATATTGACGCATGAGCGTGGGAGAGAGTTAAGCAGTCTACACCAACTCCAATGCCATAGCCGTAGCCTCGCCACCGCCAATACATAAAGCCGCAACCCCTCGGGTCTTATGCTCACGTTTTAACGCATGAATTAGTGTCACCAGAATACGCGCACCGGATGCACCAATAGGATGACCCAATGCACAGGCTCCCCCATGAATATTCACTTTATCGACATCCAATTCCAGCTCTTTGATGGCCGCCATTGCAACAACCGCAAAGGCTTCATTAATTTCATATAAATCAACATCAGCCTGATTCCAGCCAGCTTTAAGCATTACCTGGCGAATGGCCTCTACAGGTGCTGTGGTAAACCATTGGGGCTCTTGTGCATGGCTTGCATGAGCGACAATACGGGCTAATGGGGTTAATCCTCGTTTTTTTGCCTCGGCGTAACTCATCAAAATCAAACTTGCCGCGCCATCCGAAATTGAGCTGGAATTAGCTGCAGTAACGGTGCCATCTGCTTTGAAAGCCGCGCGTAATTGAGGAATTTTGGCAAGCTTGCTTTCGTCTGGGCCTTCGTCTTTATTGACGGTAATATTACCTTTACGATCGGTAATGACCACAGGTGCAATTTCTGCAGCGAAAGCGTTATCCTGCCCGGCCTTCAAAGCACGGTTCATTGAGCGCACAGCATACTCATCTTGCTGACTGCGGCTAAAATTATAATGTTCAGCCGTGGCTTCTGCGAAAACGCCCATCAGTTTACCGCGATCGTAGGCGTCTTCGAGCCCATCAAGAAACATGTGGTCTTTAAGCTCTCCATGGCCTAATCGATAGCCAGAACGGGCTTTGGGCAGTAGGTAAGGCGCATTGCTCATGCTTTCCATACCACTGGCAAGAACAACATTGGCGCTACCGGCTTTGATTAAATCATGGCCAAACATCACTGCTTTCATGCCGGAGCCACACATTTTATTGATAGTAGTGGCGCCCGCGGAATCGGGAATACCGGCTTTTATTGCGGCCTGGCGCCCTGGTGCCTGCCCAATCCCGGCCTGCAATACACAACCGGTTATTACTTCGTCGATATCAGCAGGGGATATGCCTGCTTCTTCAATAGCTGCAAGGTGTGCGATTGCGCCTAACTCGGGCGCTGATAAAGAGGATAAAGAGCCGAGCATCCCGCCCATTGGTGTTCTTTTGGCTGCAACAATAACAACATCATTTGATTCCATGGTTAATTTCCTTATGCAGTTTCTTTAAAAAGTTCACGTCCAATTAGCATACGCCTGATTTCCGACGTACCCGCCCCAATTTCATAAAGCTTGGCATCCCGAAGCAAACGCCCTGTCGGGTATTCATTGATATAGCCATTACCGCCCAGGATTTGGATGGCTTGCAATGCCATTTGTGTAGCACGTTCTGATGCATATAAAATCACGCCAGCGGCGTCTTTCCGGCTAACCAGCCCTTGATCGCACGCTCTGGCAACAGTATAAAGATAAGCCCTGGATGCGCTTAATTCGGTATACATGTCGGCAAGTTTTCCCTGGATAAACTGAAACTCACCAATAGCTTCACCAAATTGTTTGCGCTCATGTACGTAAGGCAAAACCACATCCATACAAGCTTGCATGATGCCAATAGGGCCTGCCGCAAGGACTGTGCGTTCATAATCAAGGCCACTCATTAATACGCGTGCACCCTGGTTGATTTTGCCAAGGATATTTTCCACCGGCACTTCACATTCATCAAACACCAGTTCACAGGTATTAGAACCGCGCATACCCAGTTTATCGAGTTTTTGTGCTGTACTGAATCCTTTGAAGCCTTTTTCGATAATAAAGGCAGTAATTCCTTTGCTTCCGGCATGTTTATCGGTTTTTGCATATACCACCAGCACATCTGCATCGGGGCCGTTGGTTATCCACATTTTTGTGCCGCTCAAGATGAATTTATCACCGGCTTCCCGGGCACTTAATTGCATGCTTACTACATCAGAGCCTGAGTTTGACTCGCTCATGGCTAAAGCGCCAATATACTCGCCGCTGATTAATTTTGGTAAATAAGAGTCTCTTTGCAGGGCATTTCCATTGAGATAAATCTGATTGACGCACAAGTTGGAGTGCGCCCCATAACTTAGGCCAATAGAGGCGGAAGCACGGGAAATTTCTTCCATGGCGATAACATGGGCAAGATAACCCATATTAGCCCCACCGTATTCTTCACTAACAGTGATTCCTAATAAACCCATCTCACCAAATTTTCGCCACAAATGATTGGGGAAGGCGTTATCTTCATCAACTTTGGCCGCTAATGGCGCTATTTCCTGATGCGCAAACTGATAAACGCTGTCACGCAAAAGATCATAAGTTTCACCGAGGTGATAATGTAAGCCTGTATGCATAGATGACTTCCTGTTACTTTAGCAAATAGGCTAGACTATACCCAATCAAATTCAAGTTGCAACTTCATTTTGTGGTGAAACGCGATTTTAGCGCAATGGGTTCAGTTAAGGAGTTAATCATGAGTAATCTGGTTTTGTGGGGGCATCATATTGATGAATATCAAGAGATGTTTGATTTAACTCCTGCACAACTTGACGGCAAGTTCCTGGAGTACAGCAGTGGACCCAGTGCGTTTAATGCAGAGATGCGACAAAGAGGAAAAAACTGCATCAGTTGTGATCCTTTATATACATTGGATAAAGCAACATTAACGTCGAAAACGGCATTAATATTTGCTGATATGGCAGAGAAAGTGCAGAGAGAAGAGGATAAATTTGATTTTAGTAAATACGGTAATATAGACGGCCTGATTGAAAAAAGACAAGCGGGAATGGCTGTTTTCTTTGCTGATTATCTGGCAGGGAAAAAAGAAAAGCGTTATGTGCCGATTCATGACATCACGTTGCCATTTCCCGATTTTTCGTTTGATTTAGCCATCAGTTCGCACTATTTATTTGGGGAAATAGAAAATCAGGATTTGGATTTCCATCTTCAGGTACTTAAAGAGTTAGCGCGCGTGGCTAAAGAAGTACGTGTTTTTCCATTAATAGATCGCAATGGGAAACCGTCACCATTTTTAGGGCCGGTTCTCCTTGGTTTACAAAAAGATAATTATGGAGTGGAAGTACGCAGTGTAGATTATCACTTGCAACCAAAAGGAAATGCGATGCTCAGGATTTGGGCACAAGAATGCCGCCTTGGGGATGACGCTCAATGAGACGTTCACTGTATGCATTAACTCGCCCATTGCTATTTAGTCTTGATGCTGAAAAAGCGCATAAACTGACCCTCGAGGCCTTGCACTGGCTGCCGTCCAGTCTTTTTAAGGTACCAAAAACTACCACGACTATTTCCGCTATGGGCATTAATTTTCCTCATGCTATAGGTCTTGCGGCCGGATTGGATAAAAATGGCGAGCATCTGGACGCATTAAGTAAATTGGGTTTTTCTTTTATCGAATTAGGGACAGTGACCCCGCGAGCGCAAGCAGGCAACCCATTGCCGCGTCTTTTTCGCTTGCCAGAGGCAGGCGCCATCATTAATCGTATGGGCTTTAATAATGCAGGTGTTGAGGCATTGGTTGCCAATGTACGTAAGGCAAATTACCGTGGCGTTTTGGGGATTAATATTGGCAAAAATAAAGATACCTCTTTAAACAACGCCGCCGATGATTATCTTTTTTGTTTAAAAAAAGTATATGAACAGGCATCTTATGTGACCATTAATATTTCATCACCGAACACTCCTGATTTACGTCAGTTACAACAAGATGGGTATTTGCCAAATTTGCTACAGCAATTATCAGATGAGCAAAAAAGGCTGCAAGATAGGTATCAACGGCAAGTGCCGTTAGTGGTTAAATTTTCTCCCGATGAAGAGGATGAAGCGCTAAAAAAAATGGCTGAATCCGTATTAAAAACTAATATAGCCGGCATAATCGCAACCAACACGACCTGCTCCCGTGATGGTGTACAAGGATTGCAAAATAGTGACGAGACAGGCGGTTTAAGTGGCAAGCCTTTATTTCAGCGCTCAACGAGGTGCCTTTCTGTTTTAAAAGAAATAGTAGGGGAGGCGGTAACCTTGATAGGAGTAGGCGGGATTGATGATGTGCAAACCGCGACACAAAAATTGCAAGCAGGTGCCTCTTTATTGCAGGTGTATACGGGTTTAATCTATCAAGGGCCAGGGTTAGTCACAAAATTAGCCGAGGCTCTGTCAAAAAAATCAAACGTAGCCCGGATTAGCGAAGCGTAATCCGGGGAGCTTATACCGACCGGGAACATCGATAACCCCGGATTACGCTGCGCTAATCCGGGCTACAAGGCGATTCCGAACGACTCACAATCCGCAATAGACATAGCCCGTGTAGAATTTCATTTCATAACCCTCCAATAGCGCAAATCCTAATCATTTTTACAGTAATCCTTTAAGTTTTTACACTCTTGACACAGTAAAAAAGAGACTTTTTTACTTTTCTTTGATACAATGCGCTCAATATTTAAACATAAGGAGTTTCCTGTGAGCCTGCAAAAAAAACTACGCAAAATAACGGATAAGATAAATAACTGTAAAAACATCGAAAATCTGGACAAATGTGTAACCGACTTGTCCCTTCTGAAAAACGATATTGAGAAAATAAATAAAAAGAATAAGAGAGACTCGTACAATAATCAATATAAGGATATTGAGAGTAATATATCGAATAAAAGAAAAAAACTTAATAATATCAGGGATGCGCGTCAACTACATATGATTGCTTTTATGAGAGAGTTTAATGCAATAGAAAGCGAGTTAAGTCAACTTAAACCTCTTAGGGATAGCAGCATAGAAAAAAAATTGAGCCCCGTACAACAAAACTATTTAAATGCAGTTAAGGACAAGATAGATGCCACATTAGTGAAAAATGTGAATTCAGCACTGTCGAATCTTAAGGGCTGCGCTGATAAATATCTCGCCAATGAGCTTGATTTAACTGGCTTTAAAACTAGTGCCTCTTCCTTAATCGTGCCCTTAAAGATACAAATAACCAGGTTAGTTGTTAACCCAAGTGTTAAATTAAAAGCGTTGGAAATTACCATAAAAAATGCGCCCAAAGATCCTGTTCGTCAAGAAAAGTTAGCACTCTTCAGGGCTCAAATCTCTGCCATGCGTATGAAGGCTGCCAAGCTTAAAAAAGAAGGCCATAATATAGCTTCGGAGGCTGCAACGCTTCTTTGTAAGGAACTCACTGACATCGCTTGCAAGTACGAAGAGAATAAAACGGATCTCTCTACCTTTAAAAGTTTCTCAAAAGAGAAAATCACCAAAGCGCATGAAGTGCTTGATGATCATCGTGGCGCAAAGCGCGTTCTGCACAATTTCGTGTTGATTCTGGCTACTTTCGGGATTGGTTACGTTATAGGAGCTCTTTATAAGCGTTCTTTCTTCGCTTTAAATCCTAAAACCGATTCTGCAATACAACTTAATGACATGGAAGAAAACATTAACCAAATGAAGGCTCTTAAGAGTTGATTTGGTGTAGGGTTTTTGTAAATGCGAGGGGGTTAATCGCCTCCTCGCAGTTATAGCATCTTGAGAGAAGATGCAATGGAAAGGTGGTTTGATAATGCAAGCAACATATAACATAACTCCTCTTCTTATCACTAGACGACTCAAGCAATTAAAACGTCAGATAGCGGAATGTGAAATCAGAGAGTTGGACACGTTAACAACTGAATTTGTTGATCTGCAACATTTTATCGCAGAAAAAATTCCCCATGATTCAGGTTTACATCAAGCTCTCTTTGATGAGATTAATCTCCTCTTGTCTGAACGAAGAAAAGCCGTTGAATTACAACCGTCAGAAGTATCGAATAGTTCAAATTCTTTTCATTTTCCGTACCCATTCATACAGGCAGATGACGAATTTTTATATACCAGTAGTGATGAGGATGAAACCCGTCTTAATAATAGTTGGTAGGTTGGAGGCTTCTCAAGGGAGGCGCAACAAATCCATATGAGACCTTTTTCATTCATAAAATAGCGCTAAACAGTAATAAGCGCTACAATTTGTGTTTTTTACCGCCAAGATTCTAATTTTCCCTATGACAAAACAATTAATGAATAAAACAGGCCCACTTTATTGGCGACTTTTAGCCTATGTTAAGCCTTTCTGGCCGGTACTGCTATTTGGTATTTTTGCCAATATTCTCTATTCCGTTATTGATGCGAGTTTTACTTACATGATGCGCCCTTTTGTGGATAAGGGGTTTATTAATATCGACCTCGCGTTTGTAAAGCAAATTCCCTTGATTGTGTTAATCGGGATAACCGCGCGTGGACTGGTAAGCTCGGTCGGCAGCTATTGCATGACCTGGGTGGCGCGCTCAGTGGTTAAGGTGCTGCGCCAACGTGTCTTTTCCCATATTATCAAATTGCCGGCTGACTATTATGATGAAGCTACGTCTGGCCAGTTGTTGTCGAAAATTCTTTATGATGTGGAGCAAGTCGCGCAAGTCAGTGCTGATGCGCTGACTGATTTCATCCAAAATACCTGTCTTGTTATTGGCTTACTCACCGTCATGATGGTGATTTGCTGGCAACTTTCTCTCATGTTTTTATTGACTATCCCCTTTGTCGGGATCATTGTCAGTTTCACTAATAAACGTGTTCGCCGCATTAGCCATCGCGTCCAAAAAACAATGGGGCAGGTGACGGAAATTGCAGCCGAAGCTATCGAAGGTTATCGGGTGGTTCGTATTTTTGGCGGGGAAAATTACGAAACAGGGAAATTTAATCAAGCCACTGAGATGTCACGTCTTAATGACATGAAGGTCGCGGTGAGCAAAGCCATTAACGTCTCTGGCGTGCAATTTGTTATTGCCGTGGGCATCGCCATGATTATCTTTGTGGCCATAAAACTCGCAACGATTATTACTATCACCGCAGGCTCTTTTATAGCCGTGATTGCCGCCATGTTGCAATTAATTAAACCGATTAAGACGTTAACAACTTTAAATGCAACCATCCAACGTGGATTAGCGGGGGCTGAGAGTGTATTTGAACTACTTGATAAACCAATTGAAAATGCCGAGGGTTTGTCTATGCCCGTTCGCGCCCGAGGCGAGATTCGATTTGAGCAAGTAGGTTTTAGCTACCGTCAGGGCTTACCGGTGTTACATGAGGTGAGTTTTACGATAAATGAAGGCGAAACGGTGGCGCTCGTTGGGCATTCGGGAAGTGGCAAGACGACCATTGCGAGTTTATTGCCCCGTTTTTATGAAATATGCTCAGGCCAAATTACGCTTGATGGTACATCGATTAACGACATCTCTTTAATAAGTTTACGTGAGCAAATGGCGTTGGTGAGCCAACAAGTCACGTTGTTTAATGACACGCTTGCTAACAATATTGCGTATGGTCGGTTTGATATCAGCAGGGACGATATTATCAAAGCCGCCAAATTGGCCTTTGCGGATGAATTTATTGCCCGCCTGCCGAATGGCTATGATACGCGTGTGGGTGAAAATGGCGTATTGCTCTCGGGTGGTCAGCGGCAACGGCTTGCCATTGCTCGGGCTATTTTAAAGGATGCGCCCATTTTAATTCTTGACGAAGCGACCTCAGCGTTGGATAGTGAGTCAGAGCGTTATATTCAGTCAGCGTTAGATGGGGTGATGAAAAACCGAACAACATTGGTTATCGCTCATCGGCTATCAACGATTAAGCGTGCTCACAAAATTATCGTGATGAACCAGGGGCGTATTGTTGAACAAGGGACTCATCAACAGTTACTTGCTTTAAATGCGAATTATGCTCAACTTTACCGCGCACAAAAACTGGGTGTTGAAACTGAAGAAGAAGTGGTGATTTAATGCAGCGATCTTTGGAAAAATTGTGGTATAACCACCATCCATTACGATGGGGGTTGTGGCCCTTTTCCAAACTTTATCAGGGAATTGTGAGTCTGCGTCGTCGTTTTCTAATCCGTTTTTGCCAGCACCAATTTGCAGTACCCGTTATCGTTGTGGGTAATCTCACTGTCGGCGGTGTTGGTAAGACACCTTTGGTTATTGGTCTGGTTAAAGCCTTTCAGGAGAAGGGTTTGCGCGTGGGCGTCGTTAGTCGTGGTTATGGCGCCGCAATGAAACATTTCCCGCACGAGATAACAAAAGCCGATAATGCCCGCGAAGTCGGTGATGAGCCTCTGCTAATTTTTCAAAAAAGTGGCTGTCCTGTTGTTATTGCTCCAAAACGCGTTGATGCTGTGCGTTATTTGTTGGAAAAATTTCAAAGCCAAATTATCATTAGCGACGATGGCTTGCAGCATTATGCAATGGGGCGTGCTATTGAAATAGTGGTAATTGATGGCGCGCGCGGACTGGGAAATGGCATGTGCCTGCCCGCAGGCCCGCTTCGGGAGACAGCGCATCGTTTGAAACGCGCGGACTTTGTAGTGGTTAATGGCGGGAAATGGCCGGATGCTTTTCAAATGACGTTAAAACCCGGGCAGTTGACTCAGGTTAAGAGTGGGAAATCTATGGCGCTTAGCCAATTGCTGATGCCAGTTGCCGCGGTCGCGGGTATTGGGCATCCTGAGCGTTTTTTCACCACCCTTGCAACAGAGGGGGTGAGTTTTAATGCCTATCCTTTTCCTGATCATCATTTATATGACGCTGCTGATTTTAAGTTTAAGGAAAAAAGTGTAGTAATGACGGAAAAGGATGCGGTGAAATGTCAGGCATTTGCTGCGGATAATTGGTATTTTTTGCCGGTGGAAGCCAAGTTGGATAAGGCTTTTTGGCAAGTATTGTGGTCGCATGAACAATTAAAAGGTTATTTTAAATGAAAGGCTTTCGATTTATTGCTATAGGGATTTTTTGGGTATTAATGACCACCATTTTTTCAGTATATGCAGACCCCGTAGTACCGGAGGATAATAGCGAGCCTGTATTGGTACAAAATATTTTATCCATCCACGCGACGCAGGCCAACTGGACATTTTCAGGGATTGTGACGAATGAAAATGGGGAGCGTTATGATTATTTTTTTCAAATAGAACGAAATAATAACCGCTTTCATGGCCTTGCAACGGTAATTGATGCTCAAAGTAAAGCGGTATTGATTTATGAGGAAGGAAGTACGTTAATTGCTCAACCTGAACTTACGCACTGGCAGGTGGGCAATATGTTTCTTCGTTTTAATCCCATAAATAACAGCTGGGTTTTTGGGGTGAAAAACAAGGGTAAGAAGAGTTTTAATTTTAAAGTGGATATGTTCGGCTTATCCGACGCTCAATTATCTAAACAACAGAATTTACGTCCTGGGATTGAGCTATTAATTAGCCAGACAGGGCGGTTAAACGGGCATTTACAAATTGATGAAGCGGGTAAAGAGCAATTCGTTACCGCAAAGCGTTCCTGGTTTCGTCAGATATGGGTAAGCAAACCGCAGGTGTCCAGGCATCAGTTTACTTCAGTACTTTGCGAATTTAATGACGGCAGTGCTTTTTATTCAGTGACTATTCCTGAAGCTGATGCGTTACGAGGTTCTGTTGCTGGATGGCGTGATGAGGAAGGCATACCGCATAGTATGTCTCAATTTGTTACGGTTGGGGAAATCAAAGAGGGTGATTGGCAAATAGATGTCTCTGCACCCAAAATGACCTTATCATGGCCTAATTTGCTGTATAAAATTAACGAAACCAAACAACTTTCTGCAGGTGTAATTACAGGTGTTAAGTCTGGTTTTTGCGCAGTAAGTAAAGATGAAATTGAAGAACAGCCTTTAGCCTAAGGTCGTAGGATAGTTTACAGCATTAGCACCCTGCAACACTCCCTAACGGTCGCGGCTCTGAAGCCAACCGAGCCACGACCGTCAGGGAGTGTATCGTGAGCTTGAAAGTCGCGAAGGATTAAGAATTACGGTGATTTTACAATAGTTCGAAATAGCATTAGCATTGTTCAACACTCCCTAACGGTCGTGGCTCGGAAGCCAACCGAGCCACGACCGTCAGGGAGTGTATCGTGAGCCTGAAAGTCGTGAAGGGTGAGAATTACGGTGATTTTACAATAGTTCGAAATAGCATTAGCACCCTGCAACACTCCCTAACGGTCGTGGCTCGGTTTTGGATAATGAATAATATTATGGAAAGAAGCTTTGACCGTAGTTTTATTCCGATACCCATGAGGTGTGTCAGCATTAAAGCGGAGCCCTTCGCCTGCATGTATTATTTGCCAAACATCATTTAATAACACTTCTATGGTGCCTTCAACGACAATCACATGTTCAATCACACCCGGTTCGTGTGCAATGGACAATTGCTCACCAGAAGGCAATAATTCAATGATAAAAATTTCAGACAGCGTTTGTTCATCATAAGGAAATAATGCGGTAGCTTTCATTTTTTTATCGGCAGAATCAAGATGCGATGAATGTTTTGAGCGATTGAAAGATGCTTTCTCCTCTAAATCTGCTCCTTCCAAAAAAAAAGAAAAAGATCGTTGAAATCCACTCGCTATTTTCCACAATGTCGCAATAGTTGGGCTTGATTCGGCGCGTTCTATTTGCCCAAGCATTGCTTTACTCACGCCCGTTTCTTTAGCCGTTTTATCAAGACTCCAACCACGCTCTTGCCGTAAAGATTTTAAAACCAACGCCATGTGTTCCGAAATTGTTTGCATCAGGAAGTCTCAACTGTTGTGCGTTATAGCGCACGGTGTTACAATAAGACCAATTATGCGTTATAACGCACAAAATGAAAAGGAGTAATCAATGGATATTGCATTAAGTAAAAGCGCTCAATCTATACAGGATTTTTTGTCCCAAAAAAATCTCACTACAAAAGTAATTGAGCTGCCAGCCAGCACTCGCACGGCCGTGGAGGCAGCTGCAGCACTACAATGTGATGTAGCGCAGATTGTCAAATCTCTTCTTTTTCGTACAAATGAAACCAATAAACCCATTTTGGTTCTTGTCAGTGGGGTAAATCGCGTCAACGAAAAGTCCATTGAAAACAAATTAGGACTAAAAATTATAAAAGCCGATGCAGATTTTACAAAAGATATAACAGGATTTGCTATTGGCGGGATTCCGCCTGTGGGACATAAGCAAATAATTGACACTTTTATTGACGAAGATTTGCTCCTGTTTGATGAATTAT
Source organism: Legionella sp. (assembly GCA_030680075.1). Classification (GTDB taxonomy): domain Bacteria; phylum Pseudomonadota; class Gammaproteobacteria; order Legionellales; family Legionellaceae; genus Legionella_C. The sequence continues at coordinate 37,205 of JAUXWR010000246.1, forward strand.
GGGCAGCTGCCGGAACACCCAATGCAGTATTTTGTCTAAATTCAAACGATCTCTGCATAATAACCGGTGGCAAGTTAATTTCTATTAAATAGAGAATTCAAATGACTAAAAAAATATTTTGGCAAGATCCCTATCTCACTGAGTTAGACACAACGATAAAGAGTGTTAATGGCAATCAAATTACCGTAAATGAAACCATTTTTTACGCTTTTTCAGGTGGTCAGGAAAGTGACAAGGGTACTATTGATGGCTATAGCGTATTAGACGCTAGAAAAGAGGGTAACGAGATTTTCTATACTCTTCCTGACAATCATGGTCTTACAAAAGGCAAGCTCGTCAAAATTATCATTGACTGGCAACGAAGGTATCAACTCATGCGTTTGCATTTCGCAGCAGAAGTTGTACTCGAATTGGTATGTCAGCAATTCCCTGACGTGATAAAAGTGGGTGCTCACATTGGCGAAGAAAAAGCGCGTATCGACTTTGAATGGAGCCAAAATATAACGCCTTTTCTACCTGAGTTAGAAAGTCACGCACAAAAAATAATTGACTCGGATCAGCCAATTATCAGCGCCTTTAGCGATGAAAAAAATGAGAGACGATATTGGAAAATTAATGAATTCTCAAAAGTACCCTGCGGCGGTACGCATATTAAACGAACCGGTGAAATAGGAAATTTGCGTCTTAAAAGAGTTAATCCCGGTAAAGGGCGGGAACGTATAGAAATATATGTTTTCTAGGTTATCTCTTGCAGAGACTGATTTTTCTCAGGCAAAAGAAAAACCAGCCCACTCGCAATAACTAACCCCGCCGGAATAATAACTAATGCCAATTGATAATCACCGATTTGATAGACGTGATTTGGTTGAGACGCACTTAGATCAAGCAAATACCCCACTAAGGGTTGCATCAAAGGTGCGCTCAGCATGGCCAGAGTATTGATAAACCCGGTACATGTTGATAACGCGTTTTTAGGTGCCAATTCATTGGAAATGGAATAAGCCAGCATATAAGCGCCGCAACAAAGCCCAATAAAAAACATAAGCACCGCCATTGTTATGGCGCTTTGAATGGGAAGAAAAAGCGCCACCATTATCAACAAGGCGGTAGTCAGGCAAGAAAAAAGCATTAAAAAACGGCGATGACTCAAACGACCTGCCAGGTACCCAAATAAAGGACAACTTAAAGCCGCACCACAAAAAAGAAGCGAATCAATAATACTCGCGTCCTTAAGACTGCAACCAAGCTTCACCTGAATAAAAGGAATGGCCCACATCGCACCAAATACGGTAATCACTGTAAAACTTAACCCCACAAACACGCCATTCACCCATAGCTTGCCGGAGGTGAGAATAATCAATAATTGCTTACGACGTGAAATATCGGATACAGGCACCACATTGGGAGGAATAAATTTCCAACTAAGAGCCGCAATGATTAATCCTGCCAGTGCCGAGCTATTAATGAAAGCTCGCCAACCCCAATGATTAATCAGTAGACCAAGACTAATCATCCCCAACATGGTCACGAGAAAGCCCAGTGTTTCAGAGAGCCCAATCATAAAAGCAAATTGAGTTAAGGGAAAATGTTGCCTTAAAAGATGAGATAATCCAATAAACGCAAAGGCCGCCCCTCCGCCAATCAGCAGGCGACTTAAAATTAATAAAAACAAACTATGGCTTTGTGCGAAGAAGATACACCCGACACTGCAGATGAGAGCCGCCCCGGTCAATAAAAAACGCGTGCTTTTAATATCAAACAAGAGTCCAACAGGAATTTGCAAGCTCGTATATACATAATAAAAGGCACTGCTTAAAATGCCGGTTGCCAGTGCAGATAGCTGCATTTCGTCCATAATGGAACCAATAACAACACCAGAAGACAGTTGCAGAAAAAATTGAAATAAGACAAAAGATACCCCAACCAGCCAAATATGGATTTGAGGAGAAGTAATTGAAAAAGTCAGGCTTGTAGGTGTCATTGAGCTGGATTTTGAGATAGTAAAATTGTCATATGGCTCGGTAATAAACGGTATTTAAAACAGCCATACACTATTAAAAATACGGATAAAAGTCAATCAATCCTACTAATATAGCGGCAATTTTAAGGCATGATTTGATATAAGTTTTTTGATTGCAGGCCGTAAAGTTTATTAACAAATTAACTTTTGGCTTTAAATTAGAACTTTTTTTAAAAAAATGATATTTTTAGAGCAGTTATTGGTATTTATGAGAACCTCCTCGCATGACGTTAAGGGTTAATATAATTGGTGCAGGTCATTTGGGAAAAACAATTGGGCACTTATTGGTTAAAAATCAACTGGTAAGAATTGGAGCCATTTGTAATCGCTCCGAAAAAAGCACTTTAGAGGCAATTAAATTTATTGGGCAAGGTGAGTATTGCCCAAGGATTGCTGAATTGCCTCTCGCAGATCTCACTCTCATAACAACACCTGATGATTTTATAACGCTTGCTTGCGAAGAACTTAGTCAAAATCAATTTATAGAAAAAGGCACTATTATTGTACATTGCAGTGGCTCTTTAACCTCAGATGCGTTGATTTCAACCAAAGAAAGAGGTTGCTCTGTAGCCAGTGTTCATCCCATGCGAAGTTTTGCTAGGCCAGAATTAAGCATTGAACATTATAGTGGAACCTACTGTGCGATAGAGGGCGATAGGGACGCTCTCTCTACCGTAACCAGTTTATTTAACGCCATAGGATCTATTACCTATAAAATCGATAAAGAGAAAAAATCCTTGTATCATGCAGCAGGAGTATTTGCGTCAAATTATGTGGTCACTCTTGCCAAACAAGCACTAGCTTGTCTTAAAGACGCGGGTGTTGAAAATGAAGTCGCAATGCATGTGATTACAACTATCATGCGAGGTACAGTCGCTAATCTTGAAAGAACATTATCACCAGAGCAGTCTCTAACCGGTCCCATACAACGCGGTGATATTTCGACCATTTTAAAACACATCGATTCTCTAACAACTCCTGCGAGAAAAAATTTATATTCTATCCTCGGAAAAGCCACCATTCATTTAACGGATCATAATGGCGAGGAAAAAAATAAAATTGATGAAGCGCTCAACCATTAACAACTTAAAAATTTTATAATTTTCCTAATGCTTCATATCTCCAGAGACTAAAGAGTGTTAATGGTTTGAAAGTAGTGTTGTTAGTGTCCTCAATGAGGTGGTATTATGCATTTTTCTCAGTATTAAGGCAGCAAAAATGGGTTTTGAAAAAGGTATCGTACCTTCATTAAATGGAAATGGCGCGTCTGAACCAACTCCAGAATTAGATGTTTTTCTGCAGCAACTATTAAAAACTTTAGCCGGCACTGGATTGACTGCCGCGCATCTACGTCAATGGCATGGCCCTCACTATTTTAGCCGAGCGCATGAAGAGGCATTAACCTATTTAATTCAAGATCGTAAATTTACTCCGGAAAATGCTGTAGCAGAACTTTGTGATTTGGATTATTTTCAAGCAGAAAGCATTATGCGGGGTTTTTCAAGAAAAGATGTATTGGGATTGCAAATATATCAGGTTCTGGCCGTTGAAGAGTTCAAAAAACACGGAGTTACTTCAGAAGTGTTTCAGGAATGGCAGGGTGATTTTAGTATGAATCATCATTTTGCTCTAAAATATTTATTAGAAGAACGTATGCAACCAAAAGCCGCCATCACAAAACTAGGTGAAATGACGGAAGCACAAGTGGCCGCATTAGCAGGCAAAGTTAAAACCCCAAACGCTCACTCACTTAGTCAGTGGGGTGTGTTTGCAGCAGTTGTATTAGGAGGCGGAGGTGCTTTTCCAGGCGCTCGTCAATCGTCTTGTGTGATATTGTAAAAATATAGCCAGAATTTTTCCTGCTTTTTCAGTAGTTTCCAGATTTAACACTCCCTAACGGTCGTGGCTCAGTTAGTTTATCCGAGCCGCGACCGTTAGGGAGTGTATCGTGAGTTTTAAAATTGTAATGGATAAATATTATTAGAGCATTGTGATAAAATAAATCTCTTTTTTTCATGGTGTTGAGTTGTGCTTCCTGCTGAATTTTATTATACCAATAAAGATGAAGGTCTTACATTTACTTCCGAGCCGCAGGGCGAGCTCGATGTTGATAAACTGATTAAAGGTCAGCCCTGCTGGAAAGTACAGAATTTTTTGCATACGCCTCAAAAAAAAACGTTAATTGTAGCTGACTGGCGCGCTAGTCATTGGTCTAGCTATCAATGTTTAAATAGTATCCGCGTAACCAAAGAGCTTATGAAGGAAGGTTTTCGCCTTTATGTTTGGCAAGATGGCGAGTTTGTTGCCTTGCGTTCTGAAAAGGATCAAATAGATGATTGGTTCGTCAGACAAAAAATGACCCCAATTCTCGTTGACAAAGTTCTGAAAAAAGCAAGCCGTCAATTGGGGATAGCTGCTGATAGAATACATGTTCTGGATGATTACTGGATGGACTGGGTTAAAACCCGCGAAGAGCCGTTGCCGCCCAGAAGACTTTTTGCCAATGATTTCAGAGATATCATGCAGGTTTCTGAAAAAGTAACAAGCGTCCTTGATATTTTAATGCAGTCTAAACCCGCTTTAAGTGAGCTTGTTCTCAACGAAATATCAGTATCAGCAATTTCTGCATTTAAGAAAATGCAGAAATTGCTGCCGGCACTTTCGTATACAACCATTTACCAGCGTCTGAACGTTAGCTCTTCGGTAATCGATGAATTATTAGCTTACAAACACATACAGCGAGATAACATTGAGTTTAAAATTGCTGACCTGGACACATTAAGCGTGTGTGTATTAAGTGGCTCTGAAGATATCTCGGAAAATTGGTATGAACTGATAAGACCACATTACAAGACTTTGTCGCTGACAGGGCTTCCGCCGCCGCCTGAAAATTTTCTGCAAACGATAAATTTTACGGCTTTAGCCCATCTTTCCCTTATAAAGACAAAAATTGAAAAGGATGATATCCGTCATTTATTGTCCACACCCACGCTGGATATCCTTGAGTATTCTTCCGATGAGCCAGTTGAACGGTTTACCCAAGGTTTACCTCCATCAGAGATTGGTCACATCTATCTGAATTCCACCGTTTTGGATGAAAACGATTTTCATTGGTTTTTATCTTCTAAAATCAAGGCCTTAGGGTTAACCCGTTCAACAATACTGGATAATCCTTTTCCTGAAAACCTGGAGTTTTCACACCTTGAAATACTTGATGTATCCGGGAGCAATATTAGTCTGCATAATTTACATCAAATTTTAAGTACATCGGGAAATCTTGGTATTCTAACGACAAGATGTATTAGATATGAGGCTAACGAATCGTGGCCGCCTCTTAATTTGCCCTTTCTTCTAAGCTGGGATCTTTCCTATAGTGAACTCCCTGTAGAAATTATTCGATGCATTCTTAATGGCACGCGAGTACTGGAAACGTTGGATTTGACTAAGTTATCTCCCACCAGCGAACCTATTTTTACAGGTGTTGATTTTCCGTTTCTGGAAAAACTAAAATTATCAGAAAATATTTTGTTGGAGGATATTCATTATGTCCTTGAAAATATGAAACAACTGGTCTCACTTTCTTTCGGTTGTAACCTAAGATTGAACGAGCCTTTTCCTCTAAACATAGCTTGCCCCAAGCTAAAACAATTAAGTCTGGCTGCTACTAATATTAGCTCAATAAACTTGCAAAAAATTCTTATTCAGATAGAAAAACTGGAAGAATTGAATCTGTCTGGTTGTCTGTACCTTCAGGAAAATTTTACCGCTGAACTGTATTTGAAATCACTCAAAATTTTAGACGTGAACAACAGCAGATTGAGTCCTCATAATTTTTTTCAATTGATTCGGTTTGCCTATCAGTTAAAGACGTTAAATTTAAGTTTTTATGAATGCACAGACGGCTTTATGCAGGAGCTGGCTTTTCCAGAGCTGGAAGAAATAAACCTTTCACATTGTGAAATAAGCGAGGAGGATCAGAAAAAGATCCTTGAAACGTCATCGAAACTTCGTGTCATTACATTCATTGAAGCACCGCCGGCCTTTAGTGACACTATTAAAAATATTAAGCTACTTTCAGTGAAAAAGCTCGTAATTCGTGCTAATACACTTTCAAATAAGAACTTGATTGACCTACTCGATGCCCTGCCTAATCTGGACTATTTAGACCTGGGGGGATCTATAAACCTGTATTACAATGATACCTTGCGAGAGAGGTTTAAGGAAATCGCATTGGTTTGTGGCCTTCACCACGGAAATGAGGTGAACGCTGATGCGGACAGGCGTTTGAAATCTTATCGCACCATAAAGAAAAAATTTAAATGGCAACCTCAATTACTCGGATTGAAAAAGCCCACACAAGATAATTTTAAATTTCATTTTAAAGGTAAAAATAAAACTAAAAACCAAAATATGATTATTGAGAAATTATCTCAATATATGATCTTTAACAGGAATTTTGTTGCTTTGATTCCAAAAATTCAGGATGGAATTTGCTACGCATTATCTAATTTATTTATCAAAGAATCAGACGAGTTCTGGAATGGATTTGTTGATGCTATTTCTGCCTGGAATGGCGAGTTCTACACATTAAAAAACACTCTTATCGAGTATTTTGATCGGTTAATAAAATATGTAATAGATTATCAAATACTTAATTATAATCATGAAGACCCTTTTTATCTTGGCGATAATTTTGCCATGGTCTTAGACTCTCTGCCCATGCCAGCAATATTGGACAACCCCTGGCATTCAGTTGGCGTAAAAAAAACAGCAGAAGGATTCTGGCTTTATGATCCCAATATGAAAAAGGGGGCAAAGTTATGCTCCAGGGAAAAATTTCTTGAAGTGATATCTCGTCGACTTGGAGGTCATATTTCGATAGTTGGACCTAAGCTGGATATTAACCCTGTTATTGTAAATGCAGGGAAATTTATCGCCACAGGGGGTGTACTTGCACTGCAAATTAGTGTGAATCGTCGCGATATCCTGAAACTACTTCCACCTTCTGAAGATATTTCGCCTGAATATTTGCCGGGGCTTTTGTTACATGATGTAAAGGGCAAACCCGCGTGGATGATGGCGTTGAAGGAGCGCGCTATTTCCTCCTATATTAAAAGTCTTCTTTTGGCCTTCCTTAATAGTGATCCGAATGCTCTTAGGAATTTACGATCTAGTGTGGGTGAAGTTTCTGACCAAGAATATGTGGATGCTTTCTCAGCTATTGTTGAATTGCTTCCGTATAACATGGCGAAAAAAACCCAAAAAATATTTCAAAAAGCGACTGAAAATAATGAGCATTTTGAAAGGCTTTTTGAAACCTGGTCGAAAGCAAAACCCTTTAGTGATACCCCTGGAAATTATTGCAAGAAAATTTTAAATAAACCCTATAAAAAACAATTAATAGAAATCGATCAAACTCGAGATGTTCCTTATCTTCACTATCTTTTTGAAAAAGAGGCCATTCGAACATCGACACCATTCTTTTATGCAGATTCACCGAGTGACCTCAGCTGTTCTGCGCCTTTTGTAAAAAGACAGGGGGATGAAGGCTATATCAGCGACGGGCCGGGAGGTGATTGTTATGATTTTCTGATGAAATATAAAGACTCACCTGTGGCACCTGTAGTTCTTGTCAATTATGCGAATTTTTCTCCTGAAAATATTGTGCATTTTAATAATCTTCTGGATGATTGTGCATCTGCTGATGGCACACCAATCGGAAAATCCAGAATTGTTGGTCTTATTAATCCTGATAATCCTGACAGTTATCAAGGCGAAGATTTTTATTCACGGTTTGATGAAGTGAGCCTCTGTCCTTTTAAAAATAAAAAGTTAGTCGAAAGTGTTCCTGAACTACCCATTGTAGAAATAGACGCCAAAAACTGTGAAATTATTGATCTTCTGAATGCAGAGAACTGGGAAGAGCGCTTACTTGGGCATTGGAAGGTTAAAAAAGATATTCTGGTATTTGAAACAGGTCTTTTGGAAGACGCTTTAGCTAAAAATAAACCCATACATATTCACAATGGTCTTTGGGAAAATCCCAAATTTATCCATTTTTGGCGGCTTGCTCTGTTACGTGGTTTTATTCATCATGCAGGACGGCAAATTGTGGTGCCTCAATCATTACAGTTAGCAAAAGGTAGTGGGTACGATCTGGAATTATTAACGTCACAAACATTCTGCTATGAAGAGCTTACTGATAGAGCTTATGTATTAAATCCTTCCTTGTTGGGGCAATTTTTTACCCAATATCACTGCGATAATTTTTTAAAAACGCTGGAAACCAACCCTGGTATCCTTGCCGCTCATCAAGACTCACGTCTTGTTATTAATGTGACACGCAGTATTGCTGAACAGGAATGGCTGATTTTTTTGCATAAATGCCGTGAAAAAAATATAGAATTGCATTGTTATTTTGCGCCAGGGGTTAAAGTGCCCGCTCTGTTGCAAGATACACCCGTGCGGCCTTGCCCTGATAATCTTGAAACTTCATTTGATCATACTCAAATTCTTACCAGTGAGGATTTGGATGTCACCTTGAGTGAGTTCACCGCTAAAAATAGCGATTGGATGATTATTGACGTTTCGGAATGCAAGCCTGGTAGTTTGCTGAAATCATTTTCCGGAAAGTTAAATAAAAAAAAGCTCTGTTTTGAATTTTATGAAAAAGAATCTATATTGCTTAAGGCCTTGGCTGCCAGGAAAAAAGTTATTTTAACGGGTAAGTTTCATCCTGAATTAGTGGATCACCTGGCACCGGTGCTCTTGTCGCGCAAAATAACGAGAGATGCGCCTGGGGAGTTAGTCATCCTCACCGCCTCACCTGAGCTTTTTAATTACGTTGATGTTTCCTATCATTCTGTCAGTACTGAATATAAGCGTCAGATTCTTGAAGCAGATTTTTCGCCCGATGAGTTAGAGACGCTTTCGCCAGAAATAATGGAAACAGAATGCCTCAGTCGCCTTGATGCAATTTTGCGCCATAGACGTCGCTATCCTGACGCGCCTTGTCATTTGGCATGGGAAGGAATGGAATCATTGCCAGATAAAGTGAGTCTCTCATCTTTTAATGCTGAAAACAGTGAAGCAATCGCGGCCAATTTTGTTCAATTGCGCCTGGAGAAAGTCCTTAAGGTGTTAAATACGTCACCTTATGCATTGCTAACAGGTCTGACTGCTGTGGGTAAAACTACTTTTGTACAGACTATTTTGCATAATGACGAGACATCAAACCTTTATCAGGGAGAACAACAGCTTAAGGCTTGGGCAGAAGATACTTCTCTCAAACGTAAAATATTATTCATCGACGAAGCCAATATGGCCAATCGGAACTGGAGCGAGTTTGAAGGCTTGTTCCAGGACCCTCCGACGATATTGATAGATGGGCAATATTACACGTTAACACCAGAACACAAAGTTGTTTTTGCGCTAAATCCTGCCAATTACGGCAATGGACGTAATTTACCTACTCTATTTCAGCGCCATGGCAATGCGGTTTTATGCGATATCATGCCATTGGAATATATTTATGAAACTCAATTAAAGCCTGTTTTCCAGGGGACATGTCTTGAAAAATGCACTCTTGATATATGTCAGGCAGTGATGGCGGTGTACCAATTTGTATTGGAGTGTTCTGAGCAAGAGCTGCTGATTTCTCCCCGAGAGTTGCAGATGATGGTGCTTTTTATTCTTTCTCATCCTGAAAAAGAGAAAGATCCAATAGAACTCGCGAAATTTTATGCCATTACTCTGGCAAGACCTTTAGTACCAAACAAATATCTCCCCCAATTTGATGAGAAATTTAGGCCGGTGGTTATCAGGGAAAACGCGCCTGCAGAAAGCCTGTCTAAAGAGGGGTTTATTAATACCCCAGAGCGCGAGAATATTAAAAACCTGATTGAGGATTTTTTAAGGCTTCGGCAATTCAAACAGGAAAATGCCGTTAATGATTTTCAAGCTTATGGAGGTTTAGGGGGTTTGATTCTTGAAGGGGAGCCGGGAGTTGGTAAAACAGAGCTGGTGCGTCATTGTGTAAATAAGTTAAATGTGCCTTTTTACACGTTGCCCGTTTCCATGCGGCTTGCTGATAAAGTAAAGCTCTTGTTAAAAGCATTTGATGAAGGGGGTATTGTCTTAATTGATGAAATCAATAGCTCACCAATGCTTGAGCGATTGTTAAATGATTTATTGATGGGTAAAAGCCCAGAGGGTGCGCGGCCATCAAAACCAGGCTTTATGATTATTGGTACTCAAAACCCTGTTACAATGGCGGGCAGGCAAAAACCTGCAGTGGCGTTGGCGCGAAGATTTTTAACCGTAAATGTGCCAAATTACACCATCAGCGAAATGCACCTGATTCTTAACAGTAAGGGATTAGCAGCGGATGTAACTGAAAAACTGGTAGGGGCTTATAGTAAGCAGAAAAAAATCGCGGAACGAAGTGGATTTAAACCGATACCCACCTTTCGCGATTTGTTACGTGCCGCGCAAAACATCCTTGATACGCAAGTGAAGATGGAAAAGTTGATGTCAGATAAAATCAGCCAAAAAAATAAATTTTGGTCGTCAGGGGTACCTCTCGATGCGGGTTCATCATCATCAGGTGTTAAAACCGAACCGCGACCATCAGGGAGTGTTGACAGGATTTAATGAGTAAGGCTTTTCGCACATTTCACTGTCTGAGTAGTCTCTCTTTTCATCGGAAAATGAACTACGAAGCCCGTCATTGCGAGCTTTTATATGAAATCCAGAAAACGTATAGCACTATCTTTTTAGCCTTACCGTGATTGAAACACGCTCTAACAGGTGTCGTCCCGGAATTGAGTAAGACTTGGTGAGCGTGCGAACCTAGTCTTACTTAATGTCCGGGATCCATTCCACTCCATGCATCTTGTCAGGCACTATTACTTGTCATAATTTTAAGATTAATATCCCGTACCAGCCTGAAAATAGATCCCGGACATTAAGAGAGACTAAACTCGCGCGCTCGTTAAGTCTCTCTAAATTCCGGGACGACAGAGAAGGAGATTCGCGAGTTTACATTACATTGGTTGCCCGATTAGAGATCTCTTTAATAGATAATATTTGTGCAAATTGAGACGTTAGTTAGGACGAAGCAACCTAGAGTTCGGCGCTTTGTTCCCCTGGGTTGCTTCGTTCCTCGCAATGACGGGCTCCGACTGTTGATTGGAAGGGGAGCCACTCAAAATGAGTGACGCGCATTATGTATTTGCGGACTGCACGCACTCTTTGATACATTGACTAGAGATTAACTCCTGGTGTTATGGATGACTGAGCTGGCTGAAATTAAAGCGTTACAAGTGGCTTTTCAAACTGATGAGCGCACCATTACAGCGGTGGATAATATCAGCTTCACCCTTAAACCCGGCGAAACACTCGCGCTTTTGGGTGAGTCAGGATGTGGCAAATCCTTAACAGCGCTAGCATTGATGCGTTTGTTACCTAATCATGGTGTTTATGGTCTTGCTAGTGAAATTAAGCTTGAGGGGGAGGACTTACTTGAGTTGCCGGAATGGATGATGCGCCAATTGCGAGGTCGACGCCTTGCTATTATTTTTCAAGAACCCATGACTGCCCTAAATCCGGTATTACGCATTGGTGAGCAGTTGGCAGAAGCGTTGCAACATCAAAAAAAATTACCGGGAATATCCATTAAAAGCCGTTTAATCGAATTGCTTGAAAAAGTCGAAATACCTAACCCTGAGCTTCGTTTAAGACAATACCCCCATCAGCTCTCTGGCGGGCAAAAACAGCGCGTCGTGATAGCCATGGCCTTGGCCAATAATCCTGAAATTCTTATTGCAGATGAGCCAACTACCGCGTTAGATGTCACCATTCAGGCGCAAATATTGCGTTTGCTTAAAAAATTACAAGTCGAACAGCAAATGAGTATGTTGCTTATAACGCATGACTTGGGCGTGGTTAAAGCGGCTGCTGATAATGTCTGTGTCATGTACGCGGGTCAACTGGTGGAAACAGCGTCTGTTCAAGCGTTTTTTAACGAGGTGAAGCACCCTTATTCGCAGCAATTATTGGCATCATTGCCCAATTTTAACAAACGTGATACGCGACTGCAGGCTATCGAGGGGACGGTGCCTACTCTTGATGCATTGCCTGCCGGGTGTCGTTTTCATCCACGTTGCGCGCATGTTTTTTCGCCTTGCAAGACCATAGTTCCTCTTTTACAGGAAATTGAAGAGCGTAAAGTACGCTGTCATTTATACCCGGAGCACAGTCATTTGCCGCCATTATTATCGGTGCAAAATGCATGGCCCGAGCGTATTGAATCAACAGAGCTTTTGTTTTCTGTCAACAATTTATGTGTCTATTTTAGTGTAGGCAAATCACTGTTTAAGCAAAAAAGGGAAGTGATAAAGGCAGTAGATGGGTTATCTTTAAAGCTTTATAAAGGTAAGACTCTCGCCTTAGTGGGTGAGTCCGGGTGTGGTAAAACTACGGCAAGTCGCGCTTTAATAAAGCTTATACCCGTTACCTCAGGTGACATACACTATCGTGGCCAATCCGTAACCACCCTCAAAGGAGCCGCTTTGCGGGATTACCGAAAGCGAGTCCAAATAATCTTTCAAGACCCATACGCCTCCATGAATCCGCGCATGAGTGTGGGAGAAATAATAGCGGAAGGTATGGTGGCACAAGGGTTAGGTAGAGAGGCGATTTTGCGTAAACAGTTAACCCTATTGGATCAGGTACGGTTATCTAAAGAGAGTATAAATCGCTACCCTCATCAATTTTCAGGCGGGCAGCGACAACGAATTTGTATTGCTCGTGCGTTAGCGAGTGAACCTGAAGTGTTAATTTGTGATGAGCCAACCAGTGCGTTGGATGTGTCTGTGCAAGCACAAATTCTAAATCTCCTGAAAGAATTGCAATTAGAGCTCGGCATGTCTTATTTATTTATCACTCACAATATGTCGGTGGTTTCATATCTGGCTGATGATGTATTGGTGATGCGTGATGGTCGCGCAGTAGAGGAGGGGAGTTCTCGGGATATTTTAAAAAACCCCGAGGCACCTTATACACGGGAATTATTGAGCAGTGTTTTGGTGGTTTAGAGCGAAGCTCGTTTTGCACTAAATGTCGTCTTTGTTCGCAAAGACGGGGTATTTGCTAACAAAGCGAATCTAATTGTTTATTGCCTCTCTTAATAATTGGCTTGTACAATCTTTCAGGTTTTTACATTGGATATTTTTAAAATGCCAAAGCATTTACATGGATTCTTTAACAATAAAACTCAATCTGACATTCATGCACGTTATCCTGATTACGTTGATATCGAATCAGTACTTCAAAGTGATTTACCATTTATTGAAAAAGGCCGCAAAGAGGGTGAAAGTTGGGCACAGGCTGCCAGGCGAATAAAGAGTCATGTGGATAGTGTCTGTTACATGATTTTGTACAATGATAATTTAAGTTTATATATGAATGCAGTTGCTCAGGATTATCCTCGCCTGGCACCTACGTATAATACGATTTATCATGAGATTACTGGCGTTGTCACAATATATCCTGATATAGAACTTTATGGTTCGTATACTGCTGTAGCCAAGAGACTTGCTGACAGGTATCAAGCTTACATACCTATTTCTCACCAAACTATTGTTGCATTCGCTGGTGAGATAGGGAAAGTGCAGCAACTAATCCAGGATGGAGAAATAGAAAAATTACTAAATTTGGTGTGTAGAGCTTATGACCCTCTTCAAAAGACGCATGATTCTTCACAAGAGCATGGCAAAAGACAAGTGTACCATCTTGAATATAATAGGGAAAATAAGCGTTTTGATTTTAGAGAGGCCCCTCGGCTTATTAGCGCTGTGAGGGGACCTGAATTACTGGAAACAGAGGAATTCTATTTTTCAACTGTCGTTCATTTTTCTCGCCTATAAGCGTTTTGAGAGCCTCGGCCGTGAGTGCCACGGCGTTGGCTCGTCTGTCGTTAGTTTGAAAAGAGTTTCTTAACAAATTGCTTCAGTTCCGATAGAGGAATCATCTCGACACCCTCTTTATCACGACCTTTATATTCAACAACCTCTTGAGCTAACAGGCGCTCGCTAACCACAAGTCGATGAGGTATCCCTATTAAATCATTATCAGCAAATAATACCCCGGGGCGCTCATTGCGATCATCAAGAAGCGTTTCAATGCCACTCGCGGTTAAGTCCTGATAAAGCTTTTCAGCGGCAGCCAACACATCTGGGCATCTTTGTCCATTAATGGGAATAATTACCAACTTAAAAGGCGCTATGGAGGCCGGCCATATAATGCCGCGATCATCATGATGTTGCTCAATGGCGGCAGCGACTACCCGAGAAATGCCCAGTCCATAACATCCCATCAGCATTGTCTGTAAATGACCTTCTTCATTAATGACCGCAGCATTCATGGCTTTAGCGTATTTATCGCCGAGTTGAAATACATGCCCTACCTCAATACCACGACAGGATTGCAATTGGCCTTGGCCGTCAGGACTTGGATCGCCATTTTTGACATTGCGTAAATCGTAAGTTTCCTGATAATTGGCATCACGCCTCCAAGCGGCGTTCAGGAGATGTTTGCCCGCGACATTTGCTCCACAAACAAAAGAGGACATAGCGGCGGCATTATTATCTGCTATGACTGGAATTGAAAGACCGACTGGACCTAACGATCCCACTGGTGCGCCTAACGCTGATAGAATGGTTTTATCATCAGCAAAACGTAAAGGCGATTTAACGAGCGGGTGTTTACTTGCTTTTACTTCGTTAAGCTCATCATCACCGCGAAGCACGAGCGCTACCAGTGGTTGCTCCTTGCCTTCAACAATTAAGGTTTTAATCATTTGTTCAGGACGAACAGTTAAGCTTTTAGCCACTTCATCAATGGTTTTTTGTCCAACAGTATCCACACTTGTCATGGGGGTGTCAGGAGTGACGGAGGCTTTGGTGGGGGCGAGACTCGTTGCTTGCTCGATATTAGCGGCATAACTGCTTTTATCACTGAAAAAAATCAAATCCTCCCCGGAATCTGCCAATACTTGAAATTCATGTGAGGCCGAGCCGCCAATTGCGCCCGTATCTGCTTCCACCGCGCGATAGCGCAAACCCAGCCTGTCAAAAATACGGCAATAAGCCTGGTACATGGCATCGTAGGTTTGCTGCAATGATTCTTGGGATAAATGGAAGGAATAGGAATCTTTCATGATAAATTCACGCGCGCGCATTACACCAAAGCGGGGGCGGATTTCATCGCGAAATTTTGTTTGGATCTGATAAAAATTGATTGGCAATTGTTTGTAGGAACGAAGCTCATTTCGTATTAAATCTGTTATCACTTCTTCATGGGTCGGGCCAAAACAATATTCACGCTCATTACTGTCATGCATTGTTAATAATTGACCACCAAATGTTTCCCAACGGCCTGTTTCTTTCCAGAGCTCAGCAGGTTGAATAGCAGGCATTAATACTTCAATAGCATGGGCGCGATTCATTTCCTCTCTTACAATCGCTTCAATATTGCGTAATACTTTGAGGCCAAGCGGGAGCCAGGTATAAAGCCCTGAGCCTAATTTACGAATCATACCCGCACGAAGCATGAGTTGATGTGAAACCACTTCTGCGTCGTTAGGTGTTTCTTTAAGTGTTGTTAAAAACCATTGAGAGGCTCGCATACTGTTCCTGCTAATTAAGAAAAGTGCATTATATACCGCTGGTACAATTATTTGCGAGAGGAGTAAGATGATGGCCTACATTTTGATGTCGTGAAGCGGGAGAGATGATGAACAAGATTGCTCTGATACAAACCTTTTGCAAGGTTGCGTTGCATCATACCTTTACGGGAGCCGCCAAATCCTTAAACATTTCGGTAGCAGCAGTTAGCAAACAGATTCAGCAGTTGGAAGACCAATTGGGGGTGGTTTTATTTGAGCGCACCACGAGGAAAGTCACACTGACAGTGATTGGGGAGTCTTACTATAAAGAGGTGCAGCGTGTTTTATTAGCATTGGAGGAGGCGGATAGTGTAATGGCGGCTACGAAAGCTCACCCTTCTGGCCTTTTGCGTGTAAAAAGCCCCCGTTTTTTTGCTGAAAAAATAATTTTACCGCGTATGCCTCTTTTTCAGAATAAATATCCAGACGTAGTGCTTGATTTACAAATCGCAGAAGAAGTACCCAATTTATGGGATGAGGAGCTCGATATTGTTTTTGGTATGTCAATGGCAGTCGCCTCAAATTCTGTACAAAAAAAGATAGGCATGACCCGTTATGTATTTTGTGCAGCACCCGCATATCTTGAGAAATTTGGCTACCCTAAAACGCCTTATGACTTGGCAAATCATCATTATTTAACGCATAGCATGCGCAAGCCTAATAATAGCTGGGTGTTTGGCAACGGTGAAATCGTTCATCTCAAACCGCGATTATATCTAAATGATGCGGCAGCCATTGCAAATTGTGCGTGTCTTGGGTTAGGCGTAGCAGCTTTGCATGTTTATCAAGTCAAAGATGCTTTACAACGAGGAGAGTTGGTAGAAATATTACCTGACGATCGCATGGCGGATATTCCTGTCTTTTTATACTATCATCCTGCCCGTTATATGCAGCCAAAAATAAGTCTCTGGATAGATGCCATAATTTCCGATATGCCGAGTTTGATGTAATGCTGGCCATCCATACCTTGTTGGTGTTCAGGGGTAATGCCTTTCCCGGATTACGCTGCGCTAATCCGGGCTACATTGGATAGCTCCAAGGGCCACTCCATCACTGTAGCCCGGATTAGCGATAACGTAATCCGGGGATCGGGGCTCAGGAGTAGGGCATTCCCGGATTACGCTGCGCTAATCCGGGCTACATTGGGTATTTTTCAATGCTCATGAGATTCACCAGGCTTTCTTGGTATACAAGACTCATTACCCGGTAAAATGCCTGCATCGTGGAGCAAAGCGTGCATTTTAGGGGCAAGGCCAAGACTCGTCTCTTTGCACAATTGCGCTAAATCTGAAGAGAAGTCCTCAAAGGTTACTTTGCCGCTTTCAACATCATAAATCGCACCGACCATGGCAATTTCATCCTGATCTATCATCAGTTTTAAAATTTCACTATCGAGATAAATCTGTTGCAAGGTATTGGCAATATTCAAAGAGGTGACATGTCTCATGAAGTCAACATTTGTGCTGGTGCGGTTAGCGAGGGTTTCCGTTTCAGCGTTTACTGCTGGTTTGATTTTTGCTAATAGTTGTGAAATATGCCCTTTCTCCACGCCATCACAAGCGGCTTGAATGGCACCACATCGGGTATGCCCGAGAACCACGATTAGTTTGGCTCCCACAATGTGGCATGCATATTCGATACTGGCTAAAACATCATTATTAACAACGTTACCCGCAACGCGCACACAAAACAAATCTCCAAAACTCATGTCAAAAATGGTTTCAACAGGTACCCGGGAATCAATGCACCCTAAAACTACAGCCATAGGGTGTTGAGTATGAGCGGTGTATTTTATATCTATTTTAGGACTGCGATGAATGCGCGTGTCATTAAGAAATCGCTGGTTTCCTTCACACAAAATGGTAAGAACCTCACGAGGCGTAAGGTTAGCCAGGACGTCATAAGTTGTTACATTGATAAAGTCAATATAATTATGAATATCATAACTCTCTTTAAAACCGATAAGATTGAGCGCTATTTGTTTATGAGGTGCAAGCTCTGTTTGAAATTCTTTAATGAGCTCTACTATTTCCTTATCAATATAATGAGAATAACGCGCATCAATAATTAGCTGCGAATTTTTTGGAAGGGAATTTAGCTCCGCAACGAGAGAGGCTTTATTTAAAAAAGTAATTTGCTGTGGTAAAACCAGCCGGTTAGTCGCACCATTCGGATATATTTCATTAATGATATCCAGCCGTGCCTGACTGTTGGTTTTTAGTATATAAAATAAGCTGATAGCCAGACCTATTAAAATCCCCGCTAACAAATTAAAAATTACAATGCTGATTACTGTTGCTATAAAAGGAATAAAACGGTCAGTGCCTTGTTGATAGATTTGTTTATAAATAGCGGGTTTGGTCAGTTTATATCCCGTGTAGATTAAAATGACGGCAAGTGATGACAGCGGGATTTTATTAAGCCAGCCAGGTATTAAAAGGACTGCAAACAGTAGAAAAAAGCCATGTAAAACGCTTGCCATTTTGGTTTTACCGCCGGCTTGTATATTGACCGAGGTGCGTACAATTACGGAGGTTATGGGGATGCCTCCAATAAGACCCGCGGCTAAATTTCCTACCCCTTGTGCAATTAACTCCTGATCCTTGGAACAAACACGTCTTTTTCTATCGAGTTTTTCAGCCGCTTTAATATTTAACAAGCTCTCGAGTGAGGCCACTATGGAAATAATGGCTGCGTATAAATAGATTTTAGGATTAGACCATGCAGACCAATCAGGAAGTTGGAGCTGCTTAAAAAAATCAACCCAGCTTCCATTATTAGGAATATTTACTAAATGCGTATCATTTTGTGCAAATACAGAGTTACTCATAATAAACGCTTCGTTAAGTAAAATCCCCGCTATGACCACAATAATCGCCGCCGGAATTCCTTTTAACACGTGGATTCTGGTTTTTTCAAAGAAGAGGAGGATGGCGAAAGAGAGAAGCGAAATAATAGTAGCGCCACTGTTAATATGGGAGGAAAAATTCCAAAGCGGGGCAAAGGTCAAGCCTTCCGTTGTTTCGAGTAAGTGGGCTTGTAACTCTTGCAGATCCGTTGATAAAGTGAAGGCAAGAGGCAATTGTTTAACAATTAATAAAATTCCTATCGCGCATAATAAGCCTTGCACCACATTAGAAGGAACATATTCAACGATAAATCCTGCACGTAAAGCACCGACGGCAATCTGCAAAATGCCCGCAAAAGCTAGCGCAAGCAAGAAGGTATTAAAATCACCAAGCTGAGTAATTGCGGTTATCACAACAGCAGCCATTCCAGCGGCAGGCCCACTTACGCTGACTTGCGAGCCGCTCAAGGAGCCCACGACCAGCCCCCCGATAACACCACTTAAAATACCTGAAAAAAGAGGGGCGCCTGATGCGAGTGCTATACCAAGACAAAGAGGTATGGCAACTAAAAAAACAACAATGGCTGCAATAACGTCAAATTTAAAATTTCGATTTTTGTAAATTTTAGTTTTTCGTAAAAGTGTTGAGTAAGGTGCGCTCATCATTTTGTTACTCACTCAATTTGAATATGAGCAATATAACCCAGATCGTGCAATTTGTTAATCTTTACAATAAAGAAATATTTCTTTACTGTTTGTGTTGTGAATGTATATTTACCAGAGAATTTAATCCTGGTATTGCATCCTGAGCGCATTTCCCTGCTATGCCATATCGGGGTTATATTTATTCTTCCAGAGCTACAATTTCATCTTCTCCAAATACCGCTTCCGGGTTCATAATTTTTTTATCAATCAACTGTGCTTCAAGATTTTTGAATTGCCACAAGTCTTGATCCATCAGCTGACTGGGTTTTATGCTTTGTAACGCATGGAGAATATTGCTGGGAATCTTGGGGTTTTCTTCGGCTAACTGATCAATTAATTTACCAGTTCGTTTGCGGGCCAGATTTTCCTGTGAACCACATAAGGTGCAAGGAATAATTGGGTAGGCCTGTTCGTTGGCAAATGTAATAATGTCTCGCTCCTGTGCGTAACATAAAGGACGAATAACAATGTGCTTTTTATTATCGCTTAACAGTTTGGGTGGCATGGAACGAATGTCGCCATTATAAAGAATAGACATTAACAAGGTTCGAATCAGATCGTCACGATGATGACCCAGGGCAATTTTAGTGTAACCGTTTTCTTCCGCGTAACGGTAGATGATGCCGCGCCGAAGTCTTGAGCACAGTGAGCAATAGGTTTTTCCTTCAGGAATTTTGTCTTTAACAATACTATAGGTATCACGGGTCAAAATTTCATAAGGAATATTTCGCTCCTGCAACCATGCATGCAACTTGGTATCATCCCAACCGGGTTGAGCTTGATCAAGAGTAAAAGCAAAAATTTCAAATTTGTTGTTGGAACGTTTTCTTAACGTATGTAGCAGTGTTAATAAGCTAAATGAATCCTTACCGCCAGACAGGCAAACCATAACCCTGTCCCCGCGCTGGATCATATTAAAATCAGCGATGGCTTTACCAGTGTAGTGTAATAGTTTTTTTTCAACAAATGATGGAGTGACAGACATAATAATTACAACCTGAATATAAAATATTAAAATTAGGCGTGGCGATTTTTCACGAGCACGGCAGGGGGAAAACTTGTAATGCGAGTTGTGGCGAGCCAGGAATTAACTTCCTCAATATCATTAGCATTGAGCGAGCCGGCAAGGTATTTAAGATTTAGCAGGGAATAAATCAAATTGTATTGATCATTCGCCAGCTCTCGTTGTGCTTCAAAAAGACGTTGCTGAGCGTTGACCACATCGACCATGGTGCGTGTTCCCACTTGAAATTGAGCTTCGGTACTTTCAAGAGAGTTTACTCTTGATACCACGGTTTGACGGTCTGCTTTCACTTTACTGATTCCGTCAATGATGTTGTTGAAAGCAATACGACTGTTAACCACGACGTCGCGATAAATTTTTTCCAGTTGCTCACTTGATGATTGAAAATCAAATTGTGCCTGCCTTGTTTGAGAGAGCACAAGTCCACCTTGGAAAACAGGAAAATTCATAGCCAACCCAATGTTTGCAGTTGTCTGGCGGGATGGCGCAAAAAATGTACTATCCGAGACATCATTATGAGTTTGTACGGTATTGCTCTGAATAGCCAATGTAGGCATGCTTCCGCTTGCTTGCACTTTAATATTGTCTCTTGCAGCCAGGAGGTTATATTTTGCAGAATATAAATTATAATTTTGTCTAAGACCCGTATCTACCCACTCATCAACATTATCCGGCTCGGGCTTAATCAAAGGAATTTTACTGTCGCGCAGGGGCGCCAGGTAGTTATAAACATGATTGGTCAGTTTGCGCAGATTCTCACTTTGGTTAATCTGATTATTCTTCGCGGTGATAACTTCAGCAATCGACTGATCATATGCCGCTTTCGCCTCATACACGGAAGTTATGGCATCCAGACCTACTTTAAAGCGCTCTTCGGCCTGGTCGAGCTGGCGTTTATTGGCCCGTTTTTTTGCTTCAGCAAAATTTAAGGTATCTTTTGCCAGCAAGACGTCCATGTATGCCCTGACTGTACGAAGAATTAACTCTTGTGCGGCATTATTAAACGTCGCTTGAGCGGCTTTTACCGTGGCCTTAGCTTGCTGTACGCGCGCCCATGCCTGATAGTTAAACACAGCTTGTGAGGCATTAACCTGCCATTGGTTGCTATGATAAATTTGTGCTATTTCAAAGCCCCCGGCTTTGACATCCTGCTTGTTTCGATTTACCTGACCGCCGATAGTTACCTGCGGTAAAAGAGCGGCTCTTGCCTGAGGAATCGCTTCACTTGTAGACATATAAGTACTGTAGGCTTCTTTAAATGTAGGGTCGTTTTCGAGTGCCTGATGATAAATGTCCATCAAATCCGTTCCATGCGAAACCGGAGATAAACCAATAGCCAACAAGCAAACCAACATTTTTTTCATGCGAACTAGTCCTAGAAAACGAATTCTTTCGGTTTTAATTGATTAATCAAAGGAGGGATGCAGGTTTCAAATAATAGCTCCTGTGTCCAGTTACCCATATGATCTAACGTAAGAAGCAAGCATTGCATGACAGGTTCTTTACCGACTATAGCGACTAATTTGCCACCAGGGAGTACCTGTAGACGATGTGTCTCTGTTATTGTCTCAATGGCGCCAGTAAGAATAACCACATCGTAAGGTGCTTTATCAAGCCAACCCCGACAGCCATCACCGGTGATTAGTTCAACGTTGCTACAATTATACTGTTCCAGTTTTTTTCTGGCTGTATGAGTAAACTCCTGAAAATAATCTACACTGATTATGGTCTGACCCAATCGACTAAGCATGGCGGTTAAATAGCCTGTGCCAGTACCCACTTCGAGTATGGTCTCATGGCCACGAAGTTTTAATGCCTGAAGAATGCGCCCTTCTTCCAGAGGGGTCATCATGCGTTGATGATGCGCCAGAGGAATTTGCATGTCGGAATAGGCGAACGGCCGCATAGCGTGGGGAACGAACTCTTCGCGTGAGAATTCCTCAAAAAGTGCAAGAATTGTGTCATCGAGTACGTCACCAGTTCTTAGTTGTTGTTTGACCATATTAAGGCATGCGTTTTGATTAGTCATATAGATTTACCATTACATGAGACAAGTAGGTTAGAACGTTGTAGGTATTTTAGCAAGAATTGAGGAAAGGTGCGATTAATTCACGCGAGATTTATTAACAATGCATCATTCGATAGTGCTGATGTGTAAAATTTGTTATCATTCCCTCAAATTTTTATCGTAAAAAGGAGAGTACAGTGCTTGAGCGATTTACCGAACATTTGCAATCTGAGCTGAATATTCTTAAGGAAGAGGGATTATACAAATCAGAGCGTATCATTGCAGGCCAGCAGCAAGCGATGGTGCGGGTGAAAGAAGGTGACGTTATTAATCTGTGCGCTAATAATTATCTAGGCCTTGCGAATAATCCCGAGTTGATTGAAGAAGGTCAGAAAGCTTTGCAAACTTACGGGTATGGCATGGCTTCAGTACGTTTTATTTGCGGTACCCAAACCCCTCACAAATCATTAGAAAAAAAAATCAGTGATTTTCTGGGTATGGAAGATACTATTTTATATTCCTCCTGCTTTGATGCCAATACCGGTTTGTTTGAGACGTTGCTCGGTGCCGAGGATGCTATTATCAGCGATGCACTGAATCACGCCAGCATTATTGATGGTGTCAGGTTATGTAAAGCTATGCGTTATCGATATGCCAATAATGACATGCAAGATTTGGAAGCGCAGTTAATTGCTGCCAAAGACGCGCGTTTTCGCTTAATCGCGACCGATGGCGTGTTCTCGATGGATGGGATTATTGCCAATCTCCCCGCTATTTGTGAATTGGCCGAGCGTTATGATGCCATGGTCATGGTGGATGACTCACATGCGGTGGGTTTTATGGGAGAGACTGGCCGTGGTACGCCTGAATATTGCGGTGTCCGTGACAAGATAGATATTATTACCGGCACGCTTGGCAAAGCCTTAGGAGGTGCTTCTGGTGGCTATACCAGCGCTAATGCCGTTATTGTTGATTGGTTACGACAGCGCTCAAGGCCTTATCTTTTTTCAAATACATTAGCGCCTGTTATTGCCGCGACCTCAATAAAAGTTCTCTCCATGCTTGAAGAAAATAATGAGCTCGCCAATAAACTGAAACGCAATAGTCACTATTTCCGGGAGGGGATGCTCAAACTTGGCTTTAACCTTGTCCCGGGTGAACACCCCATTATTCCTGTCATGTTGGGCGATGCGTCTTTGGCGGGTAAAATGGCTGCGGCTTTATTGCAGGAAGGTATTTATGTGGTTGGATTTTCTTTTCCGGTTGTTCCCAAAGGTAAAGCTCGTATTCGCACCCAAATGTCAGCGGCTCTTGAGATTCACCATTTGGACAAAGCACTGGCCGCTTTTGCCAAAGTGGGCAAAGAGCTTGGCGTGATTAATTAAACGGATAATCAATCCCGTTAAAAAATTAATGCAGGGGAAACAGATGAAATCATTAGTAAAAGCCAAAAGAGAGCCTGGAATCTGGATGGAGGATATCCCGGTTCCTGAATATGGTGTTAATGATGTATTGATTAAAATTCACAAAACAGCAATTTGCGGAACGGATATTCACATATATTCGTGGGATGACTGGGCGCAGGCGACTATTCCTGTTCCAATGACCGTCGGGCACGAATTTTATGGTGAAATTGCTGAGATAGGGCGTGAAGTAAAAGGCTTTAGCATAGGTCAACGTGTATCAGGAGAGGGTCATATCACCTGTGGCATGTGCCGCAACTGCCGCGCTGGCAAACGCCATTTATGCCGCAATACGTTGGGGGTTGGCGTCAATCGGCCAGGTTGCTTTGCTGAATACCTGGCATTGCCCGCGAGTAATGTTTTGCCGCTACCTGATAATATTACCGGCGAGCAAGCGTCTATTCTTGATCCCTTTGGTAATGCTACACATTGTGCATTGGCTTTTGACATGGTCGGTGAGGACGTTTTAATTACAGGGGCAGGCCCCATCGGTATTATGGCTGTGGCCATCGCAAAACATATTGGTGCCCGTCACGTCGTTATCACCGATGTTAATGATCACCGCCTGGAGCTTGCGCGTAAAATGGGCGCGACCCGCGCTATTAATGTGAAATATCAGCCCATTAAAGATGTGATGGATGAATTGGAAATGAGTGAGGGTTTTGATGTTGGTCTGGAAATGTCAGGCAACCCTATGGCGTTGAATGATATGTTCAAAGCCATGAATCATGGCGGTCACGTTGCCATATTGGGGATTCCTCCTCAGGAAACTCCGATTGATTGGAATCATGTAATATTTAAAGGATTGGTTATTAAAGGAATCTATGGCCGGGAAATGTTTGAAACCTGGTATAAAATGATTGCAATGTTACAAAGCGGTTTAGATATAAGCCCCGTAATGACGCATCATTTTCCAGTGGCAGATTTCCAGGATGCGTTTCAGATTATGGCGTCTGGGCAATCAGGCAAAGTGATTCTTGATTGGATATAAATTGACCTAAGAAGCGCAAAATTATTCCTTGAGTAATCAGGTGGATTGGTTTACCTTTGCGCGTGCATTTTAAAAGAGATACGGAGTATTAATGTCGCAGTATATTTTTACCATGAATCGCCTCAGTAAATTCGTTGATAATCAACGGGTGATTCTTAAAGACATTTCATTGAGCTTTTTACCAGGCGCTAAAATTGGTGTTTTGGGATTAAATGGTTCTGGAAAATCCACTTTATTACGAATTATGGCGGGTGTTGATACGCAATTTGACGGTGAAGCGCGCGCGCAGCCCGGTATTAAAATTGGCTATCTGGCGCAAGAGCCGGAGCTTGATCTGACTAAAACTGTCCGTGCCGTTGTCGAAGAAGGTGTGGCGGATGTAAAAAATAAGTTAGTGGAATTTGATGAAATCAGTATGCGTTTTGCGGAACCAATGACTGATGATGAAATGAATGCACTCCTGGAAAAACAGGGCGAATTGCAAAATGCCATTGAAGCCTGTGGTGGCTGGGATCTGGATAGAAAACTCGATGTTGCTGCTGATGCATTACGTTTGCCTGATTGGGACGCTATTGTGGGTCAGCTTTCCGGGGGAGAGCGTCGCCGGGTAGCCTTGTGTCGTCTCCTCTTGTCAAGCCCTGATATGTTACTGCTGGATGAGCCTACCAACCATCTTGATGCTGAAAGTGTCGCATGGCTTGAGCGCTACCTTGAAGAATTTAAAGGTACGGTGGTCGCCATTACGCATGACCGGTATTTTCTCGATAATGCCGCTGAGTGGATACTGGAGTTGGATAGAGGCGAGGGTATCCCTTACAAAGGTAATTATACAGCGTGGCTTGAACAAAAAGATGCCCGTATTGCGATGGAAGAAAAGCAGCAAGCCTCTCATCAGCGCGCTATTAAAGCTGAATTGGAATGGGTAAAAGCCTCTCCAAAAGGCCGTCATGCGAAGAGTAAAGCTCGCATGGACAGATTCGAAGATTTGATTTCCAAAGAGTTTCAAAAGCGTAATGAAACCAATGAGTTGTATATTCCACCTGGCGAGCGCTTGGGCGATCTCGTTCTTGAAGGTAAAAATATTCGTAAAGCATTTGGCGACAGATTATTAATCTCTGATTTGAATTTCCAGCTCCCCAAAGGGGGTGTTTTGGGAATTATTGGTCCGAATGGTGCCGGTAAGTCGACTTTCCTCAAAATGATAACCGGTCAGGAAACCCCTGATAGTGGTGAAATTCGCATTGGTGAAACAGTTGATCTCGCCTATGTTGATCAGATGCGCGATCAGTTGGATGATGATAAAACCGTATGGCAGGAAATTGCCGATGGTCATGACATTATGCAAGTCGGTGCATTTCAAATGCCTTCGCGTGCTTATGTAGGCCGTTTCAACTTCAAAGGTGCGGATCAACAGAAGAAAATGTCGCAGCTTTCTGGTGGTGAGCGTAATCGCGTTCATTTGGCAAAGCTTCTAAAGCGTGGCGCCAACGTATTGCTTCTTGACGAACCCAGTAATGATCTGGACGTCGAAACCTTGCGCTCGTTAGAAGAAGCGATTTTGAATTTTCCGGGTTGTGCCATTGTTATCTCGCATGATCGCTGGTTCCTTGACAGGATTTGTACGCATTTAATGGCTTTTGAAGGTGATTCTCAGGTAGTCTTCCTTGAAGGTAATTACAGCGATTACGAAGCGGACAGGAAACGACGTTTGGGCGATGACGCCAATCGGCCGCACCGAATAAAATATCGCCGCATAGAAAAATAATAGTTAAATCCTGGATTGGAGATTTCCATGAGTAAGTTGTATTGGGCGGGCCTTTTGTTATGCCTTAGTCTTTCTGGTTGTGTTGAATTTGATGAGTCCACATTAATTACGGACGATGCGGGTTATGTACACCGAACAACCCATTATCTCAAGGATAAACGAGGTCGGGATTATTTTCCCAAAGAAGCACCAGCGACAGGAAGGAAACAGTTTATTTTCGATCCTAAAGCTTATGCCTGGGCGGCTTATGATGCTGAGGGGCACCGAGTCATGACGGGAAGTGCTTCTGGCGGTAAAGATGTTTGTGAAGAGGATGGCCAGTCCTGCCGCACCGTAACAGGTACTTTCCGTGTCTACAATAAACGCGGCCTTGGTTGTCGTTCTGGTGAATACCCGGTTGAAACAACCGGAGGGGCAAAAATGCCTTATTGCATGTATTTTTTCCAGGGCTACACTGTGCATGCAGGCTATGAGGTACCTTATGCCAATACCAGCCATGGTTGTATCCGGGTGTTACCCAGTGCTGCAAAATGGCTTAATGAAAATTTCATCACGATAGGAACTCAGGTGACAGTATTATCCTATGCAGATGAGGAAGGCACACAGAAAAGCAAAAAATAGCGCATAGTGTCATGTTTCACTATGCTTCGGATGACATGTTACGAATGGTTTTTTCGCCAATGATTGGCGATATCAATGCGGCGTGTTATCCAGATATCAGGAAATTTTTTAATATAATCAATGAACTTCTTTACGGCCATGCAACGACCTGGATGGCCGCTATATCTTGGATGCAGTCCGATGCTCATTAGCCCGCCTCGATTTTCTTCATATAAATAGTCAAAAGTATATTTTAGCTGATTGAAAAAATCACGCGGACAGTTAAATCCCGGGGATGTACCAAAGCGAAAATCATTGCAATCCAGAGAGTAGGGGATAATCAGATGTGTTCCTTCATAATAAGGTATATCGTCAGCGTAACTCTCCGAATCATAAAGAAAGCCGCCAATTTTTAACAACAACTCACGCGTATTTTCACTACGCCTTCCCGTGTACCAACCTTGCGGTTTTTTTCCGGTTAATTTATGCAATGTTTCAATACATAATAGAATATGCTTTTCTTCCTCTTCTTTCGGAAGCGGTGAGTAGTCAATCCAGCGCCAGCCATGGCCTGCAATCTCATGGTGATGCATGCGCAGGTATTCACAAAAATCCGGGTTTAATGTTAATGCAAATCCTGTAATGAAAAAAGTGAGTGGAAGATTCTCCTTGTCGAACAATCGAAGCAAACGCCATAGCCCTGCTCGACCTCCATATTCATACAAAGATTCCATGCTTAAGTTTCGCACACCCTGTGGCTTCGCTACCAAAGGAAATTCACCGCCATAAGTTTCTGAATAGTTATCGCCGTTAAGCGGGCATAATTCAGCCCCTTCTTCATAATTAATGACAAAATTAAGGGCAATTTTTGCATCATCAGGCCAGTGAATAGTAGGATATTTTTTTCCATAGCCTACAATTGAACGTTTATTCATTGAATTTATCCCAGTTCAAAGGATGTAATCCCATAGATTTCATTTACTGCAATATCAGGACATCCTTTTAAATACATTCTCGCTGTTTCAAACACTTTTTCCAATTGATAGCGATGGACTAATGCTATAGCGTTTGAATTGCATTCAGGTATATCTATGTAAACTTGAGCACCTCGAGCATGATTTGCAAGGTGGTTGAATAATTCATCGGCGATCGTTGCGTTGTCAGCAAACAGTGGGCCGATTTTAAAGCCTTGATAACAAGGTCTGATAACGCCATAACCTAACATTTGCCCTTCTTTAATATAGGCAAGACTTTTACCACCAGGCGGTTTTATCCAACACTTGAGAAAGTCAGGGCGGCTTGCAGGAAAATGGCGACGGTCGTAGGCGTTTAGCAAAGTAGTATGCAGTTTAGTGACTGGAATTATTGCAGGGTTTTCTTTAAAGGTGGCTGATAAAAATGTGCCGCTATAACGGGCGTTATTATAGGCAATCTTGTAACCAAGTCGCTCGTATTTGGCGAGCATGGATACCACTCCGTCAATTCCTGCGTTACGTGTACCTATGTAGGCAAGGCGCGCTTTGGTCAGTGCGAGTCCGAAACCTTGACCTCTGTAAGCGTCGGCCACCCTGTAAAACCCGCAAAATGCAAACTCGGCGTCATAAATTACAGCCGATCCTATGGCGATAATCTTGCCATCCAGCATGCCTTTAAAAAATCCATGCGGATCAGTTAAATAAAAGCAGCGGGCGTCGTTGAGTCCTGGATTCCATCCTTCTTCCCGGGCCCATTCGATAGCCAGTGCAATATCATCTTTGTTCATGCGCTCGACGGTATAATGAGTATTCATTAAATTTGCCTGGGCTTACGGTGATTAAAATGGAACGGCTAAAGTAATTCAATAATAGCCGTACCAAATATACAATTGTTAAGGGGTCGGAGCTGTAGTAGTTGTTGTAGTGGTAGTGGTATTTGTTACTTTTGCAGCGGGATGGGCTGCTACACGAGGAGATGCAATTATTTGCATAATGCCTAAATCCCCTGATGTTTTTCGCCCCACTATTAAATCAACACTCAATAATTGCGTGAGCTTCTCTTTTTCATTTTGATAAACTACTTGTAAGGGGATAGTGAGTTTCCATTGATTTTCTTTAATTTCAGTAATGATGGATTTACCATCGACTAATCCATTAACCATCAGCTTTTGAGTTTGAATAGCATGCATATTTCCTGATTTTTGCAGGGCGTCATTGAAACTTTGCCAGCCTTGCTCAGTATAACAGGCCTTTAGTGTCGTGAGCTGTTGATCCATTGTGCCATGATCGAAATCAAAAGACTGTTGAGTGGCTTTCTCTGCCCATTGAGTAACTAGCGATTGCTCAACGCGGGCGGTTTCTGCGGGTATTCGATAGTTGCAGTCTATGGGTTGAGTTGTTGCAGGTACGACGGTTGGTGAAGTGGTTGCAGGGGCGACTGTTTGAGTAGTAGTTGTAACGGGGACTACAGTTTGGGTCGTCGTCGTAACGGGCGCCACGGCCTGGGTAGAGCTCGCCGCCGCAATCTGTAACGTAGTTGGGTTCTCTTCTGGAATTATTGCTTGCTGATGAGTAGCGTTCACGGCTATCTGAACCGCGTTCTCGGGAAGAGTGCCGGCTGCCAGGTTACTCACATCTGCGCAAACGGTAGTGCTTAATATAGAGAGTAATCCGCTATACAGCATGGATTTGTTCATTAGTGTACTCCTTGCATTTAATTGAATTCCAACAACTCAGCCATTATCGCTGCTGCCAATCGTGCCGTTTTATGATTCTCATCAAATGGGGGCGACAACTCCGCAATATCGATACTCACTACTTTGCCAGTTTGCATAATGTATTTCAACAGTGGCAGTGCTTGCCAGGGAGTTAATCCCAGGGCTTGCGGGGCACTAACGCCTGGTGCGTAACATTCAGCGAATACATCGAGACAAATACTTAAGTATAGCGCGTCATGATTTAAAATAAACTCATCAATGAATGCAGCTTGCCAGGCAAAACTGGTTTTGTTAATTTGCTCAGCCGGCAAGTAACTGACTTTAAAGTTATCTGCAGTAGTAAACAAGCTTTGGGTATTGGCGTGAGGCTGGATTCCCAGACAACAGTAATTAAACGGTAAATTATTTTGTTGGCAGTAATTATTTATTTGCCAAAAAGGGGTGCCAGATGTCCCGTGATTTTCCATGGTGGGGGGGCGTAAATCGAAATGCGCATCGAAGTTGATGATACCTAATTTGGCATATTTTTTAGTCAAACCGGAAAAATGTCCCCAGGCAATTTCATGACCACCACCGAAAGCAACCGTTTTACACCCTTGTTGATGGCAATAATTAATAAGGCGCGCAAACTGCTCCTGGGCTAATTCAAGCTCGTCTTGTTCGCAAACAATATCACCAATATCGATAAATTGTTGCGTCGTATGACAAGACAGCCTTGCTAATTGAGCTCGAAGTGCGCGAGGTCCAGTTTTAGCACCGACCCTACCTTCATTGCGGCGGATCCCTTCATCACTGGAGAAGCCGAGGAAAACGGTTTTTCCTCGGTGGGTATCCAATGAAAAACTACGAATATCCTCCACGTTCACGTGTTGAAAAAATCGCTCACCCGGGAGGCTGTCTTTACGTCCTTGCCAACAAGACTTGCTTGGTGGTTCGTAGTTTAAAATATCAGGTAACATAGAATTCTCCTTTGAGAAGATATGATATCCCGTGCAAACGTTTATTGGAACTGATTGTATTAGTTACGTTATTTGGGGCATTCTTCCTTTATAAATAGTGTGCAAATTTTATTGAAATCGTGCTAACCAAAATTAGGTCTGGTATTATCTCTCATCAATAAAGTAAGGCGGAATTAAGGGAGATTGTTGTGTTTGTGGTTACAGGCGGTGGAAGCGGAATAGGGCGGGCGTTAGCGCAGGCATTGGCGCAACGTGGTAAAGAGGTGCTCATCATCGGCAGGCGGCGCGAAGCTTTACTCGAAACAGCTGCCAGTTATCCGCTAATTTCCATTTGCAATGCTGATGTCGCAACGGTTAAAGGTCGTGAGGCTATTGCAAGCCATGTGCAATCCATAGCGCAGCTGGAAGGTCTTGTTCATAATGCCGGTGTTATTGAGCCGATTATGCCGGTTGCATCCATTGATGAGCCGTCTTGGGAAAACGCATTGGCGGTTAATCTGAATGCCCCTTTATTTTTAAGCCAGTTATTACTTGATAAACTCGCTGACGGACGTGTGTTACACATAGGCTCCGCGGTAGCTTATTTTCCAGTCGCCGGTTGGGCTGCTTATTGTGTGAGTAAGGCGGCATTGTCTATGCTAACGCGCTGCTTGCAACTCGAATGCAAAAATACCTCTTTCACTAGTGTTATGCCGGGTATTATTGATACTGATATGCAGGCATTTATACGCCAAAGTCAATTTATGGCCGATGAAAAAAATAATTTCTACAAGGAGTTGAAAGCCGCTAATCGCTTATTGCAGCCGGAAACGGTAGCGCTTTTTTTAACCTGGCTCCTTCTTGATATAAATCGTGAAGATTATGTGGCCAAAGAGTGGGATATTTACGACGACAGTCATCATTCCCGCTGGCTCTTAAACCCTCATACCGTGCCTCATTGGGAGTTGTAATGTCCGTATGTGACAAAATTCTTGTTAATGCCTCTACCTGCACACCTCAAGGTTTACAAAAGGAAAATCAAGCAATTGTTATCGCTCAAGGGCGTATACTCTGGTGTGGCAATGGGCAGGACTTGCCCCCCGAATATGCTTCGCAAACGGTAAGCTTTGAGGATTGTAAAAACAAACTGGTTACTCCTGGCTTAATTGATTGTCATACTCATTTAGTCTATGCCGGTAATCGTGCTGATGAATTTAAACAACGCCTTGAAGGTGTCACATACAGCGAAATAGCCAAAGCCGGGGGCGGTATTTTATCCACAGTAAGGCAAACTCGCGCGGCATCCAGTGATGAACTGCTGCAACAATCATTACCAAGACTTAAGGCTCTCTGTAATGAAGGAGTCACTACCGTTGAAATCAAGTCAGGCTACGGTCTTGATTTGGAAACGGAAATTAAAATGCTTAAAGTCGCTCGTCAGTTGGGAGAGTTAACGGGTGTTCGGGTAAAAACCACTTTTCTTGGAGCGCATGCGGTTGGGCCTGAATTTAAACAAAATATTCAAGCTTATGTTGATTATATTTGTAGGGAGATGCTACCTGCTATGGCTGAGTCGGGGCTCGCTGATGCAGTAGATGTCTTTTGTGAAAAAATAGCATTTTCGCGAACACAAACCGAACAATTGTTTCTTAAATCACACGAGTTAGGTTTGCCGATTAAATGCCATGCGGAGCAATTATCAAACCTTGGCGCCAGTGAACTTGCAGCCTCCATGGGCGCTTTATCCTGCGATCATTTAGAGTTCATCGACAGAAAGGGTGTGGAAGCCATGGCATCCAGTGGCACCGTTGCCGTACTTTTGCCCGGTGCCTATTATTTTTTAAGAGAGACTCATAAGCCGCCCGTGCCGTTATTCCGGGAGCTTGGCGTTGGAATGGCAATAGCGTCTGATAGTAATCCAGGAACATCACCCACAGCCTCTTTATTATTAATGATGAGCATGGGCTGTCGATTTTTTGATTTGACGGTGGCGGAAGTCTTGGCGGGAGTTACTTATCAGGCGGCAAGAGCTTTGGGTATTCACCATGAGACCGGGGCGATTGCGCCAGGGCTTGCGGCAGATTTAGTACGATGGGATGTCAATGAAAATGCGGCTTTATGTTATCATTTTGGCTATCCCCTGCCTCATGCGACCATGATAGCGGGTCAATGGGTTTTTTGAACACAAGAGGAGTAAAACGGATGAGAAATATACGCATCATTTCGTTGGGGTTGTTTATCATTTTTGCAGGCGCACTATGGGCTAATGTCCAGACTGTAAAAATAGAAAAAGAAACGACAGATTTTTCGCTAAATATAAAATACCCACACGGTTATAGTGAACCTGTCGATGCCACGATAAAAACGCTGGTTACTGATACTCAAAAAACCGCTGATGAAAGGGCGGCTTCTAATGACTTACCCGCAGATATTCCCGGTAAAAATGGTCTGACTATTGATTTTAACACCAAGTATCAAACCCCTCGTGCACTGAGTATATTGTTTGATATTTCAATTTATGTTCGGGGAGCCGCGCATCCTGATAATAGCGTCAAGGTGCTAAATTTTATTGATAATGTGGACGTATCACTGGAGCAATTATTTAAGCCTGGCAGTCATTATTTAACGGAAATCGCCGCAGAATGCCGAAGTCACTTGCTTAAAAAGAAAGACGCGGATGCCAACTGGGTAGTCACGGGTACAAATCCTGTTAAAGACAATTATAAAAACTGGTATTTCAGTAAGGATGGTTTGGTCATTGTATTTGATACTTATCAGGTAGCGGCTTATGTATACGGTCCTCAGACTGTCACCATTCCAAAATCCCTGCTTAAAAAATGGTTACGCCCAGAGGTTGAAAAAGCGGTATGGGGTAATGCATGACAACTTCGGTTTCTTCCGTATCTTCGGAAAAGAAAATTGATGAATTAACCGTAAGAAGTGTAATTCTTGCTATTTTATTGACGATGTTATTGGCCATGTCAAACTCCTATCTCGCTCTTAAGCTTGGAATTTTGACGTCCGCGTCTATACCGGCCGCTATTATTTCAATGGGAATTTTACGTTTTTTCAAAAATGCCACTATCCTTGAAAATAATTTGGTACAAACGGCGGCATCTGCCGGAGAGGCTGTCGCTGGGGGGATTGTTTATACTATTCCTGCCTTGGTAATTATTCAATATTGGCAAGAATTTGACTACCTGACCAATTTTTTTATTGCAGCCTCGGGTGGAATTTTGGGTGTATTGTTTTCCATACCCTTGCGTCGGCTTTTGGTTAATGATTCCGCGCTTAAATTTCCGGAGGGGCGCGCCATTGCTGAGGTATTAAAATCCACAGAACAGCGCGTTGGTATTCGCGAAATTTTCTTAGGCGGTGCCATTGGCGCGGTACTTGAGTTATTACAAATCGGTTTTAAAGTTATTGCGAGTAGCTGGAGTTTTTGGTTTGTTATCAAGCGCTCATTATTTGGTTTTGGCGCCGGATTTTCAGCAACGATGATAGGTGCGGGCTATCTCGTTGGTCATGAAATGGCCGTCAGTATTTTTCTTGGGGCAGTAATTTCATGGTTAATTGCGATGCCCGTCGTCAGCCAGTTTTACCCGGAATTTCTCTTGCAATTCCCACCACACAAGGCCGCTATATTTCTATGGAATAGCGAGATGCGTTATCTCGGGATTGGCGCGATGTTGTTTGCAGGAACCTGGACTTTTATTAAACTAGTGAAACCCCTGGCAAAAAGTATCAGTGCATCGTTTGGTTCGTTTATAACAAGCAACAACAGAAGTATAAAATTACCCCGTACCGACAGAGATATTCCAACGCCTTTTATTCTAGTTGGTATTATGATGATGGCGGCTGTTTTATTCCTCTTTTTTCAGTTTATTTTTCCATTGGGAGAGGCGGGTCTTGATGGTGATTATGCACCAACACTGGTATTTGGTGCTGTGTTATATGTTTTAATTATTGGCTTTTTATTCTCAGTCATTACCGGTTATTTATCGGGAATGGTGGGGGTGACCGCAAGTCCTGGCAGTTCTGTCGTTATTGCGGGGATGTTATTTGCGGCATGGATGTTGTTAAGCATGATTAATCAAATGGTGCCGCTTCCCTTAACGGCTCAGCAAATTAAGGCGGCCGAAGCCATAACCATCATTATTGGTTCTGTCGTGACCGGGATTGCGGCAATTGCCAATGATAACACCCAGGATCTCAAAGTAGGGCAATTAGTAGGGGCTACCCCCTGGAAGCAACAAGTGATGTTACTTTTGGGGGTGGTGGTGTCAGCGTTAGTTATCCCACCCGTTATGCAGTTATTATTTAATGTTTATGGGATTGCGGGAATAATGCCGCGCGAGGGCATGGATGCTACCCAATCACTGCCAGCGCCTACTGCGGCTTTAATGGCTGCCATCACTGAGGCGGTTTTTCGAAATACTTTGCCCTGGACCATGATGTTAATTGGGGCGGGAATTATATTAGCGCTTATCATTATTAATCGATTGTTCAGGATTGATCGGTATATTCGCTTATCCATTTTAGGAGTGGCTATTGGCATGTATTTACCTATCGCCTCTTCTTTTCCTTTGTTTCTTGGAGGGATGATAGCGTTATTTGTTCACTGGCGACTAGAGAAGAAAAAATACCCTCATGATGAAACGGTGCATCGTAAGCAGACAGGCGTTTTAATTGCATGCGGGTTAGTTGCAGGCGCGGCCTTAATGGATGTATTTTTAGCTATTCCTTTCTCCATTTTTCATTCACCTGATGTGTTAAAGCTTGTTGGAAAAGGTTGGCATAATTATGGCGTAATATTGGGGATTATAACTACGCTATGGTTAAGTTTATGGGTAGAAAGACGCGTGTGCGGTAAAGAAGCATTTGCCCAGGGTAGCGCGGGTTAGTGCCAAAAAATTTAGGATACAAGCTCGAAACAGGACAATATTTAAATCCAAATACCGTCTTTGCGAGCTTTTATATGAAATCCAGAAAACGTATAGCCTTATCATGATTGAAGCACGCTCTAATGAGTGTCGTCCCGGAATGTAGTAAGACTTAGTGAGCGTGCGAACCTAGTCTTACTAAATGTCCGGGATCCATTCCACTCCGTGCACCTTGTCAGGCAATATTACTTGTCATAATGTCAGGATTAATACCTCGTACCAGCCTGAAAATAGATCCCGGACATAAAGAGAGACTAAACTCGCGCGCTCGTTAAGTCTCTCTAAATTCCGGGACGACAGAGAAGAAGATTCGCGAGTTTACGTTACATTGGTTGCCCGATTTGAGATCTGGCGACCATTTTAATAGATAATATTTTGTGCAAATTGTGAAGTTAGTTAGTGGATTTTATATGAAATCCAGAAAAAATATAGCTCTAACTTTTTAGCCTTACCCTGATTGAAGCGCGCTCTAATGGGTGTCGTCCCGGAATTTAGTAAGACTTGGTGAGCGTGCGAACCTAGTCTTACTTAATGTCCGGGATCCATTCCACTCCGTGCATCTTGTCAGGCAATATTAGGGTCTGTTGACAATTCACATCCCACCTACGTGCCGCGGCTTGGCCGCGGCATCCAGTAGATGGTCTTATTAAAATATGTTCTTGTTAATCCATTGATTAATAGGAGCAAACTCATAACATACCGGTTCTGACATCAATTATAAAACGAATTTGCAATG
>JAUXWR010000250.1 GCA_030680075.1 Legionella sp.
GGACGGATCGACCGTGTCGGTGGTCGACGGCCTCAAAGCCGGCGAGCGCGTCGTGACCCAAGGCGCCGCCTTGGTCAACCAGGTCAGGTGAGGCGCGGATGTTCGACAAGCTAGTCAACTTCTCGCTCCACAACCGGCTGATCGTCGCGGTCGCGGCATTCGTCCTCATGTTCTACGGCGTGTTCACGCTGGCGCGGATGCCCGTGGACGTCTTTCCCGACCTGAACAAGCCCACCGTCACGCTGCAGGCCGAGGCCGGCGGCATGGCTCCCGAGGAGGTCGAGCAGCTCATCACCGTGCCCTTGGAGACCGCCATGGGCGGCATCCCGGGAGTGGAGAGCATCCGCTCGGTGTCCAGCGTCGGCCTGGCCTTCGTCTACGTCACCTTCGATTGGAAGACGGACATCTATCGCGCGCGGCAGATGGTGGGCGAGCGCCTCTCCACGGCGCGCGAGCAGCTTCCGGCCGGTGTGGAGCACGTGGGCATGGGCCCGGTGAGCTCGATCATGGGCGAGATCATGTCGGTCGCGCTTCCGATCGAGGCCTCGAAGATCAGCGCAATGGCGGTGCGCGAATACGCCGACTTCGTGATCCGACCGAGGCTCTTGACGATCCCGGGGGTCGCCCAGGTCATCCCCATCGGCGGCGAGGTGCGGCAATACCAGGTGCAGCCCGACACCGCGCGCATGTCGGCGCTGGGAGTCACGATCGAGAACGTGGAGGACGCGCTAAAAGGCTTCTCCTCGAACACGAGCGGCGGGTTTTTGGAGCTCAATTCGCGGGAATATTTGATCCGAAACATCGGGCGCACGACGCGCATCGAGGACTTGCAGCGCCTGCCGGTCGCGTTCAAGAACAACCAGCCGATCAGCCTCTCGCAGGTGGCCTCGGTCGCGTTCGCCGCGGCCATCAAGCGCGGCGACGCGGGCTACAACGGCAAGACGGCGGTCATCCTGGGGATCCAGAAGCAGCCGGACGCGGACACGGTGAAGCTCACGCAGCGCGTGGAG
>JAUXWR010000254.1 GCA_030680075.1 Legionella sp.
GGACGAGATCTCACCCAAATGCAATTGATATTTCCTGAAGGCTGGCTGCTGCAGGATGATCCCATGCGGCGTGGCGAGATGCTTGTCAACTGAATCCAACGCCTGCACCGCGCGCCCATCCTCCACGCCCAGGCCTGCCATCACGCACATCCCCTGTGGCTCGATGAAAATCTTGCCTTCCTCGTTTTCCTTCGACCCGAGTACATCCCCAAAATCATCATACGCGCGGCGGAACCATTCACCGTCCCAGCCGTGATTCCAGACGGCGGCTTCCATGTTTTTTGCATGGCACTCATAATCTTCGGAGGAAAGATTAGATATGAAAGAATCCCCTCTTTCCTCTTTCAACTTTCCTGCCAATGCCGCCATTTCCTTCGCCGCCAGTACGAACAACCCGGCAATGAACACACTTTCAGCGACTTTCCCTTCCTTGTTCGTGGTTGTTTGAAACGATTGCCCGGGCGTATCGGAAAAGCAGTTCAAGTTCAGACAGTCGTTCCAGTCCGCGCGCCCGATGAGCGGCAACCCATGCGGACCGAGCCTGTCGAGCGTATATTGGATCGAGCGCTGTAAATGTCCGTAAAGCGGTTCTTCCGAACCGGGCTGGTTATCGTACGGCACGGCTTCATCCAGAATACTCCAATCGCCAGTCTCTTTGAGATACGCAGTTACAGCCAATACCAGCCATAGCGGGTCATCGTTGAAATTCGAACCTACATCGTTGTTGCCGCGCTTGGTTAGAGGTTGATATTGATGATATGCGCCTCCGTTTGGGAGTTGCGTCGCGGCGAGGTCCAAAATCCGCTGGCGCGCACGCTGGGGAATCATGTGCGTAAAGCCAAGCAGATCCTGATTCGAATCGCGGAATCCCATTCCGCGCCCAATGCCCGATTCAAAATACGAAGCCGAACGCGACATGTTGAACGTGATCATTACCTGATACGGGTTCCAAATGTTCACCATGCGGTTCGTGTGCTCATTGGGCGTGGTCACTTCAAATTTGCCGAGCAGTTCATCCCAGTATTGTTTCAATTCCTGAAACGCATTTTCCACAACCTCGGGCTGGCGGTATTTCCGTATTACCGGCGTTACAGTCCGCTTGTTGATGGTCTGTGAATTCGGCGGATCGAACTTTTCCTCTACTGGATTTTCGTGATAGCCCAAAATGAAGATGATCTTTTTTTGTTCCCCCGCTTCCAACTGGACTTTGACATGCTGCGCGCCGATCGGCTGCCAGCCGTGCGCTTCAGAATTTGACGTTTGGCCTGCTTCCACAGCCTGAGGCGAATCCCAGCCGCGATAGGGTCCCA
>JAUXWR010000257.1 GCA_030680075.1 Legionella sp.
GGGAAAAAGAAAAACGAGGAACAAAATAAAAATTAAAAACATTTGATGGTGAATTGCATTGGATTGTTTTTTTTTTTCCGTACGAAAAAAATGCAGTAATGAAAAATTAAATCAAAAGAAAAATGGAAAGAAAAACCAGAAGAAAGGGGTAATATCAAACAACATTTTCGCAATTCTCCTTTCGAACCTGCATTATTTTTTTATTTTTTTGGTAAAAATGACAGCTCACACCTCAAATTTTAAATCAAAAAAAGTCACAAACAAATCAACTATCATCTTCTTTACGAATCGTTCTATTCATCATTTCCTCCATCGTCATCTTGAGCGTTTGCAACATCTCCACTTGTTGCACGCCCCTCCTCCGCGCAGACGTCGGCGGCCGAAGCGGCTTGGTGCTGCGGGGTGCCTTCATCCGCCTCCTGGTTGCTCTTGTGGTTCTTGCGTCTCTTCACAGTCTTCTTGATCGTCACCATCTTCTTGGTCTGTTTGTTTTCAACACCACGAACATCTTGCGCGCCATCAGCGTCATCAGCATCCTCATTAACCTTGACAGTTTTGATGGGATCGGAATCGGCGGAGTTTTCGCGGGTGATAGCGTCGACGGAGCTTTCGCGGGTGACTGCATCGCCGGAGGTTTCGCGGCCGCGACGACGTGCTGCGGCCTCGCCAGCGACGACGGAGTCGCCAGCGCGCTTGGCAGCCTCCCACCACGCGTCGACCGTCTTGGGCGCGCCTTGTTGATCGAGGTCGTATTCGTCGTCGAGGAGCGCGAGGGCGGTGTCGTCGCGCGAAAGCACGAGGAGCGTCTCGGCGTCGATGTCGGCGCTGGTGAAGTCGCCGCCACCGCTGCTCAAGCGGGCGATGGCAACGCTGCGCGCGTTCGTGAGGACCGCGAAGAGGGCGACTTGCTTGTGGAATCGGGCGGCGGCGAGCTCCATGCGGGCCGCCATGCTGCTGGTGCTGCTGCTGCCCTGCGAATTCTTCTTGGGCGGGCTGGGGCGCGACTGGCGGACCAGCGCCTCGTAGAAGCCGACGACGATGACGGCTTGCTCGCCCCCGAACGGCTGCTGGTCGGCGGCAGCGGACGCGGCAGGAAGCGTGAGGAAGTCATGCGCCGCGACGTCGCCGACGCCCTTCGCGCAGACGTGGGCAAGGCGCTCGGTGTGATCCGCAATGCGCGCGATGAGGCGGAGCAAGGCGGGTTCCTCGCGGGTGCACGCGGGATCGCAGCGAGCGGGCGACGTCGCTGCCTTGGAGAGCTGCTTGGCGATCTGGCCGCGGACAGTCTTGAAGAAATCCGTCGGCAAGACAGAAGGGCGACGGCCGGGGGGCGTGACGATGCCGGCGAGCGTCGACACGAGCGCCTCGCGGAGAGAGCCCGGAAGAAGGCGCAGGAGGGCAAGGACCGTCGCGTCGTCGCGCTCGACATCGGTCGATGAAGAAGACGAGGACGAGGACGAGGACGAGGGCAGCGCGAGCACGCGTTCCATGAGTTGATTCCACGACAGTTTGGTGGTCTGGTCAAATCGGGCGAGGGCACCTTCTGAGGGCGGAGCCATCATCATCATCATCATAGTGGTTGACATGGTGTTATTCTTGGAGTAGTTGTTTTTTTGAGGTGAAGAGAAGAAGAAGGAAACAAAAAACTGGATTATAATATAATTCAAAAGAACAAACAAATGTTATGGGCGACGACAAAAAAAGAAAAGGAAGAAATTGGAAGAGAACACCGTGTCTTACAAAATTGGAAAAGCTGGAAGCACAGAAAACGAAACACGCATTAACAGATCAATT
>JAUXWR010000258.1 GCA_030680075.1 Legionella sp.
GGCATGCCGCGCCGGCCCTCGATGCTGGCGATCAGGGCGGTCTCCTCGCCACAGACGAAGGCGCCCGCACCCTGCTTGACCTGGATGTCGAACGAGAACCCGGTCCCGAGGATGTTCTGGCCGAGCAACCCGAGCCTCTTCATCTGGCGCAGGGCAACTTCGAGGCGCGCGATGGCGAGCGGGTACTCGGCCCGGATGTAGACGTACCCGTGGTTGGCCCCGATCGCATATGCAGCGACGCACATCCCCTCGAGGACCGCGTGGGGATCTCCCTCGAGCAGGGACCGGTCCATGAACGCCCCGGGGTCCCCCTCGTCGGCGTTGCAGATGACGTACTTGTCGGTCCCGGCCGCCGCGCGGCAGAGCTCCCACTTGGTGCCCGTGGAGAAGCCACCCCCGCCACGGCCCCGCAGGCCGGAGGCCTTGACCTCGCTGATCACCTCTTCGGGCGGCATCGAGAGTGCCCGCCTCATCCCTGCGTACCCGTCGCGGGCCAGGTAGTGATCCACGTCGGTGGGATCGATCAGGCCGCAGTTCCGCAACGCGATCCGGACCTGGGGTCGGAGGACCGGAAGGTCGGCCAGGCGGGGGATGCCCGGGACCGTTGCCTCCCCGGAGCTCCCCAGCGCGTGCTTCTCCGGCGGATCGCGGCGCGCGAGATGCGCTTCCAGGATCTCGCCGAGCGTGTCCGGCGACACCCGCTGGTAGGTGACCCGGGGGACTCCGGGGACCTCGATGTCGAGGAGCGGCTCCGCGAAGCACATGCCGATGCAGCCCACCGGGACGATCTGCGCGGAGACGGCCAGCCGGGTCAGCTCGTCCCGGAGCGCGGCGACGACCTCGCCGGCACCGGCAGCCAGCCCGCACGTCGCCGTCCCCACGTAGATGACGGACTGCTGGCCCTCGTGGAGGCGGCGCCACTTCTCCCTGGCTTCCGCGATCCGCCGGTCAAGGTCGACCGGGGCGATCTCGACGATCGGTGCTTCCGGCGGAGCCTCCGGCCTGATCGCCCTGCCGTCGGGTGACTCGGGGAGGCGCGGCGCGCTGCGCACCGTGTCGACGAGGGCCCTGGCCGTCGTGCCGGTCTGGCGCCCGTGGACGCGGCCGTTGCTGACCAACACCGGCGCCAGCGCACATGAGCCGAAGCAGGCCACCGTCTCGAGCGTGATCTGCAGGTCGGGGGTCGTG
>JAUXWR010000259.1 GCA_030680075.1 Legionella sp.
GACGACCCACTCCTCCACCACGACGCCGAGGCCGTAGGGGATCTCCTCGCGCGTCCGCTCGAGGAACTTCTCGCGGATCAGCTCGGCGACGCGCGTCTTCTCGTCCGACGTCGTCACCGTCTCGGCCGGGTA
This sequence comes from Legionella sp., assembly GCA_030680075.1. Classification (GTDB taxonomy): domain Bacteria; phylum Pseudomonadota; class Gammaproteobacteria; order Legionellales; family Legionellaceae; genus Legionella_C. The sequence continues at coordinate 133 of JAUXWR010000259.1, forward strand.
GAGGTCGTCTCCCTCGGGGAGGTGCCCGAGGATCAGCTGAGGCAGGCCGGCGAGCCCGTCGCCCGTGGCGGCCGAGACGGGGACGATCTCCTCGAAGAGGCCGGTCGCCGCGAGCGCGGCCATGCGCGGAAGTAGCTTCGGCTTGGAGACGAGGTCGACCTTGTTGAGGACGGCGATCCGAGGCGGGTTCGCCTTGCCGACCAGCTCGAGGGCGTGGCGGTCGCCCGCCCCCTCCTTCTCGGCGGCGTCGATGACGAGGAGGACGAGGTCGACGTCGAGGATCGCCTCCATCGCCTCGTCCAGCATGACGCGGTTGAGGCGGTGGAGCGGCTTGTGGAGGCCCGGCGTGTCGACGAAGACGATCTGCCCGCCGGGCCGGTTCAGCATGCCGAGGACGCGCCGGCGCGTCGTCTGCGGCTTGTCGGAGACGATGGCGACCTTCGTCCCGACGAGGGCGTTGACGAGCATCGACTTCCCCGCGTTCGGCCTCCCCGCGACCGCCACGGTCCCGGCGCGGCGGCTCACGCGACCCCCACGGGGCGCATCACCTTCACGCGGTGGACCCGCTTGCGGTCGGCGTCCTCCACGACGAAGCGAAGGCCGCCCTCCTCGACCTCCTCGCCGGGCCGCGGGATGTGCCCCAGGCGCGCCGAGAGGAGGCCTGCCACCGTGTCGTAGCTGCCCGGTGCGAGGTCCGCGTCGAAAAGCTGGGCGATCTCCGAGACCCGGACGCGCCCGGCCACGGTGAAAGCCCCCTCGGCCAGCGGGATGACGGGGTCGATTGCGTCCTCGTGCTCGTCGGCGATCTCTCCCACCAGCTCCTCCAGAAGGTCTTCCAGCGTCACGACGCCCGCCACCGCCCCCCACTCGTCCACGACGATCGCCATGTGCTGGCGGCGGCGCCGGAAGTCGGCGAGGAGCGTCGTGATCGTCTGCGTCTCCGGGGCGAAGAGGACCGGCCGCGCGAGCGGCCGCGCGCTCGCCGGCGGGACCTCCGCCCTGAGAGCCGAGAAGACGTCCTTCACGTGGACGACGCCGATCGGCTTCTCGACTCCGCCGTCGACGAGCGGGATTCGGGTGTGCTTCGTCTTCTCGAAGAGGTCGGCGATTTTCTCGAACGCGAGGTCCCCCTCCGCGACGACCATGTCGGGGCGGGGCGTCATCACCTCGCGCACCGTCCGGTCTCCGAAGTCGACGGCCCGCGAGACGAGCTCTTCCTCGTGCTTCTCGAGGATCCCCTCCTCGCGCGCCACGTCGAGGAGCGCCCTCATGTCGGCGTCCTTCTCCGCCTCCTTCTCCGCCGCCGAGACGGGCTCGTCGTCCTCGTCGTCCGCGACCGGC
>JAUXWR010000262.1 GCA_030680075.1 Legionella sp.
GATCCCGAGGACGGTTGGCCGCCCGTGGCGGACCCACTCGATCAGCGACCAGGTCAGGCCTGCGGCCGCGCTCGCCACGTGGGTCGCGACGAAGGCGCCGGTGGCCAGCGCGCCCGCTCCGAGCGCGCTGCCGGCGTTGAAGCCGAACCAGCCGAACCAGAGCAGCCCGGCGCCGAGCACCGCGAATGGCAGGTTGTGCGGCGGCGCGACATTCGTCGGGTAGCCGATGCGCTTGCCGAGCACGATCGCAGCGACCAGCGCGGCGATGCCGGCGTTGATGTGCACGACCGTGCCGCCGGCGAAATCGAGCGCGCCCCAGTTCCTCATGAAGCCGCCGATCCCCCAGACCCAATGGCAGACCGGGTCGTAGACCAGCGTCGCCCAGAGCAGCGTGAAGACCGCGAAGGCCGAGAACTTCATCCGCTCGGCGAACGCGCCGATGATCAGCGCCGGAGTGATGATCGCGAACATCATCTGGAAGATCATGAAGGCCTGATGCGGGATGGTCGCGGCGTAGCCCGCGAATGGCTCCAGGCCCACACCCTTGAGACCGAACCAGTCCAGGCTCCCGATCCAGCCCCCGACGTCCGGTCCGAACGCGAGCGTGTAGCCGAAGAGCACCCACTGGATCGAGATCAGGCACATGATCAGGAAGCACTGCATCAGAACCGAAAGGACGTTCTTGCGGCGCACGAGCCCGCCGTAGAAAAATGCCAGCGCGGGGGTCATCAGCAGCACCATCGCCGATGCCATCAACACCCACGCCGTGTCGCCGGTGTCGATCTGCGGAGCCTCGTCCGCCGCGGCGACCACCGTGGCGAGGGCGGTGATCACGAGGAAGACGAGAAAAAAGATCAGGGGGAATATGCTGCCTCTTGGCTTGTCGACCGTCGCTTCCATCACTCGCTCCCTTCGTGGTCAAAATGCGTTCGTTGTATAGAGAGATAGCAAGGCGTGTGCCAACCAACGGGGGTCAGTGCGGTTTAGCGACGCAACTATCTGATTATAAACTAATAAGTAATATCGCGCCATCAGTTCGGCAATGTCGGCAGTTGTATCTGTAGCTACCTGATGGTCGCTTTTATAGGTATATCTTTACGGAAAAGTCGTTTTGGTATGATCACGACGACCGATCTGGTTAACTGAAGCAGACGCGCTGGACGAAGGGGCGGGACCGCTGTTCGGCCCCGCCCCGGTCGATACCTACACCGCGCCGTCCCCGGTCTCCCCGGTCCGGATCCGCTGCACGCTCTCCATCGGCGAGACGAAGATCTTGCCGTCCCCGACCTCGCCGGTCTTCGCCGCGTCCAGGATCGACTTGACGAACTTCTCGACGTCCGCGTCGTGGACGATCAACTCGAATTTGGCCTTCGGGAGCAGGTCCACACAGTACTCCCGGCCGCGGAACTGCTCCACGATGCCCTTCTGCCGCCCGTGCCCCTCGATGCGGGTGAGCATCATCCCGGGGGCGTTGAGCGCGTGCAGCGCCTCGACGACGGC
>JAUXWR010000272.1 GCA_030680075.1 Legionella sp.
TCATTCTCCACGCTGCGCGGAACATTCTTAATAGGATCCCCATCATCCAACAAGACCGCTAAAACCTGTCCCTGATCCATCGCCTCTAGCTTTAACTTGGTCTTCACAAAATTATACGGACAGATGACTCCGCGGAGATCCAGCTCAATATCCGTCGCAATCCCTTGTTGCCCGTTCCCATTGTCGTCCATCTTCAAGCCTCGCTGATCAATACCAGTCATACCTGCGCGTCGATAAGAGTATTACGTTACCAGCAACGCCCCAAGACAACAAGGTCGGCAGAGCTCTGATCAGGGCAAAAAAAAGGGGCAGCCGAAGCTGCCCCTTTCCAAAAACAAGCGACCTAATCAGATCTAGTTTAAGCCCTTCACGAGATTGGGCTTGGCATAGTCTGCCGCTCCATAATCTGACTTGTTGGTCGGGATCTTGGTCTCAGGAGCCACCGTCTGATAACCCCATCCTGGCTGCGGTTCGCAGTTCCAACAAGGAGCCGCACCGGTGAATTCACTGATCGTGGTATCAACCGTTCCCGTAACCTTGCCAGGGAGCACAGACCCAGCCGCACCACCAGTCATGCTGCCGCTGTTGGTCTCAATCGCACGCTCAGTCATTGGATTTGGCCGTTGACCCAATCCACCAAATCCTGCGAGCTTCTCGTTCCCACGAAGCACGGTAATTTCACGAACGATCTTCCGGCCCGTTCCGAACGGTTGAGCTGTCGAAGTTTCTTCGTAAGCTTGCACCGTCACATCGTCGCCTGACTCAAGAACCCGAACCTGGTCCATGTTGGTGTTGGCATCGAAGTACACAGTGCGATAGTTCATCGATCCTGCGCCAGCCCGACCCTCATCATGTGAGCTTCCACCGCTCTCAAGATGCATTTTCTTGCCCGGAATATCGATACCGATCACGCGACCATATACCGTCTCAGCCTGAGACAGCCGATCGAGAAACGAATTGCGATCAAATGCCTGAACGCGGTTGGCGCTTCCGGAAATGTCACCGACCCCGGTGCCTACACCCATCGCAGAGCCGCCAGACTGTTGCAACCGCTCTTGAGCGCCTGCAACACCCACGGAGCCGACAAAAAGAATTGTGGCT
>JAUXWR010000283.1 GCA_030680075.1 Legionella sp.
AGATCCATCACTTCTGTAGTGTGCAGTGTGTATGTAGTTGCTAGTGCACACAATCTGTATTTTTCTCGTACTCCCCAACTCACATAGTTGAAGATCATATACACAAAGGGCAACTCCAACACCGTTAACAAGCCGGGAAAAATCCATCTTCAACCATACAGCAGGAATGCATAAAAAGTATAAAAATTCCACCCTGCCCAGTTGACCTCTAAAATTCACCTACTTTGATCCACTTTTAGACCCCCATCAGTTTCATGTTGCTGTGATGGTGTATTTTGAACTGCATGCATCTACATATTTTTCCTGCATAGTCTAACAGGTAGTGAAGGATCTCTGGGGATTCTGGAGCTAATATCATCTTTCATAACGAAGGGAAAAATCCATTTTACAGCGAACAAATTTTGATATTCTGAGCCTGTGCAGCAGTTGAGCCACAGTTCGATCTGCCAATACTACGCTAGGATAAATATTTTTAAAATCAATTATGAGTCCTATTAATGATCACACATGGCAGGAAGGTCATTTGATAATCTCTTTCGTTGTCGGAAAAATCCGTCGTCACCCATGTTCAAAAACTGTACCAATAATGGCGATTTCGTTGAAAATCATCATCATAGGATAATGAATCAAAGTTGCAAGTTTACGAAATCATTTGTAATCTGTCTATGGGCCAAACAGGAGGGAATAATATTCAGAAACCAGTGCGAAATACGTGCTACATAGAAAAAGACACTTTTCGTGATGCAGCGAGACTAGCGCCGAAAAAAAATCCCTGTATTCACAGAGAAAATTAAAAAATGGGGAGTTCTGATGTATATCCTGCTTGGCCGTGAACACAACATTATGATTTACATATGTATTCTTATGTAATCAAGTATGCAGAACTCGAATATGCAAGCAGAATTTTGTAAAAATGATTCTTTACAGAGAAAATCGAGCTACGGATCAAAAACCCCCTTTTTTTGCCGGGCTTAAAAAAAAACTCTCTCATTGACATTGTTGGAAT
>JAUXWR010000291.1 GCA_030680075.1 Legionella sp.
GATTGAACTTGATGGCCTGCTCGAAATCCTGCAACGCGCGGTCGATCATGCCGCGCGCGGCATAGGTGTTGCCGCGCTCGGTAAAGGCGGTGGCGAATTTCGGATCGAGCTTGATCGCGGCGTCATAGTTATGGATGGCGCGGTCGTAGTCGCCCTTGCCCTGGTAGGCATTGCCGCGATCGACATAGCCGGTGGTGAATTTCGGATCGAGCCGCAGCGCCTGATCGAAGTCGGCAATGGCGCGGTCGAAATCGCGGCGCTCGCGGTAGGCAAGACCGCGGGCATGCACCGCGAGAGTGTCGCGCGGATCGAGGCGGACCGCCTGCGACAGATCGTTGACGGCGCGCTCGAAGTCGCGGCGCTCGTAGTTGGCAAGGCCCCGGTTGTAGAACGCGGCCGCGAAATTGGGGTTGAGCTTGATCGCCTGGTCGTAGTCGGCGAATGCCTGTTCGTCTTCCTGGCGGCTCATATGGCCGAAGCCGCGCGCATTGTAGGCGGCGGCGTTCTTCGGATCGAGCTTGATGGCGCGCGTGAAGTCGGCGATGGCCGCTTCGAACTCGCGCTTGTCCTGGCGCGCCAGGCCGCGATTGAAATGGGCGCCGGCGAAGTTTGGATTGGCCTTGATGGCCTGGTCGAAGTCGGCGATGGCGCGGTCGAAGTCGCGCTCCTTCTGATAGGCGTCGCCGCGATTGCTGAAAGCCGGCGCGAAGCTCGGGTCGATGCGCAGAGCCTGATCGAAATCGGCAATGGCCCGGTCGCCGTCGCCCTTGCCGTTATAGGCCTGGCCGCGCAGGTTGAAGGCCGCGGTGAAGTCCGGCTTGATGTTGATCGCCATATTGAGGTCGGCGATGGCGCGGTCGAAGTCGCGCTTGTCGTAGCGCGCATTGCCGCGCTCGAAATAGGCAAAGGCGTTTTTCGGATCGATCAGGATCGACTGATCGAAGTCGGCGAGCGCCCGATCGGTGTCGCCGCGGCCGCGATAGGCGATGCCGCGGTTATGGAAGGCGAGAGCATTTTTCGGATCGAGTTTGATCGCCTGGCTGAAATCGCCGATGGCGCGTTCGTCGTCGCCCTTGCTGCGTAGCGCGAGGCCCCGATTGTAGAAGGCCAGCGCATTCTTCGGATCGATGCGCAGCGACTGGTCGAAGTCGGCGATGGCCCGGTCGGCGTCGCCGCGCGCGGCGTGGGTGATGCCGCGGTTGTAGTAGGACAGCGCGTCCTTGGGATCGAGCTTGACCGCCAAGCTCAGGTCGGTCAGCGCTTTGTCGTATTCGCGCTTCTGGAAGTGCGAAACGCCGCGGTCGTAATAGGCCAGCGCATAGCCGTTATCGAGGCTGATCGCCTGATCGTAGTTGCGGATGGCGCGGTCATAGTCCTGTTTGTCGTAATAGGCATTGCCGCGATTGTAGTAGGCCAGCACGTAGTTGGCGTTGAGCAGCAGGGCCTGGTCGTAATCCTTGATCGCGCGGTCGACTTCGCCACGGTTGCGATAGGCCAGACCACGGTTGTTGTAGGCAAAGGCGTCCCGCGGATCGAGCAGGATGGCCTGGTCGAAATCCTGGATGGCGCGGTCCACCTGGCCCTTGGCGGCATAGGCGATGCCGCGGTCGTTCAGCG
>JAUXWR010000298.1 GCA_030680075.1 Legionella sp.
ACCGTCCTTCATTTTGCGGATCGCCGATTGCGTCGAACGGTTCATCACGAACGTGCCGTTCGCCCGGTATGGCGCCTTGGCCGCATAGATCAAATCGAGGATTTTATCTCCCGGGCTTACGGCTGGGAATGCCGCCGACACGCCGGTTGCGATATAGCCGAGATTGCCCCACGTCCACGATGCGTTGGCAACCGTCGTGTACGTGAGGAAGCCCTTCGGCTTGTTGACGCCATCGCCGGTCACGAAGGCCGTACCTTCCTGTTGGGCGAATGCGAGGCGAACCTCTTCCGCTAGCCACTCGTCGATATTCACGATCGAGTCATCGAGCAGCGTCGAGGACGCCGCCGGCATGGCGTAGATTTCCATGGTCGGGAACTGCAATTCAGCGAGCACCGGCGTGGTGGTCTGTGCGCGCGCGCCGATTTCGGAGACCCAGCCTGTATCAGTGCCGGTCGTTGCAAACGGACGCTTGTAGACGGTGCCCGAGACTTGACGGATGCCGGCAATCGCGCGGATCGGCGAAATCGCCTTGAGAGCACGGTTGACGGCGGCTTCGGTTTCGGCTGGCAAGAGATATCCGCCATCCTGGCCAACACCGGCCGACAGCGCCTTTTCTTCGAGCTTCGCAATCCGCGTCGCATCTCCGCGGCGCACATAGCCATCGAACGCCGACTTGTGCGCGAGATTTTGCACCGGATCGAATGCCGCGCCTGTGAGCTGCGGACGCTGCGCCTTGATCGCCAAGCTGGTCGAGAGCCTCTGGGCGCTGTCGAGCGTCTGTTCGATGCGTGCAAGCTTTTCAGCCGTCACGATATCGGCCGAACCGCGCTGTTCGATTTCAGCAAGCCGGCGGTCGTTGGTGTCCTTGAAGGCTTCGAAGCTTTCGAGGAATTCGTCGAAGGCGCGCGCGGTATCACCGCCCGCGCTCTTGGTTTCAAGCGAGGTCGTATCGGTCATAAATTTTGTCCTTGGTTTCGGGCCCGGCGTCCTGATGGCGTTGAGATCACACCCACGAACCGACATGGGTGTCGCTCGACAGCGCTACGGACGTGCCGGTGTTGCATCTTTCATCAGCCGTGTTGCCGCCCGCAAGCGCGCAGCCAGCACAACGTCGTCGTCAAAGCCCCGGCCCGCGTCCCGCAGAGCCTTCAAGCCTTTGAGGCCATCGCGGAGAACCGCGCGGGCCTCGGTGCGCGTCAGCCCAGCATCCCGCGTGAGCCAGCGTTCAAAATCGCGTTCGGTCGGAACGGACGCCGCGAAGGGACGCTGTTTCACTGCTGAAACACGCGCACCCGGCAGCATCGGAAACGTCACGACCGAAATTTCCCACAAGTCGATCTTCTCGATGCGGCGAACGCCGGAACGCGCATCGCGTCTGGCCTTCACCGCTTTGAAGCCGATCGACAATCCATCGAGCGCACCGGCCCGCATCAAGGCCAGCACCTCGCGGGCCTTGGCAACCGCCGTCGTCAAACGGCCACGCACATAAAGCCCGCGGGCATCCTCGCGGATCTCCTCCCAGATCCCGATGGGTTCCGCTGGGTTATGCTGAAACAGCATCTTGATCGCACCCGCGCCGCGCCCCGCGAGGCTATCGCGAAACGCACCCTGCTGAATGACATCGTGGCCGAGGTCCTCACGATCGAACAGGCTCGCGTACCCCTCGAATATGCCGTCGTCCGTGACGGTCTTGAATTCGAGGTGGAGGGCCGAACTC
>JAUXWR010000306.1 GCA_030680075.1 Legionella sp.
GAAGCGGACCATGCCGCGACCGCTGCCCAGGCGGCGAAATCGAAGTCGGCTCGCATGTTTCAGCAGAAGCAAGCGATCGAAGCACTTCAGGATGCCGGTGTTGCCTCATCCGAGGTGCTCGTGTCGTTGGCCGAAAGCCAGAAGCACCTGTTTGAGAATCAGCAGGCGCTCTCCAATCTCATCCGAGAACTGACGGGCTACGCGCTCGGAAGCATCGCCAACACGCGTCTCGTGTACGCCCGTCTGCAGGCGGCGTTGTCGGGCGCCTCTGCTGGAGAGCTCAACGAACTGGCGGAGCGGGAACTCCGGAACGTCATGTTGGAGGTCAAGCGCCAACTCGATCTGGCCGATCAGCAGGCACGCACCGACCGAAAGCTGTCGGAACTCCGAGAGCAACTCGGCCAGCAGCGACGGATGGCTGACCGGGCCTTGGCCGAGTCGCTGCAGGAGCGCGAGCGAATCCACGGCCAGGTTCGAACCGCCACGGTTGTCGCGACCGTGAGCGTGGCCTTGAGCGTCATCGCGATGCTCCTAGCGATCCTGAGCTAGGGAGTCGCTCCGTACAACAGGCGTACAACACGACGGGAACCAACGAGTACCCACCAGTGCAGACGAGCGGCAGCCGGTACCATGGCAGAACGGTGCCTGATCAGGACCGATGCAGCCGGGAGCACACCAGCGCAGACGATGACCGTCTCGCTCATAACCCGAAGGTCGCAGGTTCAAATCCTGCCCCCGCCACCAACGTAAGACCAGGTCAGAGGCCCTTTCCGAGAGGTCGGGGAGGGCCTCTTTCGCGCCGGTTGTCAGAGTTTTGTCACACTCGCTCGACGCAAGATGTCAACATTCTGGCCCCATTCGCGGAAACGCGCCGCGTCGCCCCAGGTCAGGTACCCGCTGCACTCGGGAGGATCACGAACCTTCGGGGCGAGAACCCGAAGGTCGACCAGTTCAGCGGTGGCCTCTCGACGAACGGTGGTTCGAACGCAGGCAGGGGTGGGAAGTGCCACCGGCGGCGCAGCCGATCCACCGATCGACCGACAGCCGACGGACGATGCAAAACGTTCTGGACAGGTGGTCTGACCATTGGTAGGGTGCGGGCGCATGGCCGACCGACCGCCGTGGCTGTTGCGGATGCTCGGCGATCTCGCGCCAGCGAACCCGACCTCGGTGTCCGACGTGCACCGCTTTCGGCTGGTTGCCGATGGCGATGCCTCGGCACCGCTGCCGCAGTCGGCGGCCATTGCGTCGTGGACGACCGATGTGGTCGTGCGGGCGGGTGACGTGCCGATCTCGGCGGAAGTCGTGGTTCCCG
>JAUXWR010000319.1 GCA_030680075.1 Legionella sp.
AGTCTTTTCTCTAAGTCTTCCTTCTCTTTTTGCTTTGCAATATAAAGCGAATCCGCTTCCTTGAATTTGTTTTCAGTTTCTTCCTTTTCATTTCCAAGCTCTTCGAGATATCCGACAGTTTTTGCAATATTATTGGTTAGAGATAAAATTCTATCATTAAGTGTGCTTATTGATTCATTTTTTTGTTTAAGAAGATCGTGGGCATTTTTTAATTCGTTTTCTTTTCCTGTTAACTCTTTGAACTGCTCAAGCAAAATATCGGATTGTTTTTTAAGGTCGGAACGTTTTTCTTCTAGTACTATTTCCTGTTTTGTTTATTTTGATTCAGTAAGATTGAGAAGGTAAGCAACGATTCTACTCTACTTACACTCCATCGCTCATCGCCTTCGGATTGAACCTTTTGTTTCTTTTTGGGAGGATGTTCACATTCATCGTCACTTCGTGGCCTCTTTTGAGTAATGTGGCCGACAGTAGTATTTGATTGTTCCTCTTCTTCTTTGTCGCTATCAGATTCGCAGTCGTTGTATAAACCTTGCAATAAATCCATCCAAGTTTCTCAAACTGCGTTTAACAATTCCATTTGCTTTGCAAAAAAAACTGCTCCCCTATGAAAAGTGTTTGCTGAGACTGAAGAAAGTAACAAACAACACAGGGTTGCTTTTTGTTCTTGTTTTTTGTTTCTTTATTTTTTGTTCTATCTATTTACATACAATCCTATTATTATCACTATTTTTAAAATTACAATTTTCTGATGCAATTTTTCATCGATTATCAGAAGAAGAGACAGGAAGAATGGGCTGTCTTTGCGCTGATTGGGAATGGGATTTCCCATTATTGCCAATGTTGATGTTGTAGTTGTAGAAGTTGTACCAAAACAAGACGGCCCACAACAACCCACCAAGAGCCGACAAAATCAAAGCCTGGCCAAGTGCGTTGGGCAGAAAAGCCACCGTGTTGTTTCTCCTCATCCTGCTGTCCAGTTGTCTCTTCAGCAAATCGCCAGGCGGTTTTCCCA
>JAUXWR010000320.1 GCA_030680075.1 Legionella sp.
GACCTTTACGCCGTCCAACACCCCGACATTGACCTTTACTCCGTCCAATACACCCACGGCGACTTTCGATCCGCAATGTAACAAGGCATTATTTGTTGGCGATGTAAGCCTTCCGGACGGCTCGGTCGTGAATGCAGGGGATCAATTAGTCAAAACCTGGCAGATAAGAAACGCAGGCACATGCACATGGACCCCCTTGTACAATCTGGTCCTGGTCGATGGTGAAGCGATGGGTGCATCCGCTTATATGATATTTGATCAAAATGTCCCGCCTGGCGCGATCGCAAATATCTCCATTGCCATCACCATTCCGAACAGGATCGGTTCGCTTCAAACCTTCTGGCAAATTGAAGCTGAGAATGGACAGCGGTTTGGGGTTGGCGTGGATGGCACGTCTCCACTGTGGGTAAAGGTAAATATTGAGCCTTCCCCCTCTGCATTCACACCAGAGCCGGCAACCACTCCCCCAAACGAGCTGCCCACACAAGTAATTGTTCCTTCGCCCGAATCCGGAGAGTTTGTCCTTGACATATACAGCCAGTACTGTGATGCATCCTGGTTTGCAGATGAATTGCCGATACCGTGCCAGGGCTTCGAACCTGGCCAGCAAACCGCTGCGATATTCCAGCAGGCACAAGCCTTTTCAGAAACCAACCAGATGGTTGGACAAGTGCTTATTGTGCAATTACCCCTTTCGGATACGGAAACAAGGATTTCGGCAATATTCCCTGAAGTGCTCATCCAGAATGGTGACCGCTTGATCCTGGGTACTGGATGCGCGCAAGACGCGTTTAAGTGTTCCGTCCTGTTCAGTATTTTCTATTTGGACAGCACTGGCCAGCAAAACCCCATCTGGACTATCGGGGAATTCCATGACGGACAGTTGTCGGATCACATGATCGATCTATCATACCTGTCAGGCATGCCGGTACGACTGATACTTGAAGTATCCTCGCTTGGACCATCCGATGATGATATCGCCATGTGGATCGCACCGCGTATCATA
>JAUXWR010000330.1 GCA_030680075.1 Legionella sp.
CCCGTCAGCAGGCCGACCTCGACCTGATCGCCGTCGGTGCCATGTCGCCGCTCGACGGGTTCATGGACAAGGCGACCTACGAGTCGGTGATCACCGGCATGCGCCTTCCGAACGGCCTCGCGTGGTCGGTCCCCGTGACCCTGGCCGTGCAGCCGGACGAGCTCGCGGCGATCGGCTCGGCCGACGAGGTCGAGCTGGTCGACGAGACCGGCCGCTTCCTCGGCGTGCTCGGCATCACCGACCGCTACGAGACCGATCAGCGCCGCGAGGCGAAGCTCGTCTACGGCACCGAGGAGGACGCCCACCCGGGCGTCGCATCGCTCTATGCGCACGGCACGACCTGCCTCGCGGGCCCGGTGCGCGTCGCCTCCCGCCTGCCGATCGACCCGGGCGCGCAGCCCTTCCTCCTCGACCCCCGCGCCTCGCGCGCCGAGTTCGACTCCCGCGGGTGGAGGACCGTGGTCGGCTTCCAGACGCGCAACCCGATCCACCGTGCGCACGAGTACATCACCAAGGTCGCGCTCGAGACGGTCGACGGGCTCTTCCTGCACCCCCTGGTCGGCGAGACCAAGAGCGACGACATCCCCGCCGACGTGCGGATGCGCTGCTATGAGGTGCTGATCGAGAACTACTACCCCGCCGAGCGGGTCGTGCTCGGCGTGCTGCCGGCCGCGATGCGCTACGCCGGGCCGCGCGAGGCCGTGCTCCACGCGATCCTGCGGCAGAACTACGGCTGCACCCACTTCATCGTGGGCCGCGACCACGCCGGCGTGGGCGACTACTACGGCACCTACGACGCGCACCGGATCTTCGACGACATCACGCGCGAGGAGCTGGCGATCACGCCGACGTTCTTCGAGCACTCGTTCTGGTGCAACCTCACCGGCGGGATGGCGACGACCAAGACCTCGCCCTCGACGCCCGAGCAGCGGGTGTTCCTGTCGGGCACCAAGGTGCGCGAGATGCTCGACCGGGGCGAGATCCCGCCGGTCGAGTTCACGCGCCCGGAGGTCGCCGAGATCCTCATCGAGGCATACCGGTCGACCTCCTGAGTCCGGTGCCGTAGCCCGGCTCAAGTGCGGATGGGCGCGCGACGAAACCCAGGCAGAGCCTCCGATCGTGGAGGCCCCGTCCCGGAGGTTGCGTCGCGTGCCCTTCCGCCGCCAGGCCGATCCCATGCTCCTCGCCGCGCGGCTCGCCGCGCTGTGCGAGAGGGAGCTCGCGATGCGCCCCGTCGACGCCGCCTTCGCGATGCTGGGCGGGGTCTTCCGGCGGGA
>JAUXWR010000352.1 GCA_030680075.1 Legionella sp.
CATTCGATGAGGCCGATCAGGACGAGGAAGACGCGGCCTAAGCGGCTTGTGACTACGGGGGTACAGCCATGACAGATCAAGTAGCACCCAACCTGCAGCGCGACGACATCCTGCGTGTGCTAAGTCGGGCAGACGAGGCCGCTCGCGAACGAGGGGATGAACTGGCCGAGAGTCGAGCGGGCTGGATTGCGGATTTCGAGTTTCTTTTCAGTGATGAATGCCCAGTGACCTACCTTCCGGTTCTCGCGGTCATGCTTGTCGCTCGATCCATCCGGGAGAGTGACACCCTCGATGTCCTCGACATCCAGCAGGGAAGCAGTTCGCGCGGATACTCCGCTTCGAGCATCGCCAAGCACCTCATCACATTTGTAGTGCAGCAGCGAATCGACCTGCGCACCACCAGCAGTCAGGTCATGAACAGCCAGCCATTCACGTACAAGAAGCGCGTGACTTCGGACATGGCTGGAGATCGCGTACGAGCCGCTTACGCGAGGTTCTACTCCATGGCTGAACGCGTCGAAGGACTCACGAGCGAGGCTGCAGCGGAACTCCTCGCGCTCCTCTTTCACTTGCGGCGAGGAGCGGGGCAATCCAAGACAGATGTACTTGTCATCTCCGGAAACCGAGAAACACTCGAGGCAATTGTGGACGTTGCTGCGCAGTTTGTGAACGAGAACTCTGAGTCCGGAAAGGTTGGGCAGGCATTCGCCGCCGCCCTGTTTGACCTGCTCTTCCCAAATGCACAAGTCCGCATGGGCAACAACAATGACCCATCTGCAGTCATTCCGGGCGATGTACAGGTGGGTAATGACGGTGACTTCTGGCTGTGGGCAGAGGTCAAACAGAAGTCGGTGGTGACGTCCGAAGTGCAGGCCTTTGTCGACCGGGTGAAGGCCATCGGAGGAGATCGCGCGTGGTACTTCGCCCTTGCCAACTCCCCTTACCCGCACAACCTTGATGTTGCCCAACTGCAGAAGCGCGCTATCAGAGATGGCATCGAGTTGACCGTCTACTCTGCGCCTGAACAGGCCCTATCCGATCTCCTGGCCAAGTCGGCGGGCAGCGCCGGAATGCTTGCGGAGAGCCTTGCAAACAGAATGGTCATCCGCCTTCACGAGGCGCAAGTGACAAGCGCATTGGAAGAAGCATGGGCTCATCGCATGGGTGAACACACGTAGTTTTCGGTTGGAACGACCAGCCAATCACCCGAAAAGGCGACCAAGTACTTCAAGGAATTCGCAACAAGAATCACCAGGAACTCAGCATTTCAAATTTCAATCAACAACTTCACTCCCTTCCAGAAGTCACCTAGACGAAGAGATCACCGACACCTCCCGGGCTGGCATCACAATGCCTCAAGGACTACCGATTACCGGACGGATGCATCGGGATGCCAGCCCGGGAGGTGTTCTCGTCGCTTTGGTCCTTGAGCGCTTCCTTATGGGTGGCCTTGGCTGAAGTGTCATCCTCGTTGGGAGTCCTCTGGTAGATCGTTCTGACCTGCTACTTGAGTGCTTTCCCTATTCGCCTGAATTGGCTTGGCCGCCCACTGCCAGCACCGGCCGCTCTGGCCGCTCAAACTTGCGAGGTACCGAAGGGGTAACGCCGTTGAGTAGGTGACGGCCACCATGCAGGCCGCCCAGACCGGAAGGCGGACCATGAAGAACGAATTCATAACCTCAACCAAGAAGGCAGTCGTGCAGCTGCGGAACCTCCAGCACGCGCAAGCTCGGATCAAGGATCGAGCCGATGCTCGACTCCAGGTTGCCAAGGATCGGCATGCTCTCGAAGTGACGCGTGCCGAGAAGCTGGAACTCGGTGGGT
>JAUXWR010000358.1 GCA_030680075.1 Legionella sp.
CAACGTCTTCCGGACCGTGATAGCCAGGCCCGGAAAATTTTTTGACATGGCACTGATTTTTTGCTATACTTCCGCTCCCCTGCCGAAAGGTGGTGGCCAGCGTATCCCGCCCCTACCGGGCGCGAACGTCTGCGACAGTTGAATCAGTTTAGCGCGGTTTTTGCCTTCTGGAATTACTTTGGTGATTTAGTTGACATGGCTGTTGTTAAATTGATACGATACGTATTCGCAATGCCGATGGAATTCGGCTTCAAGACACGCAGCGGCGGTAAGGCCCTTGGCGTTACCGGCGAGAAGCTGTGTGCCTGCGATGGTGCTCTTTGAAAATTGAATACGATGCATATCGACAAGTTTTAACAAAAACTGTCTTGTGCGCCAGTCCGCGGGCGACCGTGGATTGGCAACCCCAAACAGAATGATTCCTTCTAGTAATGTCCGCAAGGACAAGCGAAATAGGAGTCAAACGAACCATAAATCACTGTACGGGACTTTAAGTTCCGGCGGTAGTTTTTTATCGGAGAGTTTGATCCTGGCTCAGAACGAACGCTGGCGGCACGCCTCATACATGCAAGTCGAGCGATTAAAGCCCCTTCGGGGGTGTATAGAGCGGCGAACGGGTGAGTAACAGGTGGATAATCTGCCCTCTGGCGGGGGACAACAGTTGGAAACGACTGCTAATACCGCATGTGATTGTGCGCTTATGGCGTGCAAGGAAAGGCGCTTCACGGCGCCACCAGAGGATGAGTCCGCCCCCCATTAGCTAGTTGGTGAGATAACAGCCCACCAAGGCTTCGATGGGTAGCCGAGCTGAGAGGTTGATCGGCCACACTGGAACTGAGACACGGTCCAGACATCTACGGATGGCAGCAGTAGGGAATATTGCGCAATGGGCGAAAGCCTGACGCAGCGATGCCGCGTGAGTGACGAAGGTCTTAGGATTGTAAAGCTCTTTTCTGAGGGAAGAATGGTCCGGGCAGGAAATGGCCTGGGTTTGACGGTACCTCAGGAATAAGGAACGGCTAACTCCGTGCCAGCAGCCGCGGTAATACGGAGGTTCCAAGCGTTGTTCGGAATTACTGGGCGTAAAGGGAGCGCAGGCGGGCCGGTTAGTCTAAAGTGGAATCCCAGGGCTCAACCCTGGACGTGCTTTGGATACTGCCGGTCTTGAGTTCGTGAGAGGAAAGTGGAATTCAGGGTGTAGCGGTGAAATGCT
>JAUXWR010000364.1 GCA_030680075.1 Legionella sp.
GGCAGGCAGATGCCAGTGTTCGCAGTTAAACTTCCACCCGCCAGCCAGGGAGACCTCTCCCGGCAGTGAGACGACAAGGTATTTACCCTGCGGCATTTGGGGCCAAAGGTCAAACGGCAACTCCGCATCCAGCGTGCAAATGTACACAAGGCTGGACTCGCGGAACATCTGCAAGCCCTCCTTTAGATCCGTGCGCGCGGAAGGGACGCTTGAATTGATCACACTTGTGGCACGCTCAAGGGCGGCAAAGCTGATGTCCACGCCGGGGCGAAGCAGCTGCATGGCTTGTTTGACCAGGTTTCGCTGGAGTCCGAGCGGGCTTTTGGAGAGCAGATCGGAGTCAAAAGCGACGGTATTATCATCCATTTTGACCGCCATCCCCTCCCAGGCATTCTCCAATGTCTCCATCATGAAGGTGTAATCGCCTTTCAGCGAATGGGACATGCGTAAAACCGCATCGCGGAATTTCGGGTTGTAACTTTCAAGATCGGGGATCAGGAGATGGCGAATGCGGTTGCGCTGAAAATCGAGCGAGTCGTTACTCGAATCATGCTGCGGGTGCAAGCCGTTGACCGCACAATACGCAACGGTTTCCTCACGCCAAAGATCCAGTAACGGACGCACAAGCGGGATTTCAGGATCGAATGTTTTGATGATCGAGCGATGGGACATGCCTTTTAACCCGGCCATGCCGCTTCCGCGCAGGAAGTGCATCAGCACGGTCTCCACCTGATCGTCGGCCGTGTGACCGACCGCCACAGCCTGGGCAGTATGCCGGCGGGCAAGGTCGAACAGAAAACGATAACGCAGGCTGCGCGCGGCTTCTTCGACGGACATTTTTTTCTCGTCCGCATAGCCGCTCACATCCGCACCGTCAACGATGAAGGGCAGCTGCAGCCGCGCGGCGGTCTTCTCCACCATGTGCCCATCCAGGCTTGATTCGGGGCGCAGTTGGTGGTCGAAATACGCAACAATAACGGGATACCCCGCCTGACGCAGGGTTTCCATCAGGCAAAGACTATCGGCCCCCCCGGAAACGCCGGCAACGACAGGACGATCCTTGACAAGGTCGCATTCGTTTCTCAGGATCTCTTCAATGCGCTCTGGCGTCTGCATTATTTACTTCAGGAAATTTGATATAGCTCGACCAGCACCCCTCCCGTGGATTCGGGATGGATGAAGGCATATTTTTTTCCATCCGCCGCAGTGCGCGCCTCTTCATTGATGAGCCTAATGCTTTTTGTCTTCAATTGGGACATCATTCCCTCAATATCGTCCACTTCGAGGCAGATGTGGTGCATGCCGGGTCCGCGTTTGGCAAGGTATTTGGCAATGCC
>JAUXWR010000367.1 GCA_030680075.1 Legionella sp.
CAATCCGCCGTTTTTACTGCCCGCAGTGCTGTCGGACGTTTTCATGGCGGCCCCGATTCCTGGTCTTCGGACGCCGGCATGCGGCCATCGCCTACCAGCTAGCGTTTCAGGACTGGACGGCCCATTCAGCGCCGCAACGCCCCCGATGGTGGTTCTTGTCAGCTCGGGCGCGTGCGTCGCTTTTTCGCTGGCTGCGAGTTCGGTCTGGCGAATTGCTGGCACGAATCCGCGGGGAGCTGGACGCCCGTAAGGCGCTGTTGCCCACGGTTGGCGACGAACGGTTAGATCTTTGGAAAGGGGCCCTCCAATTGACGGAGGTTATCGGGCCCCCCAAAAGTCCTCGGCTCCCTTTTCATTTCCTGTGCCTTGCCCTGGCCCGACATCCTTACGGGTCTTGCTATTCCCTGGCATCAGCCTAGCCGGCACCAGGCTTCTTCTGCGTTTTGCGCTGATCTGATGAGCTTTTCCTTACGCTAATCTGCGGAGATCTTCCCAACAGGCGCGGTCGCTGACCTGGCCGTGCCTTTGCGCTACCCTCGAGAGCGGGAGGAAGACTGAAATGTACACTTACCTGGGAATCGACAACGTTCAAAAGGATCGGCTCGTGCTTGTCTGCCAGAGCTTCCTGGAATCAGGTGAAGTCAGGCCGCTTTGGCGAGAGAAACTTCGAAGCGATGGGGCAATTTCCCGATTCTTCTCACACCTTGCCGAGTCTCACTGGCCCATAACCTTGGTTACGACCTGGGTGGGCCGAGATCCAGGTGGTGTGCTGGCGCAGCATGTCCAACGTGGTGGCCTACTGCTGCGATACCACCCTTGGGAACTGGGTCCGCGCAAGTCCACTTTGTCGGCCACTTATCAGCGGGCCGACTCGCTGGCCCTGCAGGCCATCCATGATGAGCAGTTTCCCCTGATGGTCCAGGCTCTTCACGACCAACTGGCGAGTCTCCAAACAAGGTTCAGCAGTCTGATTGACGAGACCAGTGGACTTAGCCGGCGCCTCAACTACTTGGAGTGCGGTCAGGTTGGCTTCGATGAAATACCGTTCTAACCGAGCTCGACCCGATTTGGTTGAGGCTAGCCCTTGCGCGGAATA
>JAUXWR010000368.1 GCA_030680075.1 Legionella sp.
GATTAGATGCTATCGATCCCGCTACAGCCGGCCGCGTTCGCATGGACAGAGTTGTAGAAGAGGCTGGTGCCCAAGTGAAATGGGCAGCAGACATTTTGAAGGTGCTGAATAATCCGTCGGAGTTAGAACATTCGAAGCCAGAACAGGAAGCCGAAAAATTAGCGAGGAAGGGAGCGCCGAAAGCGAATTTTGTCAATTCGAAGCTACGGAAGATGTTCGACAAACTCAAGGACATCGGGATGATGGAGCGACTCGAAAAGGATGATCCTCGACTACGCGATGGCGAGGACGAAAACATGGTGGCGTCGGCAGTGATGTTTATGGTGGAGAAATTAGGCACGGAATGTAAAATTATGCGGGGAGGCGTAGAGGTTTCAGTGCCCCTTCTACGTTTGATCGCGGACGCTCGGCGTGCGAATGCCAAGCTGATGAATAATCTTACATACAACATCTTCACACTGGACGTTCTCTTCCAGACCGTCTCCAACGTGTGTCAACGCACGGAACGATCCCCCAAGAAAAAGTGGTACTGCATCAATGCCGATCTCCGTCACTGGTTCCACCAGATTCCGCTCCCCGAGCATTTGAGGAATCTGTTCCAGTTCCGGTTCGAGTCCGGAGAGGTGTATCGCGCATGTCTCCTTCCAATGGGATGGTTCTTATCCCCGCCAATCGCCCAAGCGATCACGTGGACCTTGGCTCTCTCAACACCGAAAGACGGCCGAGTCCCCGAGCTGAGCCGCGCACAGCAATTGAATGAAATGCCGCCGTGGTTAGAATTCGACAAACACGCAGGCGGAATCTTTGTCATTCAGGATAATATCTTCATAATCACAGATGATGAAAAATTGGCGAATGCTTGGTCAGCTCACTTGGTCGAACGTGCAAAACACTTCAACGCAGAATTCAAGGGCAAGGGCCCGGAGGTGATTGAAATTTCAGCAGAAAATGGAATGAGTGTAGAATTCAACGGCATCGAGTTTTTCTACGGAAAATGGAGAACGGCCCACAGACAGGATAGGGCTGAGGAATTTGTAGGTGATGGTCCGTACAGCTTCACCCATCGAAAGAATAGCAGATTATTAGGCGAAATCCTGTGGGACATGAGAGTTCGACAAGTTGCCGGAATCGAAAACGAGCCGCTGATGAAACTATTCTCCTTCAATACTCCACCTTCCCAAGATGAATGGGACATCATCAACAAGAAATTTGCACGAGAAAATTACGATCTGTTGAAGAACGAACTGACGTTAGCCCGCCATCATCAATTTTGTGTTTGCAGCGACGAATGGTATCCTGAACGAGAAAGAACTATGGTGTATGCAGTGGACGCGAGCCTAGGCGAAAACAAGGAGCGGAAGGTGTTGCAGGCGACTATCGCGGTGGTGAGTTTCAATCTTGGAGCGAAAACATGGAAGTGGGAAAACGTACACAAGCCTCACGTGTACATCGGTGAGGCGGAATT
>JAUXWR010000370.1 GCA_030680075.1 Legionella sp.
GAATCGCATGGCGCACCTGACCCGGCAACTCCTGGCCTACTCACGGCAGGGCGCCTACGAGCGCACGGTGCTGTCATTCAATGACGCGATATCGGAGGCGATCGCCCTGACACACAAGGGACCGGCAAGCGCGATTGAAGCAAAATTACATCTCCAGCAGGATCTCTGGCCCGTCTTCGCCGACCCCGGCCAGCTGGGCCAGCTCCTGGCGAGCCTTCTGACCAATGCGTTCGAGGCCATGGAGGCCGGTGCTGGCCGCCTCACCGTCCTGACGGAAAACATCCGTGGGAAAGCTGCCTGGGAATGCCGCCTCAAGCACCACCACCAGGGAGGCGATTATGTCCACCTGAGGCTGACGGACACCGGCCACGGCATTCCGGCGGAAATCCAGCCCCGTGTCTTCGAGCCGTTTTTCACCACAAAGTTCATGGGCCGCGGTCTCGGCCTGGCTTCGGCGCTGGGGATCGTCCAGAACCACGGCGGTTGCATCTCAGCCGAGAGCGCCCCGGGACAGGGCGCAACGTTCGACGTCTATCTCCCGCGGCACGCTGCAACGCCAGGGGACCCGGAGCCACGGGAGCAGCCGAAGGCGCGTGCGGCAAGAAAAATCCTGGTGGTCGACGACGAGGAAACGGTCCTTGCACTTCTCCAGTCGCTGCTTACCGCATTGGGCTACGAGCCGATTCCGGCCGAAAGCGGCGCCCAGGCGCTTGCGCTCTTCACGCCGCAGCGAAAAAACATCGCCCTGGCGATTCTCGACATCCAGATGGAGGGCATGGACGGCAAACAACTCGCCCGGGAGTTGAAAACGATCGAGCCCGGCATCAAGGTGCTGATCTCGAGCGGCTACGACGAACAAACGGCGCTGTCGGGATTGGAGCACCAGCACTACGACGGCTTTATCCACAAGCCTTTCTGGCTGAACGATTTGAAGGCAAAACTCCAGACGCTCCTCGAGAGTTGATTCGTCCGGCCTCGTCGCTCAGCAAACTGGCGTAACGGGACGCAACTGTGTCGTCAGTTTCATGGCAGTCAAGCAACGCCTACGGGGAACAGGAGAATCCCGCGAGATAGTGTTCATCTTCCGACTTGTTCACCCAACGGACGAAGGCTTTCCCGCAGCCATTGGGGAGACCGGATCTGATCATGATGGATGCTGCCTCCCCAAGAAAGGTGTCTGTCTTGAGACAGAAGCCGCTTGTGCTGAAATTCAGGGCGGTCCCGTGACAGACCCTCTCGTCGGCGCCGGTGGCATAGA
>JAUXWR010000376.1 GCA_030680075.1 Legionella sp.
GCCAGCGCGTCGAGATCGAATATCTCGCCGAGCAGCAGCCCCATATAGACAAGCGCCACGATGTGAAACGGCTGGAAGACGTCAGGCGTCTGGTTCGGCCGCACTTCGGCCCCCCACGTATCGGTCGCCATTCCTGCGACCGAATGCCGGTGGATCCATTCGGCGGCTTCGACCGCCAACCCCGGAGCATCGCCGCCGGCATAGTCGCCCCAGCGGCCTTCGGTCCGGCATTTGGTGATCATGCCGGTTCTAACCAGGACGATGTCGCCGCTGCGCACGTCGACACCCTGCGCCTTGGCGCACGCGTCAAGATGTTCGGAATGTATCGCTTCGCCAGGCTCCAGCCAGTCGCGGCCGCACCAGCGCGGGATATCGAGCAGGACGCCGCGCGTCGCGATCTTGTCCTTCCAAACTTCGATTCCGCAACGGATCGTACCCCAACTGGCGACACAGTCGGCCGTGAAACCGTTGTACATGTGGTTGTCGTGCATGCAGTGCGCGAGCGCATCCCATTGTGTGCCGGCTTGCGATGGCAGAATCCAGACGTCGTCGGTGAAGCGCGAATGACATTCGCACGCATACCGCGGAAGCCGGCGAATGGCGTCCGTCGCGATGTCGTTACCGTCGCGCGTCATGAACAGCATTGGATTGAACCGTTGCGTGAGGCCGTTCTGCGGCCCCTTCTGGTCGAACGGCAGCGCCAGCGAGAACTGCCGTCCCGAACGGATGCAGGCCGCGCCTTCGCGCACCTTCTCCGGCGTGATAAAGTTGACGGTGCCGATCTCGTCTTCTTTCCCCCAACGACCCCAGTTGGTCAGCCGGTTGGAGAGGGTCAACACATCGTCGATCGTGAGAGTTCGCGCGGCCGGATCAATCGTGCTGGGGAGTTGCTTCATAGCGTTCGCCTGTTCTTGTAAGTTGGAGCGCCGGCCGATCTCGAGTCAGCCGACGCTGGTCGATTTCGATCGCGGAAGACGACCGCAGCGGGGGATCACCTGCGCCCAACGCACCAACTCTTTGACGTACGTCTAAGCAATGTCAAGTGCCGGCTCGACCGGAAGCTGCATGGCGGCCCGCCTCACGACGAGCCATCGCCGATAAAGGCGGTCAATTCGAGTTCAAGGCGGGTCGCCTCGAAGGGCGAAGCCGCGAGGATCGGCACAATGGTCGTCGCCGGCGGGCGTTCGCCGAAATGCTCGGCGATGACCGGCTCGATCCGCGGACCATCGCTGGCGTCGGTCATGTAGATGGTCTGGTGAAGGGCCGTCGACAAATCGCTGCCGTAGGCCGCGTAAGTCTCTTTGTAGAGCGAATAGATGTAGTGCGACTGAACCTGTATTGGCGCCACTTCGTAGGGCTTGCCAATTGCCATGCGATTCCGAGGAGAGGAAAGCAGTTCGGGCCGATCGACGATCGACCATTTTACCGTGTCGATCGGCACCTCGCCTGCCGCGAACAGATAAGGTCCGGCCTTGATCGCGCCGAAGTAGGAATTGGATATGCCGTGGATTGGAACACGGACATCTTTCTTGAAGCCGCTGTCGGGGAGAATGGCGACGATGCGGCCTTCAAGTTCCGCCGCGGGAGTGCGAACCGCCGAGGTCGGAAAGCAGGTCAGCAGATAATCGCCGGTGCGATCCAGGATGCTGCGTGTGACCGAGCCGTCGCGGAACACGCTCATGGGGCGACGCATCCAGTTCATGTGATAGAGCGTCGACGCATGATCGACATCGAGCGCGTCGAGCACACTCAACAGATGATCCCACATCGCAGCCTGTTGCAGAAAGAAGGCGAGGCTCTGCCGCGATGACCGCTTAGCTAGCGGACCGAGGAGTTGCCGTGCGCGTCCGGTCAACTCGTTCTCATGTTCAACGACCGCGCCGGTATGCGGATTGGCACCCGCCATTTGCGACGAAAACAGGAAGCCG
>JAUXWR010000379.1 GCA_030680075.1 Legionella sp.
TATTCCATCCTGTTCAGTTGTCTGGCATTGTGGGCATTTGGTAAAGGCGTGCAACAACCGAAAATAAAAACGTTTGCTCTTTTGGCCGGGCTTTCCCTTGGGCTAAACATCCTTCTGCGTCCGAATAACATAAGCATGCAGGCTGCCGTGACGGGTGGATATATTGTGCTGGCATTTTTATCAAGGGATTGGAGACTGCTGGCCAGGCGGCTGGTCTTGATCGCGCTCGGCGCCGCGGCGGTGCTTGTACCTGTTGTGGTTTATTTTGCGGTAAAAGGCGCATTGCAGGAAATGATCAATGTAGTGCTTGTGTTCAACCTTCAATACAGTTCCGATACGGGTATTGCACAGATTCTGGATGGGATAAAAGATGCGTCGGTAGCCATGGGCGTTATTTTTTCAGCCGTCACGTTGATGGGGTATGTGCTGTCCTTGTTCATTGTGATCAAGGGTCTTGTGCGGGGAACTGAATTTTCACCATTGCTGTTGGTTTTACTGTTGGGCTTGCCGATCGAGTTGATCTTAAGCACCCTTTCGGGGCGGAATTACCTGCATTATTTTATTGGATGGGCCCCTTATTTTGGGGTGCTGTGGGCTTGTGCAATTTTCTTTTTGGCGGGCAGGTTTCTGCCTCGCCTGGAAAAGAACAGCCCCCTTGTCTTGATTGTTTTTATCCTAATCAGCCTATTTGGCAAACTGGAGACCTGGAAAGGCTATGGGGCTGTGCTGGCATCTGCCCCGGCTGGGCAGACCGAGTATGTGGATCCCGTAGCATCCTTTATTCGCGAGAATACGACCGGGCAGGATCAGGTGTTCATGTGGGGATTTAGACCCATCGTTAATTTTGTGTCCGGCCGGGAATCTCCGGCTTCCTTTTTGCCGTATCCCTTGGTGCATGTCGATACTCCATTAACGAATGCCTGGGCGGGGCAGTTTTATTCCCAACTCAGTTCGGAACCGCCAAAATTGATCGTAAATTTGATTGAGCCTGCAGATCGGGAGCGCATTCCCGACCTTGATCCAAATGTCCGCAAGGAACAGAAGATAAAATGGAAGGATGTCGTTCTTGCCGCCAACTTAAATGCGACCCTGGATTTTATCGACGAGAATTATGTCAGGGTGGGAAATATAAACGGAGCGGATATTTATCAGTTGAAGACAAGTCTGCCCTGAGGATT
>JAUXWR010000384.1 GCA_030680075.1 Legionella sp.
GTCATGACAATGTATGCAAGCAAAGCCGGCATGGGTATGTTCCACCACAGAATCCACATGACAGCTTCCGCACAAGGTATTGAGATTTGACAAGGCCTCATACGTACCGGAGTGTGGATTCTGCCATGCGGCTGGATCCACAATGATGCCTCCCTGCATCTCATGGCATGCTTCGCAATCCACAGGTGTTTCCCCGCGCGCATGACCTCCGTTTTCCCAGATGGCTTTGATCTCGTTTTGGCGCACCGTCAGTTGGGGAGGCAAGGTCTGTGTAGACGGTATGACGATCGTTGGTGTGACGGTTTCAGACTCGCTGCGGTTACAGGATATTAATAGAAGGAATAGGAAACTGATCTTTAGCAATGGTTTCATGTTGTTAGTTGTCACGCTGCGATACAAGACCATGTTTCAAGGCGTAGGTCGCGGCCTGGGTGCGGTTTTCAAGTTGCAGTTTATCGAGGATGTTTTTCAGATGGCTTTTTACTGTATTGATGGAAATGGTCAGTTTATCCGCAATATCCTGGTTGCTTGCCCCGCTGGCAACCAGTCGAAGCACCAGCAGCTCCCTTTCGGTAAGGGATTGTTCCCCTTTTTCCTCGTCTGCCATGCGGTTTGCCACGCTTTTCAGCAGTTTTCCTGCCATGGCGCGGGTCAAGGCAGGCTCGCCCTTGACCACGCCCTTGAGCAGATCGAACAATTCATCTGCATCCAGGCTTTTCAAGAGGTAGCCTGAAACCCCCACCTGTACCGCCTCGTACAAGTGACCGTCCTTTTCAGAGGATGTCAGCATCACGATGGCGATGGTAGGAAATCGTTCATGGATCTCTTTGGCAGCTTGCAGGCCGTCCATCTGCGGCATGTAAATATCCATGAGGATGACATCGGGGCGTAGTTGTTCTGCAAGGGCGACGGCTTCCTCCCCTGTCTCCGCTTCGCCAATCACCTCTACCAGATCCTCCTGCGTTTTCATCAATCCGATCAGCCCCTGGCGGAAAAGTTTGTGGTCATCAGCAATTAAAACTTTTATAGTCATGATCTCACCTTCGAATTTTCAAACACCCACGCGGATGTGCGTGGCATA
>JAUXWR010000390.1 GCA_030680075.1 Legionella sp.
CGCACCGGCCCCGCGACGAGCAGGCCCAACACCAACACTGCCCATTTATCGGCAATCCGATCAAGCACTTGGCGGGTCGGGCAATTGGCGTCGTAGACGTTGGGCGCGAGCATGACGATCCTTTGGGTTTCCCTCAGGTTACCAGGTCTCTATCCGGTGCCTTCTTTACACCAGACCGTATTTAACACACCTAGTACCTTATTGAAACCATTAAAAGGGACATCCCATGAAAATCGCCTTGATCGGCGCCACCGGCAATGCCGGTACGCCCATCCTCAATGAACTGGTGCGTCGCGGCCACGCGGTCACCGCCATCGTCCGGAATCCCGACAAGGTTGCCGCACAGACCAACGTCACGGCCAGGAAAGGCGACGTCTTCGACCAGAACGGCCTTGCCGCGCTGTTGAAGGGCCACGACGCCGTCATCAGCTCGGTGCACTTCAGCGCCAGCGACCCCAACAAGCTGATCGAAGCGGTGCGCGCCTCGGGCGCAAAAAGATACCTCGTCGTCGGCGGCGCCGGCAGCCTCGAAGTTGCGCCCGGCAAGAAGCTCATCGACACGCCGGAATTCCCGGCTCAGTACAAAGCCGAGGCCGCCGCCGGTGGCGTCTTTCTCGACCTGCTCAAGCAGGAGAAAGAACTCGATTGGACGTTCCTGTCGCCGTCGGCGCTGTTCATTGCCGGGCCGCGCACGGAAAAATTCCGGCTCGGCACCGATCAACTGCTGACGAATGAAAAAGGCAGCAACATTTCGTTTGAGGATTACGCGATCGCACTGGTCGATGAAGTCGAGAAACAGGCGCATTCGCGCAAGCGATTTACGGTTGGGTATTGATGCGCACCCTTAGCCCTCCCCTGAACGGGGAGGGCACCGTCGCGAAGCGACGGGGGTGGGGTTTGTCTCTCTGTTTGGCATCGCCCCACCCGGCCGCTCACTTCGTTCGCGTCCACCCTCCCCGTGACCGGGGAGGGATAAGCAGACTCAGCCGGACAACAGCCG
>JAUXWR010000394.1 GCA_030680075.1 Legionella sp.
ATCTTTTGCAATCCGCCGAAGCGGCGGGTCTGGCGGCCCGGCTAAACATGCGAACACGATGGAAGTTATTCATAGACAAGGCGGCGAACACGTTCGCCGAAGCGGAAGGTGCGCTAGCGGCTGCTAAAATTGCAGCGATAGATAGCGAATATAAGTCCACCTTTAGGTCCATCATGAACGTGCACGACGTCGTGCCGGATCTGAAGCGAGCTGGTGGCTCGGAAGACCTGTTTGTCCAGTTGAGCGATTTCCATGGACAACCTGCTGCATCAGCCCGCGCACTGCTTTCCGAGAGCTATGTTAACGCGTTGGCCATCTCGGTATATCTTGCGGCGGCTCTTAAGCACGCTGGGGCGCCGCGTTTCCTTGTCTTGGACGATGTCACATCAAGTTTCGACGCAGGTCACCAGCTTGCCCTCATGGAGGTCATTCGGCAGAAACTGCAGCAGCCCAGCAATCCGTCCGGATTGCAGTTCTTCATTCTGAGTCACGATGGTTTACTTGAGAAATACTTCGACCGCCTTGGCAATGATGGGTCTTGGAAGCACCATCGGCTTCAAGGATCTCCGCCGATGGGCCAGGTGCTCGGGCAATTCCAAGATGCCAATCGCCTAAGAGCGAACCTTGTCGCGTTGCTTACTGCGGGCCAAATATCGCAGGCCGAGCCTCTAATCCGGCAGTATCTCGAATTCAAGCTGACGCAGATAATCCGTAAGGTTGGAGTGCCGGTGCCGATAGACTTCGCAATGAAAGAGACCAACCGCATGGTCTCAAACTGCTTGGATGCCATTACCGGAGCGATAGATCTGCACAAGAGAGCTGGGACGTTAGTCCTCGATGCAAATCAGGTGCAGCAGCTTAGTACCGCGCATGTTCCCGCGCTTCTCGGAAATTGGTGCAGTCACTACGAGACTGCCGCCGCAACGAGTATATCTGGACCCATGCTTCTGAGTGTATTGCAGTCGATCGATGATCTTTCGGAATGCTTTCGCTACAACGACACAGCCG
>JAUXWR010000410.1 GCA_030680075.1 Legionella sp.
CAATCTGGAAGGTAGACGTATGAGCGTAGATGAGTGGTGTTCAGGCCCATCCTAAGGAAATAAGAAAATAAGGTGTTAGTCATTGAAAAGGTTACCAAATTCCAGATAAAGCTGATTACGTACGCATAATAGCCAGTATAAAAAGTGTTCATTGGATCAGCAATGGAATACCCAGTCAAAGCAAGAATAGAATCATCCACCACAATCACACAAACTTCACTGTCACTCACTGCTCTTCCTTCATTGTCTCGAACGGTGATCTTCACTTCTGTTTCTGCTCCTGGTCTGACCAATTGACTTGCTGGTTCTGCTTCTACTTTCAGTGTTCTCGATGCCTTGGAAATTGTCAGCTGTGTGCTGCTAGTGGCAAAGGCCGGTCGCTTCTTGACATTGTTGCTGTCATTGTTGTCAATTCGATCCTTGTTGCCAATCAATGTCACTTCCACTGAGATCAATGGAATATACTTCTCAATGATGGGGACTTCAATCAGGTATGTCTCTCCTTCTTCGATCCTGAACCTCTCTTGACAAACCAAAGAGTTCATCATCAAACTGTATTGTCCTTCACAGGGCGTAAATGGTGGCTGAACCAACAATCGAGCTGTGTCTCCTGGTTCATAAACATCCTTGTCAGGAACAACAACCAAATTGTCTGCTGTCACTGTGGATCCTCTTTCAATCGAATCAATTCCTTTCCTTGCTCCTGCTCCCCCTGTCACCCAGAATCCAACTCGGCTTTCATTGGCATAGTCTTGTTGATCATGAACCTGTGCATGCCAACTGAATGTTCCTCCACTCTCCAGACTGATTTTCTGACCATCCACCAATACAAAGCTGCCTTCTTCATCCTTGGTCGATATCAAATGAATCGATCGAACTGCTCGTTCTTCTGTCGATCTATTTCGTCGATTCCTGACTGTTTCCAACAATGTCAAATGTACTGGCACATCTCCAACCACATGTCCTTCAACATCTGTCACAATAAACTTCAAATTCACTTCTTCTCCGGCTTTGACAAATCGTTGTTTCATCTGCAGTCCCACATACAGTCTTGAAGGATGTACAATGTAACTTGTGGATGAACTTGTTGATTGATTGTTCAGATCTATCACTCTGGCCGATGCTGAAATGTTCAATGCTGCTGGTGGTGATGGCATTCCTTTGATGTTCACTTGAACTATGTGTTCTCCTTCTCCATTTGTTCTTCCTTCATTGAACACTGCTGAATC
>JAUXWR010000418.1 GCA_030680075.1 Legionella sp.
AGCATGCTGCGGATCTTGTCGATGATGAGCTTGGCGACTGGGGTCGAGTCGTTGGTGACACCGTTGCAACTGGAGGTGCAGTAGGAGTGGATGAAGTAGGGGAAGAAGATGTGCACGGCATCAAAGACGATGGAGGGAAGGCCCTCCGCTTCGGTGACGACGGTGACATCTAGGATGTTCTTGATGATGGTGAGGACGTTGCGGTCATCACCGTAGAAAGCGGCAGGCTTGCACTCGAAGAGTTGAGGAACGAAGACACACCGGGCGGCCTGGGGGCCGTACCCGATGGCGAGGGCGGCCTCGGCGAAAGCCACCTTCACGTCCTCCTCTAACTTGAGGCAGTAGAGTGCGTCATCTTGCGCGGGGCCGATGGTGACGGTTTGGGTTAAAAGTGGAGTGTTGACGGGGAGAGCAACGGGAACTTGTTGGAGACGACGGATGGAGGCTTGCATGGCCATGTGCGAGGCCCATGCCGCAATGAAGAAGGAACGTAATGTAGCGTCCGATACTCCTCGGAAGATCGCACCAGGATCTTGCTTGAACAAAGTAAAGGCAGTCTCCAGATCGAGATCTTCGACGGTTGGGATGTAGGTCTGAAGCTTGAAAACCATCAAACCTGACGAGAGGATCGCGTTTTGGGTTTCAAGATTAAGGTTTCGAGGGTGGAGTCCGACCGGGAGGGCCGGAGCCGCGTTGACTTGGTTTTGAAGAACAATCGCAGGAGGTTGTTGCTGCCCAGCGACTGCGTTGTCAACAGCCAATTGTTGTTGCTGCTGTTGAATTACTTGTTGTTGTTGTTGTTGTTGAGGTTCTTGGTTTAGATCTTGCTGAGCTTGAGCTTCATCTTGTTGAAGTTCAACTTGCTGTTGTTGCGGTTGATGTTGTTGCTGAGGTTGAAATTGAGGAATCATCATCAACCCTTCATTTCCCAGGAGGAGATTGTCCTCATCGTCATCGAGCAAGAATGGCATGATGTGGATGATGGAGAAAAAGAAAAGATTTATTTTATTATAAAAATGTTAAATGTAAGAAACACTAGGTTTCTAACAGATGGGGGTATAAGCGACTAGATCCTCTATTTTAAACAACACACAGGGTATCAAAATGACTATATTAACGGAGGGAAAAACAAGACACACAGATATAAGGGTACAGAAAATTGATTTTTAATAAAGATAATACACAAAATTTAATTTTTATCTTCTTCACGCTCACGAAGAGCAGGAAGAGTAATTCTAAAATTACCTAATCTATTAATATC
>JAUXWR010000252.1 GCA_030680075.1 Legionella sp.
ACAGCCAAACGTCTTGGGGCAGTTCCACAAGCTTCAGGTAATTGCAAGTGCTTTACAAAAACAGAAGTGGTGGTGTGATTTGGTTGACTGCTGTAACTACCTGAAACACATTGGGCAGCCCAACCTTATCATCAATGAAAACGGCCTTTGCTTGTTCAATTTTGAATTTAACGATGAGCGTATTAGCCTCTTAATGCTGATCTCAGAAGCGCTGAACTGCAGTGAGACTGTTTTCAGGCAGATTGATAATATTTCATTTCCTTAAAAATATGGCACACTTCGCTTTCTCGAATTGGCGCGCATAGGGAAAGGAAATAATCTCGCTCAGTCATTACTTGTTAGAATTTGGCCTTGTGGCTGGAGGTTATTTTGTAATAAATGTGTTTGTTTTCTTGCACTTTTCTCAGGCAGAGAGAGTCAAAGAACACTTTGAGAGTTTTTTTTAAGCCCAGGAAATCGATCCCTGGCTTTAAATTTTCCTCACACCAAAATGGGGCACGGTGTTTTGTTGTATTTTTCCGCGACTCGTTTGGCTTCTCCATTCTCGACATTGTCCGGAATAACCCCAAGAAGCTGACCATTCACTTTGGCGGAGTCAAGGGGCGTGAGAGACGTCGTAGTTTGCAGAGTTTGGTTCAGAAGCGACGCATTCGGACTCCTCGTGGCGATGGATCATCCTCCGAGCCTTACTCGGACTAATTTTTTTTGGCGCGCCCTTACTGCCAGAACCGCTAATTTTTCCCTTGGAGAGCCGAGGAATTTATCCCTATCGAAAGATATGGGTGGAGTCAATAATAAAAATCCCTGGCGGCGTAGGGAAACTTTATCAAAAAGCCTATAAGGACGCGCCAAAAAAATTGCCTAATAGCCAAATAAAAATACACAAAAACACCGTGCCCCATTTTGACGTGACCATAGGGAGCTGCCAATGGTATTCTGCAAGGAAAACTCGTTTGTGATTGGATGGGATTAAAGTAACCCAGCTCTTCGTTGGCCCAAACTGTTGTCTAAAAGAAAAACGGACAACTGGTTGGACGAATAGAATAGCGACTTTCAGTTGTGGTGGCCTATAGCAATCGAGATTTCCTTTCAGAAAAAAGTTGGCGGTACCCTACGGTCCGCCTTGGCCTTTCGAGGAACAATCTTTTGTACCCAAAGTCAGCTTACCTGCACATAAGAAAACTATTCGACAATTCCAGCCAGCTTGATAAAAGTTGTTCATA
>JAUXWR010000439.1 GCA_030680075.1 Legionella sp.
GCAGGCGAGGCGTATGCTTCGGGAAATGACCTCCCCGGCCTCCATCGCCGCGGCGGAGCGGGCGGTTGCATCCTCGCAGAAGGATATGGAGGATGCGCAAAACAAGGTCTATGCGCTGGACTACCCGCGCGCCTCGAAAACCAAACTTGACGAGGTCAAATCCGACCTTGCCGTGGCAAAAGAGCGGCTGACGCTTGCCTCGGATGCGTATCGTCAGGTAGCCAACCTGCCTGATGGTAGCAGCGCAAAAGCCAGGGCGTTGGATGTTCTGAACGCTGCAGAATTTCAAGTGAGGAAATTGCAGGCTGAATATGACTGGTATACCGGCAAACCGACGGAAACGGATGCCGCCATTGTGCGTGCCAACTCCGCCGCTGCCCGCGCCGCGTTTGAAGAGGCAGGTTGGTATCTGTCCGCATTAAAAGGAGAACCGCTTCCGCCTGAGGCTACAGGCTCTCAACTAACGCAGCTGCAACAGGCAAAGGATAATCTCAAAGCCTCGCAGGACAGGCTCGATCATACCCGTTTGGTGGCGCCATTCCCCGGAGTCATTGCAGCCATCCATATACGGGCAGGCGAGTTCGCCTCCCCCGGACAGACAATGATCGTCGTCATGGACACGGAGCGTTTCCAGGTCGAGACCACGGACCTTAGCGAACGCCAGATCACAGGCGTGAAGAATGGGGATCCTGCCATTATCACAATAGGTGCATTAAACCAGCAATTCGACGGCAAGGTTTTGAACATCTCGCCCATGGCAAATACACTTGGCGGCGATGTCGTTTACAAGGTGACAATAGTCTTTGATGAAAACCCTGAAGGCGTATTGGGCGGCATGAGCGCGGATGTGGATATACAAACCAGGTGAGTTGGCCTGTGTTATCGAAGTACAATAACCACGTTGGAGAGATCCAGCGTGGTTTGTTTATTAAATCATGCCATCGCGAGAAAGCCCGAGGGGCTGAAAACGCATTCACATGCCAAGGAGATATATATGACCACCATCACCGTCATCGGCGCAGGCAGCGCATCCTTCGGAGAGAATACCCTCTCTGCATTGCTTCGCTCCAAAAAATTAAGAGGCGCCACCCTGCGCCTTGTGGATCGCAACGTGCAAAGCCTTGATATTGTCCACCGCCTTGCTAACCACTTGAATAAGGAATGGGGGGCAGGTTTTACCATTACGGCGCATGCACATCATGGGGATGCGCTTGAAGGAACGAACTTTGTCGTCTCCGCCATTGAAGTCGGTCCGCGCGAGGAATTGTGGAAATCCGATTTTGAAATCCCGTTGAAATATGGAGTTCGTCAACCGTACTCCGAAAACGGTG
>JAUXWR010000442.1 GCA_030680075.1 Legionella sp.
AACACCAAAGGGATATGGAATATGATTGCTAATATTTTGCTGGTGTCTCAGAAATTTGGCAAGTAATGGGCTATCGGGGACAATTCCTATAACTCTTGGAGGTCTTATCAATCTTCAACAATTGTAATTTGAGCCAAATCAATACATGTTTACTAAATTTGTTACTAACATTTTCATTGCGAATTATTTAAGATCATTGGATAATAATCAATAAACTGGTACAATCCCGTCAACTCTTGGAAGTCTTGCCAACCTTCAACAACTGTAAATAATATCACCAAACTGTTTTATATTGCAATGAATTTAACATCTATTTTTAGATATTTGAGTGGAAATCAGTTGAGTGGTACAATTCCATCAACTCTTGCAGGCCTTACCAATCTGCAAATACTGTAATAATACTTTATACAAGTTTAAGTTTAAGCAAATATATTACTCACCATTCTATTATTTTCTCACAGCTTTTTGCAGAGTAATCAGTTGACTGGTACAATTCCACCTAGCTTTGGAAGTCTTACCAAACTCCAATCACTGTAATATACATTCTGCTAAATACTTGGAAACATTTTATAAAAGAATCACTAATGTTTCGACTTTAAATAGGAGTTTGAGTATTAACCAAATTACGGGTACAATTCCAACTGCACTTGGGAACCTTGCTAATCTCCAAATATTGTAAATATCTTAAAATACCAATTTATTTTAGTTTGGAATGATCTAACATCTTTGTATAAACTTTATAGGGCATTGAACGATAATCAGTTAACAGGCTCAATTCCCGACACTCTTGCAAGTCTATCCTTTCTCCAAGCATTGTAATAATCTCCATCAATCACAATGTGGTTCAAAATTGTAGAATGTTCTAACAATTTATACTTTGCTATAGGTATTTAGAAGATAATCAATTAACAGGAATATTACCACCATTTCTCCAGTCACAACCCATCTACACAGTTGATTTGCATAATAATCAATTTCCATGTCCTATCCCAAAGTGGTGTGACACCTTTCCTATTGGAAATGGGCTTTGTGCGCCATGCATTCCGCCATCTCCTACTCCTACTGGAACGCCTACAAACACAGCTTCAGGAACTTCAACAAGAACCTCTACTCCCACTCCAACCAAGACACCTTCAGGAACATCTTCCATGACTTGTACTCCTACATCAACCAACACTGCTACTACTACAAAGACAGAAAGTGCCACTTCTACAAGATCTCGATCGTCCTCTCCTACTGCTTCAAATACGAATACTCCAACTTCTACCAACTCCTTGAGCAAAACTAGGACTAGCTCTCCCACATCTACTCGTTCAGTGAGTCAAACTCGTAGCGCAACTGCCACACAAACTGTAACTCCTACTTCTACAAGGTCACTTAGTAATACAAAAACTCCTTCAAGCACCAGCTGTAATACTGCCACTCCCTCGACAACTCTTTCTCGATCTAATACAAACACAGTGACGCCAACAGTGACGGCTACGTCAAGCTCAACAACCAGTGATGCACCTACTCCTTCTAAAACCAGCTCATCAACTCCAACTAGCACGCAATCTATTTCTAATACTGGAAGTATGACCCAAACTCCTTCGACTACTTATTCAATATCATCTTCTCCTTCTTCCTCGGTATCTCTTTCTCTAACTGCTACTTCTAGTGGATCTTTTTCAAGAACTGCTACCCAAACTCCTACAAAATCACCTGTTCCTTCCAACAGTAATACTGGGACGACAACTCAAACGCCAACTCGCACATCTACTTTTACTCCAACAGAAACTCCTACAACCACAGCTACAAGGTCTTCAACAGGATCTCCAACTAGTAGTAAAACGGAAACTAGAACAACAACTTCTACACCCACTAAAACTAATACTGCCACTAGTAGC
>JAUXWR010000465.1 GCA_030680075.1 Legionella sp.
ACGCCTCCGACATCCTCCGCCCCGGGCGACATCATCCCGGAATGGTGGGCGAGGATTAATCGGAATGCCGGGCGACAATTAATCGGAACAGGTGGGCGGCATCATCTCGGAATCGGCGGGCGACTTGCTCCGGAATCAGCACGCTGGAGAATGATTTTTTAGAAGGAGCGCTCACCAAGGCGGGCTTGCTGAGCGCAAAGCGATGATCGACCGCAAGCACGACCTGTCGATCACCAGGCAGGCTGAGGCTCTACGGATCAGCCGCGGCAGCGTCTATTACCTGCCGCGCCCGGTGCCGGACGCCGATCTTGCGATCATGCAGCGTCTTGATCGGCTGCATCTGGAGTATCCCTTCGCCGGTTCGCGTATGTTGCGCGGCCTGCTGGCTTTGCAGGGGTGCAAGATCGGCCGCCGGCATGTGAAGACGCTCATGCGGCGGATGGGGATAGAAGCGCTCTATCGCCGGCCGCGCACGACGAAGCCGGAACCTGGCCACAAGATCTATCCGTATCTGCTGCGCGGTATGGAGATCACGCGGCCGAACCAGGTCTGGGCGATGGACATTACGTACATCCCGATGGCGCGCGGCTTCGTTTATCTCGCCGTCGTCCTCGACTGGGCGACACGTCGTGTTCTGTCCTGGCGGTTGTCGATCACGATGGAAGTAGCTTTCTGCGTCGATACGCTGGAGGATGCCCTGGCTCGTCACGGCAAGCCGGAAATCTTCAACACCGACCAGGGATCGCAGTTCACCGGCGCGGCCTTCACCGGCCTGCTCGCCAAAAATGGCATCGCCATCAGCATGGACGGCAAGGGCGCCTGGCGCGACAACGTGTTCGTCGAGCGGCTGTGGCGCAGCGTTAAATACGAGGAGGTGTATCTGCGGGCCTACGACAACGTCGGCGAGGCTCGCGCCTCGATCGGCCGATATCTCGATTTCTACAATGGCCGCCGACCGCACCAAAGCCTTGACGACGCCACACCGGATCAAGCCTACTTCAACCAGCCGCCAGTCCGTCTGGTGGCCTAACCCCGGCAGAGGTTCCACTTATCGAGGCGGAAAATCTGTTCAGACAACCGGGACCAGCTCTCAGCGCTGTCGGGAAATAATTCAAGAGCTTCGAACAGAAGGGTATCTAGATTGGCAGATATTGGGCGTCATCAGCAGTATTGTGACTCAATGCCAAATTGCGGCTCAATTTCCGGGCGTCGATGGGCGCGTTCTCCTTGGGAAGCCCCTTAGAGATCGCATCTACCGGCATGAGGATGCCAGTGATCCGAAATTCGATTTGAATGAGTTTTCCCGTGAGCGCGTATCGATTCAGAAGAAGACGGCTGCAGTCGCTGCGTTGAGGACGTGGGGGCTGGAGGTCCATCGGCAAACCCCCGACTTTGACGCAATTAAGAGACTGTTGGATTTGCGCTACGGTCACTCCACTGATGATCTGCCGCACGATGACCCGTTCGACTTGGACAAGTGAACTGAAGATCATTGATGTTGACCTCAGGGGATCATGACAACCCACCACCTTACCGTCTGGTACAACACCCGCTGCCCCGTCTGCGACGCCGGCATCGACTGGCAACGTAACAAGCTCTTGGCCGCCGTCCGCGCCGGCCACCTCTCATTCCGCGTCATCAACGATGAACCCGCGGCACTTGCCGCCTATGGCGTTTCTCTCGGCGACGTGCGCCGCCGCCTGCATGCGACCGATGAATCCGGCCGGCTGATCGTCGGTGCGGATGTCGCGATCGCGATGTGGCAGATAACGCCGGGCGAGGGTTGGCTGGCGTCGCGGTTCGGCAATCGCCTGATGCTGCCGGTCACGCGGTTTTTCTATGAT
>JAUXWR010000502.1 GCA_030680075.1 Legionella sp.
GCGTAATCCGGGTTATCTGGTTCGGCATAACGCATTTCCCGGATTACGCTGACGCTAATCCGGGCTACACACAGTTCAGAGGTCACGTTTGTAATGCTTGTTTTTCATTCATTATACTACCAACGTTCTCTATTATGATAGAATTGTATGTTTTTAAAGATAGTGAATCGATGAGTTTTATAAATGAATGAACCAGACAGCCTGCAACGCTTCATGTTTGAACACGAAAGCATTCGCGGAGAAATTGCCCACCTAAATGATACCTATACAACCATCATGGGGCAGCGCGATTACCCTCCCATGGTAAAAAATTTACTGGGCGAAGCGCTGATTTCCTGTTTATTATTGACTGGCAGCATTAAATTTGAAGGAGAGCTTAGCTTACAATTTCAAGGCGATAAGCGCCTGCCCTTATTGCTCGTACAATGCGATAATCAACTGCACATGCGCGCATTCGCAAAATATCAGGATGATCTGGCGAGCACAGATTACACTGAGGCTTTTTTACAAGGTAAAATGGTATTAACTATCAACCAATTTAACCAGACGCAATCCTATCAAAGCATAGTGCCCATCCAAACAACCTCCATGAGCGAAAATTTGATGCATTATTTTGCGCAGTCAGAACAGGTTGCAACGCGTGTATGGCTCGCGGTGGGAGAAAATAATGTTGCTGGCATTCTTATTCAATTAATGCCAGGACAAGACACGGTTCAACGAGAGCATTTCTGGGAATACGCAGTCCATCTCGGGCAAACGGTCAGTGAGGAAGAATTGCTAACGCTTGATAATCAAACATTATTACATCGCCTCTACCATGAGACAGAATTGCGCCTTTTTGATGGACGCTCTGTCCGTTTTCAATGCCGCTGCAGCACTGAAAAAATGAAACAGGTTCTTAATGTTCTAGGTGAAGACGATACCAGGCAACTGTTGAGTGAGAAAGGCCAGGTCGATGTCACCTGTGATTTTTGTAACCGCCACTATGCCTTTGATGCCATTGATATTGCCCTGTTATTTCATAAATAGTTCGATTTGTTGCCTCTACTGAGGAGGCAACTGTGCTGCTGAAATAATGCCGGGGTCAATTTTACTAAATTGCAAGTATTCACCACGCATTGCCTGTAAGATTTGCTGTAACGTAAAAAACTGATCACTTAATTGAAAAAACAAATTAGCTAATTGTGGCTCATGTAGTTCTCCAACGGAGAGATAAGCCGCCTGCCCCATGTCCGAGAAGTAGTTCAAATTAAGATGACGACGCTTGGCAATACCAGGGAAAAGCCCACAAAACAATAAACTCTTATCCCCTACATCGCGCAATAATTCAACTTGACGATGGCGAGAGGTACGCATGGACTCCAGAAAATCAAGCGCCAGCACTGAATCAATTAATTTGGTACCTTGAGAAAAGCGCATTAAGAGAAACACGAGGTAGCTTTCTGTGCTCTCATTTAAGACTAACCTTGTGGATGCCTGCGCTTCATTAACTAACGCATGCCATTGAGAGGTTTCTGTGGGATGTAAAATCAACGTCTTCATGAACAAACCCCCTTTTTACTTCTTACTGATAGTGTAGCAAATTTCATACCAGGATGACGCAGGTTCCATATATTGATTATATAAGTGCCTCAAAAACAGACTCATCGATAGAGGGGGCAGCGCTCTTTGATGCGATGGGGTACACAAAATTGCTGATGATATTTTGCCAAAAATCTTTATAAAGATATGCTTGCAATGGGTGATGATCATCCATTGGAAAGCAGGGGCCATGGTTTGCCTCGAGCAACCATGGCCGTCCCGTGCTATCAATCATAAAATCCATCCCAAAAAGTGCAAAATCGCGTTTACTATCTGTTACAAAAGCATGAGGATGGCTTTGTAATAAACCTGAAATTACATTGGTTAAAATGGATTTTATTTGCGGATAAAATTCCCGATAAAATTCAAATTTTTTGGTGGGTATTTGAATAACATTAGGTTCATTTCCAAACAAATGTTCATTGGTTAAATGCGATTTTAAATCGGTGAAATCAGTGGCATTAAACGGCTGCAAAGCCACATTAAAATAGCCCTGGGGATATAGAAAAGCACCCGCATAATTGGTCAGTACCACAAAATGGCGAATACTGTATTTGCGTGAATCGCGAAGCAGGTGGGGATTTTTTATGTATTGTTGCAATACGTGCTCACCGCCTAAGCGATTAAATGATGAGAAGTGCGCTTCAAGTGCAGAAAGTGTGGTGAAAATTTTTATCTGTTGCCCATTATTAAGTAGCGAAGGTTTTAGAATCCAAACAGGCTCACCACAGCCACCTGGTGCATAAAATTCACAAGCAACCTTACTCAACACAGCAGGCCAATTTTGATCATTGATGCAATAGGTGCGCGGCATCACTTCTGGGCAATAGCGGGAAATCAACTGCGCCAATAAATGTTTATATTCGAGAGATAGAGCCGCGTCCTCATTAAACGCGAGATTTTTGTCACTAAAATCGGCAAATTTTCGAAAGCGGCTTGCCGTCCAACCATTAGCTTGTAGATGCGCACTTAAATTATAGAAAGTAGGCGTCAAAGGAGTTGGAAAATAAAAGCGATTTTTC
This sequence comes from Legionella sp., assembly GCA_030680075.1. Lineage (GTDB taxonomy): Bacteria > Pseudomonadota > Gammaproteobacteria > Legionellales > Legionellaceae > Legionella_C. The sequence continues at coordinate 2,604 of JAUXWR010000502.1, forward strand.
AGGTATTTATCTAACAAAATTAAAGCTCCCGAATATAGCGAAACATACGGTGTGAAGAGTCTCTTTAAAACAAGAATATTATGCTATTATTAAACTATATTTTAACTCCTGTGGATAATAATTATGTCCAGTGATAAAGATACCGTCAAAACTGAGCTTGATAACAAATTAAAAGCAGCTGAGCCAACTACCACGGCACCCACGCCCGTTGCCAATGCGCCAGCCCCTGACACCGAAGCCAAAAAACCCGAGCAGCTTCCCCCTTCTCATAAAATAGCCGATATTTTGGACCGAAGTGAAGACGCAAAAAAACAGAAAACAGAGAACCCTCTCATGGACGCCATAAATGAGCTAAAAGATTGGGTTATAGAAATGCACAAAACTGCTGGCGATAAGGCAGTTATCAACAAAATTACATCCGTCTTAAGCAAATTAACCGATTTTTCTTCTACAAAAGAGGCAGCAGCCCAACCAAAGACAGAAACCCCGGCAAAAATTGCTCCAGAACCTGAGGATAATATCGAATTATCGCCTATGGATGATACAACCGATTTGAGTTCTGATGAAGAAGCGAAAGAAAAGAAAGCAGAGAATCCTCTCCAGGACGCGATGAATGAGCTGGGAGCATGGGTTAGAGAAATGCAAGAAGCTAATGCCGCTCAAGAAATTATAACGAAGGCGACATCCGTCTTAACCAAATTAACGAACGTTGCCGCTGAAAAAGAAGTAAACCTCGACAATGCGCCAGACCAACCTAAAGCTGTTCCAGCACCTGAGACTGAATTATCCGCTATGGATGATACAACCGATTTGAATGCTGATAGGAATCTGGAGGACATTGAAATACAAGAGCGTAAAAAACCAGCTCCTGAAGTTCCTAATGATCCTGAGCTTGAAGTTAAACCCCGGTAAGCCTGATTCAAGGCCGCAGCTTCTGCCCTTATGCCGTCTATGCGAGCTTTTGTATGAAATCCAGAAAACGTATAGACACTAACTTTTTAGCCTTACTATGATTGACACCGCTCTAATGGGTGTCGTCCCGGAATTTAGTAAGACTTGGTGAGCGTGCGAACCTAGTCTTACTAAATTCCGGGATCCATTCCACTCCGTGCATCTTGTCAGGCAATATTACTTTTCATAATCCCAGGAATAATACACCGTACCAGCCTGGAAATAGATCCAGGACATTTAGAGAGACTAAACTCGCGCGCTCGTTAAGTCTCTCTTAATTCCGGGACGACAGAGAAAGAAATTCGAGAGTCAGGCATTATATTGCTGCCGGATTGGACATCTGGCGCCATTTAGGATAGATAATAATTTATGCAAATTGTGGAGTTATTCAGAAGCCGCAGGAGACGCAATCCAGTGACCTTTGTGAACAACAGATATACTTATTATCATTTCCAAGGTCACTGGATTTCACTTTATTCGCAAAGACGGCATTTTCATTGCGAAATTAAAAATTCACCTGTGTAAACTGAATAAGCACACTTTTTCAAGTGCTAATAGGATTTAAACGCTACATCGTGTATAATGGTGAATTCATGAACATATACTGTTTTTGCTGCTACCGTCGTGTAACTCTCATTACCGCTAACAAGGTCTTTTATGATTGAAATGATTCGTAATATCGCCATTATCGCCCACGTGGATCATGGTAAAACTACTTTAGTTGATAAACTCCTCCAACAAACGGGCACGCTTAATGAGCGCGCACCCAAAGTTGAACGCCTGATGGATTCCAACGCCCTTGAAAAAGAGCGAGGCATTACTATTCTTGCCAAAAACACTTGCGTTCGCTGGCACGATCACCAGATTAACATTGTGGATACCCCAGGACACGCCGATTTTGGTGGTGAGGTAGAACGAATTCTCTCGATGGTAGATAGCGTATTGTTATTGGTGGATGCGGTGGATGGTCCTATGCCGCAAACGCGCTTTGTAACACAAAAAGCATTCGCCCGCGGCTTAAATCCCATTGTTGTTATTAACAAAATTGACCGCCCAGGTGCAAGACCCCATTGGGTTATGGATCAGGTTTTTGATTTGTTTGATAACTTAGGTGCCACTGACAAGCAACTTGACTTCCCTGTTGTTTATGCCTCGGCACTAAATGGCTACGCTAAACTCAATTTAGAAGACGAAGCCACTGACATGTCGGCTTTACTTCAGACTATTCTTGATAAAGTATCCGCCCCTGCTGTCGATGAAAATGGGCCCTTCCAAATGCAAATAAGCTCGCTTGACTATTCGTCTTACGTGGGCACCATAGGTATTGGTCGTGTTTCACGCGGGCGCGTTAAAGTTAAATCGCCTATCAAAATTATTGATAAAGATGGCAATGTGCGTAGCGGCCGTCTCTTGCAGATTCTGGGCTTTAGTGGCCTTGACCGTGTTGAGATTGAAGAAGCCGGTGCTGGTGATATCGTCGCCGTGACCGGTATTGAGCAGCTCAATATTTCCGACACACTTTGCGATCCGAATGTTGTAGAAGCATTGCCACCCCTCATGGTCGATGAGCCTACTATCAGCATGACTTTCCAGGTTAACGACTCGCCTTTCGCAGGCCAGGATGGTAAATATGTAACTAGCCGACGAATTCGCGACCGCCTGCAAACAGAACTGCTTCATAATGTGGCTTTACGGGTAGAAGATACCGCTGATCCGGATAAATTCCGCGTATCAGGACGCGGTGAGCTACATCTGTCCATTCTTATTGAAACCATGCGACGTGAAGGCTACGAGATGGCTATTTCCAAGCCTGAAGTAATCATGCATGAGCAAGATGGCGAACAACAAGAACCCTACGAGCGCTTGACTGTCGACGTTGAAGAAAGCAGTCAGGGAACTATCATGGAAAAACTGGGCGAGCGGCGCGCTGAATTACAAGACATGGTACCAGATGGTAAAGGACGCGTACGTCTTGACTACATCGTACCCACGCGAGGCTTAATCGGTTTTCACACCGAGTTTTTATCAAGCACTTCAGGCACAGGCCTTATGTACCACGTTTATGACCATTACGGCCCCGCTTTTAAAGGACGCCTTGGAAAACGAAACAGCGGCGTACTTATTGCCAACTGCCAAGGTACCGCTCGAGGCTTTGCGCTCTTTAATCTGCAAGACCGCGGAAGGCTATTTATTGAGCCACAATTAGCCTGTTATGAAGGGATGATTGTAGGTATTCATGCCCGCGATAATGATTTGGTTGTTAACGTTACCAAGGAAAAGCAATTAACAAACATGCGTGCATCTGGCACCGATGAGCATATCCTTTTAACCCCGCCCATCAAATTATCACTTGAACAAGCGCTGGAATTTATTGATGATGATGAGTTGGTTGAAGTAACGCCGCTCTCTATTCGTCTGCGTAAGAAAGAGTTAAAAGAAACGGATCGCAAACGAACGTCAAGGGCAAACACTGAAGACTAATCTTGAGGACTGGGCGCACTGACATGAAGCCGAAATTTCAACGAGTTATCCTTTATGCGCGGCATCACCGCGCAAATCAAGGTGTTAATGAGAGCTTGCAACGGTTGGTTGAGTTCTTGCAAGAACACCAGGTGGAAACATTTGTTGATATTGATACGGCGAGCCACTTCACCACTAATTTACCTGTACTTGCCCGTGCTGAAATGGGCAAAAAACGGGATTTAATTGTGGTTGTAGGCGGCGATGGCAGCATGCTTTCTGCCACTCGTATGGCGATTTCGGTAAATGTGCCGGTCATTGGCATTAACCGCGGTCGTTTAGGCTTTTTAACAGACATCTCGCCTCTTGATATTGAAAAACAATTAAGTGCCGTTCTTCATGGTGAATACTGTGAAGAACAACGCTTTCTCTTAAAAACACGCATTCACGATCAAAAAAATACCTATTACGAAGGCAATGCGCTAAATGACGTAGTGCTGAGTCGCGGCAATGAAACCCATTTAATAGAGTTTGATTTGTATATTGACGAACAATTTGTAAGTCATTATCGTTCAGATGGGCTGATTATCGCCACCCCTACCGGGTCCACCGCTTATGCATTGTCCGCAGGCGGCCCTATTATGCACCCCAAGATTAATGCTATTGTATTGGTTCCTATGTTTTTACACAGCTTAAGCTCACGCCCTCTGGTGATTGATGGCGAAGCCTCTATTGATTTACACATTAGTGAATCCAATGAAAGCGACCTTCGCGTTAGCTGCGATGGCCATGAATCCCGAATGGTAAAACCCGGGCAATGTGTTTCAATACAAAAAACCGTAGAACGACTTCGTTTATTGCATCCGAGTGATTACCACTATTATGATACATTAAGAATAAAACTTGGTTGGGAATCTAAAAATCAGGGATAAATCATGCTAACGGCACTTCGCATTGAAAATTTCGCCATCGTTAAACAACTCGAGCTGGATTTTGCCCATGGAATGACGGCATTTACAGGTGAGACAGGGGCTGGTAAATCTATCATGATTGATGCGCTCATGCTGGCGATGGGCGGTCGTGGGGATGCGTCGGTTATACGCCCTGGCGCGCAAAAATGTGATATCAGTGCCGCTTTTCAACTAGATGAGCAAACAGAGCCTGCGGATTGGCTTAATGATCATGATATCGATTGCGACAATGGTGAGATTATCTTAAGACGCGTTCTTTATAGTGAGGGCCGCTCCAAGTCTTATATAAACGGCCAACCATTTCCGTTACAAAAGGTGAAGGAACTAAGCGAAATGCTTGTTCATATCCACGGCCAGCACCAACACCAAACGCTAATGCAACACGCAACTCATCGCAGTCAGCTTGATAATTACGCGGGACATGAAGAGCTTTTGCACAACGTCGCGTCTCTTTACAAACAATGTCAGAAAATCAAAACAGAGATGGATGCATTGAAAAATCAGGATAATCATCGTGACAGGATTGAACTATTGCAATTCCAGATTGATGAATTAAACGCTCTTCATCTTCAGGAAGGTGAAATGCAAAGTTTAAGCGATGAACATCAGCTTCTGCATCACGCGCATGATTATTTGCAGGCGACTCAACAAATTATTCATCAATTAAATGGCGATGATGTCGGCAATATCAGTATGTCACTTAGTCAGGTTTTGCAGCTGCTTCAGGACTTACCTAACGAAAATACAGCAATAAAAAATTCATTAGAGCTGATTAATAATGCCATCATTCAATGTGACGAAGCGCTGGATGAAATTAAACAATTTAGTGAACAGGTACAATTAGATCCTGAGCGTTTACAAGAAGTAGAAGCTCGCATTAGCGCGCTCCATCAAGCAGCTCGCAAGCACCATGTCGAGGCGAGTCAACTACCTGTTCATGCAGAACGTTTGCAGGAAGAATTACAACAGTTACAAAATCGCGATAATCGCCTAATAGAATTGCAACAGCATTACGAGCAGCAATTACACGCCTATGAGCAATTGGCGCTGAAACTCAAAAATTCTCGCCTTTTGTATGCTGACAAATTGGCAAATGAAATAAGTATAATTATTCGGCAATTAGGAATGCCTAAAGGGCACGTCAGTATTGAAATAACCCCACTTGAGCGCATGCAACCACATGGCATGGATAAAGTTGAATATAAAGTCTGTACCAACCCCGGCATGGCACCTGATGCATTGAGTAAAGTAGCCTCAGGGGGCGAGCTTTCGCGAATAAGTCTTGCGATTCAAATGATAACTGCCCAACGCGGCGCGACACCAACCTTGCTTTTTGATGAAGTGGATGTCGGCATTGGGGGCGCTACGGCGGCTTTAGTGGGGCAATTGTTGCGTAAATTAGGAGAGCGTCTGCAAGTGTTCTGCGTGACCCACCAGCCGCAAGTCGCCTCTTCAGCACATCATCATTTTGTCGTCGAAAAATACAGTGATAATGAGCAAACCTACTCGCACATTATTGCCCTTACTGAAACGGATAAAGTAGATGAAATTGCAAGAATGCTTGGCGGTTTAACCATTACAGATCAAACCCGCTCCCACGCCCGTGAATTGTTAGTGCAGAGTCACTGATCTAACATTTTCGGTTTAGGCAGTATCTATATAAAACTCATGTAGCTGTAGTAGACTCAAGAAAAATCTATTCCCATTATTTCCCTGTTTTGTTTTTTCCCATTTGGAACAATCTCATCCAAATGGTTAATATACTCTTTACAGTCTCTAGTAATTGCCGAGCCATTTACATCAATATCGGTATTATTTTTAATATAGAATGCTGTTAAATACATGAGAGAAGGAATTTCCTTCTTATCTGAATGATTAATTTGAAAGAACAAATGTTTATAATCGTCCCGTTTTAATTCTTCAACGCGTTCTTTTATTGATCTAATACTAGTTCTAGGGTAACGGAATAATTCCTTATAGGAAGAGATTTTTTCATCAATATATTCATCTATTAGACCTCCTATTTGGTCTGTATGAACTATATAACGTAATAAAGCTGGGAGTATCAAATAATACGTTAATAATCCTTGTAAAATTGAGCTACCAGAAGCAACGAATGTAGCAAATATATTATTCGTAAATAAGACAATTGATAGAAAGTCCATAGAAGCTTGAAGAAAGATAAAATCATGTCTAATTTTATTTATAAAAACCTCTTTCATTTGCTTTTTCAATCTTATTCGATCGTAATAATATGAATGAAAGACATTTTCAAATATTGCAACTAATAGAGTAGGGTCTTGCGAACCAAGCTGTTCAATAAATTTTTTTACTTCTTTTCTATTGTTGTTTCTTCCAGCAAAATAGCCCATTACTAAATCAATCTTATTTATTTCAAAGAAATGATCACGTATTGACCGTAAAATGGGTAGTGGTTCCATTTAGCGCACCTTAAATTTAATTCAACATGCCTATTTTAATTACATACATGTAGATTTACAACACGTTTACACCGGGGCACAATCCAGTGGTCTTAAAAAGACTAATGAGTAAATCCATTGTTCGAAAAAGTCGCTGGATTGCTTCACCTGCGGTTCGCAAAGACGGCTTTTTTTGAGATTTAAAATTGTCCAGAGCAAATGTTGGGGAAAGGTGCTCGACGGTTAACCATTTACGGACTAAACCGCTTGCACACATGAATTGTTAGTGTAGAGCCATTGAAAGTTATCTCATCAATTTAAACATTAGTTCTGATTCCAGGACAAGCGTCTCCAGGAATGGCGAATCTATTTACATTAATTTAAATACATCAAGTAACACGCCATTAAAAAGCGTGCGTTTCCAATGAGTCATTCCAACTTTCTTTGCTACATTTTTTGAGGCTATATTATCTAGTTGAATAATAGAAACCAGTTCAGGTATGCTTAACTCCATCAAAGCATAATCCCTCATTGCTAGCGCGGCTTCCGTTGCTATTCCTTTGCCCCAGAAAGCCTTCTCCAGTCGGTAGCCTAGCTCGATATGAGTTTGTCCGTCTACTTCCTGTTGCATTAATCCACAAAAGCCCAGGAGTCTATTATTTTCTTTCCATACTAAGGCCAATAAACCAAAACCTTGTTTTTCGTATAAAGCTATCCAGGATTGCATTTGTTGTTGGACTGTTTCTTTATCCAATGGCGCACCGGTGCCAATAAACTGCATTACCTCTGGATCAGCGCAAATTACAGCAAACTCATCTACATCATTCATAGTAAAGGGGCGAAGTATTATTCTTTCTGTTTCAATTGTAAAATTATTTTTCATTTTTCACCTGATATTTTGCTTAATTATGTTTTTGTGCTAAGCGTCGGTATTTTCTGAAGTTCGCTGATTAATTAACAAAGTTATCCACAAAAAACCCCTGCGGACGGAACACCATTCACTCTAAAATTTTTACTTTAAATTCAAGTAGTTACAAAATTAAAGACCATTTTTTTTTACTTTGTATAATATTATGAACAAAATTATCCACAGGAGAGTTACTCCATCCAAGGCTCCAACGTGATGATTATTCCTGATTCAGATGAGTGCGGCGTTCATTCATGGTTTCAATGCTATTGATAACAGTTTGATGACTTATTTCTTGCAACACAGGAATAGACTTCAAAGGCCGCTTTGTGTGGATAGCATAGGCAATAAAAAAACTGTCTTGCCAGATTTTTTCATTTTTGCGTGTGTGGGCTTTAAGCCACAGGGTTATCCATAAAAAATGAAATAACCATTTGTCGCGATGCAACTCCATTTCGTGGGTAAACACTTCGTTAATCGCGTCTTCAATGACACATACCTTTACACCCTCAACAAAACTGCTACAGCGGTTAACCAGCTTATCCACATGTGCATTTTCTATGTACCAGGACTCTGTAAAGCGCTTATTGTTGAGCCAGGATTTTGACCGCTTGAAGGACAACTCCATGGTTTCCTGTGTAAACGGGGTAATCTGGATGCTGAGGCTCTGGATAGTGGCATTAATATCTAGAGGATTAGGCGCAAAATGAATCCCCATTAATTCTTGCATTTCCAACAAATGCAAGTCTGGCATGCTACCCTGTTTAATGGTAATCGCCAAAAAATGCTCCGTTATCAACACTAAATATTCAGTGTCAACTTCACGTAACGTTACACTTTCATCAAATGCATCATTATAATATTTTTTTACATCAGCAACCGACATTGGCGGAGTCACCCAGGCATCTTTAATGCCTAAACCAAATTTATATAATAAGCCGCAAAGCCGATTATTTCTGCCCTGTTTAATATGAATAAATAGACCTTGAGCACCACTGCCATCGACTTCGCTGGCTTTTATTTGAACAATTGGAGCGGCTTTACTTTTGTTAAAAACAACCCCTTTCATGCGTTGAAGCTTAATCCACCGACTAAACTGGCTTTGATAAAGAGCAGGATACCAGCTTTGAATAATCTGCAAACGCGACAAGGACACCGAACTTAGAACAATAGTATCCATTAATTGCTCAAGAGTGGCGATGACCATTTCCCGCACCTCAGGCTTTGGATGTAGCAGCGCGAGTAATGCAATATCCTGACCTTCTTCAATACTATAAAGATCAACGATTAAATCAGGGAAAAAATCAGCAGGCATCGCATGACTTTGCGCAAAGAAATTTTCAGCAATATCAAAATGCGATAAATCAGAAAGCTCGGCTATCATACTGCGCATGGCTTCCAGATGATCAATTTCATCATCAAAAGTCAGCTCTTCATCCTGCCCTGCCAACTCAAGATAAGCATCCCGTAGCTCATCGGATAATTCGACATGAACATCATAAAAGGCATTAAGAACAGGTAACCAAAAGCTTAACGAATGTTTGCCGCTGTTGATAGCTTTCGCCATATTACTCATCAGTTGATTGAGCGTTTTGCCAGCGAGCTTATTACCCGCCTCAACAGCAGACTGAAGCTGTGCCACACAAATATCAATCGCAAAAATACAGGAAGAGTAGTATGGGCGCTCTTCATCTGTGTCCTCATCATCGAGAGAGTCAATCAGCTGAATCATTTCCAACGCAAGCTCAGGCTCATTCAAAAATGAAATGAAATGCTCAGGCTCCGGATCAATATTTTTTTCAATAAGGGATGCCATATCGGCAATCCATTTTTTCAGCGTATCAAATTGCGCTTTGGTCATGCGTTTTTTAACACCTGTCGTGGCTTGCCATTTTCATCAATAGCTACAAATACAAATACGCCTTCCGTTACGCGATATTTACCCGTGCTTGTCGCGGGTTCTGCCCAAACCTCAACAGCGATAGTAAGCGATGTATTACCTGCCTTAATCAGCTCAACATGGCAACTAACGACGTCGCCCACGTGAACTGGCTTAAGGAAAGTCATGGAGTTAATGGCAACTGTAGCTACCCGCCCCTGAGCCAGTTTTTTGGCTAATACACCTGCGGCCAAATCCATCTGAGAAACTAGCCAGCCGCCGAAAATATCTCCGTTAGCATTAGTGTCTGCGGGCATTGCCAGCGTTTGAATGGTTATTTCACCACGTGGAATTAACGTATTCATGAGCCACGCTTTAATTTTGACAAAGCATCAGCCATTGCGGTGTTAAACACGCCTTTTTTGGCAGCAACAGGTTGTTTGGTCTTCTCAATTTTTTTCTGTACCACAGTATTTTTTGCGGCCGTTATTTTTTTCTCAAAGGATGGTTTAACGATTTTTTTCTGCGTGACGGGCGCTTTTTCTTCATCCAGTTTCATGCTTAAACCAATACGCCGTCTTTCTTTATCCACTTCAACGACTTTCACCTTAACAATATCACCCGCTTTAACAAAAGTATGGGGATCGGTAATAAAGCGATTAGTCATGGCTGAAATATGAACCAGACCGTCCTGATGCACACCAATATCGACAAAAGCACCAAAATTGGTAACATTGCTCACGACACCCTCGAGAATCATCCCTTCGGATAAATGATTAATATCTTCCACACCTTCTTTAAAAGTGGCTGTTTTAAATTCAGGCCGTGGATCGCGCCCTGGTTTTTCAAGCTCTTTTAATACATCACGAATGGTGGGTAAACCAAAATTTTCATCAACGAAAGAATTAGCGTTAACACTATGCAATAAGGCGTGATTGCCAATAATTTCCTTTAAATCAACCTTTTGGGCGGCGAGAATTTTCTCAACGAGCGGGTAGGCTTCCGGGTGAACACACGAGGCATCCAGAGGATTATCACCATTCATGATGCGCAGAAAACCGGCTGATTGCTGAAAGCTTTTTTCACCCATACGAGGAACATCTTTTAATTGTGTACGACAACGAAATGCACCATGCTCATCCCGGTATTGAACCAGATTTTTTGCAAGTGTCTCGTTTAGCCCTGAAACTTTGGTGAGCAAGGCCACTGATGCGGTGTTAACATCAACACCTACTGTATTCACACAATCCTCAACAACACCCTCAAGGCTACGTGCCAATCTATTTTGATTTACATCGTGCTGATATTGCCCAACACCAATCGCTTTCGGCTCAATTTTCACGAGTTCTGCTAAAGGATCTTGCAGACGTCTCGCAATGGAAACGGCGCCCCGAATACTCACATCCAAATCGGGAAACTCATTAGCCGCTAACTCTGAAGCAGAATAAACAGAAGCGCCGGCTTCACTCACCATTACTTTAGCCAAGGTCAAGTCAGGGTACATTTTCATCATATCAGTAACAAGACGTTCTGTTTCACGTGAACCGGTGCCATTACCAATACTAAATATATCCACATTATGGCGAGCCGCTAATTTGGCAAACTCGGCAATGGCCTGATGCCATTCATTTTGGGGGGCAAACGGAAACACGGTAGTGTAATCAAGAACCTTTCCTGTTTTGTCGATAACAACAACCTTCACGCCCGTACGGATACCAGGATCCAGCCCTATGGTTGTACGGGGGCCTGCAGGGGCTGCCAGTAATAAATCGCGTAAATTTTTAGCAAATACATTAATCGCTTCTTCATCCGCTGATTCACGCAAGCGTGCCAGTAACTCAAGCTCGAGCTTGGTGAATAATTTAACTTTCCACGTCATGCGTACAGTATCGAGTAACCAGCCATCTGCCGCACGCTTCTCATCAGAAATGTTAAAATAGGCAGCAACACGTTTTTCACCATATTCCGGATCATCCGCCAGGACCAGCGAGAACTGTAAAACACTTTCACGGCGACCACGAAAGAGTGCTAGTGCACGATGAGATGGAATTTTTTTAATTGGCTCAACATAATTGAAATAATCAGAGAACTTATTAGCGCCCTTTTTATCCGCACTGCCTGTTGATTTAAGGACTGCATGCCCCCAGAGATATTCGCGAAGCTCATTGATCAATTCCGCATCTTCGGCAAATTGCTCCATGAGAATCTGGCGAGCGCCTTCAAGAGCGGCTTTGCTGTCTTCGATACCTGCTTCGGTATTAATAAACCGGGCAGATTGAGCTTCCGGATCAAGAGTCGGATCGTGTAAAAGCAGTTGAGCCAATGGCTCAAGACCCGCTTCACGCGCGATTTGCGCCTTGGTGCGCCGTTTTGGCCTAAAGGGGAGATATAAATCTTCAAGGCGGGGTTTGGTCGCAGCAGTCAAAATGCTTGCTTCAAGTTCGGGCGTTAGTTTGTCTTGCTCACGAATGGATTGTAAAACCACCAGACGGCGCTCATCTAACTCACGAATATAATGCAAGCGTTCTGCGAGCTTACGCAACTGCGTATCATCAAGACCCTCAGTTGCCTCTTTACGATAGCGTGCAATAAACGGAACCGTTGCTCCTTCATCCAGCAGGCGAATAGCTGTTTCTACCTGAGAAATTTTTGTTTTCAGTTCCTCTGCAATAATCGCTGCAGCTGACATCATCTCTTGAACCATTCACATCCCCGAAAATATGAAATAAAAAACGTAAAAATATTATACTAATTAACAATTACAACCCGGTATCAGTAAGTTAAGAACTTTGCAATTAAATTGTAGGTTGAGGCCTTGGCCCAACAAGCTGTCGGGCTAAAAGCCCGACCTGCATTTTGCACACGGGTTGTCATTTTTTGTGGATTATATACTCATTGACGAATTTTAGACAAAGATCTTTACTCATTCTACCGTTACTGATTTAGCCAGGTTTCGAGGTTGATCAACATCTGTACCCTTGGCAACAGCCACATGATAGGCTAATAGTTGTAACGGTATGGTATAAATAATTGGCGCGACCCACGGCCCACACTGAGGCACTGGTATTAATTTGGCACCATTAGCCTTCCATTGTTGCGAGTCGTCAACAAACACCAGCAATTGCCCGCCCCTTGCGCTGACTTCATGCAAGTTTGATTTTAATTTGTCGAGAAGCTCATCATTGGGTGCGACTGCAATAACCGGCATATCTTTATCAACAAGAGCTAGCGGGCCATGTTTAAGCTCTCCTGCGGGATACGCTTCTGCATGAATATACGAAATTTCTTTTAATTTTAACGCGCCTTCGAGAGCGACAGGATATTGAACCCCGCGGCCCAGAAAAAGGGCGTGTGCTTTATTGACAAAGGTCGCTGATAAAGCGGCAATCTCGTCATTCATTTTCAAGACACGCTCACAACAAGCGGGTAGCTCTCTTAGTTCGGCGAGAACCGTTTCTGCACGCGAGTCCTTACATAATGCGGCTGATAACATCAAAAAAGCCGCAAGCTGGGTGGTAAATGCCTTCGTTGAGGCAACGCCAATCTCCGTGCCTGCACGTGTCAGAAAAACCGAGTTTGCCTCACGCACCATGGTACTAGTTGCAACATTACAAATGGCAAGACTGCCTAAATAGTTTTTTGTTTTGGCCTTGTATAAAGCGGCCAATGTATCGGCTGTTTCACCCGATTGAGATACCGTAATAAACAATGTGCCATCAGGGACCACTACATCGCGATATCGGTACTCGCTCGCAATTTCCACGTGCGTTGGCAAACCTGCAAGAGACTCAAGCCAGTAACGGGCAACAAGACCTGCATGGTAACTTGTGCCACACGCAACAATATGAATTTGTTTTACATTTGAAAACAAGGCCGCCGCACGCTCACCAAAACTTGCTCTAAGCACCTCTATTGAGGCGATACGACCTTCAAGAGTATCAGCTAATACTTTAGTCTGTTCGTATATTTCTTTTAACATAAAATGACGGTAAGGCCCTTTGTTTACCACTTGACTATCATTATCCAAAGGATGTGAGGGACGCTGCACCGATTTCCCCTCTGCATCAAATAACTCAATTTGACCCAACTGCAAACGAACACTATCCCCTTCCTCAAGATAAATCACCGACTGGGCAAATGAACGCAGCGCCAAAGCATCGGACGCTATAAAATACTCACCGATACCTAAACCAACCACCAGAGGGCTGCCTTTACGAATTGCCACCAGCTCTTGTGGACGCTGTTGATGAATAACACCCAGTGCAAAAGCACCACGCATTTTTTTTGCCGCTTCCTGCACGGCCATGAGCAAGTCTTCATGCTGTTGGTAATAATGATGAATCAGGTGTGCCGCGACTTCAGTATCCGTTTCGGAAGTGAACTCGTAGTCAAAGCCCATTAAATGTTGGCGTAACTCGTCATGATTCTCAATAATTCCATTATGGACGAGCGCGATTTCACCATTGGAAAGATGGGGGTGTGCATTTAGCTCACAAGGTTTGCCGTGGGTAGCCCAGCGAGTATGAGCAATGCCAATCGAACCGGCAATGGCCGTTTCTTGCATCGCATCGGCCAGGGCTTGCACTTTTCCCTGGATTCTGACGCGTTTCAAGCGCCCGGCACTGTCAATAACCGCGATGCCCGCTGAATCATAACCGCGATACTCAAGGCGTCGTAAACCTTCCAGCAACACACGGCTAATATCCCGTTGAGATATTGCTCCCATGATCCCACACATAATCGCTCCTTACCTCAATCAAGTTCACCGGCCTTTAAAAGGCTCGGTGAATAGTACAAAAACCAGAGAGTATGCCACAAGCTTCGTCTAAAACCTATGTCTTTGCGGGTGGCATGCAAGACGCCTGATAACCATGCGCTTTCATTGCTTCGCAAATATCATTGGCAAGGTAATGATGCGCTCGTGTGGAAGGATGGGCTTCATCCCAAAACAGATAGTTTTCAGGCGTATCACACACATGGTAATTTTTCTCATTTTCTGCAAAATTGGCATCTCGATATTGCAGAACCTGTGCGTATTCGAGCACAAAATTTCCTGTAAAAGGCGATTGGGGCAGCGCGTCAAACATAGGAAATTTCACATCAATGCACGCATCAGTAACGTTGGAAAAACCATGGGCTTCTGGATTATCCAATGTTTTCTGGAAAAAAGTTTGCACATCAATATAAAGAAAATCCACCTGTGGAGCCTGAGCTTTCCACTCGTCGACTTTACGAGCCAACCGTTCGTTGTGTAATTTAATGGCATCATTTAATACCGTTCGATCTGTTGTATGGACGAATCGTGGCGTACTGCCAACAGCAGGTAACCCAAGAACAACCACATGCCTTGCACCTGCGGCTGTTAATTTACGAATGCCCGCACCCAAGCCGTCAATCACATTATCAATGTAAGCACTCATGATAGAGGGATTATAATTGTCTTCAAACCGAAGAACACCCAAATAATCATTAGCCCCATCAAATACAAAATAAACTGTTCGGGCATCCAGGTGTTCATTTATCATCAAATACGCTTGCACAATCAAACCAAGACTTGGGGGAATTAATTTACCCACAATTAAGGTTTTTAACGTCAGGAGAGGATGACGAATTAAATTCCAGGCGGTTAATTGATGATCATAAGTAACCGACCAGCTTCCACCAAACGCCTGGTTGTTATAAAACCTCATGTCTTCTCTGTCAACTGAGAGCATTGGAGCCAAATATTCGTTCCATACGCGCCCATTGGAAAAGTGCGATTGCCAGTAAGGTTCACCAGGGACTATGGGCACCAGGCGCACCTGGGCAATGATATTTGCTAACATGGGAGCCAGTTCATCATCAAAAAATGTATTGACGATGCCTATTCCTGAATCAAGTACCATTTGCGGAATATAATAATCATACGCAAACTCAGTCATTCTGTTGATAACAAAAACTTTCAATGGTTTTACAAGATAGGCTGGATTTTCATCCTTTCTTAAACTTTTCAACAAGTGAGTGGTGTTACCGTTATCCGAGAGACTATCGCCAAAGACCACCATGGAGGTAACCGGTATACTGGCAAAAAGGGTAACAGGCAGGCATAATAATGCAAAATATAATACCCGACACATACTGAAACAATATGACATGGGTCTCTCCTTAGATAGTTAAAAGTCCTTTATAGGCGCTTGCCAAACCCCCGACCGCGAAGAAAATCATTCAACTGCCGTTTGTGCTGGGAAGCGCGTATTTTTACGTTGTCCGATGCATATTGTTGCGTATGCTCCGAGACGGGGTACCACCCCTCTGAAGATCACGGCTTAGGGGTAATGACAATCAAATGTCAATTCTCTCAGATATGTTTCTTCATGATGCGCGCATGATCGCGCTGCCAATCTCTGTCTTTAATAGTATCACGCTTGTCATGAGTTTTCTTACCCTTGGCCAATGCCAGTTTCATTTTAACGCGATTTTTACACCAGTAGAGCGATAACGGTATTAATGTATATCCCTGACGCTCAACGCTGCCAATTAATTGATTAAGCTCACGACGGTTAAGTAATAATTTTCGTGTGCGAATTGGGTCTGGCATTAAGTGGGCGGAGGCGGTGGACAGCGGTTGAATCTGTGCACCCAATAAAAATGCTTCACCATATTTAATAATAACATGAGCGTCTGATAAATTGATGCGACCCGCACGTAAACTCTTGACTTCCCACCCCTGAAGAACGAGGCCCGCTTCGAATTCATTTTCTATAAAGTACTCAAAACGCGCTTTTTTATTAATAGTAATGGAAGCGCTTTCTTTTTTATTGGTAGTCATCTGTTGCATGAACTCTTTAAATATAAGGTATTAAGTATACACCGGGTATATAAATTTGGCGAAATGCATTTCGTTGCCTTTTTTTGGTAGACTGGAGATTATTATGACTAAAGGAGTTTGTTCATGAAAATTGGCGATAAAATTCCCAATATTGCATTTAAAGCAACCAATAATATTCTGGCCTCTTTCGATGATTATCAGGGAAAATGGCTGGTCTTGTATTTTTACCCAAAAGATCAAACGCCTGGCTGCACTATCGAGAGCCATGATTTTCGCGATACCCAGGCTGAATTTAAAAAACTCAACGCAGTAGTTTTTGGCATTTCACGTGACAGTTTAAAATCACATGATAATTTTATTTGTAAACAGGCGCTTTCTTTTGATCTTATCAGTGATGAAGCGGAAGAACTCTGTCAATTATTTGATGTGATAAAAATGAAGTCCATGTACGGTAAACAAGTGCGCGGCATAGAGCGCAGTACTTTCCTCATCAACCCCCAAGGTATTTTAACGAACGAATGGCGAAAAGTGAAAGTTGCCGGGCATGTGGATGACGTGTTAGCCACCTTAAAAGCGTCACAAAATCAATAAGTTCTTGACGCAATTGTGCCCTGTCATCACAATGAATAAATTTGGCCTTTTGAGGTAATGTTTATGGATAACATGGAAAACAAAGAAAACGCGCGTAAATTGTTTGTGCTCGATACCAATATTATGATGAGTGATCCAAGTGCCATCTATCACTTTGACGAGCATGACATTTATTTACCAATGGTCGTATTGGAAGAGCTTGACAGCCATAAAACAGGCTTATCGGAAATAGCCAGGAACGTCCGTCAGACTAACCGCATGCTCGATGAGCTAATGGCCGGCGCCACTCATCAGGAAATTGTAGCGGGATTGCCCATTGCAGGTTTTCGGAATTCCAACTCAAGCAAAAACAGCGGACGCCTGTTTTTTCAAACCGATGATTTTGAACAAATCCGCCCGGCTCTGCTCCCTGGTCATAAAGTCGACAACACACTTCTTGCTACAGCTCTGGGCTTGCAAAAAAAATATCCCGAGCGCTCCATTGTTATCATTTCCAAAGACATTAACTTACGCATTAAAGCCGGAATTTTGGGCATTAAGGCTGAAGATTATTACAATGATCAAGTGCTTGATGATGTTACCCTTTTGCACCGCGGCTTGCACATTTTGGAAAATGATTTTTGGGATACACATGCCAAGGATATGGAATCCTGGCAGGAAAGCGGGCGCACATTTTATAAAATCAGCGGCCCCTTGATTACCCAGTGGAATCCTAATGATTGCCTGAGCACTGAAGATAATCAATTTCAAGCCATCGTTAAAAAAATCGAAACCGAACACGCCATTGTGCAATTAGCACGAGATTACACGCAATCCAAACATGGTGTATGGGGAATTACGGCGCGCAATCGTGAGCAAAATTTCACGCTTAATCTACTACTGGATCCCGAAGTTGATTTCGTAACCCTGCAAGGAACGGCAGGAACCGGTAAAACCTTATTAACCATTGCAGCCGGATTAACACAAGTGTTGGATGAAAATCGTTATACTGAAATCATTATGACGCGCGTTACTATTCCGGTTGGAGAGGATATCGGCTTTTTACCAGGCACCGAAGAAGAAAAAATGACCCCCTGGATGGGCGCATTAATGGATAACCTGGAAGTATTGCATAGCTCACAAGAGGGTGGCAGTTTTGGTCGTAATGCCACGCAAGACCTGCTTCAAAATAAAATCAAAATTCGGTCATTGAATTTTATGCGCGGTCGTACTTTTTTAAATCGCTTTATTATTATTGATGAATCCCAAAACCTCACCCCAAAACAAATTAAAACGCTCGTTACTCGAGCAGGGCCTGGTACTAAAATTGTTTGTCTGGGTGACATCAAACAGATTGATACGCCTTATCTCTCGGAAACAACATCCGGATTAACCTTTGCAGTGGACAGGTTTAAGCATTGGGACTATAGCGCACATATGACGTTAACACGTGGTGAACGTTCAAGACTTGCTTATTACGCTGCCGAGCATTTATAGTACGCATTTTACACGTATCCTCTAATTTGGGCCTGCCATTAAATTGTAGGTTGGGCCCTTGGCTCAACAAGCTCTGGGGCTTGAGCCCGACCTACATTTTAATTCCAACATGCCTTATAACTATTTTTTAAGAGATTATTACCATGAACACTCAAGCCATCACGTTCGATGACGTTTTACTCATTCCCGCCTACAACCATCATGAATCCAGACGTATTGTCGATATCAGTATGAAAGACCGGCTTGGCACGCTAAATCTTGAGTTACCTGTAATGAGCTCCAACATGGATACTATTACAGAAAGTAACATGGCCAATTTCATGCACAGTAAAGGCGGGATTGGGGTGTTACATCGTTTTTTAAGCGTTGAGGAAAATATTAAAGAGTTTAAACGTTGCAAGGGGACAGTCTTTGTTTCAGTCGGATGTACTGCCGCCGAACTTGAACGCGCTGAAGCATTAAGAGACGCAGGTGCTGATCATTTTTGTGTTGATGTGGCTCATGCTCACGCCAAATATGTCGGAAAAACCCTTAAAAATTTACGTCATTTATTAAAAGATCGCTGCATAATGGCAGGCAACGTTGCTACTTATGCTGGCGCTGATTACCTTGCCTCTTGTGGAGCGGATATTATTAAAGCCGGTATAGGTGGCGGTTCTGTGTGTAGCACCCGTATTAAAACAGGATTTGGCATTCCTATGCTTACCTGTATTCAGGACTGCGCGCGATCAGATCGTTCTATAGTTGCTGATGGCGGCATTCGTACCTCCGGTGACATTGTTAAAGCCCTCGCCTTTGGCGCGGATTTTGTGATGATTGGCGGGATGCTGGCGGGCACTGAGCCAACACCCGGTGCGGTTATCACCAAAGAAAATGGCAAACAGGTTAAACGTTACCGTGGAATGGCCTCTCGAGAAGCTCAGGAAGATTTTCTGGGACAAATGCATGAGTGGAAAACAGCAGAAGGTGTTGCAACAGAAGTACCGTATCGGGAGAATCAGGACGCCATTATCGCTGATATAATCGGCGGACTTCGTTCAGGTTTAACCTATGCAGGCGCTGATACCATTACCGAGTTACAACGCAAACTTAATTATGTTTTGGTAACACCCGCAGGGCGTCTGGAAAGCCTGCCGCACAAGTTAATGGAGATTTAGCATTAAATCCTCTGAAATCTGTAGCAATCTGTAGCCCGGATTAGCGAAGCGTAATCCGGGAAATGCATGACAGAGAAGAATCGACATCCCCGGATTACGCTTCGCTAATCCGGGCTACATTGGATATTTTTAAAAATTTCTGAGCTTTAAAGCAGCAAGGCCACTTGTGCGATTTTTTCTACATCTTCCGCATTAAAACTTTGTTGTTTTTGATTTGAATCATCATAATTATCCATCGCATTCTTCGCATCTGGATCTGTGTCAAACATTGCTGTCGGACTGGTAGCTGTATCTGCACCTTTCGTTAAATCAGGCATAATTTTCACCTTTTTATATAAAACTCTCTAATTTAAAGATAGCATACAGCAGGATTTTATTTGCTACAGTATGCAGCCATTATACGTCTATTATACTGATTGTTTACTTAAATACGATTACTCTATGAGTAATTTACAATTATTTTGCATTATTTTTGCTCAAAGGTGACTATGAATCTTGATGATTTTCGCTGTATGCGTCGTGGGGTGCATCTCTCAGTGGTGAACTCTGCGGATGCGAAGCTTTTAGCTCCTGTAAATCAACGCAATGGAAAAAACAAGAGAGCATTGTTGCTTTTACATGGCTTCTCCTCAACGCCCGCGGTTTTTCGCCATTTACTGGCCAGTTTTTCTGACTATGATGCGATAGTTATTCCAGCCTTACCGGGGCACGCTGAGAGTCTTGATGCGTTTGCTGAAATGAAAAGAGCGGACTTAGTGTCATATGTGGAAAAAATCTGTGCGGATTTAATTCAGGAATTTGAGCAAGTAGATGTAATGGGTTTATCTCTTGGAGGAGTCCTTGCCTATCATTTAAGCACGCGCTTCCCACTTAATCATCTCTATCTATTGGCACCCGCCTTTGACCTGCATCTGGCTATTCCGAAGGCTATTAAACTAGCCCGGTTTTGCAAGTGGCTTGGGTTTAGTCAGCTATACAGTGTTGCCGGCAATCTTTACACTTCGCATTCCGGTGAAATTGCTTATCGGTTATTGCCTTTAACCAGTATTATCGAGCTTTTAAGTTTAATAGGAGAGTTTGAATTTACCCCACCCTCCTGCCCTACGGATGTATTTTTGGGTTCGCACGATGAAGTAGTCGCCTCACCCTATGTAGCCGAGCGTTTTATTAATTGCAGTAACGCCACCATTCATTGGCTGGAAAATTCTGCCCATGTCATACCTTTGGATGGCGATCTCGACGCTATCATAAATTGCGTTAAAAAAAATCAGCTACCTGCTTAAACGCGATTTTACGAAAAAAGCTCAAGATACCCCTGCCTGTAAAACAGCAGGGGCATATAGAAATTGCTATACCTTATAAGATAATTTAACAAAAAGCGTATTGATAGTGGCAGCTACCTTGGCAACATTTACCTGCATGGTACCTACAGCCTCACCATTAAGTAGTACAGGTGCCGTCAGAGCGCCAGGGCTCGCCACCTTTCCATAATCAGCAAAGCGATATTCCGCACCCAGTGTAAAATGCTCTGAAAGCGCACGTCTGACGCCAGCTCCCAGCGTTAGTCCTGTTTTATGCTCAGAACGGGTCGTTAATGGAATAGTAGCAAAAGGGCTTACGTCTGGCCCAAAACTTTGATCGTAGGTAACTATAGTGGAGATGTCAAAATCTCCTCTTTGTGCACCTGCCAAACCATATAGTAAGGTATTCGGGTCTATAAGCACTCCAGGCTGGAGCGCCAGTGTAAAACTGTTATTGAGTTTTACTTGAGTCCTGGCCCCTAAATCAAAGCCGCTCATTAACTCCTGGATTCGAAATGTTTTCGTAACCTGAGTACCCTCAGAATCTGCAGACAACTCTAGCCCTAGAAAAAATCTTGGTGAAAAAGCGTAAGTATAACTTATGCCAAGAAGGCCCACAGCATTACTGTCCGCTAATGCCGTTCCGTCACCCACCAGATGTAGAGCATCAGGTATAACCACTTGAAGAGGCTGTTTCACATCAAAACTTGCTGTACTACCGCCTGCTCCAAGGCTCAATTCGAATCCTTGAAAACGATTTTCAGAAGCCTGAGCACAACATGCTGAAAACAGCAGGGTAAATAAAATGGATTTTCTCATTATCATTCCTTGATTTTAGAGGGATAAACCACCTCGTGATGGGTATGCTACTTGTTATAAGGAGTATACTCCTCGACAAAAGGATCGCTTAAGTCGCGCATATCGAGAACCGAGCCATTGTAAGCCATGAAATCCGTTTTCATTTCGGGAATTTCATAGAAATAAATATTACTGGCATCTGTAGCTAGGGTATGTTGCCTGTCAAGCGCTGTTATTTCTGCAACTGATCGGCCATGCGTTTTTGCAAAAGTACGCACCGCTCGTAAATAGCGACCATTAAAGCGGGCATAATCCCAAAGCTCTACATCCAGCTTGTTAACAATACCACCGAGTTGCAAGAACGTATGACCTCGGGCTCTGATAGTCAGTACATTGCTTTTGACCCAGTAAAGCCCGAGCCATGCATCACCATCAAGATTAATCGTTGATACATTGGCATAACCCGCCAGCTTGACACGCGCTTTGCCATTGATACTTAATTGCAGATTTTGAGCTTTTACCCCATTTATTTCGACATAACCTGGGCCATTTACGTCGAGTTTGTGCAGATAAATGTTCCCCGCAAAAATTGTGCGACCGGGATTAGTAATGGATAAATCCAGAAAGCTTGAGTTTATACGCTGGCCGGTGATAGTACCCACGCCCTTATAAGTAAAGGAATTGAGGAAACGGGTTCGGATTTCAGCTGTAACAGGGCCAAATCTTGGAGAGTCATTGGGTATGCTAACTAATAATGTACCATTATGAACGATAGTGACTACTTTAGCCAAATCTCGCGGGTCACCCCGTAAAATAACCTGGGGTTTAGCGTATCCCGTGTGCAGACTTACATTAATCCGCCCTTCTGCTACAACATCATTATAAGCAGCTACTGCGCGCGTCTGGGTAGTCTTCTTTACAACAGGCAATACCGTCTGTGGTAGCGGTGTACGCGCGCAACCCAGCAATAATAATGTCAGACAAATCAACAACAAAGGACGTTTTAACATTAGCCCATGTTCCAAATAAATTTTCTTCCTACATTAGAGGAAGTTCGTGCAATGCGCAAGCTGTATCCTCTTGGCTTTAGAGCTGCAGATTCAATTGGCAGGCTCACTATTAAAATCAGAAATGCTAATTCGCTCAGGGCATCCTTCATAGCGCGTGTATTCCGGTGCCTTTTTAACCAGCGCAACAAGGGACTCATTTTCAGCCAATAATGCGGGGAGTTGAATGAAAATATCCACCAGAACACCATTTTTACAGCCAAAATACACTTTGCTGATAGCCTCTGTGCCAAAAGATGCCCCGGCTCTCTCTTGTAATTGTGTGCGTGTTACTTGCTGCCCGCGGTGATCATGCAGATAAATACCTAATGCCGTTTGATCAGCCTCTGAGGTCAGGCGCGCCGCCATTGCAAAATAATCATCCGTGGATAAAAACTGGCAACTGCCGTGCTTATTCCACTCATGGCGTTCGAGACAGCTGCCAAAGGCAAAACCTGGCATCACCCCTTTTAAAACACTCGCCACCGGTTCACTCAGATTTAGAGGGGCATAATCACAATGATGCGTTTTAGGCACGGTTGTACAAAAACCATAATGATCGCCACAAGCATCTTGATTTGGCCATAAACCATGTAAAACCAAATGGCTTGCGGAATAAGAATTAGCCGATAAATGACGACATTCTGCCTTGCCTGCCTCATAGCCATATGTTTCACAAAAACCTGGTTGCCAGCTGAGGGCTATTATGTATGAATTCGCAAGACCTGGGCTTAGTTCACAGCTCTGAGGTTTGGGGTGTTGATAGGTGGCAACACCACAATTAGCACTTACCCAACGCTGTGAGAATTGATTGTCAGGAACGACTATACGCAGCCAATCAGGATTATTCTGTCGATTAATTTCCAATAATTTATAGGTAGTATTGGGCTGAATCAAAAGGTCATCAGGATTCGTTTTTTTGTTTTTAGAGATATAGGCAGGGCAGGAATTGTTTGCCTCAAAGCTGCCATCTACATTGGTCGAAGCAAGGGCTGTCGTCAAAAAAGATAGAAGAAAAATTGCGATTAAATTTCTCATAAGTGCGTCCTGACTATATATGATGAGGAGATTATACCTATCTTTCATAAAGATACGAGAACTTCCTCTGACTTAAAGCCCCTTGTTCCTTACTTCTTTGCAACGAATTTATACCACCTGACCTGCAGCCCACCCTGAAGACCAGGCCCATTGAAAATTATAGCCGCCAAGCCAGCCTGTCACATCAAGAACTTCTCCAATAAAATAGAGCCCGGGTATTTGTTTTACTTCCATGGTCTGGGATGAGATAACATCGGTATCCACGCCGCCTAAGGTTACTTCGGCGGTACGGTAGCCTTCAGTACCGTTAGGTTTTATTTGCCATTGTTTAAAACGTGAGATAATTTCCTGCAATTTTTTTTCAGATAAAATGTGCAGCTCACTTTCCAACAATGATTCGTCCAGAAAGGAACTCACGACCCGCTTAGGCAGTGATTTTTCCAGGTAATGTTTAAGACGCATTTGTGGTGTCTGTTTTTTTTGGAGAGACAGGTTATTTGTCCACTCGTTATCGACATCCAGATCAATGGATAAAGCGGCTCCAGGTTGCCAATAAGATGAAATTTGCAGGATGGCCGGGCCACTTAAACCGCGATGAGTAAAGAGCATGTCCAGCGTGAAACTCTGACCATTGCAAGTAACTTTTGACGCAAGTGATACTCCTGATAGCTGACTTACCCAGTCTTTATCATCAGGTTGTAACGTAAAGGGGACTAATCCTGCACGCGTCGAGAGAACTGGCAGACCAAATTGAGTCGCGAGCTGATAGCCAAAGGGGGACGCCCCCATGGTTGGGATGGATAAACCGCCCGTTGCTATCACCAATGATTCAGCCGTTAACAATTCGCCACTTTCCAATATCACGTTAAAGTGTGAGGCGGTTTTTTCAATATTTTTGACAGGCGCATTTAACCGCACAAGGACTTTCGCCTGTTCGGCACAATCTAAAAGCATGGCGACAATGTCTGATGCTTTATTATCACAAAATAGTTGTCCATGTGATTTTTCGTGAAAAGGGATGCGATGCTTTTTAACTAATTCGATAAAATCATTTGAGGTATAGCGCTTAAGCGCGGATTTACAGAAATGAGGATTAGCGGAAAGATAGTGGTGCGCCTCAATGTTATAGTTGGTAAAATTACAACGCCCGCCTCCGGACATTAATATTTTCTTTCCCACTTTATTGGCATGATCAAGAACGAGCACCCGCCGTCCACGTTTACCGGCCTCAATAGCGCACATTAAGCCCGCAGCACCCGCACCAATGATAATAACATCAAAATTTTTCATAAGACAAAACAGATCACCCCCTTTAGTGCCAACCCACGGCAGACACCAAAGGAGGAAGATGGGAGAAAACAGCAGGATTAAATGGCAGTAACTTCTTCTGCTTGCAATCCTTTAGGGCCTTTAGTAACCGTGAATTGTACACGTTGGCCTTCGACCAATGTTTTACGACCCGCAGTACTTACGATTGAACGAAAGTGTACAAAAACATCGTCTTGACCATTATCACGGCTGATGAAGCCATACCCTTTATCATCGTTAAACCACTTGACGTGGCCAGTTTCTATAGCAGACATTATACTTTCCAAATTAAATTAAACATATACCGTGCCAGGTATGCCAGTTGAATCATGGGGCTTTAACGCAATAAACACGCTGTGTTGCAATGCAAGAAGGAGTTATTTACGAGTAACAATGATTCATTCAGGAATATCTGAATACAGGTAATATTATTATAACTCACAGTAAATACAAATGCATCAGAAGCAGCAGGTTTTTTGCATACCTAACCGAGCCGCGACCGTCAGGAAGCGTTCACAGGACTTCATGATGCGGCAGGTTTTGAGAAATACACAAGGCGCGTTTAACAATCTCGCTCCATCAACACTCCCTAACGGTCGTGGCTCGGTTCAAGAGCCTGGATTTATAGGCGGCAGTGACTTGTCACTTTTTTTTATCAACGAATTACTCCTTGAATATGATGCGATACAACGCCACAACTCATCCCCTCGCCAAGCATGACAGCCCTTATTATAAAGCGCTTTGGCCAATTCATTAATCTCTCGTTTAAGCTTTAAATCCGGTGTTAAATTAGCAACTTCAGCAAGATTTAATAAAATAGCATCAGGCCACTGACAGGCCGCCCATTGAAGCAATGCTTCTCGAGCACTCTCGGGCTCACTGGCAAGGCAGGCATCGTGTAACTGGTTTAATGTTTTGGCTCTCGATTTTTTAGACGACGCGACCCAACGACTTCGCCACCACAATAACCCTGTAATTAACCAGGCCAAAGCAAAACATCCAGCAAGCCACCAGGCACTTGAACTATGCTCAACCAATACAACAGGTTTTTCGATTGTTGAGAGGGGTTGAGGTCTTACCTGTTTGGCAGGCTCCTCGATGGCTTTATCCACAGGTGCGCTACTCCCGGGCAACGCACTTACCTCGATAATTAACTCAGGCAACCGCGCTTGCTCTTCTTTCCCGGTAACCGTGTTAAACCAGGGCAATTCTTGCGCGGGAATCACTATTTTTCCGGGTTTATTAAGGAGATAAGTTACTTTAACGGTAGTTGAACCCAGCAAATCGTTTTGACGAAGCGTATTACTTTCCTTAGGCTTATCCGTATAAACACTAAATGTATCATCACTTGTAAAAGAAAGTGCTGGCAAAAGCTCAGCGGGCAACCCTGTCGCCTGCAAAGTTACGGTACGAACGAGCGTACTTCCCTGCGTTAAAGTATTGGTATTCCTGTCATATTTTTCCCGGAGTAATATCTCTTTTGCTGGCAACCAATCTTTGCCGTTATAATTAGTGGGAATTGATTTGACGGTAAGTTTTGTCTCAGGCGCGCGTACGTTAATTTGTTGAGTCAGGCCATTATAAATCAATGCGCTGAACGCAGGCGCTCTAATAGTTAACTCCCCACTTTTTTGAGGGAAAATAGCATATTGCTGCTCTTCTACCGTATAAAGACGCCCATTCTCGGATGTTTGATAACGACGACTATCACCTAACGATATCAATAAAGCATTCTCAATTGTAGGCGCCTGATAGGTTGCATCAAGTAAACGTTGGCTGTTATACAGTTTAACGGTATAAATTACTTGCTCATTAACATACGGATGCTCATTGCTCACCGACGTTAACAACATGACATCTTTTTGAGTATCGCTTGATGATGCCGAAGTGGTTTTTCCATCCGTTACTTCAATGGTTGTGGCTTTAGTTTGCGCTTGCCCAAACTCAATGGGGGGAATAGTTAACATGCCCGTTCGTTTAGGCGTTAACAGTATAATCCATTGATTGGTCGAGGACGTCTTGCCATTGATAATATTATAACTCGTACTGCGCTCTGTACCCACAATTTTGAAGTCAGCCTGCAAGGGGGTTAAATCAGGCAAGGCTGACGATGTTGGTTCATCCAATATCAACGTAAGGTGAAAAGTTTGCCCCATCTGTATTTTGGACGCATCTAGCTGTAAGGATAATTCCGCTTGTGTATAGCTGCTAAACAGCAGCATAAACGTCATAATCAATCGTTTCATTGGTACCACCCACGTTGTCTCTTAATATAATCTCTCAGAAATTTCTCTCTCAATAATCCCCCCGGATCATCGGGGATTAACCGTAACCATTGTTCTTTCGCCTGTTGCTTTTCACGCTCTTCAGATGAAGTCTTGGTTTCTGCTTCTGGCTTGTCTGCTTTGCTATTGTCTTTTTTCTGGCTTTTATCAGCTTTGTTCGCTGCCGATTCTTTATCTTTTTCAGCCTTTTTATCCTGCGTACTTTGCTGTGGCTCTTCTGAATTGTTCGAGTTATTCTTTTGCTCAGATGGCTTCTGGTTTTCCTGATTCCCAGATTGGGAAGCCTTTTGTTGTTCCTGGCCCGCGTTCTGGTTGTCTTTATTCGTTGACGACTGAGTATCCTTTTGACTATTTTGCTCGCTGGATTTCTTATCGTTTGATGACGATTTTTGTTGTTGTTTTTCTTTTTGCAGGAGGGATTCCACCAGCTTGCGATTATAAAGAGCGTCTTCATTAGCCGGATTTATACTCAAGGCTTTATCATAAGCTTTGATAGCGGCCTCATATTTTCCCATATGAGCCAACGCATTCCCTTGATTGTAGTAGCCGTTTTCATTACCCAGGGCTTCAAAACCCTGAGCAGCACTCTCATAATTTTTTGAACGAAAAGCTGCAACCGCCTGCCAGGCTGGATCGTTAAAATAGGTTTGCGCTTGCCTGAATTGCCCTTCGGCCATTAATTTTTCAGCCTGCTTATCTTTGGTAACCCAAAGGTCTTGCCAACTGAAAGCAAAAGTTGCCGTACCGGTGAGTAATAAAAGGCAACCGGCCATTAGGCGTTTGAAAATTGAAATCTGGCTCATCATGAATCAACTCTTTGCAACCAGCCACGCCAGAATGCGGGCAACAAAAGAATCAGCGCAGGCCATAAAAACCAGCGCCCCTCATCACGCCATAGCGGCATATCATCTTGTTGACTGCGAACAAACTGTTGATTGTTCGTGCTGATTTTCAACCAGTTAAGTAAGTCTTGAGAGGTATTTGACACAGGGAGAAGCGCGCCGCCTCCCGCTTTCGCCAGTGGCTGAAATAATTTATTGAGCGTTTCATCAGCAATGATGGGCATAACAGACGTAAAAATTCTCATGCCCGCAAATTTTTTGGCTGCATTAATTGCCGCTGAATCAGGAGGCGTTCCCGTCAATACTAATAGTTGACCATGTGTATAGCCTGCTTGTGTGATTAATTTTGCGGCCTGGTCAAGCGCTTTATCAAGTTGGCTTCCATCCACCGGCATTATATCGGGCGTTAATGTCTGGAATAATGAGGTAATCGTATTACTATCATCCGTCAGAGGGGAGACAACAAAGGGCTCTCCTGTATAAACGACCAAACCAAACTGACCGCCTTCTTTCTGACTGAGTAAATCGTGAAGTTTGAATTTAGCCCGTGTTAACCTGTCAGGTGTTAAATCTTGAACAAGCATACTGTCTGACATATCCAGCACTAAAACTCGCGGCTGTATTTGGTGATAGGCAGGAACTGGCAAGCGGGACCAGACGGGACCTGCGAGACTTATAATCATGAAGAGGCTACTGATAAAAAAAAGTACCAATGCACTCTGGCGTTTGGTAGTGCTTCTGTTTTGTATTAAGGGCGCCAATAAATGACTATCACAAATAGCACTCCACGCATGCAAATGGAGATTTTGCCGCCACAAACGGGTGATGAGAAATAAGAGCGGAATTAAACATAAAAACCACCACGGGCGTAAAAAATGAAAATAATCTATCATGATACCGCGCTCCGTCTACTCCAAGCTGCCCAGACGCCAGTCAATAACCGTGTTTTTTTCCCCATCCACAAAAGCAATAGTAAAAAAGCCAATCCCAAAGGCCAAGGATAGTATTCTTTCTCCGGCCGTATGGTTTGCTCTTCTTGTGAGACAGTTTCCAGCTGATTGATGGTGCCGTATATCGCTTGTAACGATTGCGTATCAGTCGCTCGAAAATACTGACCGCCCGTCAATTTGGCCACCTTCTTCAGGGTTTCTTCATCCAAATCAGCCGCCGCATTCAAATTAAACAACGAATCATTAAAGGCGCGCGGGTCAACTTCTGACCCCAATCCGATAGTGTAAACTTTAATGCCATCGTCTTTTGCCAGCTCCGCCGCTTTTAAAGGGGTCAGCACACCTGAGTTATTAACGCCATCGGTAAGAAGAATAACCACCCGACTGGATTTGGGCACATTCTGGAGTCGCTTCACAGCCAACCCTAAAGCATCTCCAATGGAAGTTGTTTTTCCGGCCAACCCCACAGTAGCATCATCAATTCGCATTAATACACTGTGACGGTCAAAGGTTAAGGGTGTTTGAAGATAGGCCTGGCTTCCAAATAAAATAAGGCCAATGCGATCGCTCCTTCTTTCCTGCACAAACTCTTTAGCCGCGCGCTTTACAACCAGAAGCCGACTGACTGGTTGTCCATTTAACAACATATCATTCATTTCCATACTACCGGATAAATCGAGCACGAGCATGATATTGCGCCCTTCTCTTTGCAAAGGAAGCGGTGCTCCTACCCAGCGGGGGCCTGCCAGTGCGAATAATAGTAAGCTCCAGATAATAAAAAAAACCCATGCCTGCCTCGGTTTGGCAAGGCGATACTGTTCTTTATTGATAACAGGCAATAAAGCATTATAAAAAGGAACCTTTAATGCAGCCGGGGTAACAGGTGTCGCAGGTGGCAGTAAAATCCAGATTAACAGAGGTAAAATGATCAACACCAAAACCCAAGGCATGGCTAATTCGAACATGGCACACCTCGTTGTTTTATCCATTTACGTGCATTTTCAAAAAGGGGTTTCAAATTTATATCCGACGTTTTTTCCTGATAGGGCAAAATTAATAAATGATCACTCAATGGCGTGAAATTACAGTGTTTCGACGTATTATTTAAGAAATTAATCCATGCCGCGCCGTTCAAACTGGCTACTTGGCTACGCGAGAAGTAAACCAGTGCTACGCGCTTTAACAACGCTGAAATTTGAGAACTTATTAACTGAATTTTTGCACCCGCCTCATACTCTTGCTCATAGTTTGCCAGCAATTGCAGGGCCTCGCGTTTTGCTCTCGCATGCAAATGCTTTCGATGAAAAAAATAGACCAATCCGAAAAAAAAGAGCAACAGGAGGATTGCCAAAATATACCAACCAGGAGCCAGTGGCCACCAGCTAATTGATTTGGGCAATTGAATATCGCGCAATTTCGCCAAGGGGGATAAATCAGCCACGAGACCTCCCCGGGAAAGTTCGCCTTACAAGCTCTGCCAAATCAGCTTCTGCTGTAATTTGCGTGTATTGAATTTGCAGCCGTTTAAATTGAGCTTGCAAATTAAGTCGTTGATTTTCACAAAAGGCTTGATAATCATTCCATACTTGAGGATTCATCGTATCAAGCATCATCTCACGTTTGCCATCTGTGATAGCATAAAGTGCGGGCTTTGGTGGGGCTAATTCCAGGATGTCACAAACGTGATAAGCAAGAATATCGTTATGAGCGCGAAGCCGGTTAAGGTGCTTTTCGCATTCTTGATTCATCTGGTAAAAATCACTGATTAAAACAAGCATGCTGCCAGGCTTTGCAACCCGTCGCAAGCGCAATAGCTCATCACTTAGTGAAACGACCGAGTCGGCTTTTTCTTTATGTATGTATTGACGAGTATAGTCACTTAGAGAAGCCAATAAAGGTAAGACACCTGATTCTCGCCCTCTCGGAATAAACTCACTATGATTATCAAGAGAATAAAAAAGCCCACCTACTCTGTCGCCTTGCTTAATAGCAGTCCAGGCGATGAGGGCTGCCAGTCGCGCCGCTATTACGGATTTGAACGCGATACGGGTGCCAAAATACATGGAGGGGCTGAAATCCGTGAGGATGACAACGGGACGCTCTTTTTCTTCCTGATAAACCTTAATATGGGGACGTCCGGTGCGTGCTGTGACCCGCCACTCCATATGCCTGATTTCATCACCCGCCTGATAGTGACGCACTTCTGAAAAATCCATGCCTCGCCCGCGGATGCGAGATAAATGATTTCCGGCTCTTTGCCGTTGATTCTCAGGCTTATAGTGCACCCGGTGAGCGAAACGTTTTAAATTGATCAACTCCGGGAGTTCTGCAATCAAACCTTCTGTCATGCCTCGCCCCTATGGAACCGCCACCAGTCGCAGTAATGAATCGATAAAATCATCACTGGTGACTCCATCAGCTTCTGCTTCAAAGCTTAATAATATACGGTGGCGAAGTACATCGTGGGCGATAATATGTATATCCTCAGGTGTCACAAAATCGCGCCCGGCAAGCCATGCATGTGCCTTGGCGCAGCGATCTAGCGCAATAGTCGCCCGCGGACTTGCGCCATAGCGTATCCAGCGTGCCATCTCGCCGTTGTATAGAGCGGGGTTACGGGTTGCAATGACTAATTGTACGATATAGTTTTCCAAAGCTTCACTGGTATGCACGTTTAAAACCTGTGCACGTGCGTCGAATAATGCGCGCTGGTTGATGGGTGTGATTTTCGTATCATTACTGCCGTTAATCCCCATGGCCTCGCGTCTTGCAAGCTTTAAAATATCATGTTCAACGGATGCATCGGGGTAATCAATTTTCACGTACATTAAAAATCGGTCCAATTGCGCTTCTGGCAAGGGGTAAGTTCCTTCTTGCTCAATCGGATTTTGGGTTGCCATAACAAGGAACAGCTCGGGGAGTGGGTAGGTCTTGCCGCCGATAGTAACCTGGCGCTCAGCCATCGCCTCAAGTAAAGCCGCCTGAACTTTGGCCGGCGCGCGGTTAATTTCATCAGCAAGAACCAGGTGATGAAAAATAGGGCCGGGCTGGAATACAAAGGAGCCATCCTGCGGATGAAAGACATCCGTACCCGTTAAATCGCCGGGTAATAAGTCAGGGGTAAACTGGATACGATGAAAATTCCCTTCAACGACCGCGGATAGTTCTTTCACGGCTCTAGTTTTAGCAAGTCCGGGAGCGCCTTCTACCAGCAGATGACCGTCGGCAAGGAGTGCAATAAGAAGTCGTGATACTAACCCTTTCTGGCCGAGGATACGGTTATTAAGGTAGTCATTTAACTGTAACATTTGCTGTTGCAATGCGTGCATTTCGCTAAGGTCAAGTTGTTCCATTTATCCCACCTTGTGCAAAAGCGATAATCCTAACGTGAAAATGAGCCGCTGCCAAGTTTCTTGTTAATGTGCGTTAATCCATCGTATTGTGGTACGTGGCTCGTTATTGGATAAACCGCTATTCCATGCTAAAATGGTTCATTTTTAATTCACTTGGAATTAAATATGGGCTTTTTGAATCCCTTTCACGAACTTATTGAAACAAAAAAATATCCACTTGCGCGAACATTTAGAACGACATTTTGGGGTAAAGTTTGGGACACTTTTAAAGTGTTCTCTGGCAATTTGCCCCACTTTAATCCACGTTCCTATAAGCAAGTTCATGCAGGTGTTTTTGATTATTTAACATTAGGCCTGCATCTTCTTTTATCTGAACTCTTATTACGCTTCCTGGAAAAAATAAGATCCCGACTGATTTTCCTCATAGGTGTAGTAGTCCTGTTGATTATTAATCTTCCGCGGTTAATTTTTGCAGCAGCTCTCACCTTCATTTGTCTGCCTTTCACAGGAATTGCGCATGCTTTTTCAAAAATTAAAGGTGAGAAACTTAAAAATGACATCCTGGCATATACGGTTAAAACCGATGAGTGCAAAATATATTTAGTGAACTCCATTACTCAAATCAATTTAGAGCATTATAAAAATAGTTTATTCTTTATAAAAAGCACTAATGGCCTTTATAAGGAGGTCTCTGCGATCCTGATAAATTTAGAAATGAAATCATAGATGGCAACGATTTATCTTTTAATAAAATCGAAGATGGCAACTATTTATCCTTTATAAATAGGGATATTTTGTACCAACACATCCTGGATTCAAACCCATTGAATACTTATCAATCTATACGTGAAATATTAAAAATTAACGACATAAACCTCCAGTCAATTAAAACAGTCGGTATAGAAAAAGTTACTGACGGTGAAAGTGTTAACTTATTGTTTAACACTAATAAATCCACGATAATAAAATTTTTCGTAGAGAATAATAATGTGGCAGACAGAGAGTTTGTTGATAA
The DNA here is from genome assembly GCA_030680075.1 of Legionella sp. Taxonomy (GTDB): domain Bacteria; phylum Pseudomonadota; class Gammaproteobacteria; order Legionellales; family Legionellaceae; genus Legionella_C. The sequence goes on from JAUXWR010000502.1 coordinate 36,160, forward strand.
TCTGACGCAATTAAATATCGGTGGTATACAAGAAAATGTTGAAGAAGCTACACAACGCCAAGTTCAGACGGCCATGGCTCAGTTAATTCTTCACCACGGGCCTTAGAGAGTGTTGTAGGAGCTGCCGGTTTAAAAGAGGCTCTTGTATTTCTCACCATTTGCCGTTGCAGCCTGCTCCGTGAACGCTTCCTGACGGTCGCGGCTCGGTTAATACTGAGCCACGACCGTTAGGGAGTGTTGCAGGAACTATCTGCTTAAAAGAGCCTCTTGTATTTCTCACCATTTGCCGTTGCAGCCTGCTCCGTGAACGCTTCCTGACGGTCGCGGCTCGGTTAATTCTTCAGCGGATGGGGGTAGATTAGACCAGGCCTTCTCTCATTAAGAAGGTACTTCCCTGACCCGACTTGTTGTCATGATTTGGCAATGGCAGACTAAATAAACCATGCGAAGATCCCGAAATCGAGAATGGCTTACCAGCCTGCCTCAATTTTGCAAAAATAGATGACGCGTCTTCTTTATTTTCATTATTGACAGGAGCATCATTTGCAATCTCTTCTTGAGGAGATAAATAAACGACTATAGGCTCAATACCAATTTCATCAACAAAAACCTCATCATTAACAGGCTCTTCAGGTATCATTTTTTCTTCTATCGGCAAAGGCTCTGACTTACTGAAACTAAACAGCGTTTTCAGTTTGGACAATAATACTACCCCTAAATAGATAGTGGCACTGGCAATAACAAGCGGAATGATAACCCATGAAAATAAAATGCCAACAATTACCGCAGCCAAAAAGGAAATGACTTTTAACCAGAATCGAGAGTTTTTCTTAACAGGCGCACATTCTGGTGGCATCTCACGAGGCTCTTCTGGTTCAATAACCTTTTCTTCTTCCGGTAATTTCTCTCTTGGCAATAGTGGCTTAAGTGCTTTCAAACCTTCTTTGAGCTTTTCAATAGAAAGAGTGAATCTTCCTTTAAGATTTAATAATTTCAGTCGATTTTTTTCAGCCCTTTGTTCCAGACCAAACATGTGTTCACTCAGTTCGCTTAAAGCCTTACGCACCTGTGCCGGCGTATTTTCCGGGTTAGTTTTAAGCCATATTTTTAATTGCGCAAAATCTGCCTCCAACGGTAAATTCTTTAAGAAATTACCGAACTGGGGATGAGCAAGAACTTGAACCAAATTAAACAAAGAAACAAAATCAAAATTAGAAAACATGGTAAAAAAAGCAGGAGCCACGGTTGAAACCCTGTTAAATATTTCTTTAAACGCTGAATTTTTTACGAGCTGTTGAATAAGATCGAGCTGACACGCCTGATGAAACAAAGGTAATAACGTTTTTACATTTATAATTTCGGGAAGAGAATAATGCTGATAAGGCCTAAGGATATCGACAAATTTAAGCACAGACTGCAATAAATACTCACCTTTTTCACCAAATGCCGCCACCGCAAGATGAATGCTTTTATGGTTTAAAAGAGGGATAAATTTATCAAAAATTAATGCCCACATCTCTTCTTTGGACTTGAGGCTAAAAGGTACTGCCATGATAAATTTACTAACAGGTTCTTTAAGGTCTTTTAAGGCGTTTAGAAGCATTAACTGTGTGGGCTTATCATTCCCAAACCGCTCATTAATATACGTTGTAAGCACCTTCATAAGCTTTGGCATTACTACTGTGGTTACAATTATTTTAACGACACCCTTACTTAACATCCCTCCGCTGGTTAAAGGAAATTTATCCAGGGCAGGCAACATAATTTGCTCCCAGTTTCTTTCCTCAATTTGCGTTTTAGTGGACGCCAGATATTCATTAACATATTTTCGAATCTTTTCTTTTGGAATGAATGAATCAATCCCAGGAATGATTGGAAATTCATCCATAAACTCATTAAATTTCTTTTCCATTTCGCCAAAATATTGCACAACCTCAGGAAGTTTGATTTCATCAGTGGCAAGCAAGAATTCAGCGATAATTGTTTTTATCCCGCTCTGGCCTTTAGTATACAAATCCAGTGCCGAGACAAAAGGCTCTGCTGCAGAAAAGAGGTGGGTAATTTTTTGATGCCCGATTTCTTGCCAAGCTTTCGTCAGCAATTCACTAAAAAACATTAAATTTTCAAGCTTTACCTCGTTAATTCCCTCGATGGCAAATAATTTCGCCAAAGGAATCTCTGGCTCGAGAGGCTTATAGTCTAAGAATTTTTCAGCAGGCAACCAACTCGTCAGGATACGATTGTATTCTCCAATGAGATAGTCTAAAAATTGGTTCGCGCTTTTTTCAGTTAATTCAGGCTCATTTTCCAAAAGGTCTGCATAATAAGCTTCAGCATTTTGGTTAAAATCCCTTAACGTTTTCATAAAATCCAAGGGATTAACCAGTGAACACGCTTGCCCCTCTTGCGCCATTAGAATTTTATCGGCTTTTGCTCTTAATTTTATACAATAATTATTGATAACGTGGTGGCGTGCATCTTCCAATAAACGTGTTTTAAAACGCTCTTTTTGTGCATTCAAGCATAATAGTTGTTGATAGTCTTCGAATGCTCGTCTTATTACCTCAGGCGCATCATTTTTGGTTAAACCCAATTTCAACACATCAATTACTGAACAAATTTGCCCGGGTTTACCATTTCTGCCAGCCCGCCCTTTAATTTGCAGCAATTCTTCTTTCGTCAGTTTTGTACAAAGGTTAATAACTAAAAAACCACTTTTATGCGCGGTATCAAAGTCTGCGCCGCGTGAATCAGCTTTCGTCGCAATGCTAATCCTGTTTTCAGAACCCGCATCTTGAATAAAGGTTTCTTCTGAAAAGCCAGGCTTGTCATAGCCATAATAGCTTTGGGTAGTCCAGGGAAAGTCCTCGCCGGTGAGATGCGTTTTTAAATCAGCGGCCGCCTGCGGCGATTCGCTGATAATTAGCACTGGTTGCTCAAGGTCTGATTCTTTCTGTCTTTGAATCAAGGAAAGAACCAGATCTTTCTGATCTTCCCAACCTTCAGCGGCAAAAATACCTAAATCCTCGCAACGATCCACATGAAAACTGGGATAATTAACAGCTGTAAAGCCATGTTCCTGATAAAATTCTTTCAATAGAAGTGAGGAGCCTGCCGTTCCGGTAATACCTATACAGCGCCCCCCTTGTAAGCGAAAAAAATCAAAGAAATTTTTAGCACTCAGTGTAACTAGCGTCTCGCTGCCTGGCTCAATTTCAAAAGAACAAGAAGCATCACTCTCGGCATTATGTTTGCTATGTAACAGTTGTTGCACGCCGTCTGCAAAGCTCGCTCTGTCTTCGGGCCTATTGGTATGCGGCAAAATAGGTGCGGCATAAAGACTTTTCTTTGCCCACTCCCGGGTTATCACGACATAATCTACATCGGCTTCAAGATGCTCCGCCACGCGCGCTGAGTCAATTAAAGTGCTCAGTAAGTCTCCATCAAGTTTATTAATAAAAGCGGTAAAATCTTTGGCTGGATTTCTTAATAAGCAATAATGACGGAAATTATAAATGTCACCCGACTTATCACATTTGTTATCAAGAAAAATAGCCTTTTCCTGCACAAAACTTAATAAATAGTTATAAACAATAGTCCATTGTTTAGTCTCAAGTAATAAGGGATCAAGCGTTGTAGCTAACCGAAACTGTACGGTCGCGGTGAGACTTGCATCCACTTCATCCCAAACTAAAACACGATTTTTTGGAAGTTTTATTTTCTGCAAATCCATGCTCATGGAAAACAAGGCAAGACCATAGGGGGTGGAATAATTAACACCATTCGGAACATAATTTGCTGCTTGACTATGTGCTTCAATAATATTACTGCCGCATTGAAGGCCTAAATATTGATAAAAAGGCTTAAATACTCTTATTCCATCACGAGCCAATTGCTCGTTTTCGGTAACGACATTGACCGTTTTCCCTTCTGCTGCCAATAAAACTGCATGAAAGGCGGCGATAATACTTTTACCTTCGCCAGTTTTAATTTCCTGAATAAGATGCCCTTCTTCATCGAGGCTATGCATCAAACTCAACAATTGCGTTGATCGCGGAAATTTGCCGCAGTTTCTATACAATGCTTCGCTACAAAGCGCGAGCAAAAGAAGTTGATTTTGTTTTTTATTCTCACCTCTCATGATTTTTTTCTGTAATTCATTAAAGAGAAGCGGAAATTGTCGACTGCTTAATTGATAAATGGTGAAAGACTGACTCTTCCCCTCACTATTCTCAATCAAAACAGGTTTTTCATGCATACAAGCCATCATCTGCTCATATTCTTTTAACAGTTTTTCTTGAGCCTCTAACGATAAACTCTGATGTGGGTCGTCATTCCACGATTTTTGATGAATGGCGGCGATTTTTTTCGCAATATCATCTTGCTCATACTGATAACGTTCGATATTCGCTTCATATCGACTGCATTCAAATTCGTCAATCGCAGTCTGCATTGACGAACTGGCAAGGATTCGCGAGAGATCGTCTACCGTAATAGAGTGGCGCGTGCAAAGACGCATTAAATCCGGTAAAAATTTTACCGGGATTGATGCTACCATCTCCAATTGCTGCAATAACGACGCACCTTGAGCGCTATAAAGCCAATTGCAAAGAAAAATATAAGACGATAAATGCTCAGCTGCTGACTTTTCAAGACAAGCTATTAACGCATCAAACTCTGTGTCCCTATCCTCTTCTAAAGCTAACTCGATAAAGGAAAGAGCGAGACCAGGCTCATTTATTTGTTTGATAAGCTTTGCACTATTTTTAAATTGCGCACTCGTAAAATCAGGCTTTGCCAGAAAAAACCCGTAACCGTCTTCACTTTGCATTACGTTCAAGAGCACATCAAGTGTTTTAATGTCCTCTTCAGACAGCTCAGCCTTCGCCCCCTTTAGCGTTTCACATAGTCCTAATAAAAAAGGCAATGAAAGGTTTTTGATGGTAGACGACAGATAATAATCCAACAGCAATTCCAAAGCAGGTTTTAAGTGGATTAAATGAGGCAATAAGGCAGGCGATTCACCAAGACTTTCTATAAATGTGACCGTTCGCGGATATAAGTCAGCATTCTCCTGCAATTTTCCGGTACACAATTTTATTAAAGCTGTTACCAAATTAATATCAGGCTGTTGGCTGAGGAGAGTGTTTAAACCAAGAAAAATGGCGTCCTCAGGGTCTGGCATTAACCGCAGACTTTCGACAAACACCAGTATTTCCAGTAACTGATTAAACAAATCAGATATGCTGAATAAGGGATAACAGAGGTCTAATAAATTCAATGCCTGGAAATACTTCTCCTGTTCATTCTTATCAAAAAAGTTGTAAATAAGTGTATAAGCAAGCATAGGCTCATCACTTAAGAGCGGGAAAGTTGCCTCAATCTCTTGTTGAAATTGTAAAAGAAAATGTGACAGCTTTTTGCGTGAAAATTTTTGTCCAAAGATCGCAGGTAATTCTGTCTTTGCTCTCATTACCTGGGAAATACCCTTTTCTCGCCAAAGCATCCACAAATTCACAGACCCTTCTTGCTGTTCTGTTTTGAGAGGCTCAAGTGCGTCAAAAAAGCTATTTAATGATGTCTCAAATAAATGAGCAAATGTTTTTGCTTCTGGGTGAGCGGATAAAAACTCCCGGCATTGGAGAGCAAAAGACACAGGGGCAATACGCGGAGTATAATTCATACCGGTATACGCTACTATATAAAAAGACACGATTAATTCGTGTAGAAAAACCTCTTCTTGATTGGAGGCGGGACACTGTAGTAAGGCGCGGTAAAAAGAGAGATCTTCACGAAACGACTCTTTGGCTAAATAACGAAATAAAGCCGGTTTTAACTGAAGGTGCGTATCCTTCTTATCTCGATCGTAGGTATGCTCTTGAATTATCGTTTTTAATTCGCTCAAAGAAACCGAATAACTATTACGACGGTAACCTATTAATCCGGATTTTATTTGCATATCGCTGGAAACAATATGAAAATTATTATAGGCGGTAGCATAAGGTGTATCTATCCAGACTAAAGATATGCCGGATAATTCACTCAATTGCTCCCTTAAGGTGTGCCTGACCATACAATGATCAAGGAGATTTTCAAGACACGTTAATAAAGTTTCCAGTTTCCCAAGACGCGCCAATGCCAGTCCGTCCTCTGTGACAAGGCCTGAAACAAACTGTTTTAGCAATAAGTCAGCCTCTTCTCTATTGCTATCACAATATACGAAAAATTTTGCAGAAATTCTTAACCAGAATTGTTCTATTTCTTCTAAATTAGTCTGATTGATACTTATATTATTTTTGGCTGCAAAGATTAAACAAGAATAACAAAACTGCTCAAACAAAGGCCAATCGTCTGGAGAATCACTACGGGGTGTACGTTTTACGAGGGTTATAAAAAAAGACTCTGGTTGTTCGAGACTTTTCGTTTCCTGAGATTCAATTCTATCTCCATAACTTTGCGATCCATTATAAAAAATTTCCTGATTAATCTTAAAAAAATTAACCAAAGAAAAAATAGTAGGGGCATATTGAAAATATATTTTATAAAAATTTCTTAATAAAGCGCGCGCATCAAGGTAAATTAAAAACTCCAGAAAACTCTCAACATTCTTGCGTCCCAAAGTAACCAGCTGCAAGAATATGCGCAGGTTATCAGCATTATGCACGGTAAAGACCGTAAAAAATTTGTTTAAAATCGCCGAATATCGAGGATTTTTCTCAACATAAAGATCAATAAATGTTAAAAAATGAGCTTCTTTTTCAGCAATATCTACCTTTGGATTAACGGTAAAAAGTGTTAACAATGACTGTGCGCATGCCACCAATTCCTTTTGCTCATCGCGATTTTTCAAGCGATCATCCGGTAGTAAAAGACTTACATTTAAATGCCCTTGATAGCCTTTATTTAATAATGAAAGACGAGACCCAATAAAATTTTTATACCGTATTTTGGCATTATTTGCTGATATGGCATCCCAACCCTGAAGGGTTCGAGTTCCCCATAAATAGGACTGACCTATATGACGAACATTCGGATCAATGCCATCTATAAAATCAATCATGTGGCTTATGATAGGCTTTTCCAAGTATTGCTCAACACTCCCACAAGAATAATTTGGTAGATGAGTCAATTCATAAGGCGTGGTCAAAAGATTCTGAGAGCTATTAAACATATGCCGTACATCCTTGGAACACGCGTTTATCACTTGCTTAAACGAATCTACATCCTCTTCTTTTGTATAGGAATATTTTGAATGAGCTAATCCAAAAATTTTTCCTATAAGTTCTATACCAAATTTTTTACTGTTTGCGAGCTTCTCTAACCAGGATAATTCGCTATAGCCCTGACCATGAGAGGTATAATACATATTATCAAGAATTCTTTTTTCACTTGTCCATTGTATCAATAATTTCCGCGCAGTTTTTTTAAATTCTAACAAAAGCCATGAAACCGGCACGGAGGGAAGAAGAGAATCGTGTTTGTGGCTTTGTTTATAAATCTGCTGCCTTTGCTGATTAATAGTCTGTTGCCTTGCCAAATCCTGATTTTGATCCAGAGCCTGCATTTGCTGAAGCTCTTGCTTATGACTATACGTCAAACTGATTTGCGAGCGTAATTGGTGCTTATTAAATAACTTGCTCTGACGAAAATTTTCACCAGCAGGCTCATAAATATACCCTTTACAGGCGGGCGCTTTAGATTTTTCCTCCTGTCGAGAAGGAAGCTCCTGCATCACCGAGTTAAGGAGGGTATTGCTAAAAAATGATTGTTCAACTTTATAAATATTACGTGTAATAGCTTCAAAGATATCAGGGGCACTCAAATAAAATCCTGCCCCATTTGCCAAAGGACTAAAAGGCTCATCGGCGGCAACCTGCACAGGATCCATCAACTGTGAGAGTGTTTGTGAGACAGGAGCCTCGGGAAGCAAAATAATATGCAGAAACTGTATATTATTTTGCACTTGTATTATATTTATATTAACTTGCTCTTGTATTATCTTTTTTATTTCTTCATAAATAAGTTGTCTTTCAGCCGCATCTTCATAATTGCCACGTAAAATAATAATTTGCTCTAAAGCAGAGCTAGACAGCCAGTTGAAGTAAGAAATTATGGATGATAAATCGCCACAGGTTACAAGAGAACTAAAGTTTAATACCACTCTATTATACCCAAATAACTTATCTGACAAGGTTACAAATGCTTCGAGTGGCGAATCAAAACAGGGAAGAACCGTTAACGGCATATCGAGATTAATAAACGCTTTTTCGGTAAGTCCTGCTTTAATCGTAGAATAGTGATGAGCAATAAGGCCATCTATTTTTTCAGGCTTCTTTTTTTGGTCAAATTTGGGAAAAAATTTAGTTATCACCGCTTTTGCAAATTGGTAAGAATGACTTTGTTTGCCTGCTCGATAGGCATCCAGATTATCTACGCATTGATCAACCCCTTCGCGATAATGAGGGGGCGGTGACGTGCCTTCAGGCACATAAAAAATTTCCGAATAATTAATTGCGACGCTATGATTATTATCTAAAATAGCGTCAAGAACTTTTAGACCGTCTTTAATAAATTTATCGGCATTTTTTATTTCTATATTTTCAAAATGTTCAAGAGACAGTTTTAGAGAAAATGGTGGGGCAGATAACGGACAATGAAGAATCTTCGCGGCAAGCGATACATACGACGCAGTTATACTAGCATTTTCTACTACTTCTATGAATAATGTTGCTATTTCCCTGGCATTATCAGCATCTTTGGAAGAAAGCTCTTCCCAGTGATAATTCTTCTCATTGAGAGGGCTAAAGAGACTCCTTTTCTTTTTCTTGCAGTTTAAAAAACTTTTAGTATAAGGCACGGCAGGCACTTCAAGAAACAGAGTGCGCTTATTTTATCATATAGTCCAAAAATAATGCAAGTCAATAGGTGTTATTTTTATCCAATCTGAAGATAATCTTCTTGCAGCTCTAAAGGCATCATTTTTTGTAAACGCTCATAAAGACCTACTATCTCACTGCAAAAAACTTCAAATTCCTGCCTGTGTTCCCACAGGTTGTAATCAATCCCCTTGCGAAAAGCAAATTGACGTGACAGGCTTTTTAGTAATTGCATATCCTGACTTGAAAACACCAGATCGCGGTTTAACTCTAATAATTCGGATAAGTTTTTAGGTTGCTTAACGGGGCGATAATCATGCAGCAAATAGGCACGTAAGGTTATTTCAAAAGCGATATACATTAATGAGACAATAGACAAGAGACTGTCACGATTATCCCATTCGGCGCGCCCTGGCACATGATTACGTAATAAATTGTCAGCACAGTAGGCGTGTTGCGTTGCAATTTTCATCATCTCAACAGGCGTGTAATAACGTTTGTCCATAACTTAAAGTAAACTCGTTAAATGATTTGCGAACATGATAATAGATGTGCATCTCTTTCGCTAATTATTCTAACAATTTTGTATCCGGCCTTGTTGCCAGTATAATGTTAGGCCATCTTGTTCTATGTTGATTTGTAAATTTGCAATCTTTTCTTAATAGCCCTTTTACCATTGGCGCCTTACAATTATCTCATCGGTTAATACAAGGGCCACTGGCTGGATATAGTTGTGCTCCTTTCAGGCAATTATTTTCACTTTATACGCCACCGGCTTTTGCTGTGTCAGAAATGCTTTCCGCTCATGATGTGCTCAATAAACACTCACCAGAAGGACGCTACCTTTATCGCGCGCCTCTCGAAGAACTACTCTGCTATCAATTAGCCGGGACCGACCCCGCAATAATGGCAGGAGCCGCAGCAAAACTTACGGGGTTGGGGGCTGACCTTATTGACATTAATTGCGGCTGCCCGAAAAACAAAATTCGCAAAAAGGGCGCTGGCAGTGCCTTGCTTGAACAACCAGAACGTTTGATAGTAATTATTAAAGCCGTGCGTGCGGCCATACAATGTCCTTTGACCGTCAAAATACGATTACAGGTTAATGGGGATGATATTGACGTTGCTAAAAAAATAGCTGACGCAGGTGCTGATGCGCTAATTATTCATGGAAGACGCTGGATTGATGATTATGATAAGCCTTGCAATCTAGGACAAATAGAACGTATCAAACGCGCAATAGACATCCCTGTTGTTGTGAATGGGGATATTTCTGATGCAAGCACGCTAACCCGCGCGGTGAAAGACACAGGGGCTGATGCATTTATGATTGCACGTGCATCGACAGGCAAACCGTGGTTGTTTGAGGAGTTATTGCAAAGCACGCCATTCGTGGTGGAAAATTCCACGCGCATTAGTCTTTTCATGACGCATCTTAAAGATTTGGCGAATCTTGAAAATGAGTATCAGGCCGTTTTGCAAAGTAAATCACTCGTGCGCTATTATTTTAGAAATGAGCTTAATCCCATTTTTTTACAGCGTTTTTACAACCTGGCGAATATACAAGAGATTGAGTTAGCATTAAAAGAAGAGCTCCTGGGTAAATTAAAACTCCCATAACACTCCCTAACGGTCGTGGCTCGGTTATACGAGCGGTACGGCAATCCGAGCCGCGACCGTCAGGGAGTGTTCACGAAACAAAATAACATCCCGGACAAAATAAAACTCCCGTAACACTCCCTGACGGTCGTGGCTCGGTTGCGAGCGATACGGTTGGCTATTTATGTGATACTCCGTCCCCCATCCACATTCAATACTTGGCCTGTAATAAAAGAATTGGAAACCAACGCCATTACAGCCTCAGCAATAAATAAAGGCTCACCATGTCGTTGTAACGGTGTTTTTGCAATAATTTGACGCTGAACCTCACCACTCAATGCATTATCCTCTTCAGGCCAGGCAATAGCGCCAGGTGCGACAGCGTTCACGCGCACTTCAGGCGCAAACTCGCGTGCCAGTGCTTTGGTTTGCATGAGTAATGCGGCTTTAGTCTGGCAATAAATAGCGTAATCTTTTAACGGTTTTTCCGCGTGAATATCAGTAATATTAATGATGCCACCCTTGCTTCTCGCCAACAACGAGAACGCGGCAAGACTTAAGGCAAAAGGTGCCTGCACATTAATAGTAAATAAGTCTTGCCACTCATCAATAATTAATTGCTTGCAATCAGTGCGTACAAATATAGCGGCATTATTAACTAATAAATCAAGCCGCCCCGCCCAATTAGTTACCCCTTGTATCAATGTCACACCAATACCCGGCTTCCTCAAATCCCCTTGTAAAACACAGGCACTATCAGGACGCATTTTATTCAACTCCCCCGCTAAAACCTTAGCCTCATTCAACGAATGATGGCAATGAAGAGCGACTCTAAACCCTGATTGGTGTAATTTCTTAGCAATAGCCGCTCCAATCCGCCGTGAAGCGCCGGTTACCAACGCGACTTTATCTGCTTGTGTGTTGTCATGAATCAAGGTATTGTTCCTCGTTTTAATTTTGAAATTATGACGAATTTATCCGCTATTGTCCGCCAACGTGCGCAACAAGAAAATGGCATTCCCTTCGTGGAATTTATGCAACTCGCCTTATATCATCCGGAATTTGGCTATTATAGCGCGGGGATGCAAAAATTTGGACGCCACGGGGATTTTACTACCGCACCCGAGTTAACACCGCTTTTTGGCCAAACTATCGCCAATCAATGCCAACAACTGCTTCCCTCTTTATCAAATCCGATACTATTTGAATTTGGCGCAGGATCAGGGCGCTTATGTGTCGATATATTAACTCATCTTGAGCGTTTAAACGCTTTACCAACGGCCTATCATATTCTTGACGTTAGCAGTAATTTACGTCATCGGCAAATGGCGCTCGTACAAGAAGAAATCCCCCATTTGGCCGACCGGATTAAATGGCTTGACCAATGGCCAAAAGAGGCCTTTAACGGGATTATTATCGCCAATGAAGTGTTAGATGCAATGCCTGTGCATCGATTTTTACAAACTAAAGACGGGCTTTCTGAAAGCTATATTACGCTCAACACGAAAGGTGAGCTTGCGGAAGTTTTTAGACTCTGCACTAATGCTTTGTTAAGCACTTACGTGCAAGATGCCCTACCTCCTGATTTATATCCTTATCAATCAGAGGCGAATCTCTTTATCAATGGCTGGATTGCCGAGTGCTATAACATGCTGCATGAAGGTGCCATGATTCTTATAGATTACGGCTTTCCAAGGCATGAATTTTATCATCCAGACCGTAATCAAGGCACACTTATGTGCCATCATCGCCATCTTGCCCATAGTAACCCGCTACTGCATCTTGGTGAACAGGATATCACGGCACATGTTGATTTCACCCAGGTAGCAGAAGCTGCTGATGCGGTGGGGTTTCAAGTGAGCGGTTATACCAATCAAGCGGCTTTTTTGCTCGCTAATGGTCTGTTAAGCTTATTGGATAATATTTCTGACAATGTCGCACGCACCAAGGCATCTCAAGCTGTTAAACAATTGATTCAACCGAATGAAATGGGTGAATTATTTAAAGTGATTGCCTTGACTAAAAATCTGGATCTGGATTTAGCGGGCTTTCAATTACACGATAAACGAGTGAGTTTATAAATGAGCAAATATTTGACCACGGTCGAGCTGCAAAAAGAATCGATGAAATTTTCTGCAGGCCACACCACTATTTTTTCCGCCACCGAACGTGAACCGTTACATGGCCACATGTATGGCGTTTATTTAGCGCTCACCACCTGGGTAGAAGATAATGGGATGACCTTTGATTACCGCTATTACAAAGAACGGGTTCATAAATTATGCCGTTTTTTAAATCAGACCTTCTTAATGCCGCAATTTTCGCCTTTCTTACAGTTCGCAGAAGATGACGAGTATTATTATTTCACCTTCAATAACAAGAAAATCCCTTTTTTGAAAGAAGATGTAACGCTCATGCCGCTATCCAATATTACTGTCGAAGAGTTATCGCGCTGGTTTGTAGCAGAGCTCATCAAAGATAATGATGAATTATTAAAACACCGCATTGAAAAGGTAGTCGTTAAAGTATTTTCCGCCCCCGGGCAATCAGCCAGTCACGAATGGCACCGTTAGATGTCGGAGAATACCGTCGTTAAAGTGTGTATACCGCACACTAATCGCGATTTTTTTGATTATACAACCAATGAAAGACTGCTGATCGGCTCGCGAGTATGGGTGCCTTTTCGACGGCAAAATCGCTTAGGCGTGGTGGTCGGAATTGGAGCGTCTGAAAATAATCTCACGCTAAAACCTGTCGGAGAGATTATTGATAAAGAAGCGTTATTATCAGAAGCTACATTAAACTTGTGTCAATGGATTAGCCGCTACTATCAATCGCCTTTGTCGGAAGTCATCCCCCTGGCGCTGCCTAAAAAATTACGTGAAGGCGCACCGGCATCCTTGCCATTGAGCGACTATTATCAATTAGCGATGTCAGCAGTTAAAGCCCACGAATTAATCAACAAAAGAGCCGTAAAACAACATGCTTTGCTTGATTTTCTTAAGGATTTTTCAAGACCAATCGCCAAAAAAACACTAACCGGAGCAGGATTTACCACCGCTCATTGCGCAAGTCTTGAAGGCTTGCAAATTATCAAGAAGACCCAACAGGTTGATTTACCCGATTACAGCAGCCCAGGCGGCAGCCCTCCCCTGGTATTAAATGAAGAGCAGGCTCTGGCGGTAGAATCTATCAGGCAACATTTGCATGCCTATCATTGTTTTTTACTACAGGGAGTTACCGGAAGTGGCAAAACGGAGGTGTATTTACAAGTCATCTCGGAAGTTTTGGCACGAGAAAAACAAGTATTGATTCTTGTTCCGGAAATTGGGCTAACGCCGCAATTACTGGCGCGTTTTAGTGCGCGATTTAGCGAGCCAATGGTGGTTATTCACTCTAATCTCAATGAAACCCAGCGAGCTACGGCCTGGCAGGCGGCCAATACTAATCGGGTAAAGCTTGTCATCGGGACACGTTCAGCGATTTTCACGCCTCTGCCTAATCTTGGTTTAATTGTTATTGACGAAGAACATGATTCGTCACTCAAACAAATGGAGGGCGTACGTTACTCGGCTCGCGACTCAGCACTTATGCGGGCGCATATTGCCAATATTCCCATTATTTTAGGCTCTGCCACGCCAAGCCTTGAGAGTGTGCATAATTGTAATTTACAAAAATATACCTTATTGCGCCTCAATAATAAGGCCATGAAAAGCGCGCCCCTCCATTATCAGCTGATTGATTTACGCAACCACACTCTGCATGAGGGCATTGCGTCACCTACCTTGCACATCATTAATGATCACTTGAAAAATGGCAATCAAGTACTGGTGTTCATAAACCGCCGCGGGTTTGCTCCGGTTTTGCTCTGTCATGCCTGCGGGTTTATGGTCGATTGCCGTGCCTGCGATAGCCACTTGACCATGCACCGCCAGAGTCATCGCCTGATTTGCCACCATTGCGGCTTGACGCAGCCCATCCCTTCAACCTGTAAAAAATGCAATGGCAAGGAACTAATACCCATTGGTTCAGGCACGCAACGAATTTATGATTACCTTGAGCGCGAATTTCCTGATACTGAAATTTTGCGAATTGACCGGGATGTAGTGCGGAAAAAAGATGAACTAAATACTCGGCTTGACCTCATTAATGACGGGCAGGTACAGCTTATTGTTGGTACTCAAATGTTGGCAAAAGGCCATCACTTCCCGAGGTTAACACTCGTCGTAGTAGTTGATGCGGATTGCGGTTTTTACAATCAGGACTTTCGCGCGCTTGAGCAATTAGGGCAACTATTAACACAAGTTGCGGGGCGCGCCGGGCGTGCTGAGTTCCCGGGTCAGGTAATCATTCAAACGCATTTACCTCATCATCCTTTATTAAATCTGCTTATTCAGGAAGGCTATGATGCCTTTGCTAAAGCGCTATTAAGCACTCGCGAGCAAGCAGCTCTGCCGCCCTACCATTATTTGGCAGTTATTCGTGCTCAAGATTCGCAAAGCCACAAAGTCATGCAACTATTGCAATTAATAAAAAACTATCTAGGCTCTCATCCCGTTCAGGTTTTGGGCCCAGCTCCGGCACCACTTGCACGAAAGGCAAATCAATATCGGATGCAATTATTACTGAAAGCACCGACGCGCCGAGCGCTACAACATACATTGACGGTGATGCGTGAGTGGTTAACAATGACGAAACAAACATTGGGCGTTCGCTGGAATGTGGACGTTGATCCTCAGGATTTATCATGACACTAAAAAAACTGGCTATTCATCAGAAAATTTTTGCTATTGAATGGGGGCAGATGGATGCCTTGGGTCATGTGAACAATGCACGTTACTTTGATTATTTTCAGGAAGCACGTATCGAATGGCTGGCCAGTTTGCAAGTGAATTTGCGAGAAGGCGCGGGGCCTGTCATTGTGCATACAGCGTGCACTTTTTTAAAGCCGGTTATTTACCCTGCAACGTTAACCCTCAATAGCAGCATCCATAGTATAGGACGCTCAAGTTTTGTCATTGATCATGAGTTATTTCAAGATGAGCAGCTAATGGCAGAAGGGAGCTGTAAAATTGTGTGGGTGGATTATTCACGCAGTAAATCAATCTCTTTACCGGACAAAATTCGCCATTTATTTCAGTGATTCGAACCGGTTGTGTCCTGGCTTTCATTTGCATACAATGCCTGTTCGATTTCTTTGAAAGGATGTAATGAATATGAAAAAGGCTCTATTATTAGTACTTGCTTGTGGTTTAAGTTTAAACGCGAACGCTGACCAAAAACTTTGCGGGTATAAAGATTTCTTTCATTTAAGCGACACCACTCACCCTGGCATCTTCATTATGAGTGCCAACAGTAATAGCGATATTAACATCCAAGTCGTTGGTCCAAAAAGTTTCGAATTACGGGATACGGTGCAATGCCATACTGGTTATGCGCACGTTACTGTTGCTTATGATGCCTATAATTGGTGTGTTGTTGATATTAAAGACGGTCCTTTTATGCCTCATCCTACGATAAGCGCTTCTTGCATGGGTCTTGTGTATGAAGGAATGACTTATGATGGGTTTAATTCTTACTCTTATTCATTGAATTTTGCTTGATAGCTAACTCCCGTCTCTTTAACAATCAAGAGATGGGAGTTCCGAAAAGGAAGTAAGGCTGGGTAAACCGGCTTGTAAAACACGCTTTTCGCCATCCATGGCCGCTCTCGAAAAACATCCTGTTTTTCAAAGGTTTTACAAGCCGGTTTACCCATCCTTACTTCTTGACCTTCAAACTGAACTGATAGAGCAAAAAGAGACAAAATCATACAACTATGGTCTGTTGACAATTCACAGCTCACCTACGTGCCGCGGCTTGTCCGCGGCATCCAGTAAATCTCAATCATTGGCAAATTTCTTCATACCATCGATTAAATTGTTGATAAATTGAATTCCAGCATCCAAAAAAATTTGCTGATAGGTCTCGCCAAGACAGCCCACATCGCCTCAACCATCATACTAAGATTAGGTTTGTCATCAATTCCATGCTGTAACATGTTCTTCCTTAGCTTGAACCATTGCTCATCATTAAGCATTACTAAGCATTGCAAACTCGTTTTATACTTTGTGTCAGAACCGATATATGAGTTTGCTCCTATTAATCCATAGATTAACAAGAACTTATGTTAATTTGACCATCTACTGGATGCCGCGGACAAGCCGCGGCACGTAGGTGAGCTATGAATTGTCAACAGGCCCTAATTGAGTGTAGAGTTTTTATTGTTTATGTTTACACGAGGACTTGAAGCTCAGCCGGTCTTGGTGTGTGCTTCGAGACGAGGTTACCACCCCTCCTCAGCATGAACGGCTCTGAGGTAGATTAACACACCGAGAAATCTCAGATTTTGTTCAACATAGCCTGATGCGTACAATTCTCACATAATACATTTTCTTGTGGGTTTTCATCTTCTTCAGGCAAGGTCTCATTGCCTGCTTCCAAAGCATCGGTGTCTTCTATTTCAATTCTTGCGCCACAGTTATCACATATTTGCACTTGACTCATCAGAATTCCTTTCTACAATTTTCTATAAACTGTATTACATAAATTCCAAAACAACCAATTTTAACGAAAAATTGACAAAAATCATCTCTGTACCTCAAAATTCAATTACAACGTTTAAAAAGACACGATATGGAATATAAAGATTATTACAAAGTAATGGGCCTTGAAAAAAACGCAAGTCAGGAAGAGATAAAACGAACCTATCGAAAACTTGCGCGTAAATATCACCCCGATGTCAGCAAAGAAGCAAATGCCGAGAACAAATTTAAAGAAGTGGGTGAAGCCTACGAGGTGCTGAAAGATCCCGAGAAACGCAAAAAATACGACCAATATGGCCAATATTGGCAAGAGCCTTCGCAAAGACCTCAACAACAGCAACACTATTCACAAGATTATGACTCGAGTACAGCCGCTGACTTTGAAGAGTTTCTTAGCAGTATTTTCAGGCAACGCCAACAGCAAGAACATTCATTTCATGAAAAAGGACAAGATATTCACGCAAGACTTGCCATAAGCCTTGAAGACAGCTTCAATGGGACTGAAAAAACCCTGCAATTACAACTCCCGGTTATGACTAACTATGGCCAAATGGATTATCAACAAAAGGCCATAAAAGTAAAAATTCCGAAAGGCATTGGCGATAATCAGCAAATTCGCCTGAAAGGCCAGGGAAGTACCAGCCCAAACGGCGGTCGAGCTGGCGATTTATACATTGAAATCACAATTACCCCCCATCCCTGGTTTGTTCTGCAGAAAAAAGACATCTATCTGGAATTACCCATAAGCCCCTGGGAAGCAGCATTGGGCGCGACCGTACAAGTACCGACTCTTGCAGGCGCTGTAAAATTAAAAATCCCCAAGCTATCTCAATGTGGCAAACAACTACGCCTTAAAGGACGAGGATTATCCGGTACACCGGCGGGCGATCAGATAGTTAACCTGAAGATAGTTATACCGACGGTTGAAAATGAGCAGGCGACGAAACTCTACGAAGAACTCGGCAAAACCCTCGATTTTAATCCAAGGGAAAAATTAGGAGTTAGCAAATGACAATCCATAAAAATAATCCCGCACCAACGGAAGAGTGGTTTTATTTGTCATTACGCGAAGTCACTTATACCTTTGGGGTTTCTACTGAAACCATTATTGAAATTGTTAATGAGGGGATAGTGTCAGCCCAAAAAGACGACCAGGATGAGTTGCAGTTTGATAACGAAGCCTTTCGGCGCATTCATAAAGTATTGAGCTTGACTAAAGATTTAGGCGTTAATTTGGCAGGCGCGGGGCTTGCAATTGAGTTACTCGAAGAGATTGATCGTCTGCAGAAGTTGCTGCAGACGAAGTAATCTCTAGCAAGTCTGTAATGGCTCTAACAACTCATAGACCACTCTCGATTTTGAACATAGGGAGTTTGTGGCTGGGAAGACTGGGCTAATTTTTGCATCGCGGACTTTTGAGCCTGCGAATATGGAGCGCCTAAATGAGCCAAAATTTTGTTTTCATCTTCAAGAAACCTTTTTAATGCGTCTATTCTTATACTCACATAAGGAATTTTATTAATTCTACTCAGCTCATCCATTCTCTCTTCATAATTGTACCCTTTCATTTTTTTAACGTCTGTGTAAAAAAAAGTCATAATTCATTCCTCATAAAAAAACGACATCATGACATATATTAAATCTATTTGCAATAATTTTGTTCATAATTTATTATTTAAACCGCAATAGGTGCTTTAATCGCAGGATGCGATTGATAATTGCAAAATTCAAAATCTTCAAACTTATACTCAAAAATGGAAGCCGGTTTATTTTTAATAACTAGTTGTGGCAAAGCTAGAGGCGCTCGAGATATTTGAGTACGTGCCTGTTCCAAATGATTGGTATAAAGGTGACAATCACCGCCAGTCCAGACAAAGTCACCAACCTCAAGATTACACTGAGCTGCCACCATGTGCGTTAATAAAGCATAAGAAGCAATATTAAAAGGCACGCCTAAAAAAACATCGGCCGAGCGCTGATACAATTGACACGATAACTTACCGTTAGCGACATAAAACTGAAACAAAGCATGGCAAGGCATCAGCGCCATTTTATCCAGCTCACCCACATTCCAGGCGCTCACGATAAGGCGACGTGAGTCAGGATTGGTTTTTATTTGCTGCAAAACATCCGTTAACTGGTCAATACTGCGGCCATCAGGAGTAGGCCAATTACGCCATTGACGGCCATACACAGGACCCAACTCGCCATTACTGTCCGCCCATTCGTTCCAAATGCTCACCCCATTTTCATTTAAGTAGGCAATATTGGTGTCCCCTTTTAAGAACCACAATAATTCATGCACAATACTTCGAATATGAAGCTTTTTGGTGGTGACCAAAGGGAAGCCTTCTTGCAGGTTGAAACGCATCTGATAACCGAATACGGATAGAGTGCCGGTACCGGTGCGATCGGACTTTTCAACGCCTTGTTGTAAAATGTGCTTTAAGAACTCTAAATATGTTTGCATCGCTTAATCCACCATAACCAGATACCACCCAACAACATGGGAATTGACAATAACTGCCCCATCGTCAACCAATCAAAAGCCACAAAGCCTAATTGCACGTCAGGTTCTCGGAAGAACTCGATTATCAATCGACTTATTGCATAACCTATTAAAAAAACCGCCGAGACGCAACCTGCAGGACGCGGCTTTGAGGCGTACCACCAAACGACGATAAATAATACAATGCCTTCTAATCCTAATTCATATAATTGCGATGGATGGCGGGGCTCGTAACCCGCCCCGGGAAACACCATAGCCCATGGCACGTCACTCACCCGCCCCCATAACTCGCCATTAATAAAATTTCCGGCACGCCCGGCCGCTAACCCTAAGGGAACCAGAGGCGCCACGAAATCACCTATCTCGAGATAGGGCTTTTTAAATTTGGCAGAAAAAATGAATATTGCAACCGCCACACCCAATAACCCGCCATGAAAAGACATCCCGCCTTCCCATAATTTAAGCAAGTTCCAGGGGCTAACCAATAATTGATGGGTATTATAAAACAACATATAGCCAAGACGCCCGCCAATAATCACGCCGAGCGCGCCATAAAAAATCAAATCACCAACCTGCTCGGGTGTCCAGTCAAGCTTGTAATGCTTTACCCGCCAACGTGCCAACCCCCAGGCGAGCAAAAAAGCGATTAAGTACATAAGGCCATACCAATGCACTTTAAGAGGGCCTATGGACAATGCTACTGGATCAATAGCTGGAAATACTAACATGTTTTACCTCATTCTAGCGGCCATTCGTACGCATTTCCCGGATTACGCTAGCGCTAATCCGGGCTACATTTGATAGTTACAACTAATTAAACACAACTCATTCGTAGCCCGGATTAGCGAAGCGTAATCCGGGATCTTGGTATTCCGGAGTAGCGCATTCCCGGATTACGCTAGCGCTAATCCGGGCTACATTTGATAGTTACAACTAATTAAACACAACTCATTCGTAGCCCGGA